>JAZODF010000064.1:0-2534 GCA_045596865.1 Eubacteriales bacterium
CACCGAATCCTCGCCCGACGAGATCGTGGACGGTTGCGTATTCCACATGACACACGGAACGACCACCATCGTCCCCACGGTAACAACGGGTCCCTTCCCAATCATGCGCGAGGCGGTAAAAAATATCGCGATCGCAAAGCAAAATCCGCTCGCACGGAATCTTCTCGGCGCGCATATGGAGGGTCCCTACCTCTCGCACGCACAATGCGGCGCGCAGGCACCCGGTCATATCACCGAGCCGAAGCCCGAGGAATACATTTCTCTTGTCGAGGAAACCGGCGACACGATCGTCCGTTGGACTTACGCTCCCGAACGAGATAAGGACAGCAAATTCTGTCGCTTCCTCAAGGATCACGGAATCGTCGCCTCCGCGGGTCACACCGACGCGAAATACGCGGATATGGCACTCGCGATAGATAATGGATTAAGTCTTGTAACTCATCTTTACTCCTGCACTTCGACGGTCACGCGCGACCACGGCTTCCGATCTCTCGGAGTCATCGAAAGCACCTTCCTGCGCGATGAGCTTTACGCCGAGATCATCGCCGACGGCAAGCATCTGCCGCCCGATCTCGTCAGAATGATAGTCAAGATCAAGGGCATCGACCGCGTTGTCGCCGTAACCGACAGCCTCAGCGTTGCGGGATCACCCGCGACCTGCGGCGTTATGAGCGGTGTTGAATACATCATCGAAGACGGCGTGGCAAAGCTTTCGGACAGAAGCGCATTTGCGGGAAGCGTTGCAACAGCCGACGTGCTCCTGCGCGTACTCGTAAACGAATGCGGATTCACCCTCTCCGAGGCGTCAACTATGCTTTCGGCAACCCCCGCTAAGATCTTCGGACTTAACAAGGGAAAAATCGGAGTCGGACTTGATGCGGATATCGTCATACTAAACAACGAACTCACCGTCCGCGAAGTTTATATCAACGGAACAAAATTATAATCAGCGGAAAGTTTTGATCAAACTTTTTTAAAAGTTTGCGGTTTCTTAAGGCAGAGCCTTAAGTCGCCCTCCGCAGAGGGCGAAACTACCCGTGTGCTTCCGAACGGCGGCGCCCCGCCGACGTTCGGACAAAAACACGGCACAACCATTTTGGCTGTGCCGTGTTTTTGTCAATATTAAAACTCATCCCTGAAATAACCTCTCGAACAAGCTTTTCTACCCTGCTTGTCGATGACGGTTATGCGGAAATAATTTGCCTTGTGGTGAAGCTCGAACTCGGCGCTGTTGACAGTTCCGTAATTCTCATCGATCTCGATGTTCGCTTTCTTGGTGCCGTAGAACATAATGATACGTTCAGCATCCGTGGTCTCAACGCGAACGGTCTTGCCGTCCTCGATCGAAAGCGAGAGGATGCGGGGACCTGTCGAAGAATAGCAGTCGCCTCTCTCGAACGCGGAGAATACGCTGTCATATTCAAGCTTGTCCGCAACGATCATAGTGTGCGCGCCGAAGGAATCGCAAAGCGGATGGCCGAAGGGATACTTGTTATGGTTGTCATCACCGCCGTGACAGCCGACTCTGATGCCGCGGCGAAGAAGCTTATCATAAAGCACCTCGTTATGCTCAAGAGTGTTGATATGATTCGCATCGGTATTATCGAGCTCAAGGCTCTGCCAGCCCTCAAGCTTGAAGATATTCTCATCCGACTCCATCGACCATACGGGATGGTTGTAGGAAACAACGTAGCCGTTTTCGGTCGCGGTCTTGATGAACATATTGAGATAATCCATCGTATACTCACGGGGCTCCTCCGAGCCGACGCGGTTGAGCTTTTCGGGATCACCCTTGTAGTACTTGCAGTAGATGGGATTGTAGCATATGTACTTGTCATTGTCCTTATCGCGCGCAAAAAGGTTGAGGTGCACCTCGGGCAGATAGCGGTCGCTCTTCGCCTTTTTGTTGGGACGGATATAAGCCTCGTAGCCCGTCAGCATAAGGAACTCATCGTCTGTCATATCGTTGTGAGGATAGGGATAGCAGTGGTCGGTGATTGCAAGCACGGAGTATCCCTGCGCCTTGTAAGCCGCCTTGAGCTCCTCGGGGGTCAGACGTCCGTCCGAGATAGTGCTGTGGCAATGCATATTAGCCTTGAACTGCTTTTTGTCTTTGGATATAAATACTTTAATAGCCATTTTTTGACCTTCCTGTGTTTATTGTAATAATTATAATTGATTAAGCCCAATATGTCAATAGAAACCGCCGCCGAACGCATTGGCAAATCGGCGGCGGTTTGTGTAATTACAATTTCAAATCTGTGTAATACAGTATTTCCTTGCCCAACTTCTCCGCAAATTCAATCTCACTTTGCGTACTCTTTCCGACATATCCACCGACATTGACAACGATAATGGCATCAGATAGCCTGATCTTTTCCTTGTGCATCATATCGATCATCCGCGCTTCTTCCTCTGTATAATCGTCTTTGGAATCTCTTGTGAGCTCATTGGGAGTCAGCACACAGTTGCCCGCAAGCGTCATGATCTCGGCAACTTCAGCCATTTCATCTTTGAATTTATAGCTTCCGCAT
>JAZODF010000065.1:0-12920 GCA_045596865.1 Eubacteriales bacterium
AATATGATTTATCCCCCCGTCGGCGACGCCTTCGCCGCGAGAAACAAGTACGCGATGCAGATTGACTTTGAGATGCAGCCCCCGATGTTCAAGATTTCCGAGACTCACGGTGCGGCAACCTGGCTGCTTCATCCCGATGCACCCAAGGTCGAAATGCCCAAGATCATCCGCGACCGCGTAGAAAGAATGAAGGAAATGGAGGTAAAGGCTGATGTCGGAGAAGAATAATAGCGAAGTATTGCTTCGGGTCGAGAACCTTTGCCAGTATTTCCCCATGGGCGGCGGCGTGGTTAACAAGGCGGTTGACAACGTGTCCTTCGACATCAAGAAGGGCGAGGTATTCGGCCTCGTCGGCGAGTCGGGATGCGGTAAGACCACCACCGGCCGTTCCATTATCAAGCTTTATAACATCACGGGCGGTAACGTCTATTTCAAGGGCGTGCGCATTGCCGCAGGCCTGCAGACCTACCGTCATCAGATCAATAACCTGAAGCGCGAGTACGCCGCAAAGATCGAGGCGGCAGAGGATCCCACCGTTAAGGAGAACCTTAAGGCGGAGTGCGACGTTAAGGTCGCCGAGATCCGCGCCGAGATGAAGAAGGCGAGGTCCGAGGCGGAGAACTGCGACAAGGACTACTCCCGCCAGCTCGTCAAGAACCTCGACGAGAAGTATCTGCCCCTTATCAAGGCGGCACAGGAGCGCGGCGCCTCCCCCGAGGAGATCGCCGAGCTGAAGCGCGACTACAAGACTGCGGTCTATAAGGCAAAGCGCACCAAGCTCGTCACCCAGATCCAGATGATATTCCAGGACCCCGCGTCCTCGCTCGACCCCCGTATGACCGTTCGCGAGATCATCGCGGAGGGCCTCATCATCCAGGGCGAGAGGGACAAGAAGGTCATCGACCGGAAGGTTTATGAGATGCTCGAGCTCGTCGGCCTCGTCCGCGAGCACGCCAGCCGCTATCCCCACGAGTTCTCCGGCGGACAGCAGCAGCGTGTCGGTATCGCCCGCGCGATCATCATGAACCCCGAGCTCATCGTCGCTGACGAGCCGGTCTCCGCGCTCGACGTGTCGATTCAGGCACAGGTCATCAACCTTATGAACGACCTTCGTGAGAAGTTCGGCCTGACCATCCTCTTCATCGGGCACGACCTCTCGGTCGTCAAGTACTTCTCCGACCGTATCGGCGTTATGTACTTCGGTAAGATGGTTGAGCTCGCCGACTCCGAGGAGCTGTTCCGTCATCCCCTCCATCCTTATACCAAGTCGCTTCTTTCAGCTATCCCGCTTCCCGATCCCAAGACCGAGAAGAACAGAAAGAGAATCGTGTATAACGCCCTCGCGGAGCACGATTACTCGGTGGATAAGCCCGAGATGCGCGAGGTTGCTCCCGGCCACTTCGTCTACTGCAACGAGGCAGAGTACGCAAGATACGTCGAAGAGGTTAAGGCTTAATGGAGGAAAACAACAAGAGGCGCGGCCCCGGCAAGGGTGCGTATATCTTCACCTCGCTTATGACGCTTGTCCTCGTCGGCATCATGTTCTTCGCAGTCGAGATGCCGTATAACGAAGAGAGCGCGAAGGAGGTCGTCGGCGCCCTCTGCAATTGCTTCACCGTCCCCGGCGTGTTCGTCGGCGGTGTCGGCGCGCTCAGCTACGTTGGCCGCCTCGGCGGATTTGACGGACTGACCTACGCGTTCAAGAATTTTGGTCTGCACACCATCTTCTTCACTAACCCGAAGAAAAAGAGGACCGAGACCTTCTACGAATACAAGCAAGAAAAGGATGAGAAGGGCAGGGCATGGCTCCCGAATATGCTTTTCGCGGGGCTTGGCTCGCTCACGATCGGTATCATCCTTATGATCGTTTATCTGATTCTCCCGTAATACGGGTGGATCTCCTTGGACGGGATCGCAATAGCGGTCCCGTCCTTAAATTTTCTCGCGAAAGACCCCCGACGGGTGGGTGAAAATCCTCTAAAAATGTGTCGGCAGGGTATAAAGATACCCCCACGTGATTGACAAGCGCGCGCATTTATGATAAAATAAATAAGATAAAGATATTGGCGTCACCGCCAAAAGGAGTATATGATGTTAAAAGCAGAGAGAATCAGCGTAATGAATATGGAAAACGCCATCCGCGGCGCGCGCAACCCGATGAACAGCTGGGCGCGTATGGATAGCTACTATGACGATGGGGGCAATTTCATCCTCGGTGAAAACGACCTATCTCTTGCGCGCCGCCTCGCCGTTGCGGGCAGCGACCACCGCAAATTCCTGCGCCAGATTATCGTGTCCATGGACATCACCGCACCCCTCTATTGGTGGAAGGAGTTTGATACCTACAAGGTTGGCACCGTTGCCAATTCCACCTCCACGATGCATAAAATCCAGGCAAAGGAGTTTGAGCGCGCCGACTTCTCCTGCGACAGAATGAGCGAGGATGCGCTCGCCGTGCTTGATATGCTCATTGCCTATCTCGAGGGGGAGCGTGTCAAATTTAACGCCACCAAGGAGCGCGCACATTGGCATAATATGATCCAGCTTTTGCCCTCCTCGTATAACCAGACCCGCACGGTAACGATGAATTACGAGGTGCTCATCAACATCTACTACGCCCGCCGCCACCACAAGCTCGGCGAATGGCACGTCCTTTGCGACGCTATTGCAAATCTCCCCTATGCGAAGGAGCTCATCCTCATAAAGGAGGAGAAGGCGTAAAAAATGGGCAACATCTTCGACATTTTCGACAGGCTGCAAAAGGAGCGCGAGGCACTCCCGCCCGTGACCTTCCTTCTCGTCGGGCTCGGTAACCCGGGCAAGAAATACGAGAGCACCCGTCATAACGCGGGCTTCATCGCCGCCGACCATATCGCGGCAAAATGCGGTGTGAAGGCCGACCGCTCGAAATACCACGCCCTCATCTGTGAGATTAACCTTGGAGGTGCGCGCGGCATTATTATGAAGCCCGAAACGTTTATGAATAACTCGGGTGTCGCGGTTGCGGAGGCGGCGCGGTTTTATAATATTCCGCCCGAGCGAATAATCGTATTGCACGATGAGATCAGCTTTGACCCCGGCATATTCCGCATCCGCCGCAAGGGCTCGGCAGGCGGCCACAACGGCCTCAAAAGCATTATTGAGCACGTCGGCTCGCAGGATTTCCCCCGCCTGAAGCTTGGCGTGGGGCAGAAGCCTAACCCCGAATACGACCTCGCCGACTGGGTCCTCGGCAAATTTCCCGAGGATGATCTTGCAAAGCTCCGCTCCCGTCTTGACGACGTGTATAGCGCGGTCGAGCTTATAATCAAGGGCGACATCGATACCGCGATGAACCGCTATTCCAAGTGATTTTTACCTGCCAAAAGCGAGCTTGTCGCGTCCTGCCCTCTGCGGGGGCGGATTGTGGAGGATCTATGGATAATTTTGCTCCCCTTCGGGGCATAAACCCCTCCCCGTGTTAAATTTTACCAACCCATACGAACAAATTTTGCGGCATAATTTGCGCCGCAAATGCAAACTATACCTTACAAAAAAGGAGAGATATGCTTAAAATTTCCTCCTTGATACGCGAGGACCGCGAATTTTCCTCGGCGATGGAATGTCTTGCCGAGGCGTATAGGAGAGCCACCCCGCTGCCTATCGTCATCAACGGCCTTGCGGGCGGTGCGACGCTCGCCTTTTTAAACGAGGCGGTCGGCGAGGCTCTTGCCGTTTCCGGGGCCCCCGTCCTCGTCATCACCCCGACGGAGGAGGAGCGCGCACGCGTTGCCGCCTACCTCGCACCCGACCACGGCGCGGTCGAATTTAAGCCGCGCTACCCCGTCCTTCATAATATTTCAGCCTCTCATGACGTCGAGCGTGAGAGGCTATCCGTCTTGTCCTCCATCCTCTCGGGTCGCGCCCGCGTCATCGTCACAACGCCGCCTGCCGCCCTCTCGCTGACGATCCCGCCCGAGCTGCTTTCCGCCCTCTCGCTCGAGCTCTACGTCGGTCTTGAAATCTCCCCCGACAACCTTGCCTCGCGGCTTGCCGCCCTTGGCTTCGCCCCTGTCGAGTCTGTTGAGGGGCGTGGACAGTTTGCCCGCCGCGGCGGTATCGTCGATTTCTTCGGCGCGGATATGGACCTCGCCGTCAGGTGCGAATTCTTCGGTGACGAGGTTGACCGCCTCTCCTACTTCGACCCCCTCTCCCAGCGCACCGTGGATAACGCCGACCGCATCTCGATGCTCCCCGCACGCGAGGTCGTCGTCGATGACTCCGCCCGCGCAAAAATGCTTGCCGAGATCGACCGCCTTCTTTCGGGTAACGGCCTCTCGGACGAAATGCGTGCCCGCCTCGGGCGTGAGCGCGCCTCTGTCAGCGCCGCGGGAATGATGGAATTCCGCGACAAGTACCTACCGCTTATCTACCGCCCCGCGTCCCTTTTCGACTACCTCACGGGGCGCACTATCCTATTTAACCTCGGCACCTCCGAGTGCCGTGAGGCGGCCATCTCCCACCTTCGCCGCCTTGACAACGACGTCGCGGGGCTCATCTCCTACGGCGCAATGTCGAAGGGCGCGTCAAAGCTCGCCCTAACCCTTAACGAATACAACGAGTTTCTAGATAATGCCCTCACCGTCCACGTCAACTCCTTCGCAGGTGGCGTTGGCGGGCTTCGCCTGTCGGGGCTATTCGGCTTCCGCTCCCGCCCGACCGTCTCTTATGGCGAGAATATCTCCATGCTTGTCGAGGACCTCGTCGGCCTTTCCCGTGCGGGCTATCGCACCATCCTCGTCTCCGACAGCACCGCCGCGGCGGAGGAGCTTATCGACACGCTTGCCGACCTCGGCGTCGCCGCACTGCTTGTTGACAAAAACGGCGAAAATGATCCGAAATTTGACACGGGTGCGGGGATAGATGCTAAAAACCCCCCGTCGGCAACCGCAAAACCCACCGCAAAGGCAACCGCGGGCGGTGATAAATCTTCCTTGAAATTACCCGCAGGCGGCGTGGGAGCCACCGCAAAATCACCCGCGGACATGACCGAATCCGCCGACGATTCTACCGAATTTAATATATCCCGCGCGCCGTCGGGCGTGTGGGTGACGGTCGGGTCGCACGACGGCTTCGACCTCATTTCCCCGCGAATCGCCGTCCTCTCAATGGCACACCCAACGGGCAAGGCGGTCATGTCTCACAGAAGAAAGCAGAGCGTCTCCCGCCGTGCGGGCGGCGTCAAGCGGCTGATGAGCCACGCCGAGCTCGTCCCCGGTGACTACGTGGTCCACGCGACCTACGGTATCGGTCTTTTCGAGGGGATGGAGGCGGTCACCGTCGACGGCGTGACCCGCGACTATATCTCCATCCGCTACGCGGGCACGGATATGCTCTTCGTTCCCTGCGAGAGGCTCGACGTCCTCGGCAAATACATCGGCGAGCGCGACAAGGACGGCAAGGTAAAGCTGTCCAAGATGGGCGGCGGCGATTGGAATCGCGCCAAGAGCAAGGCGCGCGCCGCAACGAAGGAGCTCGCCAAAAAGCTCGTTCAGCTCTACGCCGAGCGACAGCGCCGCGCGGGCTTCGCCTTCCCGAAGCAGTCGGAGCTCGAGGACAAATTCGAGGCGGAGTTTGAATACGAGCCGACCGAGAGCCAGCTCGCCGCCATCAACGATATAAAGGCGGATATGATCCGCCCCGTGCCGATGAACCGCCTGCTTTGCGGTGACGTCGGCTTTGGAAAGACGGAGGTCGCGCTTCGCGCCGCCTTCAAGGCCATCCTCGGCGGCAAGCAGGTCGCCATCCTCGTCCCCACCACCATCCTCGCGCTCCAGCACTACCAGACCGCCCTCTCGCGTATGCGCGGCTATGCCGTCACCGTCGAGATGCTCTCCCGCTTCCGCAAGCCGAAGGAGAGAAGGGAGATCATCGAGCGCACGAGGCGCGGCCGCGTCGATATCCTCATCGGCACGCACGCAATGATCTCGAAAAACGTGGAATTTCGCGACCTCGGCCTGCTCATAATCGACGAGGAGCAGCGCTTCGGCGTCGCACAAAAGGAGCGCCTGCGTGAGATGGCGGTAAACGTCGACACGCTTATGCTCTCCGCAACGCCCATACCCCGCACGCTCAATATGGCGATGAGCGGTATCTCCGACATCTCCGTCCTTGACGAGGCACCCGGCGATCGCCGACCCGTGCAGACATACGTTATGGAGCACGATGCGGATATGATCTACGACGCCATCCGTCGCGAGCTGTCGCGCCGCGGTCAGGTGCTCTACCTCTACAACAGGATAGAGGACATCGATCTCGTGGCGGGCAGGGTGCAGGAGGCGATCCCCGAGGCACGCGTCGCCTACGCCCACGGACAGATGGACAAGGAGGAGCTTGAGGACATCTGGCAATACCTCGTCCGCGGTGAGATAGACGTGCTCGTCTGCACCACCATTATCGAAACGGGCGTCGACCTGCCGAATGCAAACACGCTTATTATCGAGAACGCCGACCGCTTCGGCCTCTCCCAGCTGCACCAGATTCGCGGCAGGGTTGGGCGCTCCGAGCGACAGGCGTACGCATACCTGACCTACCGACCGGGCAAATCGCTGTCCGAGGTTGCCGAAAAGCGGCTTGAAACCATCCGCGACTTCGCCGAATTTGGCGCGGGCTTCAAGATTGCCCTGCGCGATATGGAGATACGCGGCGTCGGAAACCTCCTCGGCCCCGAGCAGCACGGATATATCGAGAGCGTCGGCTACAACCTCTACGTCAAGCTGCTTAACGAGGCAATTATCGAGGAGCGCGGGGACGCGCGCCCCGAGCGCTTCGAGGCAACCGTCGCCATCACCATCTCCGCCCATATTCCCGAATCCTACGTCCCCTCCGCGGCAACGAGGATGGAGATATACAAGAAGATTGCCCTTATCGAAACCGCCGCCGACCGTATGGATATGCTCGACGAGCTGACCGACCGCTTCGGCGACCCGCCGCGCGCGGTTGTGCGACTTGTTGACGTCGCACTTATCAAGGCACTTGCCGAGCGGGCAAGGATCCGCAAGGTGGAGGCAAGGGACGGCAGGCTGACCTTCGTCACCGACAAGCCGCGGCTCGATCTGTGGAGCGAGGTGTTCGCCGCCTATCCGCAAATGTCGATGCTCGGCGTTGGCACGCCGCTCGTAGTCTACAAGCTCCGCCGCGGTGAGGAGCCGACGGACGCCGCCGTCCGCGTCCTCGTAAAATATACCGAAATCCTCTCGTCCGACGAGGCACAGGGAGGCTGAAAGATAAAAAATGAGTAAACGATCCTTAACCAAAAAAACGGGCAAAAACGTGCGTAAGTGCCACCCCGTGTTAAAAAATCCGCTGATTTTGACGGTTTGCATCACGCTCGCGGCGCTGATTTTGTTCGGCTCGGTGCTCGGCGCTGTCATCGGCGTGCGAAATTCGCGCGCCCTAGCCTCCATCGGGGGTACGCGCCTTGACCGCTCTGCCGCCGCCTACCTTGCCACAACCTACAAGACGACCTTCATCCGCTATCTTATGAACAGCGGGCACACCGACGCCGCCGACACCCCGGAGTTCTGGGGCTCCACCGACGACGAGGGCAACGGCTACGCCGATATGCTACGCACAGAGACCGAGAAATATATCCGCCAGACGGTCGCGGGTGCGGCTCTGTTTGACCGCTACTTTAACCTTAACGCGAACGATAAGCGCGTAATAAAGGAAACCGCCGAGGATATGCTCGCAAATATCGCGGGCGGTAACGAGAAGAAATTTGACGAGCTTTCCTCGCCGATGGGCTTCGATTTCGACGGCTTCGTCGATGCGATAACCCTGCTCTATAAGAGCGAGCAGGTGCGCCTCCGCCTCTACGGTGCGGACGGGTCAACCCTGCGCGCCGATACCTACGCCGCCGAGCGGGAGAAATATTTTGCCGAGTTTGCCTACGTCAAGCTCTTGTTCATCCGCACGACCTACGAGTACGAGGTGGATGAAAACGGAGAGTATCTCCGCGACGCGGAAGGCAATTTTCTGATGCGCCCCCTCACCGCCGAGGAAAGAGCGGAGCGCGAGGCAGACGTCGCCAGGATGCGTGCCGCCTTTGATGACGCGGAGCAGGGGGTGGTGGATTCGCTTGACGAGGTCCTCCTTACCACCATGCTCGCAAAATACGATTTCGACGATTACACCCTCACGGGCTATTTCTTCTCCCCCGCATCCACCTACACGCAGGGCTTCATGACCGAGGTGTCCCGCGAGGTAGTTGAGCACGCGCTGTCGCTCGGCGTTGGCGAGGGGTCCGTTACGGAAACCGACTTTGGCACCTGCTTCATCTACCGTGACGAGCCTATCGCACGGGCATACGATTCCGACACCTTCGAGCTGTTCTTCACCGACTTCTATTCGGATGCCGCCGACTATCTCTACCTCGATGCCGTCGCCTCGCTCGCCGAGGAGGTCGTGATCAAGGATAACTTCTTCGAGAGGGTCGACGTCGTCGCCCTCCCCCACAATTGGGAGATAGTGCTCCGCAGCGGCTTCGGTGGTTGACCCGTCGGGCTGTCCCCGCGCTGATTTGTGCGATTCCGACCGTCTATTCTTGGGCGGTCGGATTTTTATGCTTGACAAATACCCCTAGGGGGTATATAATATATACGAAGGATTACGTATCGCCTTCGCCGCGTGAAATACACCCTCGCGGACAGTAGACCGCGTGAAACACGCACGCGCGGGGAAATAATATGTAAAGCGGCCGTGTGTCGACCCACACCGCCGTATCGATAAATGAAAGGACCGTCGGAAACCCCGACGGGTGGTGACAGTATGAGCGAATGTAACTGCAAGCACACGGCGCGCTCCGAGGAGGAGAGGCGAGCGCTGACAAACCGCCTTCGCCGTATAGAGGGACAGGTGCGCGGCATCTGCCGAATGGTGGAGGAGGATGCATATTGCGTCGATATCCTCACGCAAACCGCGGCGATAGCCTCGGCACTCTCCTCGTTTGAGGTCGATCTTCTATCGCGGCATATCAAGGGATGTGCCGTCCGCGATATCAAGGAGGGAAGGGAGGACGCCGCCGACGAGCTTATCGCCACGGTGGCGCGACTGATAAAATGAGCGAAATGAAAAGCACCGCGCGGGAAATTGGCGCGGCTAACGATTCTGCAAGCAATCCTGTGATGGCTACGAAAACCGAAAAATTCAAGGTGACGGGCATGTCCTGTGCCGCCTGCTCCGCCCGCGTTGAGCGCGCTGTGGGGGGGCTTTCGGGCGTTGATGCCTGTGCCGTCAATCTTCTGACGGGGGACATGACCGTGACGGGCAGTGCCTCCCGTGCCGAGATAACCGAGGCGGTCGTTTCCGCGGGCTACGGCGTCGCCGAGGATAGCGCGGGTAAGAGGCGCACCGCCACCCCCGCCCCCGACGGGGAAACACGCCGCCTTGTTGCACGGCTCGCCGCGTCGGTTGCGCTCGTGCTTGTCCTGATGTATTTTTCAATGGGTCACATGGTGGGTCTGCCGCTCCCCGTGGGGCTCGCCGCGACACCCGTCGCCGTCGCGCTGATTCAGCTTTTGCTGTCCGCCGCGGTGATGGTAATTAACCAGAAATTCTTCATAAATGGGGTGAAGGGGATCCTGAATCGCGCGCCGAATATGGACACGCTCGTGTCGCTCGGCTCGCTCGTTTCCTTCGGCTACTCGGTTTACATCACCTTTGAAATGATCTTCGCTTCCCCCGCGGACGCCGCGGCAATGCTCCACGAGCTGTATTTTGAGGCGGCGGCAATGATACTCGCCCTCATAACGGTTGGCAAGATGCTCGAATCCCGTGCAAAGGGCAGGAGCACGAATGCAATCAGCGCGCTGATGGAGCTCGGTGCCAAGAGCGCGACCCTCGTCGAGGGGGATACCCTTCGCGAGGTGGATATTGACGAGGTGCGGGTCGGCGACCTCTTCCTCGTCCGCCCCGGTGAGCGCATTGCCGTTGACGGCATCGTCGTCGAGGGTGAGAGCGCGGTTGACGAATCCATGCTGACGGGCGAAGCCATCCCCGTTGACAAGGCGGTCGGCGACCGCGTGTTTGGTGCAACCGTCAACTCCTCGGGCAGGCTCGTCTGCCGCGCGACCGAGGTTGGGGAGGGCACCGTCCTCGCAGGCATTATCAAGATGGTAACCGACGCCGCCGCGACCAAGGCACCGATTGCAAAGCTCGCCGACCGCGTGTCTGGTGTGTTCGTGCCGACGGTGCTCGGTCTGTCGCTTCTGACGCTCGCGGGCTGGCTTCTTGCTGGCGCGTCCTTTGGATTTGCGGTGGCGCGGGCAATATCCGTGCTCGTCATCTCCTGTCCGTGTGCGCTCGGCCTTGCTACCCCCGTTGCGATAATGGTGGGTGGCGGCGTCGGTGCGCGCCACGGCGTCCTTTACAAGAATGCCGCCGCCACCGAGGAGTGCGGGCGGGTCAATTGCGTCGTCCTTGATAAAACGGGCACCGTCACCCTTGGCGAGCCGCGCGTTACCGACGTCCTCCCACGTCACCCCGACCTTCTCAAGGTTGCCGCCTCGGTCGAGTATGCAAGCGAGCATCCGCTCGCCCGTGCCATCGTCGCATATTGCGCCGAAAACGGCGTAAGTGCCACCCCGTGTGAAGATTTCGCCGCCCTATCTGGCAGGGGAGTGCGCGCTACTCTTGGTGATGCGGAGGTGTATGGCGTTAAATTTGAGTATGCAAAAACGTTAACAACTATTGACAATACCGTTACGGAGGAATATAATAGACTTGCCTCGGAGGGCAAGACGCCGATGCTCTTCATCCGCGGCGGGGAATACCTCGGAATGATTGCCGTGTCCGACACGGTAAAGGAGGATGCCGCCATCGCCGTCGCCGCCCTTCATAGGATGGGCATGCGGGTCGTTATGCTGACGGGTGACAACTCTGCCGCCGCCGCGCATATCGCGGGCGAGGTCGGCATTGACGAGGTCCGCGCCGAGCTGCTTCCCGAGGACAAGGAAGCCGTCCTTCGCGAGCTGATGCGCACGCACCGCTGTGCAATGGTGGGTGACGGGATTAACGATGCACCCGCCCTGACCGCCGCAAACGTCGGCATCGCCATCGGCGCGGGCACGGATATAGCGATTGAGGCGGCGGACGTCGTAGTCATCCGCGACGGACTGATGGGTGTTGCCGCCGCGCTCGCCATCGGGCGCAAAACGCTGAAAAACATCCGTGAAAACCTGTTCTTCGCCTTCCTATACAACTGCCTCGGCATACCGCTGGCGGCGGGTCTGTTTGGCCTTGCCCTCAACCCGATGTTCGGTGCCGCGGCAATGAGCCTGTCGAGCGTGTCGGTCGTGATGAACGCGCTTCGCCTCGGCCTGTGGAGCGAAAAACGCCTCCTCGGTGCGCGGAAAAAGGCTACTGCCGATACCGCGGCCGATTGCCCCTCTGCCTGTGACGCAGGGGATACCGCGGAATGCGCAAATGAATCGATAACCAACAATAATGAAAACAACGATGATAAAGACAACAAGGAGAATGAGAAAATGATCAAGGTATTCGTGCTTGAAGGAATGATGTGCCCCCATTGCGAGGCAAGAGTGAAGAAAACCGTCGAGGCTATCGACGGCGTTATCGAGGCAACCGCGGTCCACCTCGACGGCACCCTCACGGTAAAAATGACGAAGGACGTGTCGGACAAGATCATTGCCGCCGTCACCGAGCAGGGCTATCCCGTAATCGCGTAAAACGCGCTTTGGCGGTACCCGTGTTAAATTTCACGGGCAAAAATCGATAAAAATCCGGATAAAAATGAAGGAGAAGGGTTGTAAATGGAGCTGTTCGGTATCATATTTCAATTTTTCGATATGCTCGTGTCCGCGTTCATATCGGCGTACAATATTATCCGCGACCTCTGGCGCGAGCTGCTCGGCGGCGTGGTCATCCTCATCGCGGCTATCATAGCCCTTCGTATCCTTCGGGCAATGCGTCGGCGTTCGGCCTTCCTTAAAAAGCTCCGCACGGGGGCGAAGGAAAACGGCATCAAGCTGAAATACAACCGCTTGCCGATGCTCTCGCTCTTCTGGAATTTCGCGGGTTACGATATTGAGCTTGACGTCCGCGGCGTGCACTATCGACTGAAATTCTACCCGTTCATCACGCGCGGCAGGGCGGTCCATCTTGACGGCGCCCGCGACACCTACTATCAGGGCAGGCTCGCTCACCGCCGCGCGGTCAATTCGGGCAGGGTCGGCGGCATCAAAATCCCGCTTGACTACGATACCACCCCCACCGACGGCGTGGTGAATATCCTCGTCTTTTCCCCCGACCCGCTCGCCGTTACAGAGCGCAATGAGGGTGGCACCGTGTGGGAGCTGGATACCGAGAACGGCGGTGACTTCGACGGCGTGTACCTCTTTTCGGCAAGCGTGCTCGGCTCGCGCCTGCCACGCCTGATGGACGGCTACATCGACGAGCTTCGCCATATCGACGAGGTCTGACGAAGGCCGCCTCGCCAAAAAAACACCTCGCGGGTTAACGGGGTAACCCGTCCGAATCCCGATAATTGGGAAACCGCAGAAGAAAACCTCGTAAGAAAAACTGCATAAAGAAAACCGCCACCCGGTAGGGTAACATCCTTAGCGGAAAATTCAAAAATACCGCTAAGTGCGAGCATCACATTTGTCCAGACAAATCCTGAATGGGCTAAGCCCCAACCCCTATTACAAACAGAAAGAGCACACACGCAAGACGAAAAATCTTGTATGTATGCTCTTTTTCTGTTAGTGAAGTTTTTGCTATCGCAAAAGTGAAGTTGTGTTATACACAGTGAAGTTGCTCGCAAAAGCTCGCAGTGAAGTTAAGTTTGCCCATCACTTCGCCGTTAGGCGAAACTTCACTCACGAAGTGAACTTCACTATCGAAGATAACTTCACTTGCCC
>JAZODF010000066.1:0-3400 GCA_045596865.1 Eubacteriales bacterium
TTGGAAGCCCCTCTCCGCTACGCTCCGAGGGGCTTCCAAAAGCATTAATTTGCAAACAAAAATGTGTATACCATCATCTTGCACACCTGTTAACAATCTTGCTCTTGACACGGGAGGCCGGTCCCTACAATTTTACACGAGGACGCCGGTCCCTACAATTTTACTCACTTACATAACCAATTATCCAAACAAAAAACGGAGATTTTCATCTCCGTTTTTTCTATTTTCACCCGTGTTGGATTTACACGCGGGATAAATCGGTCGCGCTCACTCGAGGGCGGGGCGATCCTTTGCAAGGTCGGGGAGGTAGGGGTCGAGGATACCCTCGGTGACGGCGCGGTAGATGCCGTAGGGCATGACGCAATCGTAGCAACCCCATTGCTCGAAGATATAGGACCAGAAGAGTGCCTCGAGCGGGTCGGTGGTTTTATCGTGCGCGCCGTGGAGCGCGTAGACGTCGAGCGAGGCGTCGGATGCCTCAAAGAAGATGTAGGAGTGCCAGACGTGCGCACAGACGCGGCGAATTTCGTGGGCGGTGAGGTCGGTGGCGTTTGCGCCCCGCCTGTCAATTCCGTCGACGCGGAGCGAGCGGGTTATGCGGTCCTGCTCCTGTGCCATGAGGTCGGCGGGGTCATCACCGTTGACGTAGCCGAGGGCGTGCGCGACGAGGTCGCGGTTATCGTAGCGGAGGTGCATCAGCACGTCGACACCCGCGCCGCTGACCGTAGAGGAAACGGGCGGGACGTGACCGTCGCGCTCAAGATCGTAGAGATCGTATTCCTTGACCGCGGTTGGAATGTCACCCGCCGTCACGGGACGAGGGTCAGATTTGCCGTCGCAATCGGGGTGGGCCCCCGTGCGAAAAAGGACGGCGGACACCACCGCGTCCTGAAAATCGAAGGCACGGAGCCAGACCGACGCGCCGTCGGAAAACCTGACCTCGTAGAGCCAGAACGGCTCCTCATAATTGTAATTCAGGACGGCGGACGTTATAAGATTTGCGCGAATAATTTGACACGGGGTGGCACATATCGGCTCGTCCGTGCTGAAATGAAGGAGATTTTCCCCCTCGTCGCGTGCGATATAGTGAAGCATGATTTTTCTCCAAGATGGGGTTTTCCCGCGGTGGCGGGAGTCGGTTTCGACCTATACTTACCCGAGGCGGGGTATGCGAATCAGCCGAGGTACGGTATTATTCCCGCGGCGTTTTTTAGTGGCGGGAGGGGTTGATCACCAGGGCAGCTCGACGTGGAAGCCGTAGATCACCGACAGGGCGACGAGGCCGCCGACGGCAACGAGCAAAGCGGCACCGCCGAGGATGAGCGCCATTACGGTTGGGCGCGCCCTCCGCGTGCCTGTACCCGCGGAGAGATTCTCGCTCCTTGATGGGGGTGCGAGGTGAGCGGCGCGCATAGCGCGGACGACGGGCTTATAGATAAGGAGCGCCGCCGAGCCGTTAAAGAGCGTTTTAACGAAATTGAACGGCAGAAGCAGAGGCAGGATCATGCCGATGACCTGCGCCGTCGGGGCACCCGTATAAAGCGGGGTGATAAGTATATTGAGCGGCACCATTATCGCGGTGGTTGAGAGGACCGCGGCGGTGATACCGATGATTGCGGATTTGAAATCCCTCCGGCGGGAGTAGATAAAGGCGGCGACGAAGGCGAAGGTCGCCGAGGAGCAGAAGTCCATGATAAGCCCCCACGGCCCCGTGCCCGAGTAGAGGAAGCCGACGAGCGAGGCTAACGCCGAGATGACGACACCCGCGGGCGCACCGTAGATAAAGGAGGCAAGGACGACGACGATATCTCCCGCGTCGAGCGAGAGAAATCCGATCTTCAAGAAGGAGGTGGCGAAGCTGACCACCGAGGCAAGTGCGGCAAAGATGCCGATACCCACGAGGTTACGCGGGTTAAGGATGCTGTTGTTCTTTTTCATTACTCTTTTCCCTTTCATGCGAGGAATCAAAAACTCACGGGCGGCTATGAGAATAAAAAAGCTCATAGACCAAAGCCTATGAGGAAAAGAATATATTCAAAAATTAACCGAAATTTCGATAATCTTCAAACCTCTTTTTTCATCCGGACTGAACCGACAACCCGTGATAATTTAACACGGGGTGCCACTAACACCGTCGGTCGAGGATTTTCACCCCGTCGGGAGCATGACCCTTCGCTCATATTCATCGCGGGTCGGGTAAGATCATTCTTCCCTGCCCTTTGCCATGATACGCGGTTGCTCTTCGCAGACTTTGCCCCCTCGCGACTGTCGCGGGCAGGCTTCACTGCCGATATGGATTTGCACCATTCCCCAAAGAATTTGATTTTAATTTGTATTATATTACGTTGTTTGCTGACTTTTGCTTGCTGTTTTCCGGCTTTACCGCATCCTTCCGACGTCATCGGCGGGCAGGATTTTTCCCCGTCGGCGGGTCGGCTATATGGGACGCACGGCAAAAAATATAATGACCCGACACCCGAGATGGGTGTCGGGTCATCTATCTATTTAATTAACTGAATAATTAAAGTAGAAATTACTCCTTGATCTCAGCAACGACGCCCGAGCCAACGGTACGGCCACCCTCACGGATAGCGAAACGAAGACCCTTCTCGCAAGCGATAGGAGTGATGAGCTCAACGTCCATGTTTACGTTGTCGCCGGGACGGCACATCTCAACGTCAGCAGGAAGGTTGATGATACCGGTAACGTCGGTGGTTCTGAAGTAGAACTGAGGTCTGTAACCGGTGAAGAAGGGCTTGGAACGGCCACCCTCCTTCTCAGTAAGAACGTAAACCTGACCAAGGAACTTGGTGTGGGGCTTGATGGAGCCGGGCTTGCAAAGAACCTGGCCTCTCTCGATCTCGTTCTTAGCAACACCACGGAGAAGAAGACCAACGTTATCACCAGCCTCAGCGAAGTCCATGAGCTTATGGAACATCTCGATACCGGTTACAACGGTGTTCTTGGACTCGTCGGAAAGACCAACGATCTCAACGGTGTCAGCCATCTTGATGGTACCACGCTCTACACGACCGGTAGCAACGGTACCACGACCGGAGATGGAGAATACGTCCTCAACAGGCATAAGGAAGGGGAGATCTGCCTTTCTGTCGGGAGTGGGGATATAGGAGTCAACAGCGTCCATGAGCTCCTTGATGCAATCATACTCGGGAGCGTCAACGCCATTGTTGGAGGTAAGAGCCTCACGAGCAGAACCGCGGATGATCGGAATGTCGTCACCGGGGAACTCGTACTCGTTAAGGAGATCTCTGATCTCCATCTCAACGAGGTCAAGAAGCTCCTCGTCGTCAACGATGTCGCACTTGTTCATGAAAACAACGATTGCGGGAACGCCAACCTGACGAGCAAGAAGAACGTGCTCTCTGGTCTGTGCAAGAGG
>JAZODF010000067.1:0-25263 GCA_045596865.1 Eubacteriales bacterium
AGCCTCCCCTGCGCAAGGGGAGGCTTTGCCCTCTCCGTCGAGTTGCGTAGCAACTCTCTGACACACTCCCCCAAAGGGGGAGGCTTGACAACTCATCCACCGCTCAGTTGCTCCGCAACTTTTCGGTCCCCCTTCCCTCACTAGGGAAGGCTTATGTTACCTCCCCTTGCGCAGGGGAGGCTTGACAACTCATCCACCGCTTCGCGGTCCCCCTTCCCTCACTAGGGAAGGCTAACGTTACCTCCCCTTACGCAGGAGGCTTAACCGATTCTCTGCGCGGTTTTTCCATCCTGTACGGCCGCTTCGCCGCCGTTTTTCCTCAAAATTGCATATACCCACCAAAAATGAATATTTATGCAATGAATATAATGTGAATATATGCATTTTTTCAATCGAAGGACAAGGAGATTTATCAAAAATATATCCTATTTTAAATAAAATCAGATCTGTTTTCTTCCCGCGCGCCTGCGAAATTCGGGGCTGGTTGTGTAATATGCACAAAATTCACCCGCGGAAAATCCCTTATGAATAAAAATGCAACAAAAATGAATTTTCTTGCAAAAAACTATTGACTTTATGCAACGAGGAGAGTATAATTGTCACATCACACAAAGCGCGGCACACCGCACCTGTGAAAACACAATATAGCGGTCCACCGCAGTAAGGAAGAAAACAAAATGAAAAAGATCATCTCTCTCGCACTCACACTCGCAATTCTCGTACTCTCGATGCTCACGCTCGCGTCCTGCAAGCCGAACGATGAAAATACCGACCCCGTCGTCAAGGTCATTGACGTTAAGCTCACCGACGAGGAATACGCCTTCGTCTGCAAGAAGGGCAACACCGAGCTCGTAAGCGGCTTCAACTCCTTCCTCGCCGAGATCAAGGATAACGGCAAGTTCGACGAATACGTTGACAAGTACTTCAAGGGCGTCGGCACCAAGGTTGGCTACGACGTAACCACCACCGACGTTACCAACACCGACGGCAACCTCGTTGTCGTTACCAACTGCCCCTTCGAGCCCTTTGAGTACATCGGCGACGACGGTAAGATCTACGGTCTCGATATCGAGATCGCCGCAGCATACGCCGCATCCAAGGGTCTTGACCTCGTGATCAAGAACATCGGCTTCGACGACATCTTCACCCAGGTTGAGGCGGGCTACGCCGACATCGGTATGGCGGGCATCACCGTCAGCGCTGACAGAGCCGCTATCTACGATTTCACCGACACCTACTACAACGCAAGCCAGAAGATCATCGTTGCGGCTGACAACACCGCATTCGACTCCTGCACCACCGCAGAAGAGGTTGAGAACGTGCTTAAGTCCCTCGAGGGCAAGAAGTTCGGCTACCAGACCGGCACCACCGGCGGTATGTACGTTAACGGCGATGCTGACTGGGGCTACGAGGGCTTCGCAAACCTTGAGGGCAAGGGCTACGCCACCGCTCAGGACGCCATCACCGACCTTATCAACGGCAACATCTTCGCCGTCGTTGTTGACGAGGCACCCGGTGCCGCACTCGTAAACGCCGCAAACGGCAACTGATAACGAAAACGGCAACATCTACCACCCCGTGTTAAATCAAACGGGCTGTGCGCCGAATACGGGCGCACGAAAACGCAAACAATTGTTTACAATCAAACACCCACGGGTGAGTAGCCCGTGGGATGTTTTTGCGTCAGGAGAGATAGTCTAATCCACAAAATACAGGAGAAAAATCACTAAATGAACATTGATTGGTCAATAAAATGGGAGAAGTTCTTTAAGACGATGCAGAGCGAATACTTCCGCGAGCTGCTCGTCGACGGACTTGTGAACACGATCAAGGTTGCCGTCCTCGGCCTTATCATCGGTATCCTCGTCGGTACGCTTATCGCCATCGTGAAGGTCGCCCCGAAGTACAAGCTCGTCCTTAGGATTCTTGACAAGGTCTGCACCGTCTACGTCGCGCTCTTCCGCGGCACGCCGATGGTCGTCCAGCTCCTTCTTGCCTACTACGTCCTCCTTCCGATGCTCGGGGTAAAGGAGGTCAACTCGCTCACCGTCGGTATCGTCGTATTCGGTCTGAACAGCGGTGCCTACGTGTCCGAGATAATGCGTGGCGGTCTTAATTCTGTCGACCGCGGACAGATGGAGGCGGGGCGCGCCCTCGGCCTTTCCTACGTCAAGACGATGGTCAGCATCGTCATCCCGCAGGCACTCAAGAACATTCTTCCCACCCTCGGAAACGAGTTCATCACCCTTATCAAGGAGACCTCGGTGCTCTCCTTCATCACCGTCTACGACCTCTACACCGCGCTCACCACTATCGGTAGCAAAAACTACGAAAAGATGGTCCCCTACCTCGTGATGGCGGCGATATATATCGTCCTCGTTCTGCTTATCACCCTGCTCGTTAAGCTGCTCGAGCGCTTCTTCGCAAGGAGCGAGAAAAACAAAACCGTAAAAAAGGCAAAGGAGGTTAAGGCGTAATGACCGACAACGTAATTCTCAGCGCAAAGGGTCTTGAAAAGACCTTTGAGGACGGCGTACAGGTCCTCCGCGGCATCGACCTCGACATCCGCCAAGGTGAGAGGGTGGTCATCCTCGGCGCCTCGGGCTCGGGTAAATCGACCCTGCTTCGTTGCCTCAACTGTATGGAGGACCCGACGGGCGGCTCCATCATCTTCGACGGCGAGGACATCGCCGACCTCAAAATCGACATCAACAAGCACCGCGAAAACATCGGCATGGTCTTCCAGCAGTTCAACCTGTTCAACAACAAGACCGTCCTCGAAAATATTATGCTCGCCCCCGTCCACGTCGGCAAGCGCAGGATATATGCTGAGCGCGGCATCCTCGGTAAGCTCCTCGGTGCCATCGTCTGCCGCAAAGAGGTGAAGGACCTCGTCGAGAGGGAGCGTGAGCGCGCCCTCGCCCTCCTTGAGCGGATCGGTCTTTCCGAAAAGGCGGACGCCTATCCCGCGACCCTCTCCGGCGGACAGAAGCAACGTATCGCGATCGTCCGCGCCCTCGCAATGGAGCCGAAGATCATGCTCTTTGACGAGCCGACCTCCGCCCTCGACCCCGAAATGGTCGGCGAGGTTCTCGAGCTGATGAAGGAGCTGGCAGAGGAGGGAATGACGATGGTTATCGTCACGCACGAGATGGGCTTCGCCCGCGAGGTTGCCGACCGCGTCCTCTTCGTCGACGGCGGCGTAATAGCAGAGGAGGGCCCGCCCTCCGAGGTCTTCGAGAACCCGAAGAATCCCCGCTTCCGCGAATTTCTCTCGAAGGTGCTCTGATCCGCGAAAGAAAACCCAAGCATGCAAAGCACACCTAAGAAAAGGACGGTCACCGACCGTCCTTCTCTTTTATTCACTCGCCCACGGCGAATACCACTCGCGCGCCCCGCGCACGAATACCACTGCACAGCAATACCACTCGCCCTCGGCGAATACCACTGCGTAGCAATACCATCCGCCCTCGGCGAGCACCACTCGCGCGCCCCGCGCACAACCATCACCGTCGGCACTATCCTTCCCGAAAACGCCGCTATTGTTCCCGAAATTCCGCTATTATTCCCCAAAAACGCAAATAATCAGAATAATATACCGCAAAAAACGAAAAAACTGTTGCTATTGTTCCCGAAACGTGATATAATAACCTTATCGAAACAAGAAACGGAGGGTGAAGCATGGAATATATGAAGGTTTCGCAGGCGGCGAAAATGTGGGGCATATCCGCGCGCCGTGTCCGCGTCCTGTGCGCTGAGGGGAAGATTGAGGGCGTAGTGAGAAGCGGCAAGCTCTACCTGATTCCCGCGAATGCGAAAAAGCCCGCAGATGGCAGAATGAGCAAAGGGACGGCGACCGACCGCCTTGCCGCTATTGAAAGGAAAAGGGGGCTTCTTGCCACGAGGCGGCCTCTCACCGCGGGCGAGGTCGAAAGACTTGCAGAAGAATTTTTGATTGATTTCACCTACAACTCCAACGCTATCGAGGGTAACACACTCACCCTGAAGGAAACGGCAATAGCGCTCGAGGGAATGACGGTCGATCAAAAGCCGCTTAAGGACCACCTCGAGGCCGTGGGGCACCGCGACGCGTTCCTCTACGTGCAGGACGTTGCAAAAAACAACCTCCCACTTTCCGAATACGTGATAAAGTGCATACACGCGCTCGTGCTGATAAACCGCCCCGAGGACAGGGGGCAATATCGCCGTATTCCCGTTCGTGTTGCGGGCGCATATACCGAGCCCGTGCCGCCCTATCTTATTGAAGAGAAGATGGCCGAGCTCCTCGCGGTTAACGAGGGTCGGGTCGATATAATGACGACGGTGGAGCGCGTCGCGCTCTTTCACCTCGAATTTGAGGGCATTCATCCGTTTATCGACGGAAACGGCAGGACGGGCAGACTGATCCTCAATCTTGAGCTGATTCGCAACGGGTATCCGCCAATTAACGTCAAATTCACTGACCGTAGGCGATACTACGATGCGTTTGACGCCTTTTATCGCGACGGTGACCCCGGCGCGATGATCGACCTCGTCGCAGAGTACGTAGAGGGAAGACTTGATGAATATTTGCAAATTCTAGGCGAGTAGCAGGAGCTTCGCCGTATACCGAGGGGCGGTTGAGAGCAACCGCCCCTTTTTCGTTTTGTTCGCGTTTTTACTATATTTGTTTATAAAAAAGTCAAAATCCTACTACTTTTTCACAATATTCACCTTGAAATGGCGCGCGCGGGCGTGTATAATTTAGATGTAAGCAAAATTAAAACCAACAAGGAGGCTCTTATGGCTAACATTCTTGATGCTTTCAAGGAAAATCAAACTGTGACCGAGGTCGACACCTCGAAAAAGGTCAGAGTAGGTATCATCGGCACGGGTTGG
Source organism: Eubacteriales bacterium (assembly GCA_045596865.1). Classification (GTDB taxonomy): domain Bacteria; phylum Bacillota; class Clostridia; order Oscillospirales; family CAG-272; genus UBA1740. The sequence continues at coordinate 4,879 of JAZODF010000067.1, forward strand.
ATCGCCGACGCGCATATCGCCTGTTACCTTCGTTGCCCCGACGTCGAGATCGTTGCGGGCGCTGACCTCATCCCCGGCAAGGCGGCGGCATTCTTTAAAAAGCACGGCGTCGAGGGCGTGAAGTGCGATTACAAGGACGGCGAGGAAATGGTAAACGACAAGTCGCTTCGCCTCGATGCGGTTTCGGTCTGCACCTACAACCGTCAGCACGCACCCTGCGCCATCCAGGCGCTCAAGGCGGGTCTGCACGTCCTGCTTGAAAAGCCCTTCACCGTCACCACAGAGGAGGCGATCGAGGCCATGAGGGCAGAGAAGGAGAGCGGCAAGATCCTCTCCATCGGCTTCCAGCCGCGCCTTGACCCCAATATGATTATGGTAAAGGATATCGTAGAGTCGGGCGTCCTCGGCAAGGTCTATTACGTCCAGACGGGCGGCGGTCGCCGTCGCGGCATCCCCACCCCCTTCGGCACCACCTTCATCGAGGATGAGACCGCGGGCCTCGGCGCGCTTGCCGACATCGGCTGCTACTCGCTCGATATGGTTATGAACTCGCTCGGCCATCCGAAGCCGCTCACCGTTACGGGCTACAAATCGGCGTATTTCGGCACCGATCCGAACTATATCGGCTACAAGAATTGCGGCCACCCCGAGTATTACGAGAAATTCGGCGTTGACGATTTCGCCGCGGCGTTCATCCGTCTTGAGGGCGGGGTTGTGATCGATTTCCGCATCGCGTGGGCAATGAACCTCGACACCTCGGGCGACACCATCCTCTACGGCACAAAGGGTAGCCTTCGCATCCCCTCGACCGAGTGCTGGAACGGCTCTGTCGGCGGCGATCTTATCATCTACCACGAGGTCGCAGGCAAGCAGGTACAAACCGTCATCCCCCAGATCAAGGAGCCCGAGGGCGCACCCTCCAACTTCGACAGAAAGATTCGCTCCTTCATCGACGCGGTGAAGAATGGCGGCACCGCCCCCGTCCCCACCTCCGAGATCATCTATAACCAGGCTATCCTCGACGGCATTGCCCGCTCTGCCGAGCTCGGCCACGAGGTGGTCATCGAAATCCCCGAGGTCTGATTTTTGCCCGTCGGAGATCAATCCGCCGCAAGGCGGCATGTAATCCATCGCTCGCGATGGCATGTAATCCATCACCCCGTGGCGGTATGTAATCCGCGCCCCGCGCGGCATGTAATCCATCGTTACACGATGGCATATCCCACCCCGTGTTAAATTATCACACCAATCTCACGCCCGCGCCGACCGATTTTGCGTCGGCGCGAGGTAAACAATAATTTACGTTTAGAGGTAAATATGAAACAGTTTAAAGTAGGAATCCAGCTCTACGGCGTCAAGCACACGATGGCAAAGGATTTTGAGGGCACCCTCGCGGCAATTGCCGAAATGGGCTACGAATACGTTGAGTTTGCGGGCTACCACGGCAAGAGTGCCGAGGAGCTTAAGGCCGTCCTCGACAAGTACGGTCTGAAATGTATTTCGGTGCATCAGGGCCTCGACTTCTATGACGATGACCCCGTCGGCAAGATGAATTTCCTCAAGACCTTCGGCGTCAAGTACAGCATAATCCCGTGGTATAATAAGGACCTCCTCGCAGGTAGCGAGAAATGGCCCGAAACCGCTGAAAAATTCCGCGCCGCCGCGAGGATGCTTTATGAAAACGGCATGCTCCTCGGCTACCATAACCACGATTTCGAGTTTAAAAAATTCGACGGCAAATATCTCCACGACTACATCTGCGAGGCGATCCCCGAGGAAATGTTCGAGCCGCAGTTTGACACCTGCTGGGTGCACTACGCGGGCATCGACCCCGTGAAGAAGCTCCGCGAATTTGCGGGCAGGGTAACCGTCGTCCACCTCAAGGACTTCGTCTGCAAGAATCTTGCCGCGGGCCCCGTCTACGCCCTCATCGACACCGACGGCAATGCAAAGGGCGGCGGCGACCGCACGGAGAGCGGCTTTGAATACCGCCCCCTCGGCCAGGGTCTGCAGGACGTCCGCGCCATCCTCGAGGCCTGCGAGGAATGCGGCACCGAGTATATCATCGTCGAGCAGGATGACCCCTCCCTCGGCATGACCGAGCTCGAGTGCGCCAAGGCCTCCCGCGACTACCTCCGCGATACCTTCGGTATCTGATAGCCCTCGTCCTTCCCCGCGCAAGTCCGACCCTGTGTCGCAAAACGGCACGTTTTGAAAAATGACAACACAAAAAGAGCGGCATTTTTGCCGCTCTTTTCTTTATATAATATGTAAACAAAGGTTGTCAAATCAGCCCAAAAGCAGGAAGGAAATATACATAGGGGAAATCCGCCCGTCGGGTATGATCTCGAGTATCATACGCGACTCTACCTTGATGCGCTCGGGTGCGGTGATGACGAAATCGCACTCCGCCCTGCCGCAGGAATGGGGGTTGAAATCGTGGATAAGCAGGGATTTCCTGCCGCTAACGGCGAAGCCGTCGGGTGTTATCCAACGCATTCTGATGCTCTTTGGCTCCACCTGATGGTAGGCGTGGAGCTCGAGGGTCAAATGAGCGCACACCCTGTCACAGGGGGCAATAACCGGCTCGCGGTCGAGGGTGAGGCTCGCATTCATCAGCGCGCTCCTTGCGTATACGGTGTAGGGCTTGAGGCATTCGGCGTCCTTGCGCGATCTTCCCCGTGCGAGCTCCAGGTATCTATCGAATATGTCCGTCGGGATATCGTCGCCCTCGCCAAGCTCACAGCCAAATTCAAAGCAAACGCCGGTATATCCCCAATTCGTGAATCTCGTCGAGTGGGCGAGAAGCACCGCGGGCGCTTGCCTCACCACCCTCTGCGTCAGGTCGGTAACCGTCCTCGGGAAGCTCGAGCCGTTTGACGCGCGGTTCAGCGAAATCGTGACGATCTCGTCGCCGATGTGCTCGCTCCAATCCCTCGGGATGCCTGCCGTCCCGTAAAGGATGCCCATCGTCGCACCTACGGTCGCCGCGGTGCAGTCGGTATCGTCGCCGCAGTTGATCGCGGTGATCATCGATTTCTTGAAATCACCCTCGCCCCAGAGCAGACCGATGACCGCGTAGGTCACGTTGGACGGTGCCTCAAACCAGCCGTCGCCGATGTCGGCGTTCAGCCTCTGTACCGCATTTCTCGCATCGAGCCAGCTCATACCGCCCTCGTAGCATTCGAGCACGAGCTCGATGCTCTTTGCCATTCTCGAATCCGCGGGAATTGCCGCAAGGCCGATCTCAATGCACTTCTTCAGGTCGGGGATGGCAAACGCCGCAGACTGCAGCGCGGCAACGAATGCCGCCGCGAAGGTACCCTCGCCCGCGCCGTGATCGACCATAGCGTCCTCCATTGCGTACCTTGCCGCAACGTGGGGCATTGCGGGCGCGACGGTAGCCCATATCTCGGTGCGTATCCATGCGCCGTTTGAATTTTTCCAATCGTTGTCGAGGTCGCCCGACATCGGCGGCTGAATCCCGCGCTTCATATTCGCCTTGCCGATTCCGTACTCGTTCCAATGGGGAACGATGAAGCTGAGCCAATGCTCGCCGAGAAGCTCCGCATTTATTGCGTGCGGTCCGTTTTGCTCAAGCGCGTAAAGCCATACGAGCTGTAGATCCAGGTCATCGTTTGGAAGGACGACGCCTGCCTCGGTGGCAAACCCCTTAACGTCAAGCACCTCGCGCCTGCCCTCGTAGGGTGCACCCATCGTGCCGCCGATATTCTTACCTATCCAACAGGCACGGGTCTTGTCCTCGTACGTCCTTTTATCCAGCCTTACGTTGATCATATCAACCTCCAAAACGTTTTACGCCTTCATTCTAGCACATCGAATTTGTAAAAGCAAGAGCCGATGCGAAAAAGCGGTCATTTTGCAATCCGGCGGAGAAAATGCAATGCCACCCCGTTATGAAACGGCACCTCGCCGCCTTTCATATCCCCCCTCGGATTTTATCTATCGGTCGTATCACCGCACTGCGCAAGGATGCAAGTATAAGTATTGCCCGCACGGCGCAAGGATGCGGATGCGAAGGCGAAAAAATGCAAACGAAAAGGGCAAGCACGCAAGACGAAAACTCCTGAATGCCTGCCCATTGTCAGCACTTTTCGGAAAATGACAACACAAAAAGAGCGGCATTTTTGCCGCTCTTTTCTTATGCAAGGATGTAAATAACTATTTACAAATAATCCTATTTTACCCAAACAGGGAGGGAACAGATATACGTTGGACGCTTACGCCTATTTGAGAGGACGAGTCGTATCTATCAGCCCCGCAAGGTAGTCAAGCGAAACGTTGTAATACCGTGCAAGGGTGATAAGGTGGTGAAGGGGGATCTCCTGCTTGCCGAGCTCGTATTTGTTATACTGCTCCCTCGCAGTGCCGAGAATTTCGGCAACCCTCGCCTGTGTTAAATCGTGATCCTCGCGCAGGTCGCGAAGCCGTCTGTAATAGAACATACCTTCTCCAAAAATCTTTTTTGGAAATTACGACGCTTGATCTCTTACCCAAACAGGGGGAAGTAGATATACATCGGGGTGCATCTGCCGTTCGTGAAGATCTCGAGCACGATGCGGTTAACGGGTGCGACGGTGTCGCCCGCGCGGATGACGAAATCGGCGTCTGCTTTACCGCTTGTGTGCGGGTTGAACGCCTTTGACATTGCGGTGCGCTTGCCCTCGGCGGTGAAGCCCTCGGGCAGGAGCCATCTGAACTCCATCGTGCGCGGCTCGTCCTCGAAGAACTGCTTTGCCTGTATATGCAGGTGGACCTTGATCTCGCCGTTCGGCTCGATGTCGGGTGCGCTCTCGAGGGTCAGGTTCGCGTTCATCATCACGTTCTCGGCATAGACGGTATAGGGCTTCAGGCTCTTTGCAACCTCGCCCGCCTTCTTTGCCTGCTCCATCAGCTGCTCGTAAACGCCGGTGGCGTCGGTCTCTTCGCAAAGCTCGACCGAATAACCGGGGAGCTGCTGACCCGAGTACATCCAATTGGAGTGACGGATGCTGTGCGCGCCAACCACAACGGGTGCCAGCGCAACGACCCTGTCGGTCAGCTCGCGGCAGGTCTTCGGGGTGTTCTTACCGTTGTTGCCCTTCGCAATCGAAACGGTGACGATCTCGTCGCCGATGTACTCGCTCCAATCGGTGGGGATGCCGGCCGTGCCGTAAAGGATGCCCATCGTCGCACCGACTGTCGCGCCCGTGCAGTCGGTATCGTCGCCGCAGTTGATCGCGGTGATCATCGATTTCTTGAAATCGCCCTCGCCCCACAAGAGGCCAATGACCGCGTAGGTGACGTTGGACGGTGCCTCAAACCAGCCGTTGCCGATGTCGGCGTTCAGCTGCTGTACCGCATTTCTCGCATCGAGCCAGCTCATACCGCCCTCGTAGCATTCGAGCACGAACTTGATGCTCTTTGCCATTCTCGAATCCGCGGGGATTGCCGCAAGGCCGATCTCAATGCACTTCTTCAGGTCGGAAATGGCAAACGCCGCCGACTGCAACGCGGCAACGAACGCCGCCGCGAAGGTACCCTCGCCCGCGCCGTGATCGACCATCGCGTCCTCCATTGCGTACCTTGCCGCAACGTGGGGCATCGCGGGTGCGACACTCGCCCAGATCTCCGAGCGGATCCACGCGCCGTTAGAATGGCACCAGTCGTTATCGTAGTCACCCGCCATCGGAGGGGGCAGACCGCGCTTCATATTCGCCTTGCCGAGGCCGTACTCGTTCCAATGGGGAACGATGAAGGAGATCCAATGCTCGCCGAGGACCTGTGCATTGATGCCGTGAGGTCCGCAGTTTTCGAGGGCGTAAAGCCAAACGAGCTGTAAATCGAGGTCATCGTTGGGAAGGACGACGCCGGGTGCGGTTACAAATCCCTTGATGTCGAGCACGTCGTGCGTGCCCTCGTAGGGCGTGCCCATGGTGCCGCCGATGTTCTTACCGATCCAGCAGGCGTAAACCTTGTCCTTATAGGACGCGTAATTAAGCTTCATTGTAGGGTATCTCCTTTAAAATGTAATCTACATATATATTACAACACGTGCGCGAAAAATGCAATAGGGTTGGGTAAATTTTCCTTTGCGAGAAATATCGCCCGACGGTGGTAAATGATGTCAGCAGACCCATATATTTTGCATTGCGGCGGGCGGGTATTTTGTGGTAGTATATTCCCGTGGCACACGCCAACGAACCATAAAGGAGGTACCAACCATAAAAGCAAAACTAAGTAAAAAGGGAAGGGCTCCCCTCCCCGTAAAAATCGCATCCGTGGCGTCTGCGGCGCTTATCGTCCTATCGCCCGTGGGTAATACCGTGACGGCCTCGACCACCCCGACCGAGGTGAGCGCGGTATCCTATACCACCGCCGCGTCATCTGCCCGCGCGGGCAAAATCACCTATAACCTGCCCCCCGTGTCAAATAAAAGCATCTGGGCACATGAGCAAATGTCAACAATTGTTGGCACGAAAAGACTGTCCGAGCCCGCCCTTAGAATGAACGGCATTACATATCTGCCCTTGCGTGCGGTGGCAAACGCGATCGGCGCGCGTGTCAGCTACGATTCGGCGACGCGCACAATGACGGTCAGCGGCTGGCACCTGACCTTCACTGCGACCGACGGCAATTATACGTCCTACGCAAACGGCCGCCCGCTCTTCGCCTTCTCGCCAAACGTGATCATGTCAAACGGGCGGATGTACGTCCCCGCCTCCGTCCTCGGGCGGGCGTTTGGAATGACCGCGGACACCGAAGGGAGCGAGGTAGGCCTCAAGGGACAGTATAACCCCATCGGCGCGCCGTATTATACCGAGGACGAGGTGTTCTGGCTCGCCCGCATCATCACCGCCGAGGCAGGCGGCGAGAGCCTCCTTGGGCAGATCGCCGTCGGCGACGTTATCCTTAACCGCGTAAAATCGACCGCGTTCCCGAACACCATCTACGGCGTGATCTTCGACCGCCGCTACGGCGTGCAGTTCAGCCCCGTGTCAAACGGCACCATCTACAACACCCCGACCTACACCGCCCGCCTCGCCGCGAAAATCTGTCTCGAGGGCACCAGCCTCTCGGACAACGCGATGTATTTCCACAACCCGCGCACGGCCCATTCACACTGGATCGAGCAGAACCGCAAGTATTTATATACCATCGGCGGGCATGATTTCTACCTTTGAGTCTTAGAATTTTTGGCTGAGTCTTAGAATTTTCGGCGCTAAGTGCTGACCGCTCCCGCTCGCCGTAGGTAAGAGTCTTAGAATTTTCGGCGCTAACCGCCGATCGCTCCCACTCGCCGTAGGTAACTACGGCTTCGGGTCACGCTCAACGCTTATCATCCAAAAATTCGTTGACTCAGTCTTAGATTTTCGGCGCTAAGTGCCGACTACATTAAGCCTCCCCTGCGCAAGGGGAGGTGTCGAGAGCAAGTAGAATTGTAGGGACCTGGCGCAAAAGTTGCTGCGCAACTGAGACGGTCCGTAGAGAGTTGAGGAGATAACCGAGGAAGGAACAAAAGGCAACCACGCCCGATAACCACATGCGACGGCATTATTTTTGCCCCCGCTTAGCTCGGACCGTCGAGGACGCCGGTCCCTACAAACGGTGCGCACGCTATCTCGCCGCGAGGACGCCGGTCCCTACAAAATACCAACAATTTATAAATTTTTCCTATAAAACTTGCAAATTGTGGAAATGTGTTGTATAATATTTCTTGGCGGGTGTGATCGAGCGTCTTTTTTGCTCGGTGGGCTCCGCACGACATCGTCGAAAGGAATATTTATTATGGTATATAAGCTTCACGTGGCAGGCATCGAAAGGGATCTCCCCCTTTGCCCTATCGCCGACAATCTTTACATCGCGGCATTCGTCCTTTTTGGCGACGTTGAGTTGACCGAGCGCTGTGCCGCCGCCCTCCTTGAGAAAGCACCCGAGCACGACGTTATCATCACCGCCGAATCAAAGGGCATTCCCCTCGGCTACGAGATGTGCCGCCTCTCGGGCAAGAATCGCTACGTCCTCGCAAGAAAGTCGGTCAAGCTCTATATGAAGGACGTCGTAAAGTGCGAAACGCAGTCCATCACCACCTCTGAAAAGCAGGTGCTCTACATCGACGGCGACGACGCCGCGTTTATGAAGGGCAAGCGCGTCCTCATCGTTGACGACGTTATCTCGACGGGCGGCTCGCTCCTCTCTCTCGAGAATCTCGTAAAGCAGGCAGGCGGCAAGATCGTCGGCAAAATGGCCGTCCTCGCCGAGGGCGACGCCATCGACCGCTCCGACATCATCTGCCTTGCCCCCTTGCCCCTCTTTGATAAGGACGGAAATATCGTCTGATTTTTGAAGCAAAACGCACCCATAAGGGCAAAAAACGCACCCTGTGTTAATGCGTGTTATCCTTAACGGAGAACACGCAATGAATTGCAACCTCGCGCTTGCGTGAATTGAAAGACAAGCTTTCATGAATTGCCTGCGGCATGAATTGTGCCTAACGGCACATTGGTTGCAATTCAATTCATGGAGCGAAGCGAGAATTCATGGCGAAGCCAATTCATGATGCGTTAGCATCAATTCATTCACAGAAAACAAACAGAGCAAGAATATAAGGTTTTTTTCCTTGTACTCTTGCTCTCTTTCTGTTGTATAAGGGTTTGGGCTTAGCCCATTTGCGTTTGACTAGTCAAATGCGATGCTCGCACTTAACGGTGTTTTTCAAATTCTCCGCTAAGAACACCACCAATTAACACGGGGTGCGTTTTTATTGTTTTCCCATCAATACTTCCTTCTGCGCCAGAGGTTGTCGATGAAGTTGATTGCCGCGAGGGCGGCTACTGCGCCGTCGGCGGTGGCGGTGGTGACCTGTCTTATCTTCTTCGTGCGGCAATCGCCCGCGACGTAGATGCCCTCGACCGTCGATTTCGGGATGCAATCCTCGCCCGCCGCGGCATAGCCGCGCTCGTCGAGCTCGATAACGTCGGCGAACTGATCGAGCTTCGGCACCTGGCCTATGGCGACGAAGATGCCGTCTGCCGCGAGCATGAATTTGCCGTCGATCTCCTCGTAAACGAGGCCCGTCAGCCTGCCGCCCTCGTCGGTCTCGAGCCAGCTGACGCGCGCACCCGTGACAACGCGGACGTTCTCCTTCTCGGCGATTACGTTTTGCAGGGATTTCTCACCCGTGAGGAGAGGGAGGTCCTGAAGGATGACCACCTCGCTCGCAATGTCGGAGAGCATTATCGCCTCCTGCAGGGCGGTGTTTCCGCCGCCGATGACGACGACCTTCTTGCCCTTGTAGAACGCGCCGTCACAGACCGCGCAGTAGGAGATGCCCTCGCCCGTGAGCTTGTCCGCGCCCCCGAGGTCGAGCTCCCTGTGCTCCGAGCCGGTTGCGATGATGACCGCCTTTGCCCTGTGCTCGCCGCCCTCGCAAATTACGGTGAGGTCGGCGGTCTCGCCCTTGATACCGATAACGGTGTCGAGCTCGATCTCCGCGCCGAGGTCGGTCGCGTGCTCAAACAGCATATCGCCAAGCTCCGCACCCGAGATCGAGCGCGAGCCGGGGTAATTTTCCACTCTCGGCGACTTTGTGATCTGCCCGCCGAAGCTCTCCTTTTCGATTACGAGCACGCTCTTTTCCGCGCGCCGCGCATATATCGCCGCGGTCAGCCCCGCAGGCCCCGCGCCAATGATGATAATATCGTACATTTTGTTCTCCGTTGGTTGTTGGATTTTGTTATTAGTTAATGTCCTGCGTCCCATCTTGCAGGTTTTTTATCGTAGTGTTAATATGATTACATATTTCGGTAAAGCGATTATTGATCGCCTCGTTTGGGATTCTTAAAACGGTGACACCGTATCCCGATAAAAAAGCGGTTCGTTCGCTGTCGTGTGCCAAAGCGTCACGAGTGGCGTGCTGTATTCCGTCAACCTCGATAACGAGCTTAACCGCCGCGCAGTAAAAATCAGCAATATACCTGCCGAGCACTTTTTGTCGCGTGAATTTCAAGGGGTGCGTTGAGAGAAAATCATACCATAAATGCTTTTCTTCCTTAGTCATATTGCGACGCAATTCCTGTGCGCGTTTTACTAAATCGGGGTTTCCCTTGCGTTGCATCCAATGCTCCTTTTTGCGATTTGTTTTAGCCTCCACTGCGCAAGGTAACGAAGTGGGCGGACAGTAAAGCCTCCCCTGCGCAAGGGGAGGTGGATTTCAATTTGCGAGCAAATTGAAAGACGGTAGGGTCGTTTACAGACTACGAGCGACTATATTAGTTACAGTTTTTTTTCTGACTCTGCCGACCCTTCCGTCACGCGATTTACAAGTAAACCGCGCGACACCTCCCCTTGCGCAGGGGAGGCTTTTGTTACCTCACCTTCCCTCGCTAGGGGAGGCTTTGGTTACCTTATCTTTACCTCATATCTCAAAATAGCCCCTCGTTCCGAGAGGCTATTTTTTATTGGGTTGATTTTGTGCTTCGGGTCGGTTTACTTCGACTCGATGTAGCCCTTGATGGCGGACACGCCGACGTAGCGGTTGTAGGCGTCGCCCTTCGTGATGACGAGGGTGGGTGCCTGCTTGATCTCGAACGCGCCGACGAGCTCTGCGTTCTCGGACGCGAGGAGCACCTCGTAGGAGATACCCGCCTTGTCGAGCAGGAGCTTCGCCGCCTTGCAGTTCGGGCAGGTGGCGGTCGTGAACAGGAGCACGCGCTCGGGTGCCTCGTTTACCTCTGCCGCGGGGGCGACGGGGGTGCCGTACTTTGCCGCACGCTCCTCATCGGTCAGGGGGCACTTGCCCTTTGCCTTCTCCTGGGAGTAGACCTTACGCGCCTTGTACTCCTCTGCCTTACCGTCGTTCCAGTTCTGCACGGGGCGGTAGTAGCCGGTGATACGGCTGTAAACCTCGGTCCGCTCGCCGCACTCGGGGCAGGTGAACTGCTCGCCCGAGAGGTAGCCGTGATTCTTACATACCGAGTAGGTCGGGGAGATGGAGTAGTAGGGCAGGCGATAGTGCTCTGCAATAGTGCGAACGAGGGTCGCCGCGCTACGCCAATCGGGCAGCTTCTCGCCGAGGAAGGCGTGGAATACGGTACCCGAGGTGTAGAGGGTATGGAGCTCGTCCTGCATATCGAGTGCCTCGAAGATATCGTCGGTGTAGCCAACGGGCAGGTGGCTCGAATTGGTGTAGTAGGGGGTACCGCCGTCGGTCTTGTCGGAGGCGGTGATAATGTCGGGGTAGAACTTCTTGTCGTGCTTCGCAAGGCGGTAGGAGGTGGACTCCGCGGGGGTCGCCTCGAGGTTGTAGAGGTCGCCGTACTGCTCCTGATAGTCGGAGAGGCGCTCTCTCATGTGGTTGAGCACGTCGCGGGTGAAGATTCTGGTTTCCTCGTGGGTCATATCCTTGCGCAGCCACTTCGCATTGAGGCCCGCCTCGTTCATACCGACAAGGCCGATGGTAGAGAAGTGGTTGGCAAAGGTGCCGAGGTAACGCTTGGTATAGGGGTAAAGACCCTCGCCGAGGAGCTTGGTGATGACGTCACGCTTGATCTTCAGCGAGCGCGCCGAGATGTCCATAAGGCGGTCAAGACGCTTGTAGAAGTCCTCCTCTTCCTTCGCGAGGTAGGCGATTCTCGGCATATTGATGGTAACGACGCCGATGGAGCCCGTGGACTCACCGCTACCGAAGAAGCCGCCCGACTTCTTACGAAGCTCACGAAGGTCGAGGCGAAGACGGCAGCACATCGAGCGCACGTCGCTCGGCTCCATATCCGAGTTGATGTAGTTGGAGAAGTAGGGGGTACCGTACTTTGCGGTCATCTCGAAGAGGAGCTTGTTGTTCTCGGTCTCCGACCAGTCAAAGTCGCGGGTGATGGAGTAGGTGGGGATGGGGTACTGGAAGCCACGGCCGTTTGCGTCGCCCTCGATCATCGTCTCGATGAAGGCGCGGTTGACCATGTCCATCTCCTTTTTACAGTCCTTGTACTTGAAGTCCATCTCCTTGCCGCCGACGATGGCGTTCATCTCTGCGAGGTCGGCGGGTACCGTCCAGTCGAGGGTGATGTTGGAGAAGGGAGCCTGCGTGCCCCAGCGGGAGGGGGTGTTCACGCCGTAGATGAAGGACTCAACGCACTTTTTAACCGCGTCGTAGGAGAGGTTGTCCGCCTTGACGAAGGGGGCAAGGTAGGTATCGAAGGAGGAGAACGCCTGCGCGCCCGCCCACTCGTTCTGCATGATACCGAGGAAGTTGACCATCTGGTTGCAAAGGGTTGCAAGATGCTTCGCAGGGGCGGAGGTGATCTTGCCCGTCACGCCGCCGAGGCCCTCTTGAATAAGCTGCTTCAACGACCAGCCCGCACAATAGCCCGTGAGCATCGAGAGGTCGTGAAGGTGGATCTCCGCGTTTCTGTGCGCGTTTGCGATCTCGTCGTCGTAAACCTCGGAGAGCCAATAGTTTGCGGTAATCGCGCCCGAGTTCGAGAGAATAAGTCCGCCGACCGAGTAGGTGACGGTGGAATTTTCCTTGACGCGCCAGTCGGCAACCTTGACGTAATTGTCGACGATCTCCTTGTAGTTAAGGACGGTGGAGGACATGTTACGCATCTTCTCGTGCTGACGGCGGTAGAGGATGTACGCCTTCGCCACGTCGTCGTAGCCCGCCTGGATGAGCACGCGCTCAACGCTGTCCTGGATGTCCTCGACCGCGATATGGTGGTCGACGATCTTGCCGCGGAAGTCCGCGGTCACCTTGAGGGCAAGGAAGTCGATGATGTCCTGATTATAGTCGGTTTCGGTCGCCTCAAAGGCAAGTCTGATGGCGTCCGCGATCTTGGTAATGTCGAAGCTGACGATCTTTCCGTCACGTTTCAATACTGCGTACATTTGTGCCTCCTGAAAAATGAATATTTTTATGACCCACCCCACGGGTGAAAAACCCAAAAGGGGGTAAAAAAACGTCCACGCTACCGTGGCCGTTAAAGTCAATATAACACGCGAGGAAAACGCCCCCCGCGGTGCGTATATAGTATATACCACGGAGAGCGTTTTGTCAACACCAAAACACAAAATATTGATAAATTCGTCAATTTTTGCACAATATATAGTATATTTACCCGCGAATTTTGGCAGAGGGGATTTTCATTTTCATCACATTCAACAAATTATTCATTCCCGATTTGTCATATCCGTGAATGTCGCCCGAGATCACGTCGCCCGAGTCGACGAACCCCTGTAAGAAGAATTTTTCCGCCCCCGCGAGCCAGTCTGCCATTTTGTGGAAATCCTCCTCGGTGTGGAGGTCGCCGATGACCGTCGTGCGGAACTCGTAGGGCACGCCCGAGTGCATAATTATGCGTACACTCTGCTCTATTTTATCTATATCCACGGGTACGCCCGCAAGACGGGAATATCCCTCGCGCGAGGACTTGATATCCATCGCGATATAGTCGAGGAGCCCCTCGGAGATCAGCCGCTCGAGCACCTCGGGGCGGTAGCCGTTGGTGTCAAGCTTCACCGCGTAGCCAAGCGCGCGCACGCGGCGGATAAAGTCCTCGAGATCGGGCTGCAGCGTCGGCTCGCCGCCGCTGATGCAAATGCCCGTCAGCCTGCCGCGCCTCGCCTCAAGGAAGGCGAACAGTTCCTCGGTCGGTATCGTCCCCGTCGGGGTGTCCGCCCCGAGCACGAGCGACGCATTGTGACAGAAGGGACAGCGGAAATTACACCCCGCCGTAAATATAGTACAGGCGACCCGCCCCGGGAAATCGAGCAGGGTCAGCTTCTGTATGCCTTTGATGATCATAAACGTTGTCCTTTCTTTTTTGGCGTAGGAAGATTCGTGTCATCCCGATTAAGGAGCAAAGCCTACGCTCGGGATGAGGTAAGTATGCCCCTGCGTTTTCCTTCATTTTATCATATCCGCGCGCATAATGCAAGCCGTCACGAAAATTTGTGGGGGGTTGCGTCGGTAAAATTGTAGGGACCGTGCATCCGAAAGTTGCGTTGCAACTTGACGGTCCGTGACGAATTGACGTTACAAACAGATGCTATCGCTGTCGCGTATATGGCTCGGTTGCGACATTTTCGCCTTGATTTCTTACAATACTCTCCTCGGACCGTCGAGGACGCCGGTCCCTACAACGCAACAAAGGCTGGGTTGGCTTGACTACTCATCCGAGTCGCTTGCGGCTCTTCACACTTCCCTCACAAGGGAAGGCTTGTGTTGCCGATGGCCGGTCCCTGCAGAAACGGGCGCGTATCCCTCATAATCCTTCCCACCCAACGAAAACAATTGTTATTTTTCTCCACCGCGGGGATCGTGTAAAATTTCGCCCTCTTGTCAATACTATCCTCACCGAAGAAAAAAGGAGAGAAAAAATGAACAGGGTCGAAATCTGCGGAATTGATACGTCGACGCTCCTGACGCTCAGTGAGGAGAAAAAGCGCGAGTTGCTCCGCCGTGCGCGGGAGGGTGACACGGCGGCAAGGGAGGAGATGATAATGGGCAATCTACGCCTCGTTTTGTCGGTGGCGGGCCGCTTCAATCCAAAGCACGACAGCCCCGACGACATCTTTCAGGTTGGTGTCATCGGCCTTATCAAGGCGATCGACAATTTTAATCTTGATATGGACGTGCGCTTCTCAACCTACGCGGTGCCGATGATAATCGGCGAGCTCCGCCGCTACCAGAGGGATAACAACGCCGTCCGTGTATCTCGCGGGGTGCGCGACCTTGCCTACCGCGCCCTCGGTGTGAAGGAGGAGATCTCCGCCGAGTGCGGCAGGGACGCCACGATAACCGAAATCGCAACCCGCCTCGGCGTCAGCGAGCGGTCGGTCGGCGAGGCAATGGAGGCGATAGTCGAGCCGATCTCCATCTTCGACAGCGTCTACGGCGACGGTGAGGACAGCATGTTCGTCATCGACAAGCTCGCCGCCGACGATGACCCCGACGAGAGCTGGGTGGAGAGCATGACCCTCGCCGACGCGCTCCGCACCCTGAACGAGAGGGAGAAGGGAATCGTCGCAATGCGCTTCTACAAGGGCAAAACCCAGATGGAAATAGCCGCCGAGATCGGCATCAGCCAGGCACAGGTCTCCCGCCTCGAAAAGGCCGCAATAGAAAAATTAAGGAAGTATATGCAGTGAGAATGGGGGTAAGCCTCCCCTGCGCAAGGGGAGGTGTCGCGCGGTTTGCTTGTAAATCGCGTGACGGAAGGGTCGGCGAAGTTAGGATAACATACGCAGTAGATCGGGTCGTTCGCAGTTCACAACGACCCTACCGTCTTTCAATTTGCCCGCAAATTGAAATCCACCTCCCCTTACGCAGGGGAGGCTTGACGTAGATAACCTTGCCTCCCGGAGGGAGCCTTGTAGCTTGCCCCCTCACCCATAACGCAAAAATTCCTCCATATTTCTGCCAACGATTTTCTATGCGTTATAAGAGAATTAATACTTCTTTTATCCTGCGGGGGCGAAACGGGCGAAAAAACCGATTGAAAGACAGCCCACGGGGTGCTAAACTGTATTTGCAGGGTGCCGAAGACCCTGACACGGGGCGCTCCACGCCGCCCCGTACATACGGCATCAATGCCACCAATCCCGCGCGGCGCTCCACCTGCCGAGTGCGGGAGAAACACCTGCCGCGGTGCTCCACCACCCACGGGAGGTGTGGGGCAATATCGCCAAGACAAAACGACATCAACAACGAAACCACACGACGGCACCCGCGCCCCGAGGGTGCAAAAATAACAGGAGAGGAGAAAAATGTTCTACACGCAAGCAAGCGCATACGAGGGCGAGCCCGTCCGTCTTTACCGCACGCCGATGGAGAT
This sequence comes from Eubacteriales bacterium, assembly GCA_045596865.1. Taxonomy (GTDB): domain Bacteria; phylum Bacillota; class Clostridia; order Oscillospirales; family CAG-272; genus UBA1740. The sequence goes on from JAZODF010000067.1 coordinate 20,709, forward strand.
CAGGCGGGATATTGCAGAGATCAACGAAAAAATCACGAAGGCGGACGGCAGGCTGAATATCCGCGTCCTCCTTGGCGAGCTGATGACCGAATACGGCGAGGGCGACCCCGAGGATTGGCTGCCCGAGCTTGCCCGCCTTTTAAACGATGCCGAGGAGGTCCTCGGCGAGCTCACGGGGCTGAAGGAATCGCTCGAAAAGCTAAACAGGGAATTGGAGGACACGGTATGGGTATTAGGTATATAGAAAAATTCGAGCCCTCGCTCGACGGGCTGATAGTCGCGCTCTGCCACGATTACCCGCGCCGCGGCGCAGGGTCGGCACACCGACGGGTGGATATGGAATACCGCTACATAAACACGCGTATGCTCGAGGCGGTCACGGAGCTATACGGCGAGAGGTACGCCCCCGCCCTCATCCACGAGATCGGCGAGCATATCGGCCACGCAAACAGCGCGCTCGACTACACCTCGGAAACGAATTACAAGCGCATAAAATACCAGGCAAAGCTCGCCATCGCGCGCAAATTGTATTTGCTTGATTGAGGGGGAGCCCCGACGGCGAAGGGGGAAAATTGTTGGGACCGGCGGGATTACGCGCTTAATTGCGGACGCATATACCCTACGAAAACGGGTCGCTCACCCCCACAAAAAAATTCCCCGCGGGCGCACACTGTGACAAAATTCACCATTCGCGGCGTGATATACTCGTTTCGTAAAACGAAAAATCGGCATCGCCGAGGAAGTGAAGGAACGAAAAAATGGAGAGGGAGCAAATCACCTTTGACCGCGCGGGGGGCATCCTCACCGCGCGCATTGCCTGCGAGATTGACCACCACACCGCCCGCGCCCTGCGTGAGCGGATAGACAGGGAGACCTTCCTTGAGAGGCCCCGCGTGCTCGTGTTAGATTTAACACGGGTCGGCTTTATGGACTCGTCGGGCATCGCGCTGATACTCGGGCGGGTGGAGGTCGCGGGCGAAAACGGGGGCAGGGTGCATCTCACGGGCGCCACTCCGCAGGTAATGCGCCTCATAAGGCTGTCGGGAATTGAAAGGGTGCGCGGTCTTACCGTCGCGCCATAGGAGGTATAATGAAAAGAATAATAAATGAAATGAAGCTTCGCCTTCCTGCCCGCTCGGCAAACGAGGGCGTGGCAAGAAGCGCGGTCAGCGCCCTGGTGGCGGAGCTAAACCCCACCGTCGAGGAGATTGGCGACATCCGCCTCTCGGTCAGCGAGGCGGTCACAAATTCGATAGTCCACGCCTACCGCGACCGCCCCGCGGGCGAGCCCGCCTACGTCTACATATCCGCCAGAATCTACGATAATCGCGAGGTGTCGGTCGAGGTGTCCGACAACGGCTGCGGCATCGAGGACGTCGAGCTTGCACGCACGCCGTCCTACACCACGGGTGAATATGGCGAGAGGTGTGGAATGGGCTTTCTGATTATGGAGAATCTGTGTGACGTGCTCACCGTCAAATCCCGCGTAGGGAAGGGCACCACCGTCCTCCTTCGGAAATTTTTAAGCCCCGGTGGGGAAAATGACGACGGAAAATGAACGGGTGAATTTTGATCGGAATCCGGAGCTGATTGCGCGCTTTCGCGCGGGTGACGAGGAGGCGGGCACCGCCCTTGCCGAGTTGAATTACCCGCTCGTCTACTCTATCGCGGTGCGCTTTCGCGACCGCGGGCGGGATATGGCCGAGCTTATCGAGTGCGGCACGATGGGCCTTTGCAAGGCTATCGTCAGCTTTGACGAGGGGCGCGGATGCGCCTTCTCAACCTACGCCGTGCCGCTCATCCTCGGCGAGATTCGGCGCTTCTTGCGCGACGACGGGATGATAAAGGTGTCGAGGGAGGAAAAACGCCTCTCCGCCCTCCTCTGTCGCGAGAGGGAGCGGCGCGCCGCGGCAGGCCTGCCCGCGGATATCGAATCACTCGCCGCCGCCGTCGGCATATCGGTGCAGGACGCCGCCTCCGCCCTCTTTTCGGAGGTGCCCGTTCGCTCGCTTGAGGAGAGCGTCACGGGCGAGGAGGATTCGCTCACCCTCGGCAGCCTCATCGCCGACGAGGACGCGGAGAGGGATTTCGACCGCGTGGTCCTGCTCGCCGAGATAGAGGGGCTGTGCCCCCTGCATCGCGACATCGTGATGCTCCGCTATTTCCGCGACCTCTCGCAATCCGAGACGGCGCGCATCCTCGGCGTCACGCAGGTGAAGGTCTCCCGCGAGGAGAAGAAGATCATCTCACACCTCCGCGCGCGGCTTTGCGACTAGCCACCACGGCTTTGCGACTAGCCACCACGGCTTTGCGACTAGCCACCGCGGCTTTGCGACTAGCCACCGCGGCTTTGCGACTAGCCACCGCGGCCGCGTGACCTAGGCGGGTGAGGGGGAGCTTTCATCAATTTTTCGCCCCCGTGCGCGCTTATTCGCGATCAATAACGCTATAATTTACAATTAGGTATTGATTTTTCCCGTCGCGTGGTATAAAATATAATGTACGAAATGGGAAAATATCCCTTATTTAGGAGGAACAAATGAAGCTCAAACCCTTATTTGATAAGGTAGTATTACAGAGAATCGAGGCGGTCGAAACCACCAAGGCGGGAATCATCCTTCCCGGCTCGGCGCAGGAGAAGCCGCAGGTATCCCTCGTCGTTGCGGTCGGCCCCGGCGGCCTCGCAGACGGCAAGGAGGTCGCAATGACCGTCAAGGTCGGTGACAGGGTCATCGTCGGCAAATACACCGGCACCGAGGTAAAGCTCGACGGCATCGATTACAACATCGTCAGCCAGTCGGACATTCTCGCGGTTGTCGAGGACTAAATTTCGGAAAGGAATAAACAATGGCAAAGGAAATTATTTACGGCATGGACGCGCGTAGCGCGCTCCTTCGCGGAATCGATAAGCTCGCCGACACGGTGAAGATCACCCTCGGCCCGAAGGGCAGAAACGTCGTCCTCGACAAGAAGTTCGGCGCTCCCCTCATCACCAACGACGGTGTCACCATAGCAAAGGAGATCGAGCTCGAGTGTGCCGCGGAAAATATGGGTGCACAGCTCGTGCGCGAGGTCGCAACCAAGACCAACGACGCCGCGGGCGACGGTACCACCACCGCGACCCTGCTTGCACAGGCGCTCATCCACGCGGGTATGAAGAACGTCACCGCGGGTGCAAACCCGATGGTGCTCCGCAAGGGTATCTTCAAGGCGGTTGACGCCGCCGTGGCAGAGCTGAAAAATCAGGCAAAGCCCGTCCGCGGAAGTGCGGACATCGCACGCGTCGGCGCGGTCAGCGCGGGCGACGAATCCATTGGTGCGCTCATCGCCGACGCAATGGAGAAGGTTACCGCCGACGGCGTAATCACCGTCGAGGAATCGAGAAGCGCAGACACCTACAGTGAGGTCGTTGACGGCATGCAGTTTGACCGCGGCTACCTCTCCCCCTATATGGTAACCGACACGGATAAGATGGAGGCGGTGCTCGACGATTGCCTTATCCTCATCACGGATAAGAAGATCTCCTCCATTCAGGAGCTGCTCCCCCTTCTTGAGCAGATCGTCCAGTCGGGCAAGAAGCTGCTCATCATTGCCGAGGACGTCGAGGGCGAGGCTCTCACCACCCTCGTGCTCAACCGCCTTCGCGGCACGTTTACCGTCGTCGCGGTCAAGGCACCCGGCTTCGGCGACCGCCGCAAGGAGATGCTCCGCGACATTGCCATCCTCACGGGCGGCGAGGTCATCACCTCCGAGCTCGGTCTTGAGCTGAAGGACGCCTCCCTTGCCGAGCTCGGCCGCGCAAGGCAGGTCAAGGTAACCAAGGAAAACACCATCATCGTTGACGGTGCGGGCGACGATCGCCTCATCGCCGACAGGGTAAATCAGATCAGACAGGCAATCGAGGTCACCACCTCCGAGTTTGATAAGGAAAAGCTCACCGAGCGCCTTGCAAAGCTCGCGGGCGGCGTCGCGGTGATCAAGGTCGGCGCGGCAACCGAGGTTGAAATGAAGGAGAAGAAGCTCCGTATCGAGGACGCCCTCAACGCAACCAAGGCGGCAGTAGAGGAGGGCATCGTCGCAGGCGGCGGTACCGCCCTCGTGAACGTTATCCCCGCGGTTGAGGCGGTTGTCGATACCCTCGACGGTGACGAGCGCACGGGTGCAATGATCGTTGCCAAGGCACTTGAAGCCCCGATGAAGCAGATTGCCGACAACGCGGGCCTCGACGGCGCGGTCATCATCTCGAAAATCCGTGAGAGCGGCAAGGTCGGCTACGGCTTCGACGCCTACCGTGAGGTGTACTGCGATATGCTCGACGAGGGTATCGTCGACCCCGCAAAGGTAACGAGATGCGCCCTCCAGAACGCGGCATCCATCGCCTCTACCGTCCTCACCACCGAGGCGGTAGTAGCAGAGAAGAAGGAGCCCACGCCCCCCGCTCCCGCCGCCCCCGGCGCAATGGACGGGATGTATTAATTCGCCGCTCTTCGCGAATTTATAATCTGCCGTCAGGCAGCATGTAATTCGTCACCTAATAGGCTCCCTTGTTAAAGGG
>JAZODF010000068.1:0-17021 GCA_045596865.1 Eubacteriales bacterium
CTGCGCACGTTTTTATGTATTCTGCGGGGTTTTCAAATCTTCTAAGAGGTCCCGTTCCGTCCATTGAGTCATCTGCATCGAGGAACTCTTGTCTATATCCAACAATCTGACTTGCGTATTCGCTCGTCGGTCGTGTTAAAAAAAAATCTTCCATAGTTATCTCCGTCAAATTCCGGATTTTCAGTGAGTTTATTTTACCATAAAAACCAACTATAATCAAGTCTTTTTAGCAAATCATAAATTGAACGAAAGGGGTATAAAGTGAACGATTTATATTTTACGGCTAAAAACAAAAAAGGTTTGCAGATTTAATCACTTTCGCAGAAAGTGTACGAATGTTCATAAAGAAGATTATCATTACCTAGCGGAAAGGTAAGCTGAAAATCAAAATCCATCTGAATGCCGACTTCTCCACGCACATAGAATTCCTGCACGATGAGAACGATCCGATGTACAAAAGCCACGGTGATATCTTAGTCGAGGCGAGGTAAAAAAGAAAAGCAGACAGAGAATTAAACTCTGTCTGCTTTATAGAAGCAATCCTTTCGATGTGTTTCAATGATTTTGCTATAATTGTTAACATTTGAAATTTCAGACTTTGTTTGCGCTTTAGACAATACAATTCTGTAATTTTGTTGCAACAAAGCAATCTTTTTTTTTACAATATTCTGATTCTGTATTAGTCTCTGTTGCTTAGTAATAAATATCTTCATATTATTTCCCCTTTTCTTGCAACATGTCATTTACACGATCTATTATAGCCTTACAATAAACATCTATGCTCGTATCAGCATCTTCGAAAGAAGGATCATTGTTTATGGCTAACAATAAAATGATGCGTTTTTTCTTAATACTATTATACGGTAAACACAAATAAACTCTCTTTTTGGTTAGACTGTTACAATTTTTAAAGAAATAAGGTCGATGTAAAATAATTGTTCCCAATAATCCGGTGCGTTTTTTCGATATTAGAGCACATTCTACATCTTGGTTTTCTAGCACACTTTCTACACCTTTACTATGAACAATAGACGATAATACAACTAAAATTCTGTATTCATCATAGTGATAGTTTTCAATTTCTTCTATTGAAGACAATTTGTTTAAACGTTCGCTTAAATCACAACAAATTTCTGTTGCCCATCTCATATATTCAGTGTGGGCATATACTTTATCTTCAGGACTTGTCCCGTTTTTATGATATCTATCGTATGCTTCGGAAAACTTTTTGATTTTCTTGTTCAATACATATGAGAGAGTGTAATATCCTTGTAGAATGGAGTTTATCTCTATCCCCTCGTTCGCGAAACCTGTTAAAAATGACGTTTTTATATACTTGTTTTTGTCATTATCTCCCAGAAAATACTGATAGGCTTGAACACTTTCTACTTCGTTATATTCTTCTGCTATATCGTTGATTAACTCATTAATCTCTTTTAATTCGTCATTGTTTATTACTTTGGAGTTATCTTTCTTTATTCTGTAAACATAAACACTTAAACAAATTACTAAAAATACCAGGAAAACGAATATTGGTAGCAAAATTTTCCAGCTAACAGTCTTTTGTAAAAAAGATGATATAATTTCGTTATCGATGTATTCGCCAACTATACTTTCTAGTAGGATTGTGAAAATTGGGGCGCCGATCAACAACCACAGAAGTTTAAAAGGAAATGGATGTTTTTTAATTGGAATATCCATAAAAATGCTCCTTATATAATGTCAACTCAATTATAGCACATTTTTCATAAAAAATCAACTAAATACGACATTTTGCGCTTTTTAAGGCAGACACATAAACTTGAAAAGTGAGAATTATATAAAAACCTACGATTTCAATGATGCGTCTTCCGAGAAAATATGAGTGCTGAACGAAAAGAAAAAGACCTCGAAAACGTAGTGTTTTCAAGGCTTTTTAGGCTTGGTGCGGATGACGGGATTTGAACCCACACGTCTCGGGCACTGGAACCGGAAGAACGCGTACCGCGTTCTTATCGAGATGGCTCTGCCATCTCTCTGAAACACAGCGCAGTCTTGATCGTATGCTCGCGTTGCTCGCCTACGCGTCCGCCACATCCGCATATTAAGTTGTTGTCCTCGTTAACGGTGAGGGTACCTAGCACTGAACACAGCGCTGTCTTTAGCGTAGCCCGCTACGCGGACTACACACAATAACGCGGGGCGTTATTGCTGAGTCGGCATTCGCCGACTGTTCCGCCACGGCAAAAGAAAAAGAGAGGCGCGAAGCCTCTCTTGCGAAAGAACAGTGAAAAGGTGTGTAAAGGTAGGTAAGAACAGTGAAAAGGTGTGTGATTTTTCGCTGTTAAATACTCGACAAATTGGAATTGGTTTAATCCTTGCTCAACACTTTTTTCTGCCAGGACTTTTTTCGCATTGGGGGCAACGCATATATCTTGTTCTGCCCATATGCGGAGCCATAGCAACGGTTCTATATGTCGGTACATATCGGTGTCCACATTCTTTGCATGTGTAAAGTCAGTCGCCCTTTTCTCCGTCGGCAAAATACCGCTTATACAGAGGCGTGTCGCACAGGGGCTTGTCCGAGAGAGTATAGGTGTCGGGGCGGCGCTGGGTAAACCTCGTTTTTCTCATAGAGTGAGAGGGATAGAAAAGACCGGAATTATATTGCAGAGCAGGCTCTTTCCTGATGTCCACCTCTGCGGTCAGGTAGCAGGTCGCGCCCTCCTCTGCCATAGCTACCACCGAGCCCATATTATCAACGATACAGCTGGGGTTGCATAGGGTAGGACCGTTTGACCTGTAAGCCACCATAGCCGCCGCAATAGTAACACTGTTTTCATAAGCGCGGCACAGACCGTAGATATTCTCCCAACCCATAGTAGGGCAACAGATAAGGTCCGCGCCTCCGAGAGCAAGCTCTCTTGCCGCCTCGGGATATTGAAGGTCCCAGCAGACAAGCATACCGATATTGCCGTGCTCAGTGGGGAATACCTCGTAGCGGTCGCCCGCCTTGACGTGCTTTTCCTCCCCTGCGGGCATATGCACCTTCTTGTGTATTCCGATGATTTCGCCTTGCTTGCCGAAAAGCACCGCACAGTTGTAAGCCTCGCCTCCGAGGGTCAGTATAAGCCCTGCCACGATGTAAATTCCAAGCTCGCGTGCAAGAGATGAAAACCGCTTTACGTCCTCCGACTCCTCACCGCTGAAAAGGTCGCGGTATTCGTATCTCGTATCTCCGAGGGCTGTAAGCGCATTTACCGTCTCTACGGTAACGGCAAGGTCTGTGCCTTCCTCAGCCGCCTCTCTTATAAGCTTCTCGCAGGTGTTCATACGCTCGTCGGCACGCTCCCTGAGCACCTCGAGCGAGGGGTATTCCTCGGACAGATAACCGTATCCGAAGCCCATCAGTTGCTGAATTACGCTTATTCTCATAATTACCTCCCTCAGAGTGCATTGTTAAAGGAATTATAGCACACACCCCGCACCGTGTCAATAGCTAAAAGCTATCTCGGAAAGCCTCGGCGCGCAGGCTCGGGAAACGAAAAAAGCCCTTGGTGTGTCACTTAAGAACGCAAAGGCTAAAAAGCGGATAAAAATAAGAAAAACCTAAACTGAACTGACGTTCAATTTATGTTTCTCTTGGTGCAGGCGACGGGTGAGCGAGCAGAAACAGTCTGAACGACTGTTTGTGTGAAGCGATGTCAACAAAGCAAGGAGCAAGCGAGTCGAGTAACCGCAGACGAAGCGGCGACTATGCGACTTGACTGGGGAACCCACACGTCTCGGGCGCTGGAACCGGAAGAACGCGTACCGCGTTCTTATCGAGATGGCTCTGCCATCTCTCTGAAACACAGCGCAGTCGGTAGGGAAACTTACATAAAAAAAGAGCAGCCCATAAAAATGGACTGCCCGTGGTGCGGATGACGGGATTTGAACCCACACGTCTCTCAACACTGGAACCTGAAACCAGCGCGTCTGCCGTTCCGCCACATCCGCATATTAAGTTGTTGCCTTCGTTAACGGTGAGGGTACCTAGCACTGAACACAGCGCTGTCTTTAGCGTAGCCCGCTACGCGGACTACACACAATAACGCGGGGCGTTATTGCTGAGTCGGCACTCGCCGACTGTTCCGCCACGCCTGCGTATTATTTTGCGGTATGCCGACTGTTCCGCCACATCCGCATATTGCTTGCCGCTTTTTCGCTCGTGCCGACTGCTCCGCCACGCCTGCGAATAATTGCGTGCGGTAGTATGATACCACATTTTTTTGCGGTTGTCAATAACTTTTCTGCAAAAGAGGGAAGAAAAAGATAATTTTTGTCCGCCTCCGTCCGCGGGGGTGAAAAACGGCAGAGGGGCGCGCGACCCCTCTGCCGTTTACGTATTATTTTCCGTCATTAACCGCGGGCGATCATCAATACGCGGGCGTTCGTTAATAAATAAGGAAATTGGATTTGAACAGATACACGGTGCATATCACCGACACCGCGGCGTGAACGAGAGCCATAACCGCCGTTATCCACAATACGGGCGAAACAACGTCAGTAAGGGCGTAGGTGATCAGCGGATAAACCACCGTCGCGGCGAGGGCAATGGCGTTTGCCACCGCGATGAGGATCGCGCCGCGCCTGCGCGAGATGCGCGCATCGTTGTAGCCGACAGACACGATGGCAACCGTCAGAAGATAAACGACGTAGAAGGACACGTCCACCGCCTCGAGCGCGGGGATCGCCTCGTATGCCCACAGCTTTGAGATAAGGATACCAACCTCGTATGTGTCCGAATAATGCGCCGCCGTCACGTTGAGGAAAAAGTTCAGCAGGGACACAACGAACGTCGACACCGTCGCAAGCGCCATCGAAAGATACAGCCGCCTGAGGTCGGACGGCATCCTCTCCGGCCTGTGCATTCCGCAATACGGGCAGTCGACCGTCCCGTCGGGAATAATCTGCTTGCACTTCTTGCATGTCATGGGGTATTCTCCTCGCCGCTTTTCTTCAATGATAGCACATTTTTCCGCTACCGTCAACATATTGTGAAAATTTTGTGCCACACTTGACAAACCGCGAGCGGCGGTGTATAATATAAGAGAACTAATACTTCTTTTATAAAAGAGAGGGACGGAAAATGAAACGAATGAATGAAGAAAAGCTTGATAAAATGCTCGCGTTTATCAAAGACTATATTGCGAGCCACAACGGACAGTCGCCTAAATTCGGCGAGATCCTCGAATATATGGGAATGTCGAACTCGGTCGGCTACCGCTACCTCACCACCCTTGCCGAGCGCGGCGAGATTGAGTACAACGGCCGCGACACCCTCGCCGTCCGCGGACAGGACAAGATGAAGATGGACTTCCGCCGCGTGCCCGTCCTCGGCGCCATCCCCTGCGGCCTGCCCGAGGAGCATAGCGAGCTTATCGAGGGCTACGTCGCCCTGCCCGAGGAATGGCTCGGCGGGGATTGCTACCTCCTTCGCGCCGACGGTGACTCGATGACGGGGGCGGGTATCGACGACGGCGACCTCGTGCTCATTCGCCGCACCACCGTGTCCGAAACGGGGCGGGTCATCGTCGCCCTCGTCGACGGGACGGACACCACGCTGAAACGCTATTTCGTAGATAAGAGCGGCGCCGCCGTCCTCCATGCGGAGAACCCCGCGTATTCGGACATCCGTCCCTTCCACGTCGCGGTGCAGGGCGTCGCGGTAAAGGTAATCAAGGATGTACTGTAAGGAAATCGAGCCCGAAAAGCAGGATATACCCGGGCGTTACTACGCCTGCATAGATTTGAAGAGCTTCTACGCCTCGGTCGAGTGCGTGGAGCGCGGGCTTGACCCGTTTTCGACCAACCTCGTCGTTGCCGACCCCGACCGCGAGAGCGGCACCATCTGCCTCGCCATCACCCCCGCGATGAAGGCGCTCGGTGTCAAGAACCGCTGTCGCGTGTTTGAAATACCGCGTGGCATCGAATACATTATGGCGAAGCCGCGTATGCGCCTCTACGTCAACAAATCCGCCGACATCTACGGCATTTATCTGCGATATATCAGCCCCGACGATATCCACGTCTACTCGATTGACGAGTGCTTTATCGACCTGACCCCGTATTTAAAGCTGTATCACACCACCCCGATGGAGCTGGTGCGGCGGCTGACCGACGCGGTCTTTCAGGAAACGGGGATCACCGCCACCGCGGGCGTGGGCACGAATCTCTTCTTGGCGAAGATCGCCCTCGACGTCATGGCGAAAAGGGCGGTGGACGGCCTCGGCTTCCTCGACCGCGACACCTTCCTAAAAAGGATTCAGCCGCACCGCCCTATCACCGATATATGGCAGGTGGGCGGCGGCATCGCACGGCGTCTGACGCGCTACGGTGTCTATGATCTCGAGGGGGTCGCACGCCTGCCCGAGGAGGTCCTCTACCGCGAGTTCGGCGTAAACGCCGAATACCTCATCGACCACGCAAACGGTGTGGAGCCGTGCACCATGGCGGACATCAAGACCTACCGCCCCTCAACCAACTCACATAGCGTGAGCCAGATCCTCTTCGAGCCGTATTCCTTCGACGAGGCCAAAATCATCCTGCGCGAGATGGTGGAGGGCGCGACCCTCGACCTTATATGCGCGGGCAAGGCGGCGGGCACGGTGGCGATGAGCATCGCCTACAACCGCGAGGGGAAATTCAATGACCCAAAGGCGACCCGTCCGCCCACGGGGTCGAGCATGCGCCTCTCCCGTCCGACCAACTCGCTCTCCTACCTGACCGAGCTTTTCCTCGCGATGTACGACCGCACCACCGACCCGCACGTGCCCGTGAGGCGGGTGGCTCTCTCCTTTGGCATGCTCGTTGACGAGTGCGACGTTGAGGCGGATATGTTCACCGATACCGAGGCGGAAAAGCGCGAGCATAGCCTGCTCGACGCCATCGTCAGCATAAAAAGCAAATTTGGCAAGAATTCCATCCTCCGCGGGCATAGCTTCGAGGCAAAAGCCACGACCCGTGCGAGAAATTTGATGATCGGCGGCCATAATGCAGACGTTGATGACGACGGCGAAAATGCAAACAACAGTTAACATTTAGATAAACGAAAGGGGGGTAAAATGAAACCAAGACACGAGCGCGCGGCACAGTTTGCCCCCTTCGCCGCACTGCGCGGATTCGAGGAGGAAATAGCCCGCCGCAGGGAGAAAAAATGCCCCCGCCGCGAGCTTGCCGAGGGGGAGATCGAACGCCTCTCGGGCATCCTCGCCTCGCTCTCGCTCGGCGACACGGTGCGCGTCTGCTATTATAAAACCGACCGCTATCTCACCGTCTGCGGCCTGCTCACCGCCATCGACCCGATCGCCCATACCCTCACCGTAGTGCGCGAGGTGATACCCTTTTGCGACCTCTTTGATCTTTCTCGGGTCGGGGGCGCCTGACGGCAGGGAAGAGTGGAAGAAACCCCATTTTAAAGTGTGACTTGACTCACGGCAATAAAAAAAGGACGAGAAATTCTCGTCCTTTTTTTATTTGTTTATTGTTTGTTTGCTTCGTTGCCTGTCGGCTTTTTGGTGCGCCGATCAGCTACCCGAATACTGGCTCTTGTGGATGCGTGCGTAAAGACCGCCCGCGGTGATAAGCTCGCGGTGGGTGCCGCGCTCGACGATCCTGCCGCCGTCAACCACGAGGATGACGTCCGCGTTTTCAATAGTGGACAGGCGGTGCGCGATAACGAACGCCGTGCGGTCACGCATCAGCTCGTCGATCGTCGCCTGGATAAGCAGCTCGGTGCGTGTGTCGACGTTGCTCGTCGCCTCGTCGAGGATGAGTATCGGTCGGTCGGCGAGATAGGCACGCGCAATTGTGAGCAGCTGCTTCTGACCGCCGCTGATGTTCGTGCTGTCCTCGTTGATCTTCGTTTGATACCCGTCGGGGAGCGAGTCGATGAAGCCGTCGATGTGCGCGCGTCGCGCCGCCTCCATGACCTCCTCCTCGGTCGCGTCCTCCTTGCCGTAGGCGATGTTATCATACACCGTCCCCGAGAAGAGCACCGTGTCCTGCAGGACCATTCCAAACTTCTCGCGCACGTCCGAGCGGTTCAATTTTCCAATGTCCTCCCCGTCGACGAGGATGCGCCCCCGCTGTGGGTCATAAAACCGCATCAGCAGGTTTACGATGGTCGTTTTTCCGCCGCCAGTCGGGCCGACGATGGCGACCTTCTCTCCGGGATGGACAACAATATTCAGATCCTCGATAAGCGGCTTGTCCTCGGTGTAGGAGAAGTACACCCCGTCGAAGATAACCTCGCCCAGGACCGACCCCGTGTCGAGTTTTCGGGGTATTTCCTCCATTTCCTCACCGTCGAGGAAGCCGTAAACGCGCCGTGCGGAGGCTATCGCCGACTGCATCATTGACATGCCGCCCGCAATGGATTCGAGCGGGCCTGAGAACAGCTTCGTATACATAACGAATGCGACGAGGCCGCCTGCGCTGATATGCCCCTCGACTGCGAGGATTCCACCGATAAGGCAGATGGCGATGTAGGCAATATTGTTAACGAGCACGACGATAGGCTGAACGGTGCCCGAAACGACGTAGCCGCGCTTCGCCTTCGCCTCGTAATCGTCGACGAGGCGGTCGTACTTGACCTGCTGGGATTTTTCGAGGTTGAACGCCTTCACCGTGTCAAAGCCCGTGAGATTCTCCTCGCAAAGGGCGTAGACCTTGCCCGCCGCGGTGCGCGACTCGTCGAAATGCTTCTCGCTCCTTGCCGCAAGCAGGGCAGAGAGGATGATGGAGATCGGCACGAACACCACCACCGCCGAGGCGAGGATGGGATTCTCGGTGAATATCACCACCGAAATGACCGCAAGGCGGACCACGCCGCCGATGACCACGCCGAAAATATCGTGCACCGTGCCACCCATGACCGACACGTCGTTCGTCATGCGTGAGATGATCTCGCCGTTTGGCGTGGTGTCGACCGTCTTTATCGGAATACTGCCGATCTTCTCGCTCATATCAACGCGGATGCGGCAGGTGAAATGCCGCGAAACCGAGTAGTTCATGATAAGCGAGGTCAGCGCGCCGAGCACCGCCGAGCCGACGTAAACGACGGCAAGCAGGATGACCTCGCGGCTGAATTTCACCCCGTCGATGGCGATGCCGTCGGTGAGGCGGTAGTATATCGCATCGGTCAGCCGTCCGAGCAGGTCGGGCGCGGCCATTGATAGCCCAACCGACATAAGGCTCACGATAACCGCAAGCAAAAGCCAGCCCGCGATAGGCCGCGTGTCCTTGACGATTCGCCCGATGACCCGCATCGACTCACGAAGACCGATGCCGTTTTTGTTTTTCTTCTTGTTCTTCTTTTTCATTAACGCTCACCTCCGATCGCATCCGCGCCGAGCTGCGACACGCAGATCTCGCGGTAGATGTCCGAGGCCTCGATGAGCTCGCGGTGGGTGCCCTCGGCGACTATCCTGCCGCCGTCCATGACGAAGATGCGCTCCGCGCTCATTGCCGTGCCGACGCGCTGGGTGACGGTGATCTGCGTCCTGCCCGCGAGGCGGTCCTTGAGGTTGGCCTTTATGTGCGACTCGGTCAAAAAATCAAGTGCGGAGAAGGAGTCGTCGAAAATATATACCTTGGCGGGGCGGATGACCGTGCGCGCCATGTTGATGCGTTGCTTTTGCCCTCCGCTGACGTTTCGTCCGCTACCGACGAGCAGGTGGTCAAGACCGTCCTCGCACTCGGCAAGATAGCTCGCCATTTCACAGTCGGTGAGCGCGGAGATAACCTCGTCGTCGGTTGCCTGCGGGTTGCCCATACGCACGTTGTCGCCGAGCGTTCCCTCGAATATCATCCCGCGCTGAAGGGCGACGGAATAGCGTCTGCGCACATCTCCCTTGGTCAAATCGGGGTAGGGAATACCGTCAATTTTTATCTCGCCCGAATCGGCGTCAAACAGCGAGAGCAAAACCCGCACCAGCGTGGTCTTTCCCGCGCCCGTACCCCCTATAATTGCGACACGTTCCCCCGCGTTCACCTTCATCGACAGGTCGCGAAGGGTGGGGGCACGCCCCTCGGGATATGTAAAGTAAACGTTACGTAATTCAATGCTCGCACCGCGCTTTTCCTGCGCGGTTGCCGTGGGTTCGCCCGTGACGAGCGCGCCCTTAGGCGAGGTTGTGTCCGCGTCATTTTTGGCGGCGTCCTCCTCGGTCGGGATAAGCGCGTTGGCAGGGTTGCCCTTGACGGGAAGCTCGCCCTCGATCCTTGCGGGAATTTTGTCATCGCTCATTACGCTAGCGGTGTCCTTGTTGGAAATCGTGCCCTCGTCCTCGGCGGGCATTTTAAGTATCTCGTTGATCCTGCCGACCGACACGCGAAGGCGGGGTAGCCACGCGATGGTCCAGGAGAGGTTCAGAAGCGCGCCCGAGAGGAGCGCGACGTACTGCACGATGGCGACGACCGCACCCGAATCCGAGAGCAGACCCGCCTCCGCGCGCCATCCGCCGAGCGCAACCGTCGCAACCGTCGCAATATTCAGCAGCATCATGGCGACGGGCTCGATATATCCGCTACGCACGTTGGCACGGATCATGTATTTTGCCATCTCCTCGGTGGCGAATTTCGCACGGCCGTGCTCGCGGTGCTCGCTATTAAAGGCACGCACGACGCGCAGTCCGCTGAGCCGCTCACGCACGATCTTGTTCTGCTCGTCGACGTAGTGGTCGGAGCGGTCCCACATATCGTAAAGCGGGCGCATAACGAACCAAATGATGAGCATCACGGGCGGTATAACCGCCATAAACACCAGCGCCAGCACCCAGTCGGAAAGAAGCGCCAGCACCGCCGAGCCGATGAGCATTATCGGCACGGTCACAATGGTGTAAACGAGGCTGCTTGCCGCGCCCTCAATGTTAAAAATGTCGTCGGTCGCACGGGTGAGGAGGCCCGACGGACCTATCCCGGCGTATTGATGGTAGGACAGGGAATTGATCCGCGCGAATACGAGCCGCTGAAGGTCGGCGGTGTAGCCGACGGTCACGTCGGAATTGATGCGATTTGCCACAAGGCTCGTGACTATCGCCGTCACCGACAGCATCAGCATGATTATCGCGCTCTGAATGATAACCGATATTTGCCCCGCCGCGATGCCGTCCTCAACGATTCGGCTCATTATGTAAGGCATGCACAGGGTCATTATCATACCCGTCGCGTCGGTTATCGCAACCGCGACGAGCCGCCCTCGGTAGGGCTTAAGTAGCTTCAGTAGTGTTTCCATAGGTCAAGTGATTGTAACAGGTCGTACTCCGAGAAAGCAAAAGGGCGCCCCGCACACGGCGGGGCGCCCATAGGGTGGCTCTCTGTGCGCGGGGCGCACGTCAGCCTTCGCGACGGAATCGCGAATTTATCCCAAAACGTCCTCGGAGGATTGTACGGTGAAAATAGTGTTCGTGTTTGCTTCGTTTAAACGGTTATTCATCATTGTCGTATCCTCCTTTCTTTGTTATTTTTCTTCATTGTACCACTTATCCCTCGCTTTGTCAAGGGGGTGCGGCGATTTTTATGGAAATTTCTGCCACACGCACCCGCCCGCGCCATGGGCGCGCATATCCACGGGTAAATGCTCGCGTATGTGCCACCCCGTGTTAAATTAAACGGGGCTAAAACAAAATTGCGGCCACCTCTCGGGATAACCGCAATTTGCTATAAATGTAAATAACTGTTTGCAATATCTGTCAAAACCGACTGCATCGCAATGCGCGGATACCGGAGGGTGGGTTCCCCTCCGCAGATTTTTCCTTGTGCCTACCTTCCCACGGGGGTGGAGCCTTAGCTCATACCTTCCCACGGGGTGGAGCCTTAGCTCTTATCTTCCCACGGGGGGGGAGCCTTAGCTCATATCTTCCCACGGGTGCGCTTGGCTTTTCTTTACTTTCGGCTTTTCGCGGGTGCGCTTGGCTTTACTTTCGGCTTTTCGCGGGGTGCGGGTGCCTTTTCTCGGCTATCTCCATAAACTGAAGACCCATGAGGATCTCGCCTACCGTCCAACCGCTCTCAATGCAATACGGGCCCCATCCCGCATCGTAGGGGATGCCGTAACCGACGCCGCGGTCCATGTCAAACGCGCGCTCCCATGCGCCGTGTATATCCACCCTGTCGCTACGAATCTGGCATAGCGAGAGGAAGGACGCAATCGAGCACCACGCCTCGTAAAACCGCTCCTCGCCCGTGACGAAGTAGGCGTATGAAAATCCGAGGGGTAGCCAATTGTTCGAATAAAGCAGGTCGGCAACGGGGTCACCGTTGTTTGCGAGCAGGGCACACTCACCCTTGTGATTGCGGGCGCAATGCGCCTTGTAGCCCGTGTCCCACTCGGCATACCCGCCCGTTGGGTGGCGCCGCTCGGCAAGCGCCGTCATAACCCTCTCGAGATACCCGTAATGCACGGGGTCACCCGTAATTCCGTAAAGGATAGCCAGCGGCAGTACAAGGCGGCAATTCTCCTCGGTCTCGCTCGTCTCGCGCACGGTGTCGGGATACGCCGCCATCATCGTGGTGATACCCCGCACGGCACAGTCGAGGAAATCCTCCCGCCCGAAGGCAAGATACCCGAGCAAAAGCACCGCGTGATAGTACGCGTTGAAATGCGCACACGGGCTACCGTTCGGCGACGTCCGTGCCCATTCGAAATACCCCTCGTCCATCAGGCATATCTGCGTGCAGGGCGGACGTATTCCGTCGGTGCAGGTGGTGCGAAGCATGTAGTCAAGCGCCGCCTCAACCTCCCCCGCGTGGGGTACCTCGACCCCCGCGTGCTGTGCAAGGAGCAGGGGCAACAGCGCCCGCGCCGCATCGTCCTGATAGCATATCTCCCACGCCACCTCCGACCAGCGGAGCATGCCGCGGTGCACGCCATCCTTGACCTGCAAAAAGTCAAAGGCAAACCCGAACAGCGCGTCGGCCATCTCGCCCGCCTCGTCATCCCCCGCGAGCAGTCGCTCGAAGAGCAGGGCACCCGCCACCTCGCAGGTGCAGTCGGTGCGTATCTTGCCTATCGTATGATGCTTGCCCGTGCGGGCGTCAATGTTGCTTGCTAAGCCCTCGCGCGCGCCGTCACGCCCCCCGTTTACGAGGACGTCGGCGTTCTTTATCCAACCGATTCCGCGCTCGATGATCTCGCGCGCATCCGCGGCACGGCCGACCTCGACCCGCTCGTAATTTAACACGGGTGCGGGGAAAATCGGCTCGACGGCCTCCCCCGCGAGGTGGGATATTATGTACCCGATAACCGCCTGCCATCTCTCACTCGGGGCAAAACGCGCGCGGTGGAAATTGCACACGCGGATCGACGAGATGAGCGCATTGTCGGTTAGCCACCACAGCGCCCACATGCCCTCGCTATGCTCCTCGGCGGGGATATGTGCGTGGCTGTGCGCGCAAACGTATTCCATCACGGTCAGAAGCGGTGTCCCGCCGACCACGTTTTTGAGAATCTTGACACAGGTGTTTCCCTGCGCGTCGAGCAGGTCCCCGTCGCAAAGACCGTCAATATCCCGCCCGTTACCGCGATATGCGACCCGCTGACGCAGGGTCGACGCCGTCCCGCGCCCGACGATCCTGCCAAGGGTGGCGAGAAATTCGCAAAATACGGGCTTGCCGCTGTCCATCATCCGACAGACCGCCGCCTGCATCGGCGGCGCGAGCTGAAGCGGTCCTGCCTCCGTCCCACCGAGGACGGCGAGGGCGTCGAAGGCATCGGTGTCAAACCCTCGCTCGGTCGGGCTGATGACCGTCACGTCACAATGCGCGCGAAGAAGCGAAAGAAGGTCGGATTCACCGCCCGCGATAACAAGTATCCTGTTCATATTCTCTCCCTTCGTGCGGGGTCGCGAGCAACGTCTTTGGCACTCGCCCGCGCGCTCCCGTCCCGCCGTTAATATCATTACGTTATAATTATACTTCATAAAATATACGGAATATAGACGTATTTTGACTTTGGATATAACCGTGTTGACCTGCGCACCCCGCGCGTGCGACCTTCCTTAACCTCCGCGCTCTGCCCGCCTTGCCGCCGCCTTTTGCGCCCGTCACCCTTATGCACCCTTCCCCCGCCGACGAAAAAGGCGCAGTCCGCGTGGGACTGCGCCTTGAATATATCAGGTTATTCTACTCGCCTCGGCGAATCAGACGACCTTCTTCTTGCGGATAACGATGAATGCAACCGCACCTGCGACAACCACTACTGCCGCAACGATACCGATGATGAGGCCTGCGGGGCTCTTCGGGATCTCGGTGTATACTGCATTAACGGTAAGGTCACCCATGGTGAGGGTGTATGCCTCCCACTCGCCGGTGTAGTCCTCCTTCTCGGGAACTGCGGGAGCGGTGATTTCCTTGTTCTCAACGGTGTACTTAACGGTACCAACGACCTCGCCGTCAGCCTTGAAGGTCACGGTGTACTCGATCGCGGTGTAAACTGCATTGACGGTAACGTCACCGGTGGTGAGGGTCTTGGACTCCCACGCGCCGTTGTAGCCCGCCTTCTCGGGAACTGCGGGAGCGGTAACGTTCTTGTTTTCAACGGTGTACTTAACGGTACCGACGGTATTGCCCTCTGCCTTGTAGGTCACGGTGTACTCGATCGCGGTGTAAATCGCCTCAACGGTAACGTCGCCGGTGGTGAGCTCGTATGCCGCCCAAACGCCGGTGTAGCCTGCCTTCTCGGGAACTGCGGGAGCGGTGATCTCGGTGTTATCCGCGGTGTACTTAGCGGTGCCGACAACCTCGCCGTCAGCCTTGAAGGTTACGGTGTACTCAACGGGAGAGTAGGTGAGGGTGATGGTGGTATCCTCGAGAGGAAGCTCGGCGGGGGTCATGCTCCAGCCCGCGGTGTAGCCCTCCATCTGATACTCTGCGGGAGGCTCGGGGAATACTACGGAATCCTTGTTCTCAACGTTGAAGGAAACGGGAGCGGCGAGCATCATGCCCGTTTTCGGATGTACGAAGTAAGCGGTGTAGTTGATAACCTCGTAGGTGAGGGTAACGGTGGTGTCCTCAAGGGCGAGGTCTGCGGGAGCCTTGTCCCAGGATGCCTTGTAGCCCTCCATCTGAAGCTCTGCGGGAATCTCGGGGAAGGTGATGGACGCCTTGTTCTCGACGTTGAAGGATACGGGAGCGGTAAGGGGCATGCCCGTTTTCGGATGCACGAAGTATACCTTGTACTCGATGGGGGTGTAAACTGCCTCGACGATAACGTCACCGGTGGTGAGCTCGTATGCCGCCCATGCGCCGGTATAGCCTGCCTTCTCGGGAACCGCGGGCTCGGTGATAGCCTTGTTCTCCTCGGTGTATTTAGCGGTGCCGACAACCTCGCCGTCAGCCTTGAAGGTAACGGTGTAGGTGGGTGCGGCGTTTGCGTCAACGATCTCGATATCCTTGATCATAAGGGTACCGTTAAGGCCGCCCATCTTGAAGATGAATCCGGAGAAGAGGTGGTTGACGTCGTCGAAGGTGTTGCCAAGGCTGGTGTTGTAAAGGGCAGTGGTATTGTCAATGGTGACGGTGTGCCACTGACCGTCGGCAACGATATCGGGGGTGAAGATGGGATAGGTGCTGTCGGATGCGAGCTCCTGAACGATGTAATTCTTGCTCGCGAGGTCTGCAACGCCCTTCTCGTCGGTGTTGACGAGCTTGTAGGAGAAGGAGAACGCGTTAACCTCAACGGGAGCGAAGGTGTAGCTGCCGTTTACCTTAACCGAGGTATCGGTGCCGTCGGTTACGAAGCGGATCTCGGGGTTAGCGGTAGCGGTGCCGTCGCCGTAGAAGGTCCAGACGTTATCGCCGCCAATGTTGGCGTAGCCCCACTCGGTCATATTCTTGATCTTCGCGGTCTCGAGGGTCAGGGGGCTCTCGGGAGCCTCGATGAGCTCGACGTTGATGTTCTTGATCATAAGCTCGCCGTTAAGCGCGCCGATCTTGAAGATAAATCCGGAGAAGAGGTGGTTAACGTCGTCGAAGATCGCGCTCTTGCTCGAGGTCATCGAGGAGGAGAGGTCGATGGAGATGGTGTACCACTCGCCGTCTGCGACGATGTTAGGAACGTGAATGGGATAGGTTCCGTCGGACGCAAGGGTCTGAACGATGTAGTTCTTCGTCGCGTCGGTAAGGTCGGCGAGCTTGCCGCTTGCGGAGTTGACGATCTTGTAGGAGAAGGAGAAGCCCTTGATCTCAACGGGGGCGAAGGTGTAGCTGCCGTTTACCTTCTTGGTGGTATCGGTGCCCTCGGTTACGAATCTGATCTCGGGGTTAGCGGTAGCGGTGCCGTCGCCGTGGAAGTACCAGACGTCCTCGCCGCCTACGTTGTAGTAGCCCCAGCCGGTCATATTCTTGATCTTGCCCTCCTCAAGGTGAAGGAAGGACGCGGGTGCCTGTTCGAGAGTGGTCATCTCGCCGAAGTTGCTGCTCGTTACCTTGTCGCCTGCCGCCGCGGAGATCGCGATGCAGGAGGAGGCAATAAGACACACGGTGAGAAGAATCACTGTCATAATTCTTGAAAGCTTGCTTTTCATATGTATTCTCCTTAAAATTATTGCCCAATGGCAAGTATTTTCTTGCTTTGAGTTATCTTTATTTTAATATAGATATTGAACACTTGTCAACGGATTGCGGGAAAAAAACAAATATCGTGATTTTACATAATAACCTTTGGTTATTTTTATTGTGCTGTGAAAAAGGAAGGGGCTGAGTCATTAGGAATTCAGCAAAATCAAGGCATTCAAGCTTAAAATAGCTGTAAATGCTGAATTCTTAGTGCGAAGCAACTTTTGGGGCTCGCTTGATTTAGAGCAGAAATCGCCGATTGCAACCGACAGGCGTATATAAATACGTCGGAGGGCGCAAGCGACGATAGAAAAAGAGCATAAAAAGAAGAAATTCGTAGAATTTCAACCTTAGAAAACTAAAAATATAAAATTTTGAGCGAAGTTGCCGCGTTTTTCGACATCTTCGCTCTTTTTCGGTTATGCCTAAATGAAGCAGCCCTT
>JAZODF010000069.1:0-8228 GCA_045596865.1 Eubacteriales bacterium
GTGTTCAGTTGACTGATACTAATAGACCGAGGGCTTGAACAGTGTTCTCCCAAGTGCATAAAGCACAAACTCATCCAAGCAAATGATGCTTCGCATAAGTTTCGTAAAAATACCTTTATTCGGTTTTCAGTGGATATTTGAATAAATCCGACATTACATTCCTCGATAGCTCAGTCGGTAGAGCGCATGACTGTTAATCATGATGTCACTGGTTCGAGCCCAGTTCGGGGAGCCAATAAAAAGAGACCCTGATTTCAGGGTCTTTTTTTATTCCTTCCTCGGCGCAGGATTGGACGGGAACAACGGCAAAGCCGTTGTTATCGAGTTGCGTAGCAACTCTTACGAGCCCAGGGAGGGGGTACGCCGAGGAATCCATAGCCTCGAACGAACGTGACACCGGATTAACAGTCATTGTTCCGCTACGCGAAACGACTGTGAATTTCGCCTACGGCGAATGTTGCATGATGTCACTGGTTCGAGCCCAGTTCGGGGAGCCAATAAAAAGAGACCCTGATTTCAGGGTCTTTTTTTATTCTTTCCTCGGCGCAGGATTGGACGGGAACAACGGCAAAGCCGTTGTTATCGAGTTGCGTAGCAACTCTTACGAGCTCAGGGAGGGGGTACGCCGAGGAACACCCCTAAACAGGACTTTAACCAAAGAGACCCTACATTTAGGGTCTTTTTTGTTCCTTCCTCGGCGCAGGATTGGACGGGAACAACGGCAAAGCAGTTGTTATCGAGTTGCGTAGCAACTCTTACGAGCTCAGGGAGGGGTACGCCGAGGAACACCCCTAAACAGGACTTTAACCAAAGAGACCCTAAGTTTAGGGTCTTTTTTTATTCCTTCCTCGACTGCGGGTTGAAATATTTAAACCTTTGATTTATTGCGCGGGGAAACCGTATATGATATAATTTAGACAACAAACAACAACAGAAGGAGAGAAAATGGAAAACGTTAATATTGTTTTAGCTGCGAATATCTTGAAATACAGGAAGAAAAACGGATTGAGTCAGGAGGATCTTGCACACCGACTTGGTGTTACGTTCCAAGCTGTATCGAAATGGGAGAATGCAAAATCCGCGCCCGACATTGGCTTTTTGC
Source organism: Eubacteriales bacterium (assembly GCA_045596865.1). Taxonomy (GTDB): domain Bacteria; phylum Bacillota; class Clostridia; order Oscillospirales; family CAG-272; genus UBA1740. The sequence continues at coordinate 1,103 of JAZODF010000069.1, forward strand.
CCATTATGGCGGATATCTTTGGGTGCCATATTGACGAGCTGTTCTCAAGAGAGATTGCGGCAGAGATTCACTACGATTACTGCGGTCAGCTGCCATGGGATGACGATTCTGTTATTCGATGCGTGGTTTGCGAGGGCAGGAAGATTATTCAGGTATCGGAGAGTCACGCAAGTGAGTTTGTTTTCAGGATAATAGGAAATGCCAAAGACATTTCATGTGATTCCGACCTCATAGTAGAGGGCGACGTTGCGGGCGGTTGTGTGAGTAAAGGGAGTATCACGGTTCGCGGTAGCATAACGGGTGAGTGTACCGCAGAGGGTGACATCAAGGTTGGACAGTGGATTATGGGCGAATGTACGTCGCGAGGTGATATTACTGCGGGCGGAAATATTACCGGTGAATGCGCCTCGGGCGGAGGAATAAGCGCAAAAAACGTCAAGACGGAGGGATAGCCGCATAATTGCGGTTGATGACTTTGACGGGCGGATTTTTATGCAATATCCCCCACCCCGTGTTAAATTAAACAGAAAAACGGGCGCCCGTTGGGTGCCCGTTTCGGCTCTAATTTGTAAAGTGTTATTTACAAATTAGAGAATGGTGTTGAGGAACTCAACCTCGTAGCCGTCGATGCGTCTGTCAACCGCGAGAACGGCAAGGCACATGCAGATGTATGCCTCTGCGACGTTCGAGGGGAAAGCTCTGATGAAGTCGCGAACAACTCTGTGAGCCTCGTCGCAGTAGAACTCGCCCGCGGTTGCGAAGGCCTGCTCGCGGGAGTAGCCGCCGATGAAGCTGCAGATGAATTTCCACTCGCCCTCGGAGAGCTGACCGTCAGCGGCAATGCAGGTGAAGAGGGTGGGCACGAGCACGTCGTTGGGGTTGGTGCTGGATACCGCCTTGATGTGGTTGTAAACCACCATGAAATTCTCGCCCGCGTAGTTTTCGAGATCGCGGTAGGAGAGGTTCAGGCAGTAATTGAGTACGGAATTAACGTTCATATTGTCCTCCAAAATATTATTTGCGGTACTATTGTATCATACAAGACGCCAACTTGTCAATCGACAAGCAAACATTAATTATAATTAATTCCCCCGCGACACCCTTTATTTTTTGTGCGCAGTGGTGTAGAATTAAGACAAATATTGAGAAATTTCCTCGAGGCATTATGATTATTCGCATGTTCAATTTCTGGTATTTCTTCTGGCTTTTCCTCATGGTTGGGGCGTTCGTCGGGCTGTACCTGCTTCTTAAAAACAAATCCGAGCGGACGAAAAACGTCGTGCTCTTTTCGCTTCTTGCATTCGCTCTGCTCCTTCATTTTCTGAAGGCGTTTATCCCGCCGTACTCGACCGACGAGAGTCGCATGTACCGCGATATATGGTTTATTAATATATGCGCGGTCAATATCCTTTTCTTCCCGTTTATCTACCTCTCTCGCTCGAAGGTGCTCCGCGACTATATGTTCTATATCGGCGTGCTGTCGGGCGCGGTTGCGATCATCTATCCTATGGAGCCGATGTTGAAGGTTGACCAGACGGCCGAGCTGCTTGATACGATCCGCTACTACATCCACCACGGTATACTCTTTATCGTGCCGCTTCTTATGGTGGTCTTCGGCCTTCACAGGCTGAATTACCGACGGGTGATAAAAATGGCACCCGTGCTCCTCGGCGTGTTCCTCTTTATCATGCTGAATCAGCTGTTCCAGCAGGAGCTTGGTTTCACGCCCGTGCGCGGTAGCGATAGCACAAATATCACCGAGATCGGCTACAAGAACACCTCCTACATCTGGGGTGCCGACGACGGCGATTTTATCGGCACGGTGCTTCACTACCTGACGCCGAATATCTTTAAAACCATTCCCGTCGGCAAATACGCGGGGCAGGCGAAGGAGTGGCCCTTCTTCTGGCTCATCGTTCCCGTGTACGTTTTGTTCACGCCGCTTTGCTTCGGCCTTTCGATGCTGTTTGACAGGCAGAATTTCCTCAATGACTGGGGGCGTGTCAAATTATTCGTGGGGGGACGCCTGAAAACGTGGCGGGAAAAACGCAAATAACACCTTGTTTTGGCGGTCGCACCTATGGGCGACCGCCTCCTGCTTTTGCGGCGCCCTTTGCCTACTTGCGGTGCCGGGCCGGGGAGCGACCGTCGGTCGCCCCGTTTTTTTAGAAAAATGCGCTCGGGGTGTAGACAAGGGCGACAAAATTTGATATAATACCTATGGGTACATCCCGAAAGGAGAAATACATAATGACTTGGTTTAACAAACAGAGCCGTCTGGTTCAGCTCCTCCTCCTTCTCATCCCCGGTGTAAACTGGGTTACCGAGATCGTTGTAAGATGGAGCACCTTCGCAAAGAAGGGCGGACTTCTTCGCCTCATCATCTGCATCCTTGTAACCGTTCCTTCGGGCATTGCATTCGGATGGGTTGACCTTGTTTGGGTCCTTCTTTTCAAGAAGCTCTGCCTTCAGTAATTTTGATGGAAGAGAGTGGCACGCCGTGCCGCTCTCTTTCTATTGTCCGTTTTAGTGCACTTTCTATAAAATATTCGGTACAATATTGCTCTTGACAGGTGCGCGCTAATCGTGTAAAATATATACATACTTTATTTAAGGGGGAAATCCTATGCCAACCGATAAGGCCTACAAGGTAAGAACCAAGCATAACAATCTCCACCTTCGCGTTCTGAAGGGTCACTTCGCAACCAATCACTCTCATCTTAATTACTTCATCGACGTAACGATGCAGAAGTCCCGCCTCTCCGAGGCTAAGGCGGTCGCACAGGACCTCGCCGCCGCGTACAGAACGAACACCATCGTTGACACCATCCTCTGCCTCGACGGCATGGAGGTCGTCGGCACCTGTATCGCTAACGAGCTGACCAAGGGCGACTTCGTCAACCTCAACTCGCATAAGACTATCTACATCGTCACCCCCGAGTACACTCAGGGCAGCCAGATCATCTTCCGTGACAGTATCACCCCGATGATCACCGGCAAGAACGTGCTTATCGTTGCGGCATCGGTTGCAACGGGCTATACCGCACGCGGCGCCATTGAGGCTATCAGATATTACGGCGGCACGGTTGCGGGCATTTGCTCCATCTTCGCCACCATGGAAAACTATATGGGCTACCGTGTCGAGTCGGTCTTCAACCCGAACGACCTCGACGGCTATCAGTCCCTCCCCTCGCACGAGTGCCCGATGTGCAAGCGCGGCGAGCGTATCGACGCCCTTGTAAACAAGTTCGGCTTTTCGAAGCTTTGATGCCCCCGTGGGGCATTTGCGCGCGGCCGACCCTCGGCGCACGCACGCGTGTCAACGCCTGAATTTGCGCGATAATTTGACACGCCCCCATACTTACATTATCGTTTGGCGCAACCCGCACGGGTTGCGCTAGACTTTTATTCTGACAAAACGGCCGTGGATAATGTAAACTATTATTTACTTATTACGGTTAGGAAAGGAATATTATGGATACACGCTCCGCGCTTTTTGAGCTTATTGATTCCTCGTCGGGATTTGATGAGGTGCGCTCGTCGGGCCTCTTGCCCGAGCCCGACTCGGACGACGGCTACTACTTCGTCAGCTACTCTCACCGCGACTACAAAACGGTGGTTAAGGACATTGCCGCCATGCGTGACGCAGGCGTGCACGTCTGGTATGACAGGGGACTTGAATCGGGAAAGAGCTGGATCCGCGAGGTCCGCCAGAAGATGTCCTCCTACTATTGTAAGGGCATTATCGTCTACCTCTCGGACAACTACCTTTCGAGCCGCTCCTGCATGATGGAGCTCGACCACCTTATTATGAATACGGAAAAGCAGGCGCTGTTTATCCCCCTCGACTCCTCGGTGTCCGCAAGCGGTGTGGAGCTGCAGGTCTCGGCAATGGCGTTTGAGTTACCCTCTGCCATGGAGGGCGTGCTCGCCCGTGGCGAGCTGTTCTCGGCATATAGCCTTCTGCCCGCCACCTCCACCCTCGACGAGCGGCTCGCGGTGATACACGCCTTTCCCGAGCCCGAGCTGCTTGAATATACCTTCCTGCACGGAATCGGCACCGCGGGGTACAAGGTTGTCGACCTCGTCCTCGGCCGTTGTGCCGCGGTGTCGGGTGTGGTTGACAAAAACGTCCGCCGCGTCGTCATCCCGCCGACGGTTATGCACGACGGACAGGAATACCGCGTTACCATCGTTCAAACGCTCGCCTTCTTCCAATGCGACCTGCTCGAGGAGGTCGTCGTATCCGACGGATGGCTGAGTATTGAGGACCACGCCTTCTCGCGCTGTCAGTCTCTCTCGCGAGTCATTCTCGGCAAGCCGCGCTCGCTCCTGTTTTCAAAGCAGGGAATCATCGGCGACATATTTGACCGTTGCCCGCTGGCAAGGCTCCTGCCGTCATCACCCATCGTCAGCAACGCCGCCTACAAGGGCGACGATAAAATCCGCGAAGCTCGCCACGAGGATAAGACCCGCTGGTACGGTCAGTCCTTCCTCGGCTGCTCCTCTCTTGAGCGCGTCGAGCTTGGACTCGACGATAACTTCGGTGACAGAATGTTCCAGGGCTGTGTGAGCCTGCGCGAGGTTATCATCCCGCCGCGCCACAGATACACTCTGAGCATCACCCGCTCCTTCGAGGGATGCGAGAGCCTTGTGGAGGTAACCCTTCCGAAATGCGTCCGCCAAATTGGCGAGCGCGCCTTTGCCGGCTGTAAATTGCTCAGGCGGATAAATATCCCGCGCCGTGTGCGGGGCATCGCGCGCGACGCCTTCGCGGGCTGCACCTCGCTCGAGGAGGTCACCGTCGATACCCGCAAAATGAGCAATTACGATGACCATCCGTACTTCCCGTCGCACCTGCTCGACGAGCTTATGCCGAGCGCGAAAACCTTCTATTTGCGACACATCCCCCGGGGTAAGCGCGTTTTTGAGGGGAATTTCACAGAGGTTAAGAGCGACAAACGCGGGTACAGGAAATTCGTTAAGGAGGGCGTATGAAAAACAACGATCTGCTCACGAAAATTGAATCAAGCACCTCGCTTGCCGAGCTGAACTCCGCCTTCCACCTGCCCGAGCCGTACGATGACGCGGGCTACTATATGATATACTACTGCGAGGCGGATTACCGTCAGGCGCTCCCCGAAATTCTTGAATACATCGACTCGGGAATGCGCGTCTATTACGACCGCTATCTCGAATCCGGCGAGGCGCATATACGCGACTTCTGCCGCCGTGCCGTCGGCTCGCACTGTCGGTGCATCGTGTTCTATCTCTCTGAGAACGTCTTTGACGACCCGACCTTCCTTGCACTACTTCGCCTCGTTGGCGAGCGCTCGCTCCCTTGTATCTCGGTCAACATCGCCGCGGGCGGTGCGGTCCGCTCGGGTGAGGCTATGATAAAGGGCAGGGAGCTGCCCGAGGATATCCGCGACCACGTCTGCCGCATCTTTTCAAACGAGGTTACCTTCATCCCCTTTGGCCTGCCCGTCGAGGAGAAGAAAAGGGAGCTTCGCCGTGCATACGAGGAGCAGACGATGCACTTCTCGATACAGAGTGACTTCGCCGTCGCCGAGTACGTAAAGGACCTCTCGGAGGACGAGGTGGTCATCCCCCGCTCCATCGAGATAAACGGCGTGGATTACCCCGTGCGCGCCGTGTCGGCCCGTGCCTTCTCGGGCTGTCGCGAGCTTGTCAGGGTCGTCTTTCCCGAAACGGTGGAGGATATTGGCTACGGCTGTGACGATCCCTCGCGCGGCGAGGTCTTCGAAAACTGCGAGAGCCTTGTAGAGATAAACTATCCCCCGAACGTAAAATGGCTCTACGGCGGCATGTTCAACGGATGCAAGAGCCTGCGCCGCCTGGTCCTCAGTGATAACATAGAGTTCGTCGGCACCGGCGAAACGCATTTCGACTTCTCTAGCCAGCGCGGTAACGACCTTCGCGGCACGGGAAGCATGGATGACGGCGACGATGAGGAGATCGTCATTAACCCCCACGAGCTTGAGTACATCCACCTGCCGCAGAGCGCGAAGCTGTTCTATATGGGCGACGGCACGGTCCGCTTCGCCTACGATTCCTCGGACAAGTGCTTCACCGCCTATCTGAAGGCGGAGATAGTCACGGGCGGCGACGTCATCTCGCTTCGGGAAACGCAGGAGATCACCCGCGTCAGCGAGCTGTATCATCTTGCCGCCAACGGCACCGTGCGCGAGGTTACCTTCCCCCGCGATTTCGTCTTCGGCGAGAAGTGGATCCGTGTGTTCAACGGCTGTCCGAATCTGCGTCGCGTCGTTCTGCCACAAACGGTAATTGCGCTCGACCACACCTTCTATCAATGCAACCTTCTAAGCTCGGTTGAGCTTCCCGATAGCCTTGCCGAAATCGGGGTTGGCAGCTTTTACGAGTGTAAGTCCCTCCGCACCGTTCGCCTGCCGCGCCGCGTTTGCTGCGTGGCGGACAGCGCCTTTCTCGGCTGTCATCTGACAAACCTCATCTGTGACAGCGATTACGCCTACAACATTTTCAAGAGCGGGTATCGCAGGCCGCCCTTCGTCTGGTCACAAAGGACGCGCGGTATGCGCGTGTTCGTCGGAATCTTGATGCGCCTGTTCGGTACGACGAGGGATCAGCTTCACACCAAGGGTATCCAGTGGTGGACCGAGATCGACAATATCTATATCAAGGATAGCGTCAAGGAGTTCAAGGTCGAGGGCTACGAAAAGGTAAAGAGCGATCTTGATGGCTACCGCAAGTACGTCTGCCGCATATCCTTTGGCGAGCGACTCCGCTTCAAGGGCAAGCAGTTTGACCTAAGAAACCGTTGATCGGCGGGTGGCTTATTATAACCGAATAGCAACAAAAAAAGAAAGCATCTCGGTATATCGGGTAATATCCTTAGCGGAGAATTGACACTTTGACAAAAGTGCAAGCATCGCATTTGTCTGGTCAAATGCATATATGGGCTAAGCCCAAACTCCATCACAAACAGAAAGAGCACACACGCAAGACGAAAAATCTTGTATGTATGCTCTTTTTCTGTTAGTGAAGTTTTTGCTGTCGCAAAAGTGAAGTTGTGTTATACACAGTGAAGTTGCTCGCAAAAGCTCGCAGTGAAGTTAAGTTTGCC
>JAZODF010000070.1:0-47884 GCA_045596865.1 Eubacteriales bacterium
TATGCAGGCGACGCTTATGTGTATTCAGACAAATAACGTTATAACCGACGGCCGCCCCTTCGGCTTTGAAACCAACGAGTTTTATTTCAAGTCGGCAAGCGAGATGAAGGCGCTTTTCGGGGGCTTTAACGGTGCTATTGAAAATACGGTTAAAATTGCCGAAAAGTGCAATTTTGACTTTGAGTTTGATAAGCTTTATCTACCTAACTTTGAGCCCGAGGGCGGTCTTACTCATAAAGAGAAGCTCCGCCTTGATGCAGAGCGAGGCTTTGATAAGAAAATTTCCGAGGGCAAAATATGCTTCGACACCCATCCGAGAGATGTGTACGAGACAAGACTTGAATATGAGCTCTCGGTTATAGATAAGATGGGCTTTAATGCCTATTTCCTTATCGTCAGCGACTTTGTCGCCTTTGCGAAGAACAGCGATATCCCCGTCGGCCCCGGCAGAGGCTCAGGCGCAGGTAGCCTCGTTGCCTTCTGCATTGGAATCACCGACGTTGACCCAATCGCGTTTGACCTGCTCTTTGAGCGATTCCTCAACCCCGAGCGTGTGTCGATGCCCGATTTCGACATTGACTTCTGCTATAATAGACGCGAGGAGGTTATCGATTACGTTAAGCGCAAATACGGCGAGGATAAGGTCGCGCAGATCGTTACCTTCGGTACACTCGCACCCCGCGCCGCCATCCGCGACGTCGGCCGCGCGCTCGGAATGCCGTATGCATCTGTCGACCCGATCGCAAAAATGGTCTCCCCCGATGCAGAAAGCATTGAGGAGGCGCTGAAAAACAAGGAGCTTCGCGCCCTTTACGTCTCGGATACCGAGGTGCGCCGCCTTATCGACGTCAGCCTCGGCGTTGAGGGAATGCCGCGCCACGCCTCCACCCACGCCGCAGGCGTGGTTATCACCGAAAAGCCGACATGGGAATACGTTCCGCTATCATATAGCGGCACGGGCGTTGTAACGCAGTTCGATATGAACACCGACGCCGCCCTCGGACTTGTCAAGTTCGATTTCCTCGGCCTTCGTTACATCACCGTTATCCACGATGCCGAGCGCGAGATACGCAAGCGCATTCACGATTTTGATATCACCACCGTTCCGTTCGATGACAAAAAGACCTTCAAGCTGCTTTGTGACGCCCGCTCCGACGGCGTCTTCCAGCTCGAGTCGGGTGGGATGAAGGCGGTTTTATCCCGTCTTAACCCCACCTGCTTTGAGGACATCATCGCCTGTATCGCGCTCTTCCGCCCCGGCCCCATGGACTCGATCGACAAGTTCATCGCGCGAAAGCACGGCAAGGAGAAGACCGAATACAAAATTGAGGCGCTCCGTGATATCCTCGACGTTACCTACGGCTGTATCGTCTATCAGGAGCAGGTAATGCAGATCTGCCGCGAGCTCGCGGGATATTCCTACGCCCACGCGGACATCGTCCGCCGCGCCATGTCCAAGAAGAAGGAGGACGCAATGGCGGCGGAGCAGGAGGCATTCCTCGCCGGCTGTGAGGCACGCGGAATTGACCGCGCCGATGCGAGCGAGATCTTCGACGAGATGGTCGGCTTCGCAAAATACGCCTTCAACAAGAGCCACGCCACCGTCTACGGCGTGACCTCCTACCGCACCGCGTATCTGAAGGCACATTATCCCGCCGAGTATTTCTCCGCACTCCTCTCAAGCGTGCTTGATAACCTGAAAAAGACCGCAGAGTACATTGCCGACGCGCAAAAATTCGGTGTCAGCGTCCTTCCGCCCGATATAAATCAGTCGGGTGCCGACTTCACCGTCACCGACGGACAGATTCGCTTCGGCCTTCTTGCTATCAAGAACGTTGGTCGTATCTTCGCCGACGCGGTGGTCAAGGAGCGCGAGTGCGGCCCCTATAAGTCCTTTGACGAGTTTGTCTCCCGCCTCTCGGGCGCCGACCTTAACAAGCGTACCCTCGAATCGCTCATCAAATGCGGCGTATTCGACCGTCTCGGCACGCCGAGAAGCGCGCTCCTATCCTGCTACGAGCATATCCTCGAATCCGAGCAGCAGAAAAAGCGCTCGAACATCTCGGGGCAGATGGACCTGTTCTCGATGGTTATGGGCGAGGATATCGCCCCGGGCGGTTACAAGTATCCCGATACCGAGGAATTCCCGCTTAAGGAGCTGCTGATACTCGAGAAGGAGAGCTCGGGAATGTATTTCTCGGGTCACATGATCGATAATTATTCGAAGCATATTGCTAATTTGAAGGTTGAGCATATTTCGGTAATCCTGGAGGATTTTGCCGAGGATGCCGTGGCCGCTCCCAAATATAAGGATAAATCAACGGTGAGCATCGCGGGCATAATAACCGAGAAGCGAACCAAGGTCACTAAAAACGGCAGTACGATGGCGTTCATCAAGGTTGAGGACCGCTATGCCGAGATTGACGTCATCATTTTCTCCAAGCAGTATGCCACCGTCGCCGATGAAATATTCGTTGATAACGCGGTGAATATCGTCGGAAACCTCTCGATAGAGGAGGGCGAGGAGCCGAGAATAATTCTCTCAACCCTCACGCCCCTTTATTCCAACAGCTCAATGCACGTCGAAACGCGTACCGAGCCCGCGGAAAAGCCTCAGCGAGTCTTTATTAAGGTTAAAAATCTTAACGATAGCCGTATCAATACGGTCTACCGTATCTCCGCGCTCAACCGCGGAAGCGCCGCCGTCGTATTCTTCGACGAGAGCACGCGCAAATACCATATGCCCAAAAACGTAACCGTCGACCCGTCCGAAAAGGTCATTGAAAAGCTGACCGAGATATTTGGTGAGGGCGCGGTTGTATGTAAATAACTTGGAGGAACTATGACTGTCAACATTATAGTCGATATCGCCCTCGTGGTCATTATGATCGCGGGCGTGTTCATCGGACTCAAAAAGGGCTTTTTGGCAACCGTTGCCAAGCCTGTAAAGATCGCCCTTGCCGTGCTTCTTGCATTCCATTTCGCGGCAAATCTTTCCGCAACGGTTATCAAGCCGCTTATCGCCGCACCGATAACCAATCAGCTCGCAACCCACTTAACCGCACGGTTTTCGGAGATAACCGCCGAAACCGTTGATACGCTCCCCACGGTCATTAAGCTTGCCGCGGGCCTTTGCGGAATCGATATTGCCGAGGTTGCCGCATCGAGCGGCGACGGCTCGGTCATTGCAACCATCGTAGAGAGCATCACCGACCCCTTTGCAACCATCATCTGCACCGCGTTGTCCTTCATTCTTATCCTCATCGCGGCGCGCATCGTGCTCTCCATCCTCTTCGCCATCGTCAACAAGATCGTTGACACCGGCTTTGTCGGCGTTGTAAACCGCATCCTCGGCTGTGTATTCACGACCGCGCTTGCGTTCCTCGTCTGCTGGGGCATCGCCGCGGTGTTTGAGCTTGTTATCCACCTGCCCGTATTCGAGGGACAGGCTTGGGTCGGCGAGTTTGGCGGCGGCTTCGTCTACAAATTCTTCAAATCCATCAGCCCGCTTGAAATGCTTCTCAGCTTCTGATACGGGCAAAACCCCATAGCAATCAGCAAAGGAAAATAGTATGAACCTACAAAGATGTGCCAGATGCAAGAAAAGACCCGCGATGGTCTTTATCACCCGTCTGGAAAACGGAAAATCCATCAACGAGGGGCTTTGCCTCTTCTGTGCCCGTGAGCTGGGTATCCAGCCCGTCAACGATATGCTCCGCAAAATGGGGGTGAATGACGAGGATATGGATGCAATGCTCGGCGATATCGAGAACGGCCTGCCCGAGTTTTTCGAGGCGGACGACGACCTCTCGGACGGAAAGGTGCCGACCCTCAACATCGGTGAGCTGTTCGGAATGGGCGGCGACCGCTCGGGGCGTGGCGAGCGCCGCGGCAGAAGGGGAGGGAACGATCAGCCCGACCCCGAGGCAAAGAAAAACCTCGCTACCTATTGCACTAACCTTAACCAGAAGGCAATCGACGGCAAGATCGACGCACTCGTCGGCCGTGACCGTGAGATCGACCGTATTATTCAGATTCTCTGCCGCAGGCAGAAGAACAACCCCTGTCTTATCGGTGAGCCCGGTGTTGGTAAGACCGCCATCGCCGAGGAGCTTGCCAAGCGCATCGTCGAAAACCGCGTCCCAGCCGCTCTTCGCGGCTTTGAAATCTGGATGCTCGACCTCACCTCGCTCGTCGCGGGCACGCAGTTCCGCGGTCAGTTCGAGTCACGTATCCTCGCCCTCTTGAAGGAGATCAAGAGCGCGGGTAATATCATCCTCATGATCGACGAGGTGCACAATATCGCTGGCGCAGGCGAGACCTCCGACGGAAGCATGAGCGCCGCCAATCTCCTGAAGCCCGCGCTCTCCCGCGGCGAGATCCGCGTTATCGGCGCAACTACCCTGAAGGAATACAGAAAGCATATTGAAAAGGACAGCGCGCTTGAGCGCCGCTTCCAGCCGGTTAAGATCGAGGAGCCCTCGGTCGACGAGACCGTCGAGATCATCAAGGGTATCAAGAAATACTACGAGGATTTCCACGGCATCCGCATAACCGACGAGGTTGCCCGTGCCGCCGCCATCCTCTCCGAAAAATATATAACCGACCGATTCCTCCCCGACAAGGCAATCGACCTTATTGACGAGGCGGCGAGCCGCGTCGCCCTCGACAGCCCCGAGCTGAACGAGTATCGCGAGGTGCTGAAGCGCCTTGAAAAGATCGGCGCCGCTATGTCCGAGCTCGAGGTATCTCTCGAAAAGCCCGAGGGGCAAACCGAGGAGAATTACGGCGCGCTCGCCTCGCTCAAATCCGAGCGTATTCGCCTCGAAGCGCGCGTAAACGAGCTTGAGGGTATTGTGAAGGGTATTGCCGTCAACGTCTCCGACCTGCTTAAGGTCATTGAGATCTGGACGGGCATCCCTGCTACCGACCTCTCGGTCGGCGACCTTGAAAACCTCACGGGGCTTTACGAGCGCCTCTCGAAGCACATTATCGGTCAGGATACCGCAGTCCGCGCGGTCGTCCGCGCCGTAAAGAGAAAGAGGGCGGGCGTGTCCTATCGCACCAATCCCGTGTCGATGATCTTCGCGGGACCCACGGGCGTCGGTAAAACCGAGCTTGTCCGTGTCCTTGCACAGGACCTCTTTAAGCAGCCCGAATCGCTCATCCGTCTTGATATGTCCGAGTTTATGGAAAAGCATTCGGTATCCCGTATCATCGGCTCGCCCCCCGGCTACGTCGGCTATGACGAGGCGGGACAGCTGACCGAGAAGATTCGTCGCAGACCCTATTCAGTCGTCCTCTTTGACGAGATTGAGAAGGCGCACCCCGACGTGCTCAACATCCTTCTGCAGATTCTCGATGACGGCAGAATTACCGACGCACAGGGCAGGGAGATCAACTTCTCAAATACCATTATCATCATGACCACCAACGCGGGTAGCGAGCGCTCCAACGCCGTCAGCGGCTTTGCCGAGGACCGTCAGGTGCAGAATGAGGATAGGGTAGAGAAGGCGCTTCTCAAATTCCTCCGCCCCGAGTTCGTCAACCGTATCGACGAGATCATCACCTTCCGTCACCTCGATATTCCCGATTTCGAGCGCATTGCCGACATCATGCTCGGCAAGCTTCGCGATCACCTCGTCGAAAAGGGAATCGTCCTCAAATATACACCCGCGGTCTTAAAGCACATCGCGACCGAGTCCTACTCGGAGAAGTACGGTGCGCGCAATATGCGTCGGTATATTGAGAAAAACGTCGAGGATACAATTGCCGAGCTTATTATCGGCGCATACCCCGCCGCCCTTAGCGCGATATCGGTTTCGGTATCCGGTGGCAAGCTTAAATTCGACACAATTTAATCACAATAGGAGAATAAAACATGGCAGAATGTTCACATGATTGCTCGAACTGCTCGTCCAAGTGCGGCAAGGAATCCCTCCTCGCACCCGCGAACAGCGCGAGCAAGGTTAAAAAGGTGATCGGTGTCGTGAGCGGAAAAGGCGGCGTCGGTAAGTCGCTCGTCACCTCTATGCTCGCCGTCACAATGCAGCGCCGCGGCTACAAGGCGGCAATCCTCGACGCGGATATAACCGGACCTTCCATCCCGAAGGCGTTTGGCCTTGGATGCGGAATTATCGAGGGAAGTGAGCTCGGTATGTTCCCCGCGCTCACTAAAACGGGTATCGAGGTTATGAGCGTTAACCTCCTCCTCGACGACGCGGCAAAGCCCGTCGTTTGGCGCGGACCCGTTATCGCAGGAACCGTAAAGCAGTTCTGGACCGACGTCGTCTGGAACGAGGTCGATTTTATGTTCGTCGATATGCCTCCCGGAACGGGCGACGTTCCCCTCACCGTCTTCCAGAGCCTTCCGCTCGACGGCATCGTCATCGTAACCAGCCCGCAGGACCTCGTGTCCCTCATCGTTGAGAAGGCGGTTAATATGGCAAAGCTCATGGACATCGAGGTGCTTGGCCTCGTTGAAAATTACAGCTACATCGTTTGCCCCGATTGCGGCAAGGTCATCCGCCCCTACGGAGAGAGCAAGGTTGAGGCACTCGCGAAGGAGTACGGCACAAACGTCTTAGCACAGCTTCCCATCGACCCCGAGCTCGCATCTCTCTGCGACAAGGGCGTTATCGAGCTCTTCGAGGGCGATTATCTCGAGCGCGCTTGCGATTTCATCGAGAAGAACGCATAACTTTTCTTTTTTTTCACCAAAGCGAGGCTTTTTACCGCCTCGCTTTTTTATTTTCTCGCCCACCCGTTTTTGACAAAATCCTCACTTTCGGTGTGATAAAATAACATCGAGGTGATGAAATGCAGACCTTCTACGTTGACGTATATTTCCTTATCAATTTTACCGTCGATCTATTGGCGTTGTTTCTTGCGGTGCGGGTCGCGCATATACGGTGCGGCGTTGCCCGCCTTTGTCTTGCCTCCGCGATCGGCGGCATTGTCGCTGTTGCCGACGTCCTTTTACCATCGCCGTCGATCCTTCGCCCCTTGCTTTTTCTCGCCTGTCTTGCGCTCACCTCCGTCATTGCCGCCCCGCACGCATCCTTGCGACGGCGTGGAAAGCTGATTCTTCTTTTCGCAACCGTCAGTCTTCTTTTGGGCGGTGGTGTCAGCCTCGGTTATTCCTTGCTTGACAGGATTACGGGCGACCTTGAAATCGGTGAGGTCGGCGGCGAAAACCGTAGCGCGCTGATCCTCGCTGTGATCGTACTATTTTCGATAGGAGTTATTAAGCTGTTAATTATGATTTTCTCGGATACACTCAATGAAACGACGGTAACGGTTGAGATTACGGTTGCCGATACCTCTGTGACCGCCGATGCAATGCTCGACAGCGGTAATCTTGTAAAGGACCCGATGAATATGAATCCGGTTATCTTTATTAAGCCGTCCCTCGCCGCCCGACTCGTGCCGCGATGCGTGACCGAGCTTAACGACCTCGACGCGCTTGACGAGGATTACAGGCACAGAATACGCCTGATACCCGTGACCCGAATGAACGAAACGCACGTTATGACGGGCATCCGCCCCGATAGCGTCATCGTAACCTCGGGCGGCAGGCGGGAAAGCGTTTCATTCACCGTGGCAATAGATAGGGAAGGAGGGACCTACGGCGGATATGAGGCACTTGCACCTCTCGCCGCGATCAACGATGCTTTTTAGATTTATTAAGCGCCTCCTGGCGCGAATCGGCATATATAAGCCGCGCGAGCTATATTACATCAACGGCAGCGACACGCTGCCCCCACCCCTCGACCCCGAGGTTGAGGAGGCACTTATCGAGCGAATAGACACCCCCGAGGCGCGACAGATTCTCGTCGAGCACAATCTTCGCCTCGTCGCCTACATAGCCAAGCGATTTGAAAACACGGGTGCGAGCATTGAGGAGCTGATCTCCATCGGCACCCTCGGCCTTATGAAAGCTGTGTCAACCTTTAACAAGGATAAGAGCATCAAGCTCGCCACCTACGCCTCCCGCTGCATAGAAAACGAAATACTGATGTTCATCCGCAAAACCTCGTCACAGAGAAGGGAAATATCGATTGACGAGCCGCTAACCGTCGATTGGGACGGCAACGAGCTCTTGCTCTCTGACGTCCTTGGCAGCGATGCCGACGTGGTTTCACGCGAGATGGAGGAGGACGAGGAGCGACGCCTTTTACGCGAGGCGGTAAACGAGCTCAGCCCCCGTGAGCGCGTGATTATCGAGATGCGATACGGTCTTAGCGGAGGCGAGGAAATGACGCAGCGCGAGGTCGCCGACGCCCTCGGTATATCGCAAAGCTACATTTCCCGCCTCGAAAAACGGATAATGGCACAGCTTAAAAAGCGGCTCAGCGCGCATATTTGACCCTTTGTGTATTTTGCGAAAAAATATTTTCACATTTTTATAAAAAAGACTTGCAAAAAGAAAAAAAGTATGTTATAATAGGTCGCAATGAAAAGAATTCCATGATAAATGAGGTGTTAAAATGAAGAACGGAATCCATCCCGAGTACAAAGAGGCTACCATCAGATGTGCTTGTGGCGCCAGCGTTGTTACTCACTCCGTTAAGGGTGATATGAACGTTGAAATCTGCGCAAAGTGCCATCCTTTCTATACAGGTAAGCAGAAGTTCGTAGATGCCGGCGGACGCGTTGATAAGTTCAAGAAGCGTCTTGCAAAGGTACAGAAGTAATCCTTGCTTAAAAAGAGCGTCGGACCGCGAATTGTCCAACGCTCTTTTTTGCTTTTTTGGAGGTAATTTATGTCACAGATAAACGATACCCGTGCCATCCTCGTCACTATTGCCGAGCGCGGCTCCGATGTCCCCGAATGCGAGCGAAGCCTCGATGAGCTCGAGCGACTCCTCGACACCGCGGGCGGCGTCTGCTTTGCCAAGGTAATTCAGGTCAAGGAGGCGTTTGACCCCCGCACCTGCATCGGCAAGGGCAAGGTCGCCGAGATCCGTGAGCTCTGCGAGGCGAACGAGGTCGGCCTCGTCGTATTCGATTTTGAGCTCACCCCCGCACAGATCCGCAATCTCGAGGGCGACATCGGCGACGTCATGGTAATCGACCGCAGTATGCTTATTCTCGATATATTCGCGCTCCACGCCACCTCGGGCGAGGGAAAGCTACAGGTCGAGCTTGCACAGCTCAAATACTCCGCACCCCGTCTTATCGGTAAGGGTGCCGCACTCTCGCGTCAGGGCGGCGGTATCGGCACGCGCGGACCGGGTGAGAGCAAGCTTGAAACCGACCGTCGCCACCTTCACGAGCGGGTCGTCAGCCTTGAAAAGCGGCTTGCCGAGCTCGAGGACAACCGCGCAACCATGCGCGCACAAAGGGATAAGAGCGGGCTTCCAAAGATTGCCCTCGTCGGCTACACAAACGCGGGCAAATCCTCACTTCTAAATAAAATGACGGGTGCAGACGTCCTCGCGCAGGACAAGCTGTTTGCCACCCTCGACCCCACCACCCGCAAAATGGAGCTCCCGAGCGGTGAAACCGTCCTCATGACCGACACCGTCGGCTTTATCCGTAAGCTCCCCCACCATCTTGTAAAGGCGTTTAAATCCACCCTCGACGAGGTCAGATACGCGGATATCCTGCTCGTTGTGTCCGACGCCACCGACCCCGAGGTGCCCGAGCACCTGAAGGTGACCGAGGAGGTTATTGCCGACCTTGATTCGTCAGACAAGCCCACCGTCTACGTGTTCAACAAGTGTGACGCACTTGATAATCCCGAATACGGCCGCCGCGGCGAAAACCGCGTCAACGTCTCTGCCGTGACGGGTGAGGGGATTGCCGACCTTCTCGACCTCGTTACCGAGGTTATTATGAGCTCGAAGCGCATCTGCACCCTCATCGTCCCGTATTCCGAGCAGGGAATCGTCAGCACGCTTTACAATAATTACACAGTCAATTCGGTTGACTATACCGATGAGGGCGTCGCCGTGGTGGCTGTCCTCGATGCAAAGGGCGTCGGACAGTACGCGCGGTATATAAAGGACGGTGTGTGATGAAGCCGTATATCACCGTAAAGCAGTATGGCTCCTTTGAATACGAGGACCGCAAATCGATCTTCATCGGCGAGTGCGCCCCCGTTTCCGGCGAGGCGGATGCGCTTGCCTTCATTAACGGTGTCAAGCGCAACTATCCCGATGCACGCCATCACGTGTACGCGTACGTATTGCGCGATAACTCAATAATGAGGTTTTCGGATGACTCCGAGCCGCAGGGAACGGCAGGAATGCCCGTCCTTGATGCCATCCGCAAAAACGGATGCACGGATACCGTCATCGTTGTTACGCGCTATTTTGGCGGCACTCTGCTTGGTACGGGCGGACTTGTGCGCGCATATACCTCCGCCGCCCTCGGTGCGCTCCGCGCCGCGGAGATAATCGAGTATGACGTATATACCGAAATCTCCATCGAGGTCGGATATTCGGATTACCAGAAGCTCACCCCCGTTTTTGCAAAGCACGGGTTCAGAATTGCGGATTCCCGCTTCGCCGTCGCGGTGGAAATACAGGGAAGCGTGAAGAGTGCGGCGTGTGCCGCCTTCATTGACGAGCTCATTTCGGTAACCGGCGGCAGGGTAAAGCATACAATTATTAGCGAAAAATTCGATTTTTAATAAATTTTCGAAGAAAAAAAGTGATTTTCAGTCAGCCGTGCGTATATTATAGGTGTACGGCGAAAAAACCGACGAAACCAACGAAAGGGGGACGAATGAATGATCAGCAGAGAAACGATTGAAGAGATACTGCTTCGCACCGATATACAAACGCTCGTCGGCGGTTACGTGTCATTGAAGCGAGCAGGATCAAACGTCAAGGGCCTTTGCCCGTTCCATAGTGAGAAAACCCCGTCATTCACCGTTTATCCCTCGGATAACAGCTTCTATTGCTTCGGTTGCGGTGTCGGCGGCGACCAGATCAGCTTTATTATGAAAATGGAGCATCTTGATTATCCCGACGCCGTGCAGTTCCTTGCAAAGCGTGCGGGCATCACCGTCATCGACGATGATAAGGGACAGTATTCAAACGGCCCCCGCATCGAAAAGGACAGAATCTATAAGATGAACGTCGACGCGGCGAAATTCTTTCATAAGCAGCTATTTGCGGACAACCCCGATGCACGCGCCGCTCTTGCTTACTTCACCGAGAATCGACAGCTTTCCGTCGCTACGATAAAGCATTTCGGCCTCGGCTACGCCCCGAACAGCTTCGACGTATTCTCGAAATATATGCTCGCTCGCGGATATACCTACGATGAGCTTGTGGCAGGCTTCCTTTGTGGAAAGAGCGAGCGCGGTCACTACTACGACGCATTCCGCAACAGGGTCATGTTCCCGATTATCGACGTTTCGGGTAACGTAATCGCCTTCGGTGGTCGCGTTATGGATAACGAAACCAAGCCGAAATATAAGAACTCCTCAGATACACCCGTGTTCAAAAAGCTGCGAAACCTCTTCGCCTTGAATTTTGCCCGCCATACCTGTGCGGAGACGGTTATCCTCTGCGAGGGATATATGGACGTTATCGCGCTCCATTCCGCGGGATTCACGAACGCGGTTGCAACCCTCGGTACCGCGATAACCTCCGAGCAGGCGCGATTGCTCAGCAGATATACCAAGGAGGTGCTTATCTGCTACGATTCGGACGAGGCGGGACAGAAGGCGGCACAGCGCGCCCTCACCATCCTCGAGGAGGTAAACCTAACCGTCCGCGTAATCCAGATGCAGGGGGCAAAGGACCCCGACGAGTACATAAAAAAATTCGGTGCGGACAAGTTCCGCGACCTGATAACGGGCGCAAAAAGCAAATTTGAGTACAACCTCCAGCGCATAATTTCACGTCACGATATCACGATCCCGCAGGAGAAGATAAACGCCTTAAATGAGCTGACAATTATGATTGCGGGCGTTTATTCCGTGGCAGAACGTGACGTCTATATTCGTGAGGTTGCCAAGCGATTCGGTGTGAATTACGATAGCCTGAAGGCCGACGTCGATCGCGTTGTCGCGAGAAATCAATCGGCACGCAAGCGCAACGAGGCGAAGAAAATAGAGACCGAGAGCATCGGCTACGGTGACAAGGTCAACCCCGATTACGCCCGCGCCCCCGCCATCGCAAAGAACGAGGAGCGCGTCCTCGGCCTTATGCTCCTGTTCCCCGAGCACAGGGCGACGGTATTCAGCGAAAATCTTCTCACCGAGGATGATTTCTTCACCGAGCTCGGTAAAAAAATATTTGCCTTTTTGCGTACCGCGTACGAAAATGGCGACGATAGGCTTGTTACTATCAGTGAGCACTTCACTCCCGAGCAGATGGGTAGAATCGTCGAGATGAAGGCGTCGAGGATGCAACTTGAATCCAACGGCACCCCCGTCCTTCTCGAATGCATTTCTAACCTCAAATCGGCGGTGGAGGAAAAGCTTAGCGAAAACAGCAATTCAATGGATAGGCTTAATAATTTGCTTAAAAAGAAGCGAAACGGTTAAGAACTAGTAAAGAAAGGTGTTAATATGAGCAGAGACAAGATTGACGTAAACGAATTTATTGATTCCAAGAACGACGGCGGCTCCAATATTATGAAGGCGCTCGAGGATATCGACTACGATATCACCGCCGAGGATATTGACGCGGCATCGCCCGACGAGATCGACAGCGAGGAGTTTAAGGAAATCGAGGAGGACGCAAAAAATTACGATTCTCCCGAGAGCATGGAGAAGATCTTCTCCCAGGAGGGACTTTCCATTGATGACCCCGTCCGCATGTACCTCAAGGAGATCGGTAAGATTCCTCTTCTTACCCCCGAGCGCGAGAAATACCTCGCCGAGCAGATCGCTCTTGGCAGCAAGGAGGCAAAGGACGAGCTTATCGAGGCTAACCTCCGTCTTGTTGTCAGCATTGCAAAGCGCCACGTAGGCAAGGGTATGTACTTCCTTGACCTCATTCAGGAGGGTAACCTCGGTCTTATCAAGGCAGTAGAGAAGTTCGATTACAGCAAGGGCTACAAGTTCTCGACCTACGCAACCTGGTGGATAAGACAGGCCATTACCCGCGCCATCGCAGATCAGGCGCGTACCATCCGTATCCCCGTTCATATGGTTGAAACCATACATAAGGTATCCCGCACCGCGCGCCAGCTTCTTCAGGAGCTCGGCAGAGAGCCTACCACCGACGAGATTGCCGAGAGGCTCGGCATGACCGCGGACAAGGTTCGCGAGATTATGAAGATTGCACAGGACCCCGTCTCCCTCGAGACTCCCATCGGCGAGGAGGAGGATAGCCACCTTGGCGATTTCGTTGAGGATAACGATTCTCCCGCACCCTCCGAGAGCGCGTCCTACTCTCTTCTTCGTGAGCAGATCACAAACATCCTTCACACCCTCACCCCGAGAGAGGAGCAGGTTATCCGTCTTCGCTTCGGTCTTGACGACGGTCGTCCCCGCACCCTTGAGGAGGTTGGACGTCAGTTCAAGATCACCCGTGAGCGCATCAGACAGATAGAGGCTAAGGCGCTTCGCAAGCTCCGTCACCCCTCCCGCTCCAAGCCCCTGCGCGATTATCTCTCGAATTGATGTAAATTCTGCACAAACAAAAACGCCCGTATATGTCCAAACTGACGTATATGGGCGTTAACTTTATCGAACGGAAAAAAACGACTTGACTTTTTATTTTATTTAATGTAAAATAATATAAGAAATAAATAGCCAAAAGGGGATGCTATATGAAAAAAATAATATGCCTTTTGCTTTGCCTTTCCTTCCTCCTTTGCATGCTCGTATCCTGTAAGGATGATGAGATTGGAGCGGATCTTGACGAGCTTCGCGATAAGGTCCAGATCGAGGAGGTCAAGGAGATTGAGCTCGACTTTTACGTTATCGTTGGCGAGGGAACTACCCAGAACGCCACCAATACCGTTGAGCTTATGATAAACCAGCACCTCGAGGGGATGAAGACCTCGCTTGATATGCATTATATCACCGCCGACGAGTATGCGGCAAAGATGATGAATGACATCGCCCTTGACGGCGATGATAAGGCGGATATCGTCCTTGTTACAAGCAAGGATATGTTTGACTCGCTCTACGATCAGCATCTCATTGCAAATATCACCGAGTATTTCGACCCCGTCAAGTCCCCTTATCGCTCTCTTAATACCCAGATTTGCAAGGCACTTCTCAGCGCCTCCACCGTTCCCGAGGATGCGATTAACAGCGCGGGCTCAATCTACGTAAAGAACAATAACTACTGCGTGCCCAACAACCACGTTGTCAGCGCGTATAGCATCGTGCTCGTCAATCGTGAGATTTCTGAGTACTACGGTGTCGGTCAGCTCACCGCGAGCCAGATGGTTACCGAGGAGCTTTGCAAGCCCCTTTACGATATGATTGACGCCGACCCCAACGCGACCTACACCCGTGAGCAGGCGGTTGTGATTACCACCGGCTCCTACGCCGACGTTTGCGCGTACAAGGCCGACGGAAGATATATCGTCAACACCCTCGTTCCCACCGTCACCGCCGAGGAGGCTTATTCGAGCGCGTTTGCAATCGCACGCCATCCTCGCGATCGCCGCTTCGAGCTCGACCTCGGTGCGGAGGAGCTTCCCGCCGACGTCAAGGAGTATTCGGATTACTACAACAGATGCATGCAGGTAATCTACGAGCTTAACACTAACGCCGACCTCCGCAACCTCCTTCTGTACGGCAAGCTCAACACCAACTACAAGGTTGACGCAGAAACCGGCTACGTTACGCATGACGATATCGCCGCAGACGACGTTTACGTTATGGATATCCTCTACACCGGTGACGCCTTTAAGGCGTATTTCTGCGAGTGTGACAAGCACTCCTGGACCAAGGACGACGCTCTCCACGGCGAAACCCAGAACAAGGACGCCATTCTCTACGTCGCGCCCGAGGTCGACACCCCCGACGATTCCACCGACGGCGGCTCGACCGATGTAAACGATTAATTAGCTATAACAAAGCGGGAGCCAAGCGGCCCCCGCTTTTTCTTTGTAAATCACAAAAAGAAACCGATAAGTATAAATCTCCCTTATTTACAGATACTAACCTCACACTCAAAAATAAGGAGAATGATATATATGAAGGCCACGGGCATTGTAAGAAGAATAGATGATCTCGGTCGAATCGTAATTCCGAAGGAGATTCGCCGCACTTTGAGAATCAAGGAGGGCGACCCGCTCGAAATATACACCGACCGTGAGGGAGAGGTCATCTTCAAGAAATATTCGCCGATAGGCGAGCTGCAGCAATTCGCCGCGGAATATGCGGAAACTCTACAGAAAACCTCATCTAAGCCGATATTTATCTGCGACCGCGACGAAATCATCGCCGTCTCGGGCGCATCCAAAAAGGAATACCTCGACCGCAGAATTTCGAAGGGGCTTGAGGAAATCGTTGAATCCCGCTCGCTCTACGTCCGCGACAGCGGCAAGGAGGCGGTAGCCCTCACGAGTGACGGCGGCTCGCACTACGTCAATTGCGCTATGCCGATTCTCAGCGAGGGCGACGTCATCGGTTGCGTTATCTCGGCTCATCAGTATGACGCCCCGCATAACAGCAAGATTTCCGAGGAAACCGAATCCAAGCTCATCCAGACCGCGGGAATGTTCCTCGGTAGACAGATGGAGAGCTAATAAAGCAAAAAGGGTTGCATTTGCAACCCTTTAATTATAGATGGTGTTATTTACGCGTGACGATTTTTCAAACGCAATGTAGCTTGTGCCGCGGTTGACGGTGAGGATTCTGCCGTCCTCATCACGGAAGACGAGCAAGCCGCCCTCCATAGCCCAGCTGATTCGTATCGCCGTGCCGTGTGTGAAATAGTATCCCACGCCGCCATTTGCGGTGTCTATGACCGTTTCGGTCGCATCTGCGGTCTCGTAGGTCGTCGAATCGGCATAAAGGACGAATGCGTTGACGTATTCGCAGGTCCTGTCATTCAAGAGGTCGCGCACCGCCTCGCCGCCCTTGTGGAGCGTGTATTTACCGCTCATCGCATCGTAAACGAGCTCGGTCGTATTCGCGTCAGAGTAGGGAATAGTGACGGTTATTGCGGATTCGGCACCGAGGATATCCGACGCCCCCTTGTCATTAAACAAAAACGGCGCAAGCGCACCGCTCGGCTTCACGGTCGATGCACCCGTGTTTTTCAGTAACGCCGAAACAAGGTCACCGTTTGAGAAGTGGTAGCTGTTATACTCGGTGTACGAGTATCCCTGATGCTCGCACAGGTCAAGCCCGTCGCTTCGCACGCTGTCCCCGTATTCGAAGCTATCGTCGTTGCCCTTGTGTATCAACAGTCCGCCGAGCGACCCGATGACACCGGTCATGTAATCACGCGTCGGTGCAATAGAACCGATTTTTCCGAGATATTCCGAGGCAGAGATAAACGCGACAGTCCTTGTGTTTCCGTTCTCTACGGGAAATTCGATTGCCAATTGCGCCGTTGAAAAGCCGTAATTCGGCTCGCCACCGCCATAAACGAATGCAAGCGGACGCTCGTTTGATTGCTCCGCGGTTACGGTCAGTCCTGTAAGATAGTGATAAAATTCGGGCGCGGGCACAACAACCTGTTCACCCTCACCCGTGCTTCCGTCTGTATTTTCATCGACATCGCCGTCAGGGGGATTCCCGTCGGCATCGTCGCTATCCGGTTCGTTGTTAACGAATGACTGCCACCCATTCGCCGCGAAGGACGCGGTACAGGTAAGAACGGCGGCAATCACGAAGAAGGCAACCAGCTTTACAAGGTTGCCGCCCTTGATCTTTTTCATTTTTTACCTCCTTGCGCACGCCTTCGTGCGCACGTTAAATAATGAGCTTACTTGTTGTAGCGCTCAAGCCATGCATCCGCGTAATCGAATGCAACCTTGAAGCCCACGACGATCTTCTGCTCCTTCGGGGCCTGGGTCGCGCTCTCGCGGAGCTGGACCATGATCTTGTCGGGAACGGTACCGTTATCGGTATCGCGCTCGGTCATGATCATCATGTAGATGTAGAACTTATCCGACATATCGCCGTAGATAATTTCGTTGTCCTGACGAACGAGGGGCTTGCCCTTGTACTCAAGATATTCCTTTTCACTAACGCCCTTAGCGTCAAGCATAGTTAATTTCTCCTTTCTGTTATTTGAAAGCGACGGCGCTTGTCCACCTCGCATATATATTAACAGATTGCCCCTCGACTGTAAATACATTCGACAAAAGCACCCATCGTTAATAAATCGCGTGATGCGCTACCGTTTTACAAACGGCGTGCACCGCAGTGAATAGTTGCCGCAAACCGCGCTCGGCCGTGTCAGGTGGAATATCGAGTCCGCCCGATCAGAGAGCGCCTTTTGCCTCATTGCCGCGTCGGACAAGCCCTCGGTATCCGACGGCTTCGTGACGACGGCAATCCTGCCGTGCCTTCTAATTTCTTTAAGACAGGATCTGCCCGTGCCGTCCATTGCAAGAAGCTGCGTGTATTGAGGGTTATCCTTAACGTCGGAGGAGGTAACGCCGAAGAAGGAATACCACGTCGCGCGCAAAATTCTTGCGTTGGTGTACTTTTTGGTCTCACACAGGCTAACCAATGTTTTTATACTGTCAGCCTCGAGGCTCGCACCTCTGAGGCGGTTATATAAACCTCCCTTAGCGTCGTGGATCTCCACGGGCGCATCGGTTGGGCTTAAACGGAAGAATGAGAGAACGGCGGATGCCAGCCGCTCCATATCGCAGGGGAACGCCCCCGTGCGAAGCAAATCGATCAGTACCTCGCGCGTTTCGGCGGGGACGTGCTCGAGCGCTGAAATATTGCCCGCCATCACTTCGCGGCGGATTGCGGTCGCGCTGGGGTTGACCTCACAAAGTGAGGTCGAATTATAATCCGCACCGTCACGGTGTACGGTGTGCGGCTTGATTTTTGAACCGCGGCTAATCAGTGCCTTAACGTACTCGGCCGCAAGAATGTTGTTCGGCGACTGTGCCATCGGCGCACCGTAAAGCGCAGAATACGCCATCTCACATACGCGCGCATAACCCATCGCGCTGTTAGACGGGTCACCCATCATCCGATCGAGCAGGGAAAGATACTCCTCGCTGAGCGTGCGCTCTGCGTATTCGGTAATCGCGGCGATATCGTCCGACTCGCTGCCAAACGAAAGGTAGTCAACGATACCGAGCGAGTCGGCAATCGCTACCCCCGCGCTCGCAAACAGCTCTGCGCTGGACATCGAAAACGGGAAGGGAAGCTCTAGCACGAGATTCACCCCTGCAAGCACCGCGCACCGTGCGCGGTCAAACTTGTCCATAATAGCGCTCTCGCCCCTTTGGGTGAAGCTACCGGACATTATCGCAATGATGCGCGTATCCTCGCCAAACTCGCGTCTTATCTCGTTGATATGGTGCAAATGACCGCCATGGAAGGGATTATATTCACAAATAATTGCTACCGTTGTCATTTTTCCCCTCCGAATTTGTCATTTGCGCTTGATATTCTTTGAAAATAGTTGTATAATACTCCTTGTAATAAAACAAAAGGAGTATGCTATGAAGGTTTTAGTAGTAAACGCAGGCTCGTCCTCTCTTAAGTATCAGCTCTTTGATACCGTGAGCGGTAGCGTGCTTGCAAAGGGTAACTGCGAGCGTATCGGAATCGACGGCTCTCGCATCATTCACAAAACGCAGGGTAAGGATGAGTATATCAAGGAGGCGCCCCTCGCCGACCATTCCGCGGCAACTCAGCTTGTCGTTGACACCCTTCTCGATCCCGTTGTCGGTTGTATCTCCTCGGTTGATGAGATTGAGGCGATCGGTCACCGCGTGGTACACGGCGGCGCATTCTTCAGCCAGTCGATGCTCGCAAGCGACGAGGTTATGGAGGTACTTAATAAGTGCGTTGCATACGCACCCCTGCACACCCCCGCGGCAATTATGGGAATCAAGGGCTGTACCGCGGTAATGCCCAACCTCCCGCAGGTTCTCGTGTTCGACACCGCCTTCCACCAGACGATGGAGGAGAGCGTTTATATGTACGCGATTTCCTACGATATGTACGAAAAGTATCAGATCAGACGCTACGGCGCACACGGCACCTCGCACAGATACGTTGCGGGTGAGATGATCAACATCCTCGGCGGTAAGGCAGAGGGCACCAAGATCGTAACCTGCCACATCGGTAACGGCTCGTCCATCACCGCCGTTAAGGACGGTAAGTGCGTTGATACCTCGATGGGCTTCACACCCCTTGACGGTATTCTCATGGGCACGAGAAGCGGCGCAATTGACCCCGCAATCGTCACCTACCTTATGGAGAACGAGAACATGACCGCGAAGGAAGCCGAGAGCTACCTTAACAAGCAGTGCGGCTTCGCAGGCATCAGCGGCGTCGGCTCCGACTCCCGCGATATTGAGAAGGCAATGAAGGCAGGCAACAAGCGCGCAAAGCTCGCTTACGACATGCTCTGCTACCAGATCAAGAAGTACATCGGCGCATACTCTGCCGCAATGGGCGGACTTGACGCGATCGTATTTACCGCCGGTATCGGCGAGCATTCGCCCTTCATCCGTGCAAATGCACTCTCGGGTCTTGAGTACCTCGGCGTCAAGCTCGACCTCGAGAAGAACGAGTTCGGACACTCGGGCACTCCCGTTGAGATCTCCGCACCCGATTCGCGTGTAAAGGTCTATATGATCCCCACGAACGAGGAGCTCGTTATCGCAAAGGATACCGAGGCAATCGTCAACTCGATGAAAAAGTAAACCTCGCATTACAAGGCTGTCGCATTAACCGCGACAGCCTTTTTATATATAATAACATAAATAAATAATGATGTCAATAAATGCGCGAAAAAATAGTGTTAGGTAAGGTAACCCGTGATTCTGTCGCATAGCCGCTCGAATACGCGGTCATTGTGCGAAAAATCAACGCATTCGCGATATATCCCCTCAAGCGCAAAATGGCTGCGCGACGCGTCTGTAAAATGCTCGGCGGCATCCCTTAATAGCCCCGTGTATCTCTCATAATCGCACACCACGCGATCGGGCAGGGAAAGGTCGGACAGATCAATATCACATTCTCCGTCCTCGCCGAATGCGTAAACGCGCTCGGGGGTGTAGAGTCTGTCGATCAGTCGGTCGTCAAGTGCCGAGCGTGCAATACGAATAACCGCCCCGCGTGCGCGCAAAGCGCGCAACAAAAGCGACCCAAGCAACCCGCACACAAGGGGATGCCCGCCGATTTTTACGCAATGCATCCCGCCTGTAATTGGCAGACGGTAATATCCGTTTTTTCCAAATGCGGAGTATATAATCTCTCCGCTTGCGCGACGTTTATCGGTCTTTTCTTCGCCTTCTGCGAGATTGTTTGCTATCTCATCTGCCTCGATATAAATCTCGGATTCGTGTAATTGACGCCAAATTTCATCAAACTCATCACCTGCAAGCCTCAGCGATGAGTAGGCCGCTGAATACGCCGCCGATTTTTGACTTGCGTGGCTGATAATATCACCTCGCAAGGCCTCGAGGCGGGATATATTAAACCCCTCGCCAAGGTCAACTATCTCTTCTATCGCACCGGGGTATTTCGGGTCGATAGCGTGCGGTGCAGTGCCGTCTATTACCGCAACCCGTCCTTCGCCTCTTTTGATTATCACACCATCGAGCGACGATACGTCCGAGGAGCAGAGAATTGCCTCGCAAGGCATCCCCCTTTTGTTAGCAAAGGATACAAGACCGCGCATCAGCGTGCTCTTTCCCGTGCCGGGGCCGCCCTTTAAAATGAATATTTTTCTGTAATCCCGCGGCGCAAAGACCCTGTCAAAATGGCTGGCGAATCCGCCGTGACCGTTGCGTGCCGCAAAATACGTGTCCTCCGTGTGAAAGCCGGTAATTTCTATCATAAGCACCTCCTAAGCCTTAATATATTATTCCAACTCCCATCTTTTGTTAATCACCGAAAACATCGTAATCGGTGCCCGTGTTAAATTAAATGACAAATTAACTTGACATTTTGCGATATTTATTTTATAATATAATAAGGGAGGTGATGCTAAATGAAGGTTATCGGACTCTGCGGTGGCAGCGGTAGCGGCAAGGGGGCCGTCTGTGCAGCTTTTGATCGCCTCGGTATTCCCGCGATAGATTGCGATGCCGTCTATCACGATCTTACCTCCTATCTCTCGCCCTGTCTTGTTGAGCTATCGCAGGAATTTGGCGACGACATCATCAATGACGGCAGGCTCGACCGCACAGCGCTTCGCGACGTTATCTTTGACCCCGCTTTCGTCTCCGTGCGACAGCACCGCCTCAATGAAATAACACATAAATACGTCATCGCCGAGGTCGAGCGCCTGCTCGCCGAATATGCCGCGGACGGTAAAATCGGCGCCATAATCGACGCCCCGCTTCTCTTTGAAGCCGGGATTGACCGCCGCTGTGACTGCGTTATTGCCGTCGTTGCCGAACGCGATATCCGTCTTCAGCGCATCATGAAACGCGACGGGATTGATCACGGGCGCGCTTCGCGTCGCATCGACTCGCAGTTGCCCGATGCCACCCTTGCATCCCGCGCCGATATCGTCATAACCAATAACGGCTCTCTTTCCGACCTCGATTGCGAGGTTACGCGAGCCTATCACGAAATCTTCGGCTGATCTTAGCCGCACAAATAGCAAATAAACACAAGGAGATATAACAATGTCTGAATTAACCGCAAAGGAGCTTTACGAGAAGCTCTCCTACAAAAAGCAGAACGTCTTCGAGGTATCCACCCCCGAGGAAATCAAGGCAATCTACGATTACAACGTCGGCTATATGAAGTACCTCGACGATGCCAAGACCGAGCGCGAGGCGGTTGACGCCACCATCGCTATCATCGAGGCGCAGGGCTATACCGAGTACAAGCTCGGTGACAAGCTCTCCGTCGGCGATAAGAAATACCTCAACAACCGGGGCAAGAACATCTTCGTCTTCAAGGTTGGCTCCCGCGACCTCGAGGAGGACGGAATCCGCATCCTCGCATCCCACATCGACTCCCCTCGCCTCGACCTCAAGCAGGTCCCCCTCTACGAGGAGGGCAATATGGGCTTCCTCAAGACCCATTACTACGGCGGTGTGAAGAAGTATCAGTGGACCGCAATTCCTCTCGCCCTTCACGGCGTTATGGTAAAGGCGGACGGTACCGTGGTCACGGTCAAGATCGGCGAGGACGAGTGTGATCCCGTATTTTACATCAACGACCTTCTCCCTCACCTTGGCGGCCGCCAGTCGCAGGAGCCTCTCGGCACCGCAATCTCGGGTGAGACCCTCAATATTCTTGTCGGCGGACTTCCTTACGCTGATGATGAGATCTCCGACAAGATCAAGATGACCGTCCTCTCCATGCTCTACGAGAAGTACGGCGTTACCGAGGAGGACTTCCTCTCGGCTGAGCTCTCGCTCGTTCCCGCATTCAAGGCACGCGACATCGGCTTCGACCGCGCTCTTATCGGTGCATACGGCCACGACGACCGCGTTTGCTCCTATCCCGCGGTTACCGCACTTCTTGACACCGAAACCGACAGCACCGTCCTCGTTGTCCTCGCTGATAAGGAGGAGATCGGCTCGGTCGGTCTTACAGGTATGCAGTCCGACGTGCTTGTCGACCTTATCGCCAAGATCTCCGAGGCTCTCGGCAAGGATAGCATCATCGTCAGAAGCAAGTCCAAGTGCCTCAGCGCAGACGTTACCGCGGCATTCGACCCGAACTTCGCCGATGTTTATGAAAGACGCAATAGCGCCATGATCTCCTGCGGTACCTGCATGAGCAAGTACACGGGCGCGCGCGGCAAGTCCGGCACCTCCGACGCATCTGCTGAGTTCGTCGGCTACGTCAGACGCGTATTCGCTGATAACGGCGTTATCTGGCAGACTGCCGAGCTTGGTAAGGTTGACGCGGGCGGCGGCGGAACCGTTGCACAGTACATCGCCAACCACAATATAGAAACGGTCGACCTCGGCGTGCCCGTCATCTCGATGCACGCCCCCTACGAGGTCGTTTCCAAGGCTGACGTATATTCTACCTACAAGGCATTCTGCGCCTTCGTGAAATAGTTAATCTTCTCAAAAATCATACGTAAATGAATTTTTGAGGGGGAGCAATGTTTTTCAAAAAGCTTTCGTTGGCTGACGACAGATACAGGGAGATTGAGCAAATGCTCACTCTCCCCGATGTCGTTTCCGACAATAAAAAATATCAGCAGCTTATCAAGGAGTATAACCGCCTTGGTGAGATCGTTGCGAAGTACAGGGAATACCTCGACTGCGAGCGACAGATGAAGGATGCCGACGCCATGATGCGCGACTCCTCCCTCGACCCCGAGCTTCGCGAAATGGCGGAGGATGAGTTCCACGCACTCCGTGATGAGTGCGAGAGCCTGAAGGGCGAGCTCAAGATCCTTCTTATGCCGCGCGACCCCAACGATTCGAAGAACGTTATCGTCGAGCTTAGACAGGGTGCGGGCGGCGAGGAGGCGGCACTTTTTGCCGCCGACCTTTACAGAATGTATACGATGTACGCGACCGCGCGCGGATTCCGTACTGAGGTAATGTCACTTAACGAAACCGAGCTCGGCGGAATTAAGGCGATCACCTTTACCGTTATCGGCGACGGCGCTTATTCGCGCTTTAAATTCGAGAGCGGCGTCCATAGGGTACAGCGTATTCCGGTAACCGAGTCTAACGGAAGAATACAGACCTCCACCGTCACCGTCGCCGTCCTTCCGGAGGCGGACGAGGTCGAGGTCGACATCAACCCATCCGATATTAAAATCGAATCCTGTAAGTCGAGCGGCGCGGGCGGTCAGCATATTAACAAGACCGAATCCGCCGTCAGGCTCACCCATATCCCATCGGGCATCGTGATCGAGTGCGACCAGGAGCGTAGCCAGCTCCAGAACAAGGAAAAGGCAATGCGCCTCCTTTACGCGAAGCTCTATGATCAGAAGCAGCGCGAGCAGGAGGAAAAGATCGCCTCCACCCGTAAAAGCCAGGTGGGCAGCGGTGACCGTAGCGAGAAGATACGTACCTACAATTTCCCACAGTCCCGCGTGACCGACCACAGGATTAACAAAACCCTCTTCTCGCTTGGTTCCTTCCTCAACGGGGATATGGACGGAATTATTGACGAGTTGATTGCCGCGGATACTGCCGCGAGGTTAAACGGCGATGACAATTGATACCAAGATAATTAAGATCGATCCCGCGACCGACCTCGATCCTCAGCTTGCCTCGGCCGCAGAAATAATAAGGGCAGGGGGCCTCGTCGCATTCCCGACCGAAACCGTCTACGGCCTCGGTGCCG
The DNA here is from genome assembly GCA_045596865.1 of Eubacteriales bacterium. GTDB lineage: Bacteria > Bacillota > Clostridia > Oscillospirales > CAG-272 > UBA1740. Next base: position 24,365 of record JAZODF010000070.1, read on the forward strand.
ATGGCACGAGCGCGACCGCCGCGGCGCGAATCTACGCCGCTAAAGGTAGACCCTCGGATAACCCCCTGATAATCCATATCTCCGACCCGACCGTGGCGGAGGCATACACATATACGAACTCGGTCTATTACCGCCTCGCCGCGGCGTTTATGCCCGGTCCTATGACGGTAATCCTTCCCGCGCGGGACACCGTCCCGCCAACCACCCGCGGTGGGCTTTCCACCGTGGCGGTCAGGTGCCCCGAAAACCCCGTTGCGCGGACTCTTATCCGACTCGCAGGCGTTCCGATTGCCGCACCGTCGGCGAACCTGTCGGGCAGTCCGTCACCCACCACCGCCGCCCACGTCATCGACGATATGATGGGGCGTGTCGATATGATTATCGACGGCGGCGCGTGTGAATTTGGGCTCGAATCCACCATTGTCAAGGTCGATGCCGACGGCGGCGTCACTCTCCTGCGTCCGGGGCGCATCAGCCCCGACGATATCCGCTCGCTCGGTATTGAGGTGCGTATTGCCGACGCCGTGACCGACCGCCTCCGCGATGGCGAGGTCGCCCTTTCCCCGGGTATGAAATACCGCCACTATGCCCCGAGTGCCGAGGTTTTGCTCCTCGACGGCGACAGGGAGGCATCTCTGCGCTTTATCGCCGCAGGGGGCAGGGAAAACCCCGCTGTCATCGCATACACCGCGGACGTCGACTTCTACCGCGAGGCTCTCCCGTTTGCAACCGTGATTGATTTTGGTAGCGAGGGGGATGAGCTTGCACAGGCGCGATCACTCTTTGCGATTCTTCGCGACGCGGACAAGCATTCCTATTCTGTAATCTACGCTCCCCTGCCACGGCAGGAGGGCATCGGCCTCGCCTTGTATAACCGTATGATACGGGCGGCGGCACATAAAATAATCAAACTGTGACGGTGAAAAAATGGCTAGAAAAAAGAAAAACGAGGCTGAAAACATATTGGCGGAGGAGGCGGTTGCCACCGCCCAGCCGATAACCGACATCCTCGTCAAAAACTATATGCCCTACGCGATGAGCGTTATCGTCTCGCGTGCGATTCCCGAGATCGACGGCTTCAAGCCCTCGCACAGAAAGCTACTTTATACCATGTATAAAATGGGCCTTCTCACGGGACCCCGTACGAAGAGTGCGAACATCGTTGGACAGACGATGCGTCTTAATCCCCACGGTGACGCCTCGATCTACGAAACGATGGTGCGCTTAACTCGCGACCACGAGGCACTCCTGCACCCCTTCGTCGACTCGAAGGGCTCCTTCGGTAAACAGTATTCGAGGGATATGGCATACGCCGCATCCCGTTATACCGAGGCGAAGCTGGAATCATTCTGCCAGGAATTATTTAGCGGAATTGACAAGGATGCCGTTGATTTCGTACCAAACTACGATAATACCATGGAGGAGCCGAGCCTCCTTCCGACCACCTTCCCGAACATTCTCGTTTCCGTGAATCTCGGTATCGCGGTCGGTATGACCTGCTCGATCTGCTCCTTCAACCTGAACGAAATTTGCGACGGAACCATCGCGCTTCTTAAAAATCCGAAGACCTCGATCGACCGTATCCTCGACATCGTGAAGGCACCCGATTTCCCGGGCGGTGCGCAGATTATATATGACCGCGATCAGATGCAGAAGATATACGAAACGGGTATCGGTAGCTTCAAGATGCGCGCGAAGTATCAGTACCTCAAAAAGGAAAATGCCATCGAGGTGCTCGAGATTCCGTACTCCGCCTGTGTCGAAGCGATAATTAAAAAGTCCACCGATATGATCAAGGCGGGCAAGCTCCGCGAGGTAACCGACGTTCGTGACGCAATCGACCTCAACGGCTTCAAGCTCGTGTTCGAGCTTCGCCGCGATGCTGACCCCGACGTCGTTATCCAAAAGCTGTTTTCCGCAACCGACCTCGAGTGCAACTTCGACTGCAATTTCAACATCCTCGTCGAGGGCACACCGATGCAGCTCGGCGTGCGCGAAATACTGCTTGAGTGGATCAAATTCCGCTCCAAGTGCCTGACACGCGAGCTTAACTTCGAGCTCGAGAAGAAGGAAAACAAGCTCGAATTGCTTCTCGGTCTTGCAGCAATCCTTCTCGACATCGATAAGGCTATCAAGATTATCAGGAGCACCGAACACGAGGCGGACGTTGTTCCCAACCTCGCCGCAGGCTTCAACCTCACCACCCGTCAGGCTGAGTATATCGCCGAAATCAAGCTCCGTAACCTCAATCGCGAGTATATCGTTAATCGCGTCAAGGAAATTGAGAGCATCCGTGCCGAGATTGCCGAGCTCAAGGTTATCCTCTCCGACGAGCTTAAGCTGAAGGGGCTTATCATCACCCAGCTTCAGGGAATCAAGAAGAAGTACGGTAAGCCGAGAAAGACCGAGATCGTTGCCAAGGAGGAGATCGTCAAGCCCGACAAGGACCTCTTCTTTGAGAACTATAACTGCCGTCTTATCCTCACAGGCGGCGGATATTTCAAGAAGCTCTCCGTGCAGGGGTCCCGCTCAGCAGAGGAGCAGAAGCTGAAGGAGGGCGACTACGTCGCATACGTCGAGGACACCGACAACCGCGGAGACGTCCTGTTCTTCACCGACAAGGGACAGATATACCGCGCCCGTGTCGCCGACTTCGATATCTGCAAGCCCTCGCAAATGGGTGACTATATCCCGAGCAAGCTGTCAATGGAGGATGACGAGCACGTAATCGGATGCAAGATGATCTATGACATCCTGCCCGAGCATCATATGATCTACGTCTTCGAAAACGGCAAGGGTCTGCGCGTCGCAATGAAGGCGTACGAATCTAAGTCCAAGCGCCGCAAAATATCCGGTGCATTCTCGACCGATTCCCGCCCCGTCGGCGCAATCTACGAGGGCAAGGAGCCGAAGCTCATCTTCATCCGTAGTGATGCAGGCAAGGCGATGCTCATCAAGAGTAATATAATCCCCGAGAAGGCGACCAGAACCGCCGCAGGCGTGCAGATTATGCAGCTGCCGAAGAAGGGCGTCAAGGTTGACCTTGTCACCGATCGCATCGAGGACGTCGGCACTGACGCAACTAAGTGTCGCAAAAACGTCATCCCCTCGACCGGCACCTCGATAGCACAGCTCACGTTCAAATTCTGATATTTGACAGTCCTTACTGTCACAATTCACTGTTTCGCAAAAAGAAGCGGAGGGTATCATGCCCTCCGCTTCTTCTATTATTAGCAGTTTTGATTTTCTGCAATCATCCTGTTGATTTTTGCCGTGCTCCTTCGAATGAACGAGTAAATAATCGCCCAGATGATAAGATAGCCGATGATGAAAACAATCGTGAAAATTATCAACGGAATAATACCCGAATCAAGCCAATCGTTAAGGACGTAGGCGCATAGATACGCGAGGTACAATACCGCACCGTGTATCAGTATCGCCCACATCAGCGGTAGCCGCTCTACCCGATAAAGCGCATTGAGGCCGCCCGCAATAAATGCAAGCGCGGTTATCGAAAATATACCAATCGCGATCTGTCCAACCTCCACGGCTTCAATACCTGCGGTTTTTCTTAAAATAAGGTAAACCATTGCCAAAACTAATGGGCCGATACCCGCCGCGATGCTTCCGCGATGTAAAAAATCAAGAATAAATCTTTTCACTTGCTCTCATACCTCCTTCTGATTTCCGCAAAGCAACGGCGTGATACGTACTCGCGGTAGCCGGATGAAAAAACCGCATCAACTCCACCGTTAAATACCGCATCAAACCTGCGAATATGCCGCTCGCTTGCGATCGCTGACTTGTTTATACGGATAAAATATGATGGCAACACCGCCTCCAAATCCCGTAGCCGCTCGCGTAGGATGTATTTTTTGCCATTCGTATCAATCGCAACGACCCGCCTGTCGAGGACTGTTATGCATTCAATCTCAGCAAATGATAGGCGCCTCATCTCATCGTCATTATAGCCTACGATGGCATCAACGCCCGTAAATCCATTTACAAGATCCTCAATCTCTTGGGTAAGTGCGGACGGTGCGTGCACCGTGGCAACTATTTCCTCGTCCTTGCTTTTGTCAATAACCAGCCTGAATTTCATATTTGTTTCCTTACTGTTTTTTCATTTGCCTAAGAAAGGCGAGCACGGCAAGCGCCGTCACCGCCGTGGAATATATTAGAACAATCGGTGCGTGCTCCCACGCCGCTATTAAATCACCCACGCATAACGCCTTCGCCAACTCGACCGCGTGGAGGAATGGCAGGATGCCCGCCACTCTCTCAAATACACCGCCAACGAGCGAAATGTCAAACCAAATCCCGGATAGCCACGCCGAAATATTCGTGAGCAGCGCGCCGCAAATACCGCCAACCTGCTTGACACCGAGCATACTGCCGCACAAAAGACCGAGGGCGATGTTGAATATCGCCATTGGAATCACACCGAGCGTTGCATAAAGAGTATTCACGCTCACCGTCAGACCGAGCGGGATTGCCGTTAGGTAGCATATCACCGTCTGCGAGAAGGCAATCGGCAGGAGGGGTAGCATATACCCTACAATGAAATCAAAACCCTTCAGCGGCGTGGTGTAAAGGCGTTGAAGAAAGGCACTTTCGCGATCCTTTGCAACGAGCGTTGCCGAAAATAACGTCATAAAGGATAATCCAAAAACCGTGATACCCGGCGCCAGCCTATCGATTTCAAATAATGAAACGGGAATGCTTGCCTGTATCGCGCTGAGCAGAATGAGCAAAACGATAGGGAACCCAAGCCCGAAGCAAAGGTTGATGGGGTCGCGCAGGATTTCCTTTGCGCACCGTTTTGCGAAGGTTAACGCTCTCATATCGCCCCCTCCTTTACGATGCTGACAAATGCATCCTCGAAGCTCTCGGTGCCCGCCATTTTCTTGATTTCGCTGACCGTCCCGACGGCGAGCAGGCGTCCGTCGCGCATTATCCCGATCCTGTCGGACAGAGCCTCTGCCTCCTCCATATAATGGGTGGTTAGAATGATCGTCACGGTACCCTTCATCGAGTGAATAGTATCCCACAGCTCGTGCCGCGCAATTACGTCGAGTCCGAGTGTAGGCTCGTCCAAAAACAGTATCTCGGGCTCGCTTATCAACGCCATTGCAATGCTTACTCGCCGTTGCCAGCCACCCGAAAGCTTGCCCGCCTTTCTCCCGATAACCGCACCAAGATTGAATTGATCAATCATCTCTGCCACTCTTTTTGTGGCCTTTTCCTTGGAAAAGCGATGAATACCGCAAATTAACTCAAGGTTTTCTTTTACTGTCAGATTCGGTGCGATCGCCGTTTCCTGCGGTGATACGCCAATGCGCTCCTTAACGCGTGCGGGCTCCTCGATGATGCTGTAACCGCCAACGGTAGCATCCCCCTCGGTTGGCCTCGTCAGGCAGGATAGCATCTTAACCGTTGTTGTTTTGCCCGCGCCGTTTACACCGAGCAGGGCGAACAGTTCGCCTTGATGGATTTCTATGCTTAGACCGTCAACGGCCGTAATATCTCCGTACCGCTTGACAAGTCCCTGTGCCTTAATTGCCATAAAAGCACCTCCGTTTTCTATTTTGCTAATAATTATAGCATATCAAAAAACGAATTTTCGTATTTTTGTCTGTTCGGTTAGATTTTCTGCCTCATCGGTTATATGAAATTGCCCCCGCTCCGGGGGGAGCGAGGGCTCGGGCGCTTTTATTAGCTGCGGGAATTAATCGTTGTTTGTCTTGAACTTGTAGCCAACGCCCCAAACGGTTTTGAGCTCCCACTTGTCGGAAACGCCGTCGAGCTTTTCGCGAAGCCTTTTAACGTGCACGTCAACCGTTCTCGAGTCGCCGAGATAGTCAAATCCCCAAACCTTGTCAAGCAGCTGGTCGCGCGTGAATACGCGGTTGCAGTTGGACGCAAGGAAGTAAAGCAGCTCCAACTCCTTCGGAGGAATGTCGATCGCCTTGCCACAGAGCTTTAGCTCATACTTTTTGAGGCTGATTTCAAGATTTTCAAATCTGACAACCTCGTCATCCTCGGTCTGCTTATGTGCGTTATAGCGACGGAGAACCGCCTTGATTCTCGCGGACAGCTCCTTCATATCAAAGGGCTTAACGATGAAATCGTCCGCACCGAGCTCGAGTCCGAGCACCTTGTCAATAACCTCACCCTTCGCGGTGATCATGATAACGGGCTTGGAGGAAATCTCGCGAATCTCGCGGCAAACCTGCCAGCCGTCCTTGCGGGGCATCATAATGTCAAGAAGGACGAGATCGGGGTCATAGAGCTTGAAGCTGGCAATACCCTCGGCGCCGTCACACGCGGTCTTGACCTTGTAGCCCTCGTTCTCAAAATAGAGCTTGAGCATATCGCAGATATTCGGGTCGTCGTCAACTACCAGAAGCTTTGCATCGGTGATGTTTTCCATAAAAAACCTCCTTAAATTATGAACATTTTTAATTTTTTAACAAAGTTCATAATTATTATATCCTAAAATTTCCCGTTAGTCAAGAACTTTTGAAAAATTAAAAGTAACTAATATGTTAATTGCGTTATTTTCTTGTCAAAAAAGAAAAAGGAAGGGAATAACCCTCCTCCGTAAAATAAATTGTTCAAAGGTATTGAAAAACCGTGGAATTTATTGTATAATAACGTAGTTAATAATAATTAAAGGAAGAAATAGAAATGAAACTTGGAATTGTTGGACTTCCGAACGTTGGAAAGAGCACGCTGTTCAACGCCCTCACAAATGCGGGTGCCGAGAGCGCGAACTACCCCTTCTGCACGATCGATCCTAACGTCGGCATCGTTGCCGTACCCGACAAGCGTCTTGATAAGCTTGCCGAAATGTATAATCCCGAGAAGTACACCCCCGCCGTAATCGAATTCGTTGATATCGCGGGCCTTGTAAAGGGCGCGTCTAAGGGCGAGGGCCTCGGTAACAAATTCCTCTCGAACATTCGTGAGGTTGACGCTATCGTACACGTCGTACGTTGCTTCGAGAATAATGACATCATTCACGTCGAGGGTAACATTGACCCCATTCGCGACGTCGAAACCATCGATATCGAGCTGATTCTCTCCGATCTTGAAATCGTTGAGCGCGCCATCGACAGAACCGTCAAGGCGGCAAAGAGCGATAAAAAGCTCCTTGAAAAGCTCGACGTCCTCGAGAAGGTTAAGGCCTGCCTTGAGGAGGGCAAATCCGCCCGCTCGCTCGGCCTTGATAAGGAGGAGCTTGCCTGGATTGAGGAATCCCGCCTCCTCACCCTGAAGCCCATCATCTACGTTGCCAACATCTCGGAGGACGAGGTCGGCGGCGAGTATGAGTCGAACGAGGGATACCTCGCACTCAAGGCACACGCCGAGAGCGAGGGCAGCGAGATCATCGCCGTCAGCGCACAGATTGAGGCCGAGCTCGCCGAGCTCGAGGGCGAGGAAAAGCAGAGCTTCCTTGCCGACCTCGGCATCGACGAGAGCGGACTTGATAAGCTTATCAAGTCGGGCTATTCGCTCCTCGGCCTTATCAGCTTCCTCACCGCAGGACCCAAGGAGGTCAGGGCATGGACCATCACCCGTGGCACCAAGGCTCCAGGCGCGGCAGGAAAGATTCACAGCGACTTTGAGCGCGGCTTCATTCGTGCGGAGGTTGTCGCATTTGACGACCTTGTCCGCGAGGGCGATCGCAATAAGGTAAAGGAAAAGGGTCTTCTTCGCTCCGAGGGCAAGGAGTACGTTATGAAGGACGGCGACGTCGTCGTATTTCTCTTCAACGTTTAATCAAAATCGAATTTCACGGGGGCATCGGTGTTACTCACCGATGCTCCTTTTTCGTTCAGGTATTCCTTCGTGCTTTCGCTCGGTTCGCTTCCGTAGCCGAGGTGGACGCGCTCCGCATTCTTCGGCATTATCGTCACCGTCCCGCGACAGCTACCGATGACGAGTGTGTCACACCCGTTGATAACCGCGGTGACGTCGGGTAAATAATTGTTGACAATATCCGTTGAAACGTAGGCGAAAAGATGACCGTCCGTCGCCAAAACGAAGCAATCGTCGCTTCTTTTTGACGCAAGCTGCATCCGAGAAATACTCATGTATGAGATATCACCTATATGTATCGCCTCGCGGTATGTATAGAAGCGCAGATCCGCCGACATCCCCGACAGCTTAGAAGCAACGATCTGTGCCATCACGTACTCGTCCGTGGTCTCGGGCTTCGGTAAATAGACCGTGTCGACAAGAATCGTTGAAACGGTGTCTTCGACAAGCTCGACCGAATATGTATGATAGCTCGGCAGGATGAGCAAATCTACCGATAGCACCCCGGCATCCTTTGCCGTATTTGCGGCAGTGCGGGATACGTACTTTCCGCTTCCGCTGGCGATTAACGCACTCTCACCGTCCGAGCGGACCAAAAGCACGTCAACGTATTCGCCGGATGAATATACCACGCCATCGTCGTGCTTAACCGCGGTGGAGCAAATAATCGCGCTGACGTTAAGCAAAACGAAAATTGAGGTAATTACTATTACGATTCTTTTTGCGGATTTTCTATCTGCGAATACGATCAGCGCGAAGAAGCTGACGGCAAGCAGGATAGCAATCGCTCTCAAAGCCGTAAAATCAAAGGAAACCAAGGCGAAATCCGGCCTTGCAAATACCTCTGCAAGCAGCTTGATGAAATCGGTCGACAAAATCAAAACGGCGTTCATTGGAATAATTCCGCCGAAAATAAGTCCGAAAAGGCCGAGGTACATCAAAACGTTTGTGAGCGGCGCAAAAATAATCGTCGCAGGAACGCTCAGGGTGGAAAAGCTATCAAAGGTGAGCATCGAAACGACAATTGATGCGGATATAGCAAAGACCGAGGCAAGTATGGCATCGCGAAATACGCGCAAAATCCTGCGTGGCAGGGAAAGCGTGCTCTCATTTCGCCTCGAAATAGTGGAAAGGAATATTAGTCCGAGCGTCGCAAGGGCAGAAAGCCAGAGCGACACGTCGTAGATGGAATACGGCTGCGCACATACGATGAGGAATACCGAAATTGTTAGTGAGGTGACACCGTCACTCCGCTCGGATATCAGATAAAGGGTCGATGTGATAAGTAGCATGACACCTGCGCGCGTCACGCAGGCGGATAAGCCTGTCAGCATCATGTAAAGCACCACGAGCAGCATAACGATAACAGTGCGTATCTTGTTGTTAAGACGAAGCGAACGGAGCAGGGCATTTGCCGCGAATGCGAGGATTACCAGATGAGCACCGCTGAGTGCAAGAATGTGTGATATGCCCGCCCTTGTGAAATTGAGGCGCGTGTTGGGATCGATAGACTCGCGCTCACCCGTCAGCAACGCGGAAAGGAAATCGCCGGTCGCCTTGTTTGAAACTAGTCGGAATCTGTCTGCAATATTGTCACGAAGCAGGTCGAAGTAGTAACGAAGCGTAAACTCGCCGTGTCCGATTACGCTAGCCGATACGGGCTCACCCGCAACGGCCGAGTATCCCTGCGCGGTATAGTAGCTCTTGTCATCCTCTTCGGTTTTGAGAATGGTGAGGCGCATTTGGACTCTGTCACCCGTGTTGATCCCGGACAGGGTGTTTTTATATCCCGCAATACGCACGGTATGTCTGTCACGTTTTCCGTCGATCGTTTCCGTGCGGATAACAACCGTCGAATGTACTGTATCGGTATGATCGGCCGAAAGGACGGTCGCCTCGATGTCAACCTCTTTTCCGTAGTGCTCGAGGGGAAAATACGTCCTGGACCAGGCAAACGAGAGCAATACCGACAGCAAAAATGCAATCAGCGCCGCCGTAATTATCCTGCGTCTGCCTTGGAATAAGTTTTTGAAAATAAAAATAATCGCAATTAGCGCAGTTGGCGCAACCGTTGCAATCAAATAAACCGTATTCTCCCTGCCTACGAAAAAGTAAAATCCGCCCAGCATGATACAAAGTATCAAACTGAGCGGTCTTTTACTGAATAATTTCATGGAATAAAACCTCGTATCAATCTTGATCGTCTACCGGGTAGAGCATTCTTGAGCCCTTCGGAACGACAAAATTGAACGCGTTCTTTACGAGCGAAAGGTCAACGGTTTTCGCTCCCTTGATCTCCCCGTCGATACAAATCGGTATCGGCTCGTCAAACTCCATTACAAAATGGTTGGTTTGTCTGTAATCGATAACCTTGCTCGCGCGCTTGGAGTCAAGATAGGTGCCTTTCTTGTACTTAGAAACAAGCGAAAGGAAGGTCATCCTAGAAACCTTGTTGATGGAGCAAACGTCGAATAGGCCGTCCTGAAGCAGGGCGATAGGGGCGGATTTGAATCCACCGCCGCAGAACTTGCCGTTTGCAATGGCGGTGAGGGTGAACTCCTTCTCGATAACCTCGCCGTCATCGTAGATGAGCTTCATCTTCGTGCCGAACTTGCGGCAAAGAACGACGAATACGCCGAGAATATAGGAAATTCCGGGGGGGATCCACTTGTGCTTTTTGATTCTGTCGGCCTCGCGCACAACCGCGCAATCGAAGCCGATGTTTATCATGTTTACGCAATAATATTCATTGCATTTGATAAGGTCGAGCGAAACTGTATCACCGTCGATCTGCGCATCAATGTTCTGGAAGATCCTCGGATTTGCGAAATTGCGCACGAAATCATTACCCGATCCCTTGGGGATAACTCCGAATTCGACGTTCGGGTTACAGGGGGCGCTGTTTACTATCTCGTTGATAGAGCCGTCGCCGCCAACGCAAATAAACCGCTGACGCTCGCTGGAATTGTTGACCATGGAGCGCACGTATTCGGTTGCATCACCGGGGCAGGTGGTGTAGTAAATATGGTAGTCCAGGTGGCGAATCTTACACGCTTGCTTGATATACTCGTCGAAATCGCGCTCGCGCCTGTTTCGACCCGACTTCGGGTTCAAAATAAAATGGTAAATCATATATCCTCATGGAAAATGGAGTTGATCCATTAAAACAAAACCAAACTTAAAAACGGACAAATATTCACGGATGCAATGGTAATTGTACTCAATACAATAGTGATTATAACAGATTATTCACAATTTGTCAATACTTGTTGGCTTTTGGGACGCGCTGTCGAATATGAAATATTATTATTTACGCGTTTTTGCCTGCTCGCGGATGAGATTGTAGTACGCCTTTGCCGCCTGCTCGGTCTTGTTCTGACCGAAAACGTAGTAGCGCCTGTCAATAAGATCCTTCGGCAGATAATCCTGTAAAACAAAGCTGTTTTCGTAATCGTGAGGGTATAGGTAGCCCTTGAACTCGGGACTGCGTAAATGCTCGGGAATCTCCGCGCCGAGGCCCTTTGCAATGTCCTCGCTTGCCGCGTGATACGCCATATATGCGGAATTTGACTTCGGTGCGGTGGCAAGAATGCAAACCGCATTTGCCAGCGGAATCACCGCCTCCGGCAGACCGACCGCCTTCGCACTCTCACAGCATGCATAGGCAATGCTCGCCGCCATCGGGTACGCGCATCCTACGTCCTCGTTCGCTATCACAAGGATTCGCCTGCACGCGGATAGCAGATCACCGGAGGCAAGAATCTTTGCAAGATAGAATACCGCCGCATCGGGGTCGGAGCCGCGAATCGACTTCTGCAAGCAGGATAGAAGGTCGTAATGCACGTCACCGTTTCTGTCATAATGGCCGACAACCGACGGGATGAGCGGCTTTACCGCATCGTCGGTGATCTCGCCCTCCGAAACGTAGTAGGCGTTTTCGATAACGCCGATCGCCATTCTTACGTCACCGCCGCATGCCGCCGCAACACCGCGAAGCAGATCGTCGTCTGCGGTTTTTGCCGTTCCGAAATCCTCGTTGAGCATCGCAACCGCACGTCTGAGTGTGGGGACACAATCCTCCGCCGTGACCGATTTGAATTCGAATACCGACGAACGAGAAAGCAGGGCGTTGTAAACGTAATAATACGGATTCTCGGTCGTCGATGCGATGAGAGTGATTCGCCCATCCTCCATAAATTCGAGCAGGGATTGTTGCTGCTTTTTGTTGAAGGATTGAATCTCATCAAGGTAGAGAAGCGTTCCGCCCTCGGCAAACATATTGGTGGTGCTGGAGAGGACCTCCTTGACGTCGGATACCGATGCCGTGGTCGCGTTAAGCATAAATAATTGCATGCCGGAAATGGCCGAAATTATTTTTGCAACCGTGGTTTTTCCCGTGCCGGGAGGACCGTAGAAGATGAGGTTAGGAATCCTTCCGCGCTCGGTAAGGCGGCGCAAAATCCCGTTTTTTCCGACCAGGTGGGTTTGTCCTGCAACCTCGTCGAAGGAGACAGGGCGCAGCCTGTCGGCAAGTGGCTTTATCATAATAGATTTACCTTTCGTTATGAAATATCAGACACGGAGAGGATACGGCGCGACATCTCTATGCGTAACCCAACGTGCTCAATCTCCAGGAGCTCGGGGTCGCGCTTTGCAATCTCTCGCGCGGCGGAAAACGCCGAATCGAACAGCTCGCCGTCGTCGCAGGAGGAGGCGAAGTGGAATTCAAATCCGCCGCTCTGCCGTATATTATCTCCGCTATATGAAGAAAAGAAATCGCCCGGACCGCGAAGAAGCAAATCCTTCTCTGCGATTTCGTATCCGTCGTAGGTGGACCGCATGACCTCAAGGCGAGCCTGCGCCTTTTCGGTTTTTAAATCCGAAACGAGGATGCAATAGGACTTGCGAGAGCCTCGTCCGACGCGCCCTCTTAGCTGGTGCAGCTGCGATAGGCCGAACCGCTCTGCATTCTCAACGATCATGAGCGTTGCGTTCGGTACGTTAACGCCCACCTCGATAACCGTCGTCGAAACGAGGATATGCGTTTCGCCGGATGCGAAGGAGGACATTATCCTGTCCTTCTCAGCGTTCTTCAACCTACCGTGCAGGCATTCGACCCTGCAATGCGGGAATGCCGCGCGGATTTCCTCGGCATATTCAACGGCGCTCTTAAGGTTGAGTGAATTGCATGCAACCATCTCGCTGGTGGATAGCGAGGATGGGATATATTCCTCGCCCGCGTCCTCCTCCGACTCAATCGACGGGCAAACGATATAGCATTGACCGCCGAGGCGTATCTGCTTGTCTATAAATGAATTGATCCTCGTGCGATAGCTCTCATCAACGACGAAGGTGTCGACGCGCTGACGACCCTTAGGCATCTCGTCGATGCGCGAAATGTCAAGGTCGCCGTAAAGCGCGAGGGCAAGCGTCCTCGGTATCGGTGTCGCACTCATAACAAGCATGTGTGCCGAGCTGGTCCGCTCCTTCAGCACCGCGCGCTGTTCAACGCCGAATCGGTGCTGCTCGTCGGTTACGATAAGGCCTAGCTTGTTGAACGTCACCTTGTCGCTAAGTAGCGCGTGCGTACCGATGACGAGGTCGATTTCACCGAACGCAAGTGAATTGTAGATTGCCTTTTTTCTCGCCGCCGTGACCGAGCCCGTGAGCAGCGCACACCGCACCCCGAGTCCGCCAAGCAGCTCGCCGAGGTCGGAAAAGTGCTGAATTGCAAGAATCTCCGTCGGCACCATCAGCGCACTCTGGTAGCCCGACTTAAACGCAATATAAATTGCCGCCGCGGCGCAAACCGTCTTACCGCAGCCAACATCGCCGACGAGAATACGCGCCATTGCGGGGGTGATACCGTCGACCCGCTTTATTACCGTGTCGCGGTAAACGTCGTTGATCGCCTTTTTTTGCGCTCCCGTCAGCTCATACGGAAGCATATCCGTGAACGGCTGGAGAGAGCAGGGAGCAAAGGTCACACCGGGTGTCAGGCTCTTTCTGCTTGCCGAAACGGCAATGCCGAGCCCGAAGTAGAACATCTCGTCAAATGCCAGCCTGCGCCGCGCGCGCCATAGCGCTTCGTTGTCAATCGGGAAATGCGCGTTTTTGATGGCGTATCCGAGTGTAGCAAGCCCACGCGATGTGCGGACCTCCTCGGGGAGTGGGTCATCCATCAGCGGCAGTACGTCGTCAACCGCAGATTTGATGAGCTTTGCGAGTATTTTCGAGCTTATCCCCTCGGTCAGGGTGTAGACGGGTAAATAATCATCGAGCGGCATTCCATCGATGACCGCCTCGTACTTGGGGTTGACGAGGCTAAACCTTCTGTTTTTGTTAAAGGACAGCTTTCCGTAAAAACGGAACGTCGCACCAATCTCGAAAACCTCCTTGACGTACGGGGAGTTGAAGAAGATAACCTCAACGCTGCCCGAATCGTCAAAGGCGCGAAAACGGGAGATCGTCAGATTGCCCTTGATCTTGGACGAGGAAACCGTGGATGCCACGGTGAGAATATACGAGCGCATATTCTCGGTGTCGAAGGAGCCGAGCAGGGAAACGTCGCCGCGATTCTCGTAAGAGCGCGGGAAATAGTAAATAAGATCCCTGACAGTATGGATTCCAAGGTGACCAAGCCGCTCGCATCTGACCTTGCCGACGCCGGACAACTCGGATATTTTCGTATCGGGTGTGTATCTCTTTTCCATAGCCCCTCCTTTCCAACATATATTCTACAACATTTTTGACATTATTTCAAGCATATTCACGCATTTTCCTTATATATATTTGTAAATAAAATAATAAACTTATAAAAATTTATTTACTTTTATAAATTTATATGCTATAATATACTGAAAACCTTTGGAATTTGAACGGAGAAAGTGCAATGGGCATTAAGACGAAAGGGAACAGAGCGTACGTCCTGCGGATAGTTTTGCTATCCGTTCTTTCGCTGTTGCTTGGTGTCGGCGCATCCTTTCTTTCGCAGTACGGTATGGTCCTCATTCCCGCTCTTGCCGCAATCCTTTCCGTGCTCTTTCTGCTCGACGGCACCCGCGGACGCATTTTGTCCATCGCCGTATCTTCGGTTACGGTCGCAGTTGAGCTTGCGCTGAACCTCTATCTCTCCTTCAACTGCCTTGCATCGGTGCTCACCGCGCTGATAATCGTCGTCGGTCTTTCTCGCGGCGCGGCGAAAAGCACCACCGCGGCAATTGCCACGGCGCTCTTGGCACTCACCTTCGCATCCTATTTTCTGCTCGCCGCGTTCTACGACGTCGGCGCCTTCGACCTCGAGCTCGCCGTGGATTATCTCAATAAAACCATGCTTGAAACGCGCGAGGAGCTATATGAAATGCTCCGCGAGATAACCGTCACCGACCGACAGGGAATCACCGTCCCGTATTTTCAGGACGAGGTGATTGAAGCGACCCTCGACACCTATTTTGCCATCATCCCCGCGATATTGACCGTTCTTTCGTTTGCTACGGTCGGTATCGTGATGAAGATATTCTCCGCGATCGTAATCAGATTTGGCGGGGACAAGCAGTCGATGACACTCGGATGGACCTTTGGCACCTCCTCGCTCTTCGCCTACTTTTTCATCATACTCTCGATATTGCAGATATTCGTGTTCGGTACCGATGCATTTGCGGCAACCGTTATGAATCTGTACGTTGTTTTTCTAGCCGTTTACGCCTACGTTGGATACCGCTTTGCCTCCTTCCTTTTCGGCAGGGCGATTCGCAAGCCGCGCTTGGCAAAATTCCTGATAATCCTCTCCATACTCTTCTTCGCTCAGTTTGCGATTCAGCTGCTCGCGTATGCAGGCGTGTTCGAAACCGTCATGAGCGCGCGCATGCGACGCGAGGATGAGAGTGACGGCACAAATTCTTAAGGAGGTTTGAATTTATGAATATGAAGAATAATGACGTTCCGTACGCCTCCCGACGCGAGCTTGTTATCATAATCGCGCTCGCCTGCCTTAATATCGCTCTCTTTGCCGTTCTTGCAATACTCGTACCGGCAATCGATCTTGCAATACTCGCCGTCTCGGTTGTGCTCGTTTTTCTTATTGAGGTTGCCGTCCTGTCCTTCCTGCGCGGCAAGAAGGCGGCATATACTCCCGAGGGCGGAATACACCGCCTCCTCTCGGAGAAATCGAGCACAGTCCTTAAAAATATGGCCGACCCCGTCGCCGCCTTCAATCCCGAGGGCACGATGGTCTGGGCAAATGCGGCAATGCTCGCTCTACTTGATTCCGAGGATAACCCGATCGGCAAGGGCATTGACACCCTCTTCGGCGAGGTTATCGATCCCGACACCTTTGGTGAGGGGGAAATATCCGTGCGCGACCGCCTCTATTACGCAGAGAGCTTCAAGCTCGAGGACACCGCGGAATCCGACGTCCTCTTCATCCTTGTGTTTAAGGATATCACCGCCCTCTCCGAGGCGGAGAAGCGCTACGCCGACAGCCGCGTTTGCGTCGCGTACATCGCAATTGATAACATTGAGGACGTCCTTCACTACGTCCACGAAAAATTCCGCGTTGCCGTCTCGGTCGTTGACGAGAAGCTCAAAACATGGGCAGACAGCATGAACGCGACTATAAAATCCTACGAGAACGATAAATATATCATGTTCTTCGACTCTGTCTCGCTCGACAAGTGTCTTGCCGACCGATTCAGCATACTTGACGAGATCAGAGATACCCGCGTCGGCGACGGCGTTTCCATCACCATTTCGATGGGCGTTGCGCGCTCCGAGGGCAACATCCGCGACAGGGAATTGCTCGCAAGGGATGCCATCGACCTCGCCCTCCAACGTGGCGGCGACCAGGTAGTGTATATCAACGACGGCGTAATTGAGTATTACGGCGGCCGTACCAAATCGGTCTACAAGCGCTCTAACGTCCGCTCGCGTACCTTCACGAATCAGCTCACCGCACTTATGGGTCGCTCGGATAACGTCATCATCATGGGTCACCGCTACGGCGATTTCGACTCCTTCGGTGCGTCCATTGGTGTCGCCCGTATCGCGATGCTTTGCGGTATGCGTGTAAATATCGCGGTTGACCTGCGTGATAAGAACCTTGAAAACTGCATTGCCGTGATGCAACAGACACCTGAGTATGCACAGCTCTTCGTCGACAACGCCGACGGCCTTGACCTCATCGGTCCCGATACTCTGCTCGTTCTCGTCGACCATAACACCTGTGCACGCTCGCAGTTTGCCGACATCTCCACGAGGGTGAAGACGGTTGCCATTATCGACCACCACAGAAAGACGGATTCCTTCGAGGAATCTGTAAAGGCGTATTATATCGAGCCCTCCGCATCCTCGACCTGTGAGCTTGTTGCTGAGATGCTCGAGAGTGCCGTCAGCTCGCAAAACCTCCTCAAAGAGGAGGCGGACATGCTCCTTGCGGGCATCCTCCTCGATACCAAGCAGTTTACGAGGAATACGGGCACGCGTACCTTCGGCTCTGCACAGTATCTGCGCGGCGCGGGTGCCAATCCCTCAGACGTTTACGCACTCTTCAAGACCGCGCCCGATGACCTTCGTAAGGAGGCGCGCTTCCATACCGCGATCACCATCTACCGTGATAATATCGCGATCTCCGCCTGTGACGGCGACACCGATGAATCCTATCGTGTCATCGCGTCCAAGGCGGCTGATAAAATGCTCACTCTTCGCGGCATCGACGCCGCGTTCACCCTCGTCAGAATTGGCGAGCATATACACATTTCCGGCCGCTCCTCGCACAGAATCAACGTTCAGCTGATTCTTGAAAAGCTTAACGGCGGCGGTCACTTCAACGTCGCGGGAGCGCAGGTGGTTAATGACTCTGTCATTAAGGTCATCGAAACGCTCAAATCCGCGATTGACGATTATCTGGATTCATAAGGAGAAAATAAAATGAAGGTTGTATTACTTTGTGACGTAAAGGGACAGGGAAAGAAGGATCAGATCGTAGAGGTCTCGGACGGCTACGCGCGCAATTTCCTCTTCCCGCAGAAGAAGGCTATTCCCGCCGATGCCAAGGCGACCAGCGAGCTTAAGAGCAAGGCCGAGGCAAAGGAGTATAAAATCAGCGAGGACAGAAAGGCGGCACAGGCGCTCGCAGAGAAGATCAACGGCGTCGAGATCGAGATCGTTATGGGTCACGGTGCCGACGGTAGGCTCTACGGCTCCGTCACCGCAAAGGATATCGCGGAAAAGCTGAAGGCAGTCATCGGTCAGGATGTCGATAAGCGCAAGCTGCAGATGAAGGAGTCCATCCGCGCCTACGGCAAGCACACCGTCGTTATCAAGATCCTCGGCGACATCAGCGCAAGCTTTGTTGTCTACGTACACGATTGATTATTTGACCGACCGACACTAAGAAAAGGAATTGGAATATGGATTCTAGCAGCTCTTTGATCAGACAGCTGCCTTTCTCCGTCGAGGCGGAGCAGGCGGTCCTCGGTGCCATAATCGTCAACGCCGACTGTCTTGATACCGTTGGCGGACTTCTCACCGCCGATGACTTTTATCTCGATCATCATAAGCATATTTATTCCACACTTATCGCCATGTACTCGACCAACCGCGTTATCGATACCGTAACCCTCGTTAACGCGTATTCCGAGTTCACTGGCAAGGACGTCGATAACAGTGCAGAGTATATCTACCTCCTCGCGGATTCGGTTCCCGCCGTCGCGAACGTTCGTGAGTACGCCCGCATTGTAAAGGATAAGGCTATCCTCCGCCGTCTTATCGCCGCCTGCGACGAGATCAACCTCGACGCATACGAGGAGAGCGCACCCGTGCGTACCATCCTCGATAACGCCCAGCAGAAGATCTTCGACATCTCCAACGGCAACGATACCAAGGAATTTCGTCACATCCGTGACATCCTTCATAACGTCTACCGTGATCTTGAGATCCTTGCGGATAGCAAGGGTGCGGTGCAGGGAACCCGTACGGGCTTCTCGACCCTTGATAAAATGCTCGTTCAGATGGGTAAGGGCGACCTTGTTATCGTCGGTGCCCGTCCCGGTATGGGTAAGACCTCCTTCGCGATGAATATCGCCACCAACGTTGCGAAGAGCTCGGGCAAGGCGGTCGCCATCTTCTCGCTCGAGATGTCGGGTGAGCAGCTTGTTACCCGTATCCTCTCAAGCGAGGCTCTCGTTGACTCCTACGCCCTTCGTTCGGGCCAGCTGAAGGGGGAGGATTGGAACAATATCGCCAGCGTTATCCAGTCGCTTTCGGGCTGTGATATCTACATCGACGATACCTCCGCCATCACCTCCACCGAAATGAAATCCAAGCTTCGCCGCATCAATAACCTCGGCCTCGTCGTCATCGACTACATCGGTCTTATGCAGACCACCTCCAAGTCGGATAACAGGGCACAGCAGGTCGGCGAAATTTCCCGTAACCTCAAAATTATGGCAAAGGATTTTGGAATCCCGATCATCTGCTGTGCGCAGCTCAACCGTGGAACCGAGTCCCGCCCCGGCGTTGGCAAAAAGCCGACGCTCGCCGACCTTCGTGACTCGGGTAGCATCGAGCAGGACGCCGACATCGTTCTTTTCCTCTACCGCGACGAGTATTATAAGAATATAAGCGGTGCCGACGGCAAGGACGCCGAGGGTGGCGTTGCACCCGTCGACGACAGTGCGAATACCGCCGAGGTAATTATTGCGAAGAACAGACACGGCTCAACGGGTAATATCAAGATGGGCTGGATCGGTCAGTTCACCAAGTTCCGCACACTTGACGAAGATGCACAGCCTAACTGACAAAATTAACGCTATGCTTGCCTCTGACGAGGCGGCTAGGCTTTTCTCCACCGTTGATTCCGCGGTGGAAAAATACGGGATGAATATCGACTCGGGCGTCGCACTCGGCTTTTCAGGCGGTGCCGATTCGATGCTGCTTTTGTGCTATCTTTATGCACGCCGCAAAGCAAGGGGGAGCTCTTCAGCGATCCTTGCCGTACACGTCAATCACCTTATCCGTGGCGAGAGCTCATACCGTGACGCGAGCTTTGCCGCCGAGGTCTGCGAGGACATTGGCATCGAGCTCATCACGCGCGAGATTGACGTTCCCGCCCTCGCCCGCGAAACGGGAATCGGAACCGAGGAGGCGGCCAGAAATGCACGCTATTCGTGTTTTTATGAGATAAAACGGGGCAGAGAGGACATTTCCGCCATTGCCCTAGCGCATAATTCGACCGACAACGTCGAAACGATGCTTATGAATATGCTCCGTGGAAGTGGTCCTCGCGGCATGTGCGGAATCCCTCCCGTCCGCGATTTCTTCGTTCGTCCGCTTATCGCTGTGTGCGCCTCGGACATCCGCGCACTTCTCGATAAATTCGATATTCCGTATGCGTGTGACGAGTCAAACGATACCGACGACTACACTCGAAATTACGTCCGTCATAACATCCTGCCGCTTCTTGGTGTGATCACCCCGTCATTCGAGGCTACCGTCCTGCGCACCTCCGACAATATGCGCTCGGTGCAGGAGCTTATCTCCTCCTTATCGGATTCGGTTGTCCGTGCTTGCCTCGACTCGCGATTTTCTGTTACGCCACTTCGCGGATCGAATTACGCCGTCTTTTCCGATGCCCTCTCTCGCATCGTCTATCACCATACGGGCACACACCTCGAGGCATCGCATATCACTGCCGCATACGCACTCGTTGACAAGAACGAGTTTTCGCTCTCAATTCCGGGTGAATATGACCTTGTTTGTCAGCGCGGAATTTGCTTTTTTGAGCCGAAAAACAAAAAAGATACCCCCGACGTAAATTTTGTACTGACTTTCGGGGAAAATAGAATTTGTGGCACTAACCTCACCGTCTATATTACCGACGAGCGCGGGTTAAAAGATATTTCCACAAATATTTACAAATTTTCAATATCTGTCGCCCTTCGCGGTGATATAATTGAAAACGGCGTATTCCTCCGCCTTCGTTCGGACGGCGACGCCTATAAATACGGTGGACACACCCACCGTCTCAAAAAGGTCTTTAACGACCGTAATATACCGCCGTATATGCGATCTCTCGTCCCGATTATTTGTGATTCCGAGGGTATCGTCCTGGCGGTTGGGTTGCCCGTGGCCGATCGCGCCCGTCCCACCTCGGACGTCCGCACGCTCCATATTACCGCCTGCTTTGGCGACGGCGAGTGTGAGCTTTATCCCGCAACCCGGCACGGCGAATAAAATACTTAGTAAGAAAGGCTTGGAACCAACTTAAATGAAGGTGAATTTCAAGAATATAATCCTGCTGATTCTTATCGTTGTGGCAATGATACTTGCCGTAACTGCATTCAATAATTTCACCAAGAAGCAGGATGAGATTAAGCTTGGTGAGCTTTACACATACCTCGAGGAGGACTTGGTAAAGATAATCAATATCGACGAGAATTACCTCGTCACGGGCGTCCGTTACAACAAAACGTGCGTCGATCCCGTAACCCTAGAGCCGGTTTACGAGCTCGATGACAAGGGCAACAGAAAGGAATATTCCTTCGAGTATCAGTTCACCTTCGCTCAGCAGGTGCTTGAAATCGATAAAATCCTTCGCGAGAATCACACGCTCGAAAACCTCGAGCGGGATAAATGCGATATTGAGCATCCGCAGAAGACCCCCTGGTACCTCGCATATCTTCCTTACCTTGTAATTATCGTAATCTTCGTCGTTCTCTGGGTCTTCGTCCTTCGCTCCTCGCGTGACGGCGGCTCGGGAAAGGCGAACAGCTTTGCAAAATCCAAGGCAAGGATGATTACAGGTGACAAAAACGCCGTAAAATTTGCCGACGTCGCAGGCGCGGACGAAGAGAAGGCAGAGCTTGAGGAGGTCGTAGAGTTCCTGAAGGACCCCTCCAAGTTCATTAAGCTCGGCGCCCGTATTCCGCGCGGCGTACTCCTCGTGGGCCCTCCCGGTACGGGTAAGACCCTGCTTGCAAAGGCGGTTGCCGGTGAGGCAGGCGTGCCCTTCTTCTCGATTTCGGGCTCCGATTTCGTTGAAATGTACGTCGGTGTCGGTGCATCCCGTGTCAGGGATCTATTCGACAACGCGCGCAAGGCTAATTCCAGCATCATCTTCATCGATGAGATTGACGCCGTCGGTCGTCACAGGGGCGCGGGCCTCGGTGGCGGTCACGACGAAAGAGAGCAGACGCTTAACCAGCTCCTTGTAGAGATGGACGGCTTCGGCACGAACTCGGGCGTTATCGTTATGGCGGCAACCAACCGCCCCGACATCCTTGACCCCGCACTCCTTCGTCCGGGTCGATTTGACAGAAAGATTACCGTAAATTATCCCGACGTGAAGGGCAGGGAGGCTATCCTTAAGGTTCATTGCCGTAACAAGCCCCTTGAGGAAACCGTCGACCTTGCAAAGATCGCGCAGATCACAATCGGCTTCACGGGTGCCGAGCTTGCCAACCTCATGAACGAGGCGGCACTCCTCGCCGCGAAGAAGAACAAGGCGCTTATCGGTATGGAGGACATCGACGAATCCTTCATGAAGCTGCTCCTCGGTCCGCAGAAGCGCACCCGCGCAAGAAGCGAGAAGGACAACAAGCTCGTCGCATATCACGAGGCGGGTCACGCCGTCGCATCCTACTACTGTGAGAATACCGACCCTGTCAAGCATATTACCATTATCCCTGCGGGCGATACGGGCGGCGTAACGCTCACAAGACCCGTTGAGGATCACTTCGGCTACTCAAAGAATCAGATGCTTGATATCATCGTTCGAGCACTCGGTGGCCGCGTTGCCGAGGAGATTATCTTCAAGGATATCACCACCGGCGCATCCAGCGATATTCAGCAGGCGACACGAATTGCACGAAATATGGTTACCAAATACGGTATGAGCAATAAGCTCGGCACCGTCCTCTACGGCTCGGAGCATTCCTCCGACGAGGTATTCCTCGGTAGAGATTTCTCCTCGGGACAGAATTATTCCGAGGCTACCTCCGCCGTCATCGATTCGGAAATTCGCGAGATTATTGCAAGCTGCTATGAGCGTTGCACCGCAATCCTCACCGAGCATATTGATAAGCTTCACTTTGTTTCTAACTTCCTTCTTAAAAACGAGTTTATGGAGGAGGATCAGTTTGAGGCGTGCATGAAGGCTGAAAATCCCACTATCGAGGAGATCGAGGCCATCGCCACCGAGCGCAAGCGTAAGAGCGAGGCGGAGAACAAAACCGCCCACGAGAAAAACGCACGCGAGGAGGAGCTCGAGCGTGAGCGCGAGCGCCTCGCAAAGGAGGCAATCGCCGCAAATATCGCCGAGGGCACCATCCCCGACGGAAGTGAGCTTCGCCGCGAGGCCGAGACACGCGCCGCCCTCACGTCCGACAAGGGCGATACCCACGCGACGGAGTCGGAGGAGAAGCCCTCCGCCACCGACAAGCCCGCGGATTCGGACACCGATTCCACCTCGGACACCGATTCTACCGACGGATCTGCCGAGTAATATCTATCTAAAATGAGAACAAGCGGTCAAAATTGACCGCTTGTTTTTTTAATTCGGGTGAATTATACTATCAAGTGCAACACTTTTAAGAAAAAAAGAACACTCATATTGAATCCTGTGTTATAATGAAGTTACCACACAAACAAAACAACAAAAGGAGATTCAATATGAGCTACACCCATTTTACCATAGAAGAG
>JAZODF010000071.1:0-12523 GCA_045596865.1 Eubacteriales bacterium
GCGAGAAAAGCAGAGGAACGGTAAAGCCTCCCCTGCGCAAGGGGAGGTGTCATACGAACGACTGCGTCGGCGAGTATGACGGAAGGGTCGTAACAGAGTGGGGATGAATTTGCGGCTTGTATTGTTGACTGAGTTTTGCCGACCCTTTCGTCTTTCAATTTGCCCGCAAATTGAAATCCACCTCCCCTTGCGCAGGGGAGGCTTTGCCCTCTCCGTCAGCCTTGGCTGCCACCTCCCCCAAAGGGGGAGGCTAGACAACTCATCCACCGCTTCGCGGTCCCCCTTCCCTTGCTAGGGAAGGCTATGACGCCGACCCTTTTTATTTTTCTTTCCTTTTCCTTTTCTCTTTCATTTTTAAAAAATCAATCATTTTCATTTCTTTTATTTCCGCGGAGCGGCTTTTATATGAAAGATTATATAAAAGTGATTTTGATTTTATATAAAAGGTTTTTTAAATGGTTATCTTACTTTCTTATACTTATCTTATTCTTTCTTATATATTAGTTTATTGGGTGACATTTTGTCGGACAAAATGTCGGGAATCGGCGACAAAATGTCGGAAATCGATGACAAAACGTCGGAAATCCGCGACAAATTGTCGGACAAGCTGTCGGTCAGGACGTCGGAAAAGCTGTCGGACAAAATGTCGGACAAAATATCCGGTGGCGACAAGATTTCCGACAAAATGTCGGGCAAAATGCCCACTTTGCGGCAAAATGCCCACGACAAGATTTCCGACAAATTGTCGGGGAGCGCACCGTTTTGTAGGGACCGGCGTCCTCGACGGTCCGAGCCAAGCGGGGATAAAAAACAATGCCGTCGCGTGTGGTTATCGGGCTCGGTTGCCTCTTGCCTTTGCCTCGTTTTTCGCCGTACTCTCTACGGCCGGTCGAGAACGCCGGTCCCTACAATTTTACACTGCGCCGGTCCCTACAATTATTCATGTCGCCGTTCTCTCCTTCATTCATCATTCCGCGCTCGCGCGGGGGCCTTTGCGGGCCTATCGGGTCCTTGATTTTGCGCGCGTAATAAAGGGGTGCTTTTGCACCCCTATTTTTGTTGTATATATTGCACAGAAAACGGGGCGGGAAAGGCGCGAATTATTGGAAGGCAGGTTTACTTACAACGGCAAAAAAATGCGATACAATGGTGGTGCGAGGGGAGGACGGGCTCGAGACCGATTCCCCCGCGAGGAGGCAAGATGAAGAAGGCAAAATACAAAAACGATTACCCGAGGAGGGTGTACCAATTCTTCGTTAACTACACGGGGATGGGTGCGCCGAGCCTCACCAAATTTGCAAGAGAGTGCGGAATAACCCTCGCCGACGTGCGACGGTTCGAGGAGGGACACGGTGAATTCAGACGCGCCCTGGCAGAATGCAGCGAAATCCGAAGAGATTATCTTATTGACAGCGCGCTTGGCAAAAAGCAGGACGGCTCGTTCACGAAATTCATCCTCCAATCCGAGTACGGGATGGGCGAGGAAAGCATATCCGCACCCGCGGAGGCGATGAAGGTCACGGTGGAGGTGATCGACGGTGAGACTTAATATAAAGGTAACGAGAAAGCAAAAGCAGTTCATCGATGCGGCGGAGAACGAGGTGCTCTTCGGCGGGGCGGCGGGCGGTGGCAAATCATACGGACAGGTGGTGGACGCACTGCTGTTCGCGCTACGCTACCCCGGGTCGAAGCAGCTTATCCTCAGGCGCACCTACGCCGAGCTCGACAAGTCGCTCATCCGCTGTGCTCAGGCGCTCTACCCACGGGAGATATTCACCCTCAACGCATCGAGCCATACGGGGAAATTCAAAAACGGCTCCTGCATTGATTTCGGCTACTGCGCCGCGGAGGGCGACGTGTACCAATACCAGAGCGCCGAGTACGACGTGATCCGCTTTGACGAGCTGACCCACTTCACGAAGGGGCAATACCTCTACCTCATTTCGCGAGTGAGGGGGGCAAACCCCTACCCAAAGCAGATAAAGTCCTCCACCAACCCCGGCGGCGTGGGTCACAGCTGGGTAAAGGAGAGATTCGTCGACCCCTGTGTCGCAAATACGGCGTTTTTCGAGGGCGGGATGAGCCGAATTTTCATCCCCTCTCTGCTCGGTGACAATCACTTTCTTATGCGGGCGGACCCCGATTATGCGGTGCGCCTTGGAAATCTGCCCGAGCGGGAGCGGCGCGCCCTGCTCGACGGGGATTGGAACATCTTTGACGGGCAATACTTTTCCGAGTTTTCGGTGGCGCGCCACGTCATCGAGCCGTTCGAGATACCCGCCGCATGGCGCAAATACAGGAGCATTGACTACGGCCTCGACCGCCTGGCGGTTTTGTGGCTGGCCATTGCGCCGAGCGGGGAGGTCTACCTTTACCGCGAGTATTGCGAGAGCAACCTGCCCATCAGTGAGGCGGCGCGTGCGATCAATATACGCACACCAGCGGGAGAGGATATTTACGCGACGCTGGCACCTCCCGACCTTTTCGCCCGCTCGCAGGAGAGCGGCAAGACGAAGGCGAGCCTGTTCTCCGAATACGGGGTGAATTTCACCAAGACGTCGAACGACCGCGAGTGCGGATGGCTCGCCGTAAAGGAGCTTTTACGCGACACGGGTGGGGGGTCAAGGCTGAAAATCTTCAATACCTGCACCGAGATCGTCAGATGCCTGCCCGCCCTGACGGTTGACCGTGTGAGGCCGACCGACTGCTCCACCGAGCCGCACGAGATCACCCACGCGCCGGACGCGCTACGCGGATTTGCGATCTTTCACACGCGACCCGCCGCGCCCGAGATAAAGGTACAGAGACGGCGGTGGACGGCGGACATGTGGGAGGACTACAATTCGGCGGACGAGGCGGGCAGACAATATCTCAAAAAGAAATACGGAGAACCACTTTGAAAATCGAAAACAATACGAAGGAATTACGCCTCGACTTCTTCCGCTCGCTCTACGAGAGGGCGGCGCTCGCGTATGCGGATTTTCTCACCGACTGTGAACGAAATATGGCACAGTACAGGGGAGATACCGCCATCGACGGGTCGACCGAGGCGGCGTCCACCGTGCGTAACATCACCTACGAGATAGTGGAGAGCCAGGTGTCCTCCGACGTGCCGATGCCAAAGGCGGACGCAACGTCGTACAGCGAGAGGCGAGAGAGGAACGCCGCCTCCATCGAGAGGCTGTGCCGCGCGGTGAGAAACCGCCTGCCCTTCGACGAGCTGAACGACGTGGACGAGCGCTACACCTACATATACGGCGGCAGCGTGTGGTACGTCGAGTGGGATAACGACGCCGAATACCTCGGCGAGGTCGGGACGGTGCGCGTAAGGTGCCTCTCACCGCGTGACGTGGTGCCCCAGCCGGGCATTTACGACGTTCGGGATATGGAGTATCTCTTCCTTAAATTCACCACCACGCGCGGCGAGCTCGCACGCAAATACGGCCTGTCGCAGGAGGAGCTCGAGGGAGCACAGCTATGCTACGAATTCGACACGGGTGTGCCCGAAGGGGATGCGGTAAGCCTCATCGTCTGCTTCTACAAGGACGACGACGGCGACGTTTGCAGATACGTTTTCACCGGTGAGGTGGAGCTGTCGCACATACCGAAATACTACTACCGCAAGGGGGCCGTGTGCCCCGAGTGCGGCGCGCCCGAGGGCAGATGCGAATGTGGCAAGGAGGCGGTGGAGGGCAACCTCACCGTCGAGTACCTCGAGAGAGACGTTGTATCGAGGGCGGGCACGCGCCTATCAAGAATGACGCCCGTGACAGAGGGCGGCGCACCCGTGCTCGTGGGCGGGGAGCTGCTACGCCGACCGACCGCCCTTCCCTACTACGTACCGAGGGATTTCCCCATCGCCATCAGGCGAAACACGTCGGACGAGGGCAGGCTTTTCGGCGGGTCGGATTGCGAATACGTCCGCCCCGAGCAGCAGGCGATAAACAAGATCGAGTCACGAATCCTCGAAAAGCTGATTCGTGCGGGGGTCACCCCCATCGTGCCCGAGGACGCGACCGTGACGATGAACAACACGGTATTCGGGCAGGTCATAAGGATGAAGCCCGGCGAGTCGGCGGCACAGTACGGAAAGGTGGACACCACCCCCGACGTCAGCCAGGATATCGCCGAGGCAGAGCGCCTTTACGACCACGCCAAGCGCGTCATCGGCATTTCCGACGCGTACCAGGGCATTGACACGGGTATGCAGGAGTCGGGCGTGGCAAAGCAGCTAAGGATCTCGCAGGCGCGAGGCAGGCTTGAGTCCAAGCGGCGAATGAAGGAGGCGGCGTATGCCGAGCTCGACAGGATCGTCTTCCTTCTCTATCTCGCGTTCGCGGACGAGCCGCGCCGCCTTTGCTACAAGGACGCCTACGGGCGCATCCACTCGGCCGAGTTCAACCGATACGATTTCGTTGAATACGACCCCGCGCGCGGCGAGTATTACCTCGACGACGGGTACCTGTTCTCGGCGGACAGGAACGAGGGTGCGGAGTACGAGCGCGAGGCGCTGTGGCAGAGGAACCTCGAAAACCTGAAGGCGGGCACGCTTGGCGACCCGACGAGCGCGGTCACCCTGCTCCGCTACTGGCAATGCCAGGAGAGGGCGCACTACCCGTTCGCCCGCGAGAACGTCGAATACTTCACCGACGAGGTGAGGAGAATGGAGGGCGTATATGGCAATCAAGGCTTCGTCGATTGAGGACTTTCTCAAAAAATACACCTCCTACAAGAGCCGTGTGAACGCGGCGAAGACGCTTGACGAGTACACCCGTCTTGAGGGTCTTGACCACGAGGGAAAGTACCTCGGTGCACTCAGGGCGGCAATGCAGGCACGGGCACGCGGCGGCGTTTACGGCGCGCTCGGCGAGGAGGTCGGGGGTGCGGGTCTTGCGAGCGGTGGCTACCGCGAGCACCTCGAGTCGCTTGCCGAGGAGAGGTACAAGGACGACCTTGAGGCGGCGAGGGCAAAAAAGAGCGACGAGACGGTCGCCGCGGCGAACAGCTACGCCGACTACCTAAGCGGCTACAAAAGGCAGCAGGAGAGCCTCAAGGCGACCCTGCGCGACAGACTCCTTGACGGGGGGATAACCGACCTTGAAACCACCTACGCCATCGGAATTTCCCGCGGCCTGTCCGCCGACGAGGCGGCGAGCCTGAGCGTCGAGCTCTACAACCTCAAGCGAAACGAGATCTACGCCACCGCGCTTATGGCGATTGCGACGGCGCGTCTTGACGCGGAGGGGGTACGGAGCTTTGCCGAGAGGGCGGGCCTCGTGGGAGATGACGTCGAGCAGCTCGTCAAGGAGGCAAAGAGATACGCCATCGACGGCGACAGGTACACCGAGGAGATGATGCACGAGCTCGAGGAGCTGGCGGGCAAGGATTACGCCTTCGACCTGTTCAACGGGTCCTACTTCAACTCCATCAAGAGTGACGACAACAAATACTAATCAATACGGAAGGAAAAGCAATGAAATCACAGGAAAAGAAGAACGTTTACCGTAGCCTCGGCCTCGGTAAGATCACCGCACCGAACAAGCCCCAGGACAATCCCTCGGGCGGCAGAATCCAGGGAAAGGGCGACCTTCGCGCGGGTAAGAAGTAATGACGGGGACAGGTATGAGCGCGGCGAGCGCGACCCAAGGCTCGAATACCGCGAGCGCCAAGGGGATGGCGGCGGTGCCCGAAAATAGCCCCGCTAACGCAGAAAACGCGACACGGGGTGGCACGTATGCCCCCGCGGACAGGAATTTCGGGGATAGAGAGCGGGAGGACACCCACGGCACGGGCGACGAGGCCACAGAGCCCGCCGCAGACACCACCGCAGAGCCCGCCGCAAGAATAGCCGAGGACGGGCAGACGGGCGGCGCCGACGCGGGCGAGGGGGAGAGCAAAACGGACGGGGGCGAGGTCGACTACGAGGCGCTGATGCGCCGCGACCTTGCCACCCTGAAGGCGACCTTCCCCGAGCTTGCCGGCCTTAACGACATTGCCGATATGCGCGGCGCGCTGAGATACGCGGCGCTTCGCGACCTTGGCCTGACGGCGGAGGAGGCATACATGGCGGCGAGCGCGCCGAGGGTCAGACGGGACAACCGCGCCCACCTGTCCACCCCCGTGACGAAGGGGGCAAGCACCGCCATGGTCGGTATGTCGGCGAGCGAGCTTCACACGGCAAGGGAGCTGTTCGGCGGGATGACCGACGCGGATATTTACAGCCTCTATAAGAGGGTATCAAGGTAACGTGCAGGAAAACCTGCCCCCCTCCATAAGAGGAAAACAAGCTAACGGGCAGGCATTGCCCTGCCCCACTCCATAGGAGGAAAACAAGCTAACGGGCAGGCCTTGCCCTGCCCCACTCCCGAAGGGGAGAACAACAATCAACAAAGGAGAAAAAATGATAATTTATTCCAAGAACTCAGGCGTCAACGACGCCGTGATCGGCAGACTCGAAACGCCGATCAAGATGCTCATCGAGCACGAGAGCGACCTTATGAAAAAGAAGGGCGGCATTTGCGACTGGCTCTTCAACGTCGAGACGAGCAGCCACTTTGGCGAGACCATCGTCACCCAGAGGGATTTCGACATCTTCTACGCCTCTGCGGAGGGTGACGGCGCGACCTCCGACACCGTATGCGTTACGGGCAGTAAGTTCATCGAGAACCTTCAGTTCATGAAGGAGTTCACCATTACCGCGGAGATGATGGAGGACGCGAATTTCGGCGTGGCGGCAGATGCCAAGCGCCGTATCCAGAACTTCGTGCGCAGTTACTACAACACCATCAACAGATTCTGCTCCGCGGCGCTCATCCGCGGTCACAAGACCTACGCCCTCTTTGCGGGCACGTCCATCGACACCACCACCGCGGACGGCTACTCCCTCTTCAACAAGGCCCACCTCTGGGGCGACGTTGAGAACGACGATTACGGCACGCAGTGCAACTACTTCTCGGGCGACATCGCCAAGAAGGACGGCGTTTACTCCATCGAGAAGGTGGAGAGCACCATCTACACCCTTGCAAACGTTATCAGAAATATGCTGGACGAGAGGGGTGAGACCATGGGCTACGTCGCCGACACCATCATCCTGCCCGGTAACAAGCCCACCCTCGAGCACCTTGTCAAGAAGATCTGCGGCTCGGAGGGTATCGTCGCGTCCGCGAACAACGACGTGAACATCCACTACGGTAATTGGAACGTTATCGTAATGCCCACCTGGGCACCCGAGAACGACGAGATCATGGTCATGTCCTCCGAGGCGAACAAGGTCCTCGCAGGCAACATGTTCTTCAACCGCGTTCCGCTCACCGTGGCGAACTGGATCGACTATCACACCGGCAACTACAACTGGACGGGCAGATGCCGCTTCGGCGTTGGCTTCGGCAGCTACAAGCACATCGTCAAGGCAGTCGAGCAGACGGGTGACACCCTCGTCGAGAATACCGAGGCACTCCCCGTATAACGGCGTAAGAGAGGCCCGCGCGGGGTGATTTTCACCGCTCCTTTGACGGGAAGGAAGCACCGCGTACCATGGAGTTATGAGAGCCCGCCCGGGGATATAAAGGCGGGCAACCGCGCCCCGATTAAGGCGCGACCCGTCCCCAAAAAGGAGAGTGAAAACGCCCCTCGGGGCAAAAGAAAATCCCCGACGGGGGCGCGGTGACACGGCGCACCCGTCGCCCGCGGGGAGAAGAAAGGGAGGAATATGACATACAACGAATTAAAAGAGAGGGTCGCGCACCTCGGGTTTGAGAGGACGGTTGACGAGGACGCGCTCCTTTACTCGGCGGCGGAGCGGGCGCTTGCCACCATATTCATCGACCGCGGTGAAAAAGGCAGGGCGAGCATCTATATATCGCGGCCCGAGGGCTACCGCGTTTACGGCAGGCTTCGCCACCGCGGCGGCAAGCAGGAGGAGGTTGACGTGACGGGTGACGCCTTCTCCTTCCGCCCCTACGGTGCGGGCAGATGCGTGGTAATTTCGCAGGAAATACGGACCCGTGTTGAGTTTTCGGGCACCGAGGAGGTGGTAAAGGGGCATATCCCCACGGGCAGGGCTACGCTGCGCTTTGAGGGCGAGAGTGACTTCACGGTCACATCTCTTGCATCCTTCGAGGGTAGCTTTGACCTCTCGCTCTCGGGCGTGCCCCTGTACTCGCCGAGGCGGACCGTCGACCTTCGTCTGCATATAGGTGACCTGCGTACCCTTGCCGATGGGCCCCGTTTTTCGGACGGGAGGATCGCGGTGGGTGTAGCCCCGATGGGCACGCGGATCGAGCTGCCCTTCGACTTCGAGGGCGAGCTTGTCATCGACTACTATCGCCTGCCGCGGGTCATCTCGCGCACGGAGGGTGAGATCGACCTGCCCGTCGATTGCGCGCACCTTTTGCCGCTCATCACCGCGGCGTACGTCTGGCTTGACGACGATGCGGAAAAATCACAGTATTACATGGCCCTTTATCAGAGCGGGATGGGCGCGGTGCTTCGTGCCGAGCGTCTTGACTCAAAGATAGGCTATTCGACGAACGGGTGGGCGTGATGGCGAGAATGAGTAACATAAGTAAATCGAGCGCCGAGTACACCGACGGCTTCGGTGGATTTCGCGGTATTGCCCCGCTCGGCGACCACAGCGACAAGAGCCGCCTCGCCTACGTCGAGAATATGTACCGCAGCTACGAATCCGACTCGTCGGGTGCCATCGAGAGCGTGCCCGGCTATCGCCGACTTCTCTCGCCCGAGGAGGCGGGAGGCGAGATCCACGGGGTGTATTCCACCCCACACGGCGAGCTGATACACGCGGGTACGGGGCTATACTCCGCGGTCCTATCGGAGGACCGCCAATCGCTATCTCTCACCCTTCTCGGGGAGGTAGAGGACAGGCGGGGCGTCGGCTTCTCCTTCGGCGGGGCGTTCTACCTCGTTGACGGCAAAACGGTGCACAGGGTCGCACCCGCCGAGAGTGACGCGCAGACGAGCGGCGGGAGCGAAACCACCGCAACGACCGCAGAGGCAAGTACAAACGACGCCGAAGGCGGCACCAACACCGCGCAGGCGAGCGCGACCGGCGGCGAAACCGCAACGACGGCAACCGACGGAGACACCCCCGTCCTCACCGAGGCGGAGGTGTATATACCCACCGTAGGCTACGGCGGCCTGCCGTACGAGAAGCGCAACCTGTTAACCGACAGGTTTATCGAGGAATACGACCTAATCGACGGGCGCGGTTACGCCGCGGTGACGGAGGGGCTTCGCTTCAGCGTGATCGACCCCGTGAACCTGCTTGCCGCGCTGTCGGGCGCGGACGAAACGGTGGAGGGTGCGGTTGCCATCCCCGGCTACGTTGAGATCGACGGGGTGCGTCACAGGGTGGACGAGATCGCAAACGGCGCCCTGCGCGAGAACGAAAAAATCACCTCGGTCAGGATCGCGGAGGGCGTCAGGAGGATAGGCGCGGGCGCCTTTCTCGGCTGTACGGCGCTGTCCCGCGTGAGCACGCCCGACAGCATCGAGGAGATAGACAACGCGGCGTTCAACGCCTGTCCCTCGCTCACCTGCATTTACCTTGGCCGCAATCTTTCCTACCTTGGCACGTCGGTGTTCACCGCGTCGCTTAGCCTTAGCGAAATACACTACTCCGACGGCAAGCCGAACCTCGACGGCGTTGAGGGCATAGAGCAGCTTGAGGGTAAGGAGATAGCCTATTACAGCACCGACGGGGCGATAGACATCGACCTGCCCTTGACCGAGGTGCCGCTATCGGTCGACCGCGTCACCGCGGACGGCGAGGAGATACCGTTTACTCTGCAAAATAGCGAAAAACGGGGCACCCGTGTCAAATTATCGCTCAAAAACCATTGGGAGCACAACGGTAAAAAAATAATCATCGAGGGGACTCTTTCGCCCCTTTATTCCTCGTTTGACGGGACGGGCGCGCTTGGTAGGGTGGGCGGAAAATCCGCCATCCTCGGCTGTACCGTCGCGGGAATTTACGACGGGCGAATCTTCCTCGCGGGCAATCCCGAGCTGCCGAACACGGTGTTCTACTCCTCGCGCACGAAGGACGGCGGGGCGGAGGCAACCTACTTCGGCGTGCACAATTATTTCAACGACGGCGTCGGTCGGTCGCGGGTGAGCTCCATCCTATCGGTCGGCGACGCGCTCGCAATTTTCAAGACCGAGGACGACGGGGTCGGGAGCATTTTCTACCATGCGCGGGCGGCGACGGGCGACGATCTGTTGCCCACCGTTTACCCCGTTTCGAGCGTACACACGGGGCTCGAAATCTACGGTCGCGCCATCTCCTTTATGGATGAGGCGCACCTTCTGACACCAGGCGGGCTTATGGCGATCGAGCGACAGTCAATCAACCTCGAGCGCAGTATCGTCTGCCGCTCGACCAACGTCAACGCCTACCTGCTTCGTGAGGAGCTCTCGCGGGCGGTGCTCGCCCCCTTTATGGGCTACGTCGCGATCTGCGTCGGGCGGAAGATATTCCTCGGCGACCCGCGTGCGACCTTCGTCGGGCCTCGCGGCAATCTCGAATACGAGTGGTATATCATCGACGGGGTCGGCGCAAATATCGGTGAGGCGGCAGTCTATCGCTACGATTCGTTAAGCGAGGTAAACGGCGTGTCGATCAAGGCCGATTCGCTCGGCAAGGTGTACGGCGGCACGGCGTATTCGATTCAGCGAGAGGGGCGGACCTGCTACTTTTCACGCGAGGCGGACGGCGCCTACGCCCTCTACAAAACCGACGAGAAAACCCGCACGGGGCTCATCCCTGCGGACGGGTATTACGCGGTGGCGAACACGCTGTGGTTTTCGGCGGGCGGTGGCCTCTACTCCTTCAACGCCGATATGCGCGGCATAGCGCCAAGGGGTACGACGGAGAGTGACAGGGAGGAGCGGATACACCCGCACTTCTACTCCTTCGACGGGGTGGCACCGAGGTACTCGCTACGCACGGTGCGCTCCTACTGCTCGATACCGCACCTGACCAAGAGCACGGTGAAGAACTCCGCCGTTGTGAAATACCGCGCAGCGTCGCAGGGCGAGATCGTGTGCGAGGTTGGCACCGACCGCTCGGGCTACCGAGAGGCGGCAGAGATATACGGAAACGGAATCGACTTTTCCGAGATGGATTTCGACCGCATCTCACTCTCGCCGCCGTGTGACGTGACGATGCCGATAAGGGAGGCGGAGCGTGGCTGGGTCGAGAAGGATATCGGCATTTACTCCCGCTCCTACGGCTGTCCCATCGCGATATACGGCACGGCGTATCGTTTCAAAATCAAGGGGCGCGTAAGAGCGCATTAAAGAAAGAAAGGAAGAAATATGAAAGCAAAAGCAATCACCGAGGCAGATATCGCAGGTCTGAAGATCGCGTCCCTGCCGACCCGCCCGACGGCACCCACGGAGTACGGCGGTCGCGGCTACACCTCGGTACAGATGAAGGAGGCATTCGACGCGTTGCCCCTTTACATAATTGAAAAATTCAACGAGCTTCTGGGCGACATCAGCGCGGATTCCACCGACGGCATCGTCCACGAGATCAAGCTCGGCCTCGGGGACGGGATGACCCTTTACGATCTGGTGACGCTTATCGTGAACGGCAATCTGCTCTCGCTCGTGCGGATTGGCGAGGTGACCCTCGACGAGTATCTTTCCGCACTGCGTGCGGACGTTGACGCGTGTATGGCAGAGCTCGGAATAGGAGGCACGGATGGTATCGGTTAAGTACGCACTCCTTGACGGGTACGGCGAGTGGGTGAGCGTCATCGGAAAGGGTCGCCTCGTCGAGATCGACCTCGGCCCCGGGGTGACGGGACGGCTATCTCTCGGAGGGCGCGAGTGCCCGCTCGAGGGCGGGAGGGCGAGAATATCCACGGTGGGGCTCACCTTCGGAGAATACCCCCTGACCCTTATAGAGGGGGATAGGCGCATCCCGCTCGAGCCGCTCGTCATCGACGGCGAGAGGGTTACCCCCGCGCCCACCGCCGACGCGGTTATCCGCCGCGCGCTCGGCAGGCAAAGACAGGCGGAGCAGAATATAAAAAATCTCGAAGAAAGGATAAAAGAGCTTGAGGCCCTTGTCAAGGGCAGCACTCTGTTTGGTTAATGAAAAGAATTATTTACATTTTGGCGGTTGTTATGGCAATGGCGATCGCCCTTGGCGGGGTGAGCGTATCCGCCTCCTACACGGCGGATAATTTAACACGGGGTGGCACTTATGCCACCCTCGAGGCAACGGAGAGCCCCGAAAGCGCCGAGGAAGGCGCAGCAGGCGCTGCGGGAAACGTGGCGGACGTTGAGGCCGCCGGGGGCAATACCGAGGCCGTGACGGACGGCGAGGCGGAAGCAGGCCCCGCCGCGGGCGAGGATAACCCCACCGCGGGCGAGGAAAACGGTGCGCTCGACGATGGCGTGAACAACCCCACCGCGGGCGAGGAAAACGGTGCGCTCGACGATGGTGTGAACAACCCCACCGAAGGCGAGGAAAAAAGTCGGAGGCCAAGCGGTC
>JAZODF010000072.1:0-29100 GCA_045596865.1 Eubacteriales bacterium
CTCTTCTATGGTAAAATGGGTGTAGCTCATATTGAATCTCCTTTTGTTGTTTTGTTTGTGTGGTAACTTCATTATAACACAGGATTCAATATGAGTGTTCTTTTTTTCTTAAAAGTGTTGCACTTGATAGTATAATTCACCTGCAATACTAAAAGGGCTACGGTCTTGCCGTAGCCCTTGGTGATTTTTATCGTTGCGCTCGCCGCGTCGGTTACCCTCGTTCAACGGGTGGTGGAGAACTCGACGCTATGCGTTATGAGTCGATGCGCGCTTATTAACATCCCTTCAACAGGCGGAGATAGAACTCCACGCTATGCGCGAGGCAGTCGAGGCGAATGCGCTCGTCGTTGCCGTGGATGGTCGCGCGCTCCTCGTTGGAGAGGTCCATTGTGGAGAAGCGGTAAACGCGATCGGACAGGCGGCCCCAGTGGCGGGAATCCGAGCATTGCACCATCAGGTAGGGCGACACGATCTCAACGCCCCAGGTGTCTCGGATAGCCCTGTCGATCATCCTATACCCGTCGCAATCGACGGTGGAGATGCGGCTCGGGTCATTGCCCGCGAGGACCTTGACCTCGATGGACGGGTCATCGACAACCTTGCGGATATACTCCCTCGCGCCCTCGACGGTATCGTAGGGGTTGAGGCGCATATTCGCCACCATCCGCGCCTCGGGCGGGATGACGTTGGGTGCGGAGCTGCCCTCCATCTGCGTAAATGCGACGGTGGTGCGCATCATTGCGTTGATGTCGCCGCCCGACTTCTTGCAGATTATATCGAGCACGGGCTCGAAGAGCCACAGGTTCGAGAAGATCATTCGGTAAAGGAAGGTGGACCGTCTGCCGAGCTCGTCAAACATTCCCGCAACGGGAGGGGTGAGGTGCCGCTTGAACGGCTTCGACTCGACGTTGTAGCAGGCGCGGGCGAGGACACCGACGGGGGTGTGCGGCTTCGGTGCGGATGCGTGACCGCCGTTCGATTTTACGGACAATTCGATGTTGATGAATCCCTTCTCGGCAATGCCGACAAGAGCGCAGGGCTCGTGCACGCCGGGGAATACGTTGTTGACAACCGCGCCGCCCTCGTCAAGGACGAATGCGGGATTGATGCCGTTTTTCTCAAAGTAATCGACGATGCAGGGTGCGCCGATGCCGTTGACCTCCTCGCTGCCCGAGAAGGCAAGATAGACGTCACGCTCGGGCACGAAGCCGTCGCCGATCATCTTGTTGACGGCAAAGAGGATCGAGTTGAAGGTGACCTTGGTATCAAGGGTTCCGCGTCCCCAGAGCACGCCGTCAACGATCTCGCCGCCGAAGGGGTCGCGCGACCATTGCTCGCGGTTTACGGGAACAACGTCGTAGTGTGCCATGAGCACGGCGGGGTCACCTGCGGACCTTCCCACCCATTTGTAAAGGATGCCGCGACCGTCAAATTCGTGGTACTCGCACTCGCGTGCGACCTCGGGAAACAGGGTGGGAAGAAGGCTCTTCAGCCGCTGGAATTCGCCCTCGTCCTCGAGTGCGGGGTCGGAATAGGATACGGTGCGACAGCGGATAAGCTGTGCCAAGGAATCGGTTGCCGCGGACGCGTCAAAATCAACACTCTCCGCCGCGGAATTTGACACGGGGTGGGGCTTAAACGCCGCGGTGCGAATCAAAATGAAGGCAACGAGCGCGAGAAGCGCCGCGAGCACTCCAAGCAAAATGTAAACAACTATGTCCATTTCTACTCCTTACAGCTTGCCCTTCTTGTAAAGGATGCGGGAAACGACGAGGGTGAAGATAACACCGACGGGAACCATGATTCCGACCTCGCCCGTACCGATGAAGGGAAGAAAAATGAAACAGATGAGCATAAGGACGATGGGGGCAATCGCGATCTTCCAATTCTTCGATACGAAGACAACGCCGAGCGCGCCGAAGAGCGCGGGGAGCAGCTGGTCGAAGGCGGGCTGAATGGTTTCGTTACCCTCGAGCAGGTTGGACAGTGGGATAATGAGAATCACACCGAGAATGATGATCACGGTGGTGACGATGCTGGACACCGCGATCGCGATGGTGGATATGAGCTCGCCCTCCTCGCTCTGTGCCTTGACGCCCGCGTTCTCGAGCGCGTTCAGCGCGCAGGGGAGCTTGAGGTTGGAGATGTTGCCGGTTACAAACGACAGGTAGGAGCCGCCCGCACCGAGCATCGGGATAAAGGTGATGACCTCAATAACTCCGACCGCCCAGTACATCGGCGCGGTGGAAAGCAGGCCGCGGCCAACCGCCGCCCAGTCGGGAATCGCCTTAAAAATCAGACCGACCACAACGGGGAACGCCATCAGGATGCCCATCATAACGAGGTTCCAGATCGTGCCGTCGCGGTGAACCGAGTTCATGTATTTTTCTCTGTCGGGGCTTTCCGTTACCGCCTCAACGTTGATATTCTTTTCGTTATCCATATTTACCTCCTTAACCGAGCCATGCGGTGAATGGGATAGCCGATGCCATACCGATAATCATACAGAGCGGCAGGGCGTAATCGTTCAGCCAATTCCACTTGAGCTTCTTCATGGCAAGACCGCACAGCAGCATGCAAACCATGCTGACCGCCATGACGCAAACGGGAACAAGACCCGAGGTCGAGGACACCTCAACGATGACCTTCTCGCCGAGGGCGTTCTTGGTTTCCAGCTCGAAAATGCCGTTTGTCGAGGTCCAGAGGCGGGATACGTCGGCAAATACATAGCCAACGAACGCAGAGATCATACCGATGAACAGCGATGCCTGAAGGATGTCGGACCATTTCTTGTCGCGCTTTTCGAAGCTGACGAGGCCCTTCTGCATTCTCTTCGCCAGAACGGGAACGAGCCAGATGCCCACCATGATGGATATCGTCATAACGATGGCGATGGTGACGTACTGCGACGCGGTCATTGATGCGGCGAGCTCGGCAAGCGAGCTATCCATACCCGACGCGGCGTTCGCGGCGGCAATCGTCTCGTAGGAGAGCGACCCGACGACCGAAAGACGGAGCCAGGGGAGCGCAACACCAAGCGAGTTAGAGAGTGCGAGGATGGTAATGACGATGGAAACCGCGGGCGCGACCGTGAAAATGGCGGCGGAGAGGATGGTCTTGTTGACCTTCTTCATATCCATGCCGATCTTCTTGGCGCGGCGATACGACTTAATGAGGAAGTATATCGACTGACCGAGGACCGCGGCGATGATTATTCCGACGATGAGGAATAATATCGGATGGTTTTTTGAAAATTCCATAAAAGGGACCTCCTTTTGATTGATTTGGGCATAGCCCGCAAAGGCGGCGGTGCCGCATTTGGATAACCTATTTTACACCCATTTTCGGAATATGTCAAGTAAAAAGTATCACGCCCCCACCCGTCGCCCGCGCGAGAGGGAGGACGAAACGCGCCTAAACGTAGAAATATATAAAAATCTCTCCCACCCCTTGAAAAACGCGCGCGT
The DNA here is from genome assembly GCA_045596865.1 of Eubacteriales bacterium. Classification (GTDB taxonomy): domain Bacteria; phylum Bacillota; class Clostridia; order Oscillospirales; family CAG-272; genus UBA1740. Next base: position 3,468 of record JAZODF010000072.1, read on the forward strand.
ATGTGTTATAATTTGGTATTATGACGAAAATAAAAGTAATTTCTTTGGGAGATTATTATGAAAAGAGATCTTATTCGTGAAATATACGCCGACGCGGCGGCGTACGACGGCAGGACGGTTACCGTCGGCGGCTGGGTCCGCAACCTCCGTGATTCCAAGGCGTTCGGATTTATCGACCTGAACGACGGCTCCTATTTCAAGAGCGTGCAGGTCGTCTTCGAGAGGGAAAAGATAAATAACTACGACGAGATCGCGGGACAGAACGTTGGTGCCGCGCTTATCGTCACGGGCAAAATAGTCCTCACCCCCGGGGCAAAGCAGCCCTTCGAGTTAAAGGCGGACGAGATCGCCGTCGAGGGCACCTCTACCCCCGATTACCCCCTCCAGCCTAAGCGCCATAGCCCCGAGTTCCTTCGTGAGCAGGCCTACCTCCGCCCGAGGACCAACCTCTTCTCCGCGGTGTTCAGAGTGCGTAGCGAGGTCGCATACGCGATCCATTCCTTCTTCCACTCCCGCGGCTTCGTTTACGTTCATACCCCGATCGTCACCGGCTCCGACTGCGAGGGCGCGGGCGAGATGTTCCGCGTAACCACCCTCGACCTCGATAACCTCCCCCGCACCGAGGATGGCAAGGTCGACTTCTCGCAGGACTTCTTCGGTAAGAGCACGAACCTCACCGTCTCGGGTCAGCTCGAGGGCGAGACCTACGCAATGGCGTTCGGCAACATCTACACCTTCGGCCCGACCTTCCGTGCCGAGAATTCCAACACCGCCCGTCACGCGGCAGAGTTCTGGATGATCGAGCCCGAGATCGCATTCGCCGACCTCGACGATAATATGCAGCTCGCCTGGGATATGATCAAGTATATCATCAACCACGTTATGGACGCCTGCGCGGCAGAGCTTGAGTTCTTCAACAAGTTCGTTGACAAGGGCCTGCTTGACCGCCTCACCGCCCTTCGTGACAGCGACTACGCCAAGGTCACCTACACCGAGGCAATCGACGTCCTCCTCAAATCCAAGGCGGACTTCAAGTACCCCGTATATTGGGGCGTCGACCTGCAGACCGAGCACGAGCGCTACCTCACCGAGCAGGTGTATAAGAAGCCCATCTTCCTCGTTGACTACCCGAAGGATATCAAGGCGTTCTATATGCGCCTCAACGACGATGGCAAGACGGTCGCCGCAATGGACCTTCTCGTTCCCGGCGTTGGCGAGATCATCGGTGGCTCTCAGCGTGAGGAGCGCCTCGACGTCCTCACCGCAAGGATGAAGGAGCTCGACCTCAAGGAGGAGGACTACTGGTGGTACCTCAACCTCCGTAAGTACGGCGGCACCAAGCACGCGGGCTACGGACTCGGCTTTGAGCGTATCATTATGTATATCACGGGTGTATCGAACATCCGCGATGTGATACCTTACCCCCGCACCGTCGGCAACGCGGAATATTAAAAATTTCGGTGTAAATCGCCGTTTTCTCCCATCATTGTGACGGCAGGGCGGAGAACGCGGTGACCCTCAATAACGACAAAACGGCATCCCAAAGTTGGGATGCCGTTTTTATATTTTCCATAGTTTTATAATGTTTTGCTGTACTATAATGCTAAATGAAAAGAGGAAATGCAGCGATGTATCCTTACCTCTCCTTAACCACCGACACGGTGTCGATACCGTATCGTAGGAAGGTGGCGATTGCCGCCTTGTCGATGACCTCGCCGCTGATTACGACGGGGATCGCGGGCGGGCAGGAAATGGTCGGCGCGGCACAGATTCTGCCCTCTGCCTCTTTTACGGGGATGATCTCTGACGGGGATAAGAGGGCCTCGCGTATGCTCATTGCCACCCGTGGGCGGCTGGGCGCGGCGGGCGAAGCATCGTCGCAAGTCCGACCCTGTGTCGCGTTTTCGGGGATATTTCCCTCGCTTCCTGCGAGGCGGCGTTCCTCGGCGAGGGCGGTGATCTCGGCTACCGCGTGTCTTAGACGCTTAAAGTCCTTGGGGCTGTTCATCGGCGATGCCATCAGCACGACGAACTCGTCGTCGACGAACTCGGGCTCGACGTGATTTGCACGCAAAATCTCGGCTATCCCCCACCCCGTGTTAAGAAAACAGGGGGCATCGATGCGGATTTTCAGCGGCTCGGGACAGCTTTGCGCCTGTCCTCCGTCGGCGAGCAATTCCTTGATAAATGTAACCTCTTCTTTACAATTCGCTATCCCGACACCGTACGGCTCGCGTCCGTCGTCAATATCCGGGTTGCAGAAGTAATTGCATAGGTCAAGCGAGGCAAGCGTCAGGTATGACGGGCTTGTCGAGGCAAACATCGCGAGTGCCTCGCGCGCCCCCTCGGTATATTCCTCAAAGCCTCTTGCAATATGAAGATAGGCGCCGCCCGTCAGGACGGGCAGGGTCTTGTGCGCCGAATCCGCGCACATCGCCGCACCAAGCTGCATCGGGTGCATCGACGGCTCAAGGAGGGCAAGATACGCGCCGTGCGCGTTATCGACGAGCAGGGGTATTCCCCGTGCGTTGCACACCACGGCAATTCCCGCGACGTCAAGCATCCCGCCAAGATAGTCGGGCGTGGTTATATACACCGCGTCGGGCAGGCTCGCCATAGCGTCGATGGCTCGCTCCACGTCCTCGGCGGACAGGTCGCACTCACACAGGTGGCTCGCGTGGCTCGGGTATATCCACTCGACGGATAGGTCGAGCGCACCCGCCGCATACACGAACGCCTTGTGAACGTTACGCGCGGCAAGGATAGTGGCACCCGTGTCGCATTTTCTGCGGATTATCGCCAGCATCGCCTTGATCGCGAGGGTCGAGCCCTCGGTCGAATAGTAGGTGTGCGCCGTGCCGAAAATACGGGTCGCGTTCTCCTCGCTCTCGGCTATGATGCCGTCGGCGTGATAAAGGACGTCGGCACCCGCGACCTCGGTGATATCCATCTGTTCAAATCCGAGCGGGCCGCGGCCCTTATGCCCCGGCATGTGAAAGCGGCTCGTACCGCTTTTTTTGTACCTGTATAAAAAGTTGTAGATTGGCGTCGTCATTCTTCCGCCTCGGCGACCTGCATCATCACCGCACACTCGATACGCTTCTTGAACAGCTCGCATCCGTACTCGTAAACGCCGCTGATGCTACCCGTCGCGTGATATGCGTTCGCCGCACAGCCGCCCGAGCAGTAAAGACGTGCCCAGCAATCACGGCACTTCTCGCGCGAATAGGAGTTGCAGGAGCGGAACTCGTCCTGTACCTCTATGTTCTTCACGCCGTCGAAAACGTTGCCAAGACTGTACTTCTCGTCGCCGACGAACTGGTGACAAGGGTAGAGCTCACCCCACGGGGTTACCGCCATGTACTCGGTGCCCGAGCCGCATCCCGTGATGCGCTTGTAAATACACGGCCCGTTCTTCAGGTCGAGCATGTAGTGATAGAAGGTGAACGGTCTGCCCTCGCGGCGACGCTTCAGCATCTCCTTGGCAAGGATCTCGTACTGCTGGAACAGCTTCGGCATATCCTCCTCCGTCAGGGCGCAGGGGTCCTCGGGCGAGCAGACGACGGGCTCCATCGACAGCTCGGTAAACCCGAGGTCGGCCATGTGGAACAGGTCGTTCGTGAAATCGACGTTATGGTGGGTGAAGGTGCCCCGAACGTAATAGCCCTTGCCACCGCGGCTCTGGGCGAGCCTCTTGAAATTCGGCACGATCACGTCGTAGCTGCCCCTGCCCGCATAGTCGCGGCGGAATCGGTCGTTGACCTCCCTCCGTCCGTCGAGCGAGAGGACGACGTTGTGGCACTCACGGTTGAGGAACTCGATCATCTCGTCGGTCAGGATCATGCCGTTGGTGGTGTAGGTGAAACGGAAATTCTTTCCCCGCTCGCCCTCGACCGAGCGCGCGTATTCAACGAGCCGCTTGACCACGTCAAAGTTGAGCGACGGCTCACCGCCGAAGAAATCGACCTCGAGATTGCGACGGCTGCCGCTGTTTTCCATAAGGAAATCGGGGGCGCGCTTTCCCACCTCGAAGCTCATCAGCGCGCGGTCGCCGTGGTACTTACCCTGGCTCGCGAAGCAGTAGGAGCAGTTGAGATTGCAGGTGTGCGCAACGTGCAGGCAGAGCGCCTTTATTACCTTCGAGTTGTTCTTGTAATCCTTCGCGAGCGACTCGTACTTATCGACGGTGAACAGCTTTCCCGCCTCCTCGAGCTCGCGCACGTCGGAAATGCAGTCGAGGACGTCCTCGCGCGTCACGTCATCAAGGTGGGCGTAGCGGTCGAGAATGACCGCGACGATCTCATCCTCGGTGTGCGTCTTATACATTTCGATGATATCGTACGCGACCTCGTCGACGGTGTGGACCGATCCCGAAACGGTGTCGAGCACGATGTTATATCCGTTCAGCTTGTATTGATGTACCATTTTTACCTCACAAAAATTGAGGGCTGTCATTCCGACAACCCCCGAATTGATATTACTTGTTATTCTCGCACTGCTGGTTTGCAACACCGCAGGAGGTCTTGCACGCGGACTGGCAGGAGGTCTGGCACTCGCCACAGCCGCCGGTCTTGGTGGTCTTAGCAATATCCTTGGTTTCAACGGTCTTAATTCTCTTCATGATATCCTCCGAATTATGTAAATTTCTGTAATGTAGTCATTATAGCATACCCGCGCGCCCTTGTCAAGACGAAAAATCAAACTTTGTTACGCTATAATATATTTTTACGCGGGTGGGCGGGGGCGGCCCGCCGGGTGCGGGGTGGGTTACTGTGCAAGGATGGCGGAAATCATACGCGCAATATCCGCGCTCAGCTCGGCGGCGCCGACCTTCTTTCCCCCGTCAAACCAATTGACGAGAGTGTGGGAAACGCCACCCGTGATCATGCTTGCCGCCGCCTCAACCGAAACGGAAAGGGTGGCACCGCCTTCCACCGCCTCGACAAGGCGAGCGTAGGTGTCGATATAATTCTGCTCGATCATGATGTTGAGGAAGGGTCCGCGCATCTGTCCTGCGAGGATGTGGTCTATGGTCGACGACTGCGTGTCAAGATAGTTGATGAGCGTCTCGCAATACTGAACGAAGTATTCCGCGGTGCTGGCGGGCTTGCCCCGCTTCCAGAATATCGTGTCAAAATTGTCGCGGAATCGCTTGACTATCGAAACGAGGAAGTCCTGCTTGTCGCGGTAGTGCTTGTAGAAGGTTGCGCGGCGGATAGTCGCCCTTTCGCAAAGCTCGTTAACGGTGATGTCCTCAAAGCTCTTCTCAGAGAGAAGGTCGTAAAACGCGTGGAACAGCGCGGCCTTGGTTTTTTGTACTCTAAGGTCCTCTTTCATTGCAAAAAGCCTCCAAAATGTTAAAATTCCTTGACTAGTATATCATACCGCCGCGGTAAATGTCAAGTAATTGACACGCCCTCTTTTATGAAAATTTATTAAAGCTATTGCAAAATGCCCTCGCGTATTATATAATATACATATCCCGCGCGGGTGAAAACGAATTTTCGTCACTTTCCTGTCGAAAAAAACCGCCGAGATATTGAACAGGTTTATTTTTTTAGGCGCATTTTGCGCAGAAAGGATAGTTATGCTAGAAAAAAGACTTTGTGAGGAGGTTCTCGGTATCGCAATGTCGGGCGGCGCCGATTTTGCCGAGATATATTGCGAATATACCCGAAACGGCAGGATCTCCTACGTTAACAAGAGGGTCGAGACCATCTCCGACGAGACCGTCTCGGGCGTCGGCATCCGTGCATTCCGCGGCACCTCGACCGTCTACGGCTCCACCTCCGACGTATCCCGCGCGGGGCTCATCAAGTGCGCCCGCAGCGTTGCCGAGGCAATGGGCGAATGCCGCGAGGGCGCGAATATCGTCCTGACCGAGCGCATCTTCCCGAATATTCACCCTGCCCGCATCGTTCCCTCGAGCGCGGACATCTCCTATAAGTGCGACCTCGTCCGCACCGCCTGCACCGCGGCGTACGCCTACTCGGACAAGATCGTTCAGGCGGCGGGCAACCTCATCACGGTTGACCATACCATCCAGATCGCGAACACCGACGGCCTCTTCACCACCGACCGTCACATCCGCTCCCGCATGGCAGTGGAGGCGATTGCTTTTAACGGTACCGAACGTCAGTCGGGCGGCTCCCGTCCCGGCCGCGGAATGGGCCTCGAATTCTTTGAGCAGTACACCCCCGAGCGAATCGGACGCGAGGCGGCAGAGGAGGCAATCGGTAATCTCGACGCCGTTTACTGTCCCGCGGGTCAGATGCCCGTCGCAATCGAGAGCGGCTTTGGCGGCGTAATCTTCCACGAGGCGTGCGGACATTCGCTCGAGGCGACCTCGGTCGGCACGGGCTGCTCGCAGATGTGCGGCAAGCTCGGTCAAAGAATCGCAAATGAGAAGGTCACCGCCATTGACGACGGCACTATCCCCGGCGCGTGGGGCTCGGTCAATATCGACGACGAGGGTAACCCCACTCAGCGCAACGTCCTCATTGAGAACGGAGTTCTCAAAAATTATATGATCGACCGCCTCGGCTCGCGCAGAATGGGTATGCCCATGACGGGTAACAGCCGCCGTGAGAGCTACCTGTACGAGCCCACCTCCCGTATGACGAACACCTTCATCGACAACGGCCCCGACAAGAACGAGGATATCATCGCCTCCATCGAGTACGGCCTGTATGCAAAGTCGATGGGCGGCGGCTCGGTCAACCCCCTGACGGGCGCGTTCAACTTCTCGGTCAACGAGGGCTACATTGTTCGTAACGGTAAGATCTGCGAGCGCGTTCGCGGCGCCGCCCTTATCGGCACGGGCTCCGAGATCCTGCAGGACATCGACATGGTCGGCCAGAACCTCGCAACGGGTCAGGGAATGTGCGGCTCCTCCTCGGGTAGCGTGCCTACCGACGTTGGCCAGCCCCTCATCCGCGTGTCCAAGATCACAGTAGGAGGTAGATAATATGAACTTCGACGTAATCAAAAACGCCCTCGTCGGCGCACTCGGCGCGGCGGGCATCACCGAATATGAAATCTACTACACCTCGGGTAGCGACAACTCCGTCGAAACCCTTAATAAGGAGGTCAACGCCTCCGCCTCCTCAACGAACGGCGGTCTTTGCCTGCGCCTTTTAAAGGACGGCAGGATGGGCTACGCCTCTACCGAGCTTATGACCGAGGGTGAAATGGTCGAGCTCGTCGACCGCGCCATCTCGAACGCGGGCGCAACCGAGAAGCCTGATACCGTAGGTATCTACGCAGGCGGCGAGGAATACGAGGAGTGCCGCATCCCCGCCTTCCACCCCATCTCGACAGCGACCCTTCGCTCCGCGGCGGTAAAGACTGGCGAGGCGCTCTATTCCAAGAGCGACAAGGTGCAAAACGGCACCTCCTCCTCGGCGATCTCGTCGGGATTTGATATCCGTATCGTCAACTCGCACGGCGTTGACCTCTCGGTCAATTGCGGCGTAAACGCCCTCGTTGGTGAGGCTGTCGTCGCCGATAAGGGCGAGATGCAGGCCGACTATTGCTTAAAGGAGTTTAGCGAGGATAACCTCGACGCCGTCATTGACGAGCTCGCGAGCGAGGCGGTCTTTGACGCACTTAGAAAGATCGGCGCGGGCCTTGTCCCCTCAGGTAAGTATAATATCGTATTCTCGGGTAAGCAGATGCGCTCCTTTATGTCGGTATTCTCCTCCGCCTTCTCGGGCAAGATGGTCGTTGACGGAATGTCCCCCTTGAAGGACAAGCTCGGCGAGGTGATCGCCGCACCCATCGTCAATATCACCGACGACCCGCAGAGAGAGGGAAGCTCCGTCGGCCGTACCTTCGACGCCGAGGGCGTGCCCACCCACCGCCACGAGATCGTCAGCGCGGGTGTCCTTAACACCTTCCTCCATAACCGTGAGACCGCCGCTATCCTCGGCACGGTCAGCACCGCAAACGCATCGAAGGCGGGCTATTCCTCCCCCATCGGTGTCCGTCCTCACTCCTTCTGCATCGAGGCGGGGGACAAGACGCAGGACGAGCTGTTTGCCCTCGCGGGTGACGGCATCTACGTCACCGAGATCAAGGGCCTGCACGCGGGCGCAAATCATATCACGGGCGACTTCTCGCTCGAGAGCGCGGGCTACATGATCCGAGGCGGCAAGCTTTGCGAGGCGGTCAAATCCTTCACCGTCGCGGGCAACTTCTTCGAGCTATTGAAGTCCATCACCGCCCTCGGTAACAGGATCGAGCGCGGCGTCCAGACGGGCTTCACCGCATTCGGCTCGCCCGACCTGCTCGTTCCCGATATGTCGGTCGCGGGTAAGTAATCCCGATAAACCAAAAAGGAATCAAAAAGCCAAAACAATAAAATCAGCCACCCCGTGTCGAGCTATTCGACCACGGGGTGGCTTTCGTATGTAAAGAATTATTTACAGAAATAATTTATAGGAACGGGTCGGTGACCCGGCTATGTGAGCACTTCGTAAAAACGGTTTAAAGGAACAGCTGTCCTATCCACAGGGGCGGCAGGTACCCATCCCCATCGAGCGTGAAAATAATGCGCTCAAGGTTTTCCTCGTCGTACTCAATATTGCGCGACAGGTCAATCGACGCGCTGAGGATATCATCAAACGAGCCGCCACGAAGATAGCCGATGGCAATGCAAAGATAGGAGCAGATGATCGCGTGACGCATGCGCAGGTCGTATTCTCCGTCCACAGCTCCCGCGAGCATATAGCGGTGAAGGAAGTAGTAGAGCAGGCGGCGGAACACCACCTCCCCAAGACGCATAATGAAGAAGGAGAAATCGACCTCGGTCTTATACATGGCGGTGTCAAACCACGCGAGATTGAAGGCCGCCCTGACTTCATCGCGGAAGCTCTCTTCGAGGTATCCGAGCGACAGGTACGCATCCCTCGTTCGCTCCATATCCCCCTTCGATACCTCATCGTACGGCTCGCTCGGGAACATAAAACGGTCGGGTGAGAAATTCTCTCTTGAAAAAACTCCGCTTTCGATATCGGAAACCGAGAAATCTACGCCGTAGCGCGCGTTGTCGCAGATGAAGGGAACAACCGCATCCATATCGAAATGCTCGGGCATCGAAAGCATACGGAAAATATCCCATCTGAGCGCCTTGAGGACGTAGAGCGTCGTCTCGTCCGCGGGGGCAAGCGGCTCGTCCGCCTCGTCAATCTGCTCGACCGTGAAATCCTCGTTCAGCAGGATCAGCTCCGCCGCCGCAGGGCAGGCAAGGCCGACTCCAATCTCCCTAAGGTCGTGATATTCGTTATAATATCTCGGGTGCTTTCTGCAAATCTCACATAGCGCACCCTCGCCGCACTCGGCGATAATATTGCACAGATTCTTATCGTTCAGGTGCGGGCACCGCTCCCCCTCGCAAAGGCGAAAATGCGACACATCCCCCGACTTATCTATGCTTTTTCTTATCCGCTCTCCGATCTCGCCCGGCATGCTCTCGTAGCGCGCAAGCGTTTCCTCGTCAATGTCGATCTCCCACCCGATACAGCAGTTGCTCGGGCACTCGCCACCGACGCACTTGAATTTCTTATAATATGGCGGTACGTAAGTCCTCATTACACCTCCGAAATTTGACACGGGTCGGCACTTTTGCCTGTATTGGGATGAACTCCGCTACCGCGGCACTGCCCCGTTGCCCGCAATAAATGTAAAATGATGTTTACAAAATCTAACAATCCTTGGGTCTTTTTGCGGGGCGCGCTTTTTCACGCCCCTATTCCTTTGTCCGAACGGGTACACAACCTACCCGCCGCGTACCGCGCGGCATTATCCGAATATATACACAACGTCACCCGCCGCGGTTTCGAGGGTTATCTCGCCCGCGTTCGCGGTGAATTTTTGCTCGCCGCACCTGACGCTCATTCCTTCGATCTCGCCCCTCACACGGAGCGCGCCGCCAACAGTCGAGCGGATTTTTGCGAAGGAAATTACGCCATCCTTAAACGCGACGTCAACCTCGAAGCCACCCCTTGCGCGAATACCCGTCACGCATCCCGTCTGCCATTCCTTCGGCAGGGCGGGTAGCAGGGAGATGAATCCGCCGTGGCTCTGCACCAGCATCTCGGCAATCGTCGCGGTGATGCCAAACGAGCCGTCGATCTGGAAGGGCGGGTGCTGTGTCCACAGGTTCGGCGTGACGTAATTTGCGGCAAACCGCTTGATGATTCGGTAGCACGCCTCCCCGCCTCCGAGCCGCGCGTGACAGAGCATCCTGTGCGCCGCCGACCAGCCCGACGAGCCGTCGCCCCTCTGCTTCAGCGAATACGCCGCCGCATCCCTGTACTCGGGTGTGTCCTCGCTGATCTGACACGCGGGGTAGAGCGCGACGAGGTGGGAAATATGCCTGTGCTCCCATTCGCCGATGTCGCCGTAATGCTCCTCCTCGCGGAACTCCTTTATCTGTCCGTCCGCACCGACGAGAATGGGGTCAAGGTGATCGATCTGCTCGCGTATCACCTCGAGCAGGGGCTCCTCTATACCAAGGATCTCTGCCGCCTCGAGGGTGCGCTTGTAATTTTCGTAAATCATCTGTTGGTCGAACGCACACCCGACCGTCATGTGATAGCCGCCGTCCTTATTCATCTGCTCGGGCGACGCCGAATGCATTACGAGGTACTTATCCCCGTACCTGCGAAGCGTGCGCGAGAAGAACAGCGACATGTCACGAAGAACGGGGTACGCCTTCTTTCTGAGATAGTCAATATCCCGCGTGTAGTCGAAATAGTCCCAGAAGAGCAGGGAGGTAAACCCGCCCGTCCCGGGGCCGGAGTGACCCGACGCGCCCTCAACGTTATACGGCCAGCCACCCGTGCCGATTATCCAACCGTTTTGCATCGGCTCGTATTTCTCCTCGGGGAAGTGCGCGCGCAGGTATTCGTCCGCCCGCCGCCGTGCAAGCTCCATGTACGCATCGTTATAATCAGAATAGGAAAGGAAGCACTCGCCAAGCCCCGTCTGTGCCGACGGCCAATAATTCATCTGTACGTTTATGTTGTGCCAATATCCCGCGCTCCACGGGGATGAGCGGTAGTTGGTCCACACGCCCTGCAAATTGGCGGGTAACGCCCCGCGGCGTGATGACGCAATCAGCAAATACCGCCCGAAGGAGTATAGGAGTGCACAAAGGTATGGCGACGGCTCACCCGCCTTCGCCTCGGCGAGCAGGTCGTCGATAGACCGCTCTCCCTCTGCCTCGTCACCCAGCATCAGCAGCGAGCGAGAATAAAGCTCGCCGTAGTCCTCGGTGTGCCGTGAAAGCAGGTCGGGGTAGGGGATCGCCGCAACCGCTCGCAGGCGCTCGGTGACCTCGGCGCGCGGGTGGGGATAGGGCAGAAGCTTCTTGTCCTTGTCGGGCTCGGTGAACACGCGGCTCTCCATTTTGTAGTTCGTGCCCATGGTGTAGATCACCGTTGCCGCATCCGCCCCCGAAAGGGTGATAGTCCGACCCTGTGTCGCAATTTGACCCCCTTCGGCGAGGATTTTCGCCCGTCCGTGACCGATAACGCCGTAGTAATCAAGGCGGCTCTCAAGCACGAGCTCACCGTCCTCGACGTAAACCTCGCCCGTGCGACCGAGCTCATCCTCGGGAACCTGGCAATACCCGCCGATATAGGGCACCTCGCCCCTGAGGGTGAAGGATACCGCTCTCTGGGTGTCCGCGCTTATCCGAATGACCAGCGCGCGGTCGGGATACGAGGTGAAATATTCGCGTTTATGTGACACGCCCCCCACCTTATAGGTCACGGTGGCTACCGCCCGACCGATGTCAAGCTCACGGTAATACCCCTCGGGATCGTGTCCAAAATGTAAATAAAGGTTTGCAAAACTCGTCACCCCGCAACGAAAACGCGTCCGCGCGGTCGACTCGGTACGGTTGTACGGGTTGGCAAAGGAGTTCTCGGTTATCTGTATGCGCTCCTCGTCCGCGTATCCGTAAACGCAGGCACCGATATGCCCGCACCCGAGCGGCATCGCGTGATACTGCCAAACGAGATCGTCGTCTGTCAGCTCGTGGTGGTTTTTGTTCATCGTGCGCGGCGGCTCGTCGTAGTAACGTAGCTTCATTTTCTTGCCCGTCCCTTCTGTCCTTATTGCCACAATTATAGCATTTTGCACTACAATTTGTCAATCCGCGCGTAAATTATTATTGACTAATTTTTAACAATATCTATTGACGGACGGGAAAAAGTGTGCTATCATAACTAAGGTAATAAAATATTTTACACGAAGGAGTTATATCATGGCTACTTACAACAAGAAAACAATTGAAGACGTTGCCGTATCCGGCAAGACCGTTCTCGTCCGTTGCGACTTCAACGTTCCTATGAAGGACGGCGTTATCACCTCTGACAAGAGAATTATCGGCGCCCTCCCCACCATCCAGTACCTTCTCTCGAACGGTGCTAAGGTTATCCTCTGCTCCCACATGGGCAAGCCTCATAGCATCCTTACCGAGGGCTTCGGCCTCACCAAGAAGGAGAAGAAGGCAGTCGAGGCTCTCCCCGTAGAGGAGCAGGCAAAGGCTACCGAGGAGTACCTTGCAAAGGCACTCGTCTCCGATAAGAAGAAGCTCACCCTTAAGCCCGTTTGCGTCCGCCTTAACGAGCTTCTTGGCGAGGGTACCGTAACCTTCGCTGAGGACATCGTCGGCCCCGATGCAAAGGCTAAGATCGCCGCTCTCGAGCCCGGCAAGGCAGTCCTCCTTGAGAACACCCGCTTCGACGCAAGAGAGACCAAGAACGGCGCCGACCTTGCAAAGGAGCTTGCATCCTACGCCGACATCTTCGTAAACGATGCATTCGGCGCGGCTCACCGTGCACACGCATCCACCGCGGGCGTTGCTGATTACATCCCCGCCGTTTGCGGCTACCTCATCCAGAAGGAGATCTCCGTAATGGGTAAGGCTCTCTCCAACCCCGAGCGTCCCTTCGTTGCTATCCTCGGCGGTGCTAAGGTTGCCGACAAGCTCAACGTTATCGATAACCTCCTCACCAAGGTTGACACCCTCATCATCGGTGGCGGTATGGCATACACCTTCGCCGCCGCAAATGGTCTTTGCGTTGGTAACTCCCTCCTTGACGAGACCAAGCTTGACTACTGCCGTGAGATGATGGCAAAGGCTGAGGCAAACGGCGTGAAGCTTCTTCTCCCCGTTGACTGCGCTGTTGCCGCATCCTTCCCGAATCCCATCGACGGCCCCATCGACGTAACCTACGTTGACGTTGACGCCATCCCCGCAGATATGGAGGGCCTTGACATCGGTCCTAAGACCGCGCGCCTCTTCGCTGACGCCGTCCTCTCTGCAAAGACCGTTGTATGGAACGGCCCCATGGGCGTATTCGAGAACCCCACCCTTGCAAAGGGTACCGTCGCAGTTGCACAGGCCCTCGCTGACAGCGATGCAATCACCATCGTCGGCGGTGGCGACTCTGCCGCAGCCTGCGAGCAGCTCGGCTACGCTGACCGCATCACCCACATTTCCACGGGTGGCGGCGCATCCCTCGAGTTCCTTGAGGGTAAGGATCTGCCCGGCGTATCCTGCCTTCTCGATAAGTAATTTTGGTGCATATCGCCGTTTTCCGACAAGCTCGACGTAGGTAACTACGCCTTCGGTCGGAAGAACGACAATCTGCCCTCAAAATTCCGGAGTCGAGTATTATTTAACTAATACCCCCAGCCCGTGTCAAATTAACGCCGCCCGTCGGGCGGCATATCACGTTCGCGTGAGCGAACATATCACGTCATGGGGGATGACATATCACTTTTGCGAAGCAAAAATATCACGTTGCCGCGAGGCAACAAACAATCCGTCACCCCGTGACGGTATGTACCCCCCACCCCGTGTCGCGGGAAATGAAAAAATCCGAGCCTCTCCGTGCGAGGGGCTCGGTTAATGATATGTAAACAATACATTGCATTTGATGGTGTTTTGTCCGCGCTTTGTGCCCGTGTGCTTTTTGGGCGTGACGCGCCCCGGACACCGAATGAAAGGAAAAGAAAATGAGAAGAACAGTAATCGCAGGTAACTGGAAGATGAATATGACCCCCGCCGAGACTAAGGCGTTCATCACCGAGCTTGCCCCCAAGGTTGCGGGCATGGACAAGTGTGACATCGTTCTCTGCGTTCCCTACGTTGATATTGCCACCGCGGTTGAGGCGGCAAAGGGCACTAACATCCACGTCGGTGCCGAGAACGTCCACTTCGCTGAGAGCGGCGCATACACCGGTGAGATCAGCGCAAAGATGCTCACCGCCATCGGTACCGAGTACGTTGTAATCGGCCACTCCGAGCGCAGACAGTATTTCGGCGAGACCGACACCACCGTTAACCTCCGCACCAAGGCGGCCCTCGCGGCAGGCCTCAAGGTCATCCTCTGCCTCGGCGAGGTTAAGGAGGAGCGCCTCGCAGGCATCACCGACGAGGTTGTCAGAATGCAGACCAAGCTCGACCTCGCGGGCATCACCGCTGACGAGCTTAAGAACGTTATCATCGCATACGAGCCCGTTTGGGATATCGGCACCGGCCTCACCGCCACCCCCGAGCAGGCAGACGAGACCTGCGGCGTTATCCGCGCCGCTATTGCCGAGCTCTACGGTGCCGACGCCGCAGAGGAGATCACCATTCAGTACGGTGGCTCTATGAACGACGGCAACGCGGCAGAGCTCCTGTCTAAGGTCAACGTTGACGGCGGCCTTATCGGCGGCGCCTCGCTGAAGGTTGACAAGTTCACCGCCATCGTCACCGCGGCTAACTGATTTAAACCGCTTTGCATACGAGGGACGCACCCCGCGGGGTGCGCCCCTTTCTTTTTGCTTTTCTTTCCTCGGTGGGCAATTTGTATATTTTATCCATCCGCGCTTGTATTACTTGCCCATCATTTATCTAAAAAATATAAAAAAGGATGTCCTCCGCCTTGACAAGCTCCTGCGCGCTCGGGTATAATGGGCATAAACAAATAAAATTTTACCCGTGCGCGAGCACAAGGAGGATAAGATATGAAGAAAAGAGGAATTGCGGCTATGCTCACACTTGCACTTTTGTGCGGCTCGGTCCTTGGCGTGATGCCCGCCGTCAGCGCGGCCTCGTCGGGCGAGGGGCATATTATCGACCCCACGGACGTCCCGCTTCGCCTGTATTACGATGAGGAGGCGTCACACGGCGTCGCAAAATTTGAGAACACCTCCGAATCCTACGGCTCGAGCTCAAATTGGATCAACGCCAACCTTGACGACGACTGGGAGCGCTGGTCCATCCCGCTTGGCAGCGGCTACTTCGGCGCGAACATCTTCGGCCGCACCGAGACCGAGCGAATCCAGCTCACCGACAAATCTCTCGCCAACCCCTACTACGTGAACGGTATCTCGATGGGCGGCGTTAATAACTTCTCCGAAACCTATATCGACCTCGGTCACAAATCCTCGGGCGTCACGGGCTACCGCCGTGAGCTCGACCTCACCACCGCACTCTCCACCGTCAGCTACTCCTACGGCGGTGTCACCTACACGCGTGAATATTTCACCTCCTACCCCGATAACGCAATGGTCATCCGCCTCGACGCATCCGCCGCGGGCGCGCTTGATTTCGTCCTTCGCCCCACCGTCCCCTACGAGCAGGAGTATATGAACTCCGCGGGTGACCGCGGCGGCAAGACGGGCACCGTCACCTCGACGGTTGAGGGCGGCGTTGGCAAGGTCGTCCTCTCGGGCACGCTCGAATATTTCGACATCGACTTCTACGCGACCTACCGCGTATATACCTCGGGCGGGTCGGTAAGTGCCACCACCTGTACGAATTCGCGGGGTGAGACCGACGGCACCGTCACCGTTAAGGGTGCCACCAGCGCCTATATCATCATCAATCTCGGCACCGATTACGTCATGACGAGCGAGACCTTCTCGGCCTCCACGATGCAGAAGCCGACCTTCTCCACCACCCTCGAGGACGCGAAGAGAAAGGTAGAGGCGCTCGCCACCTCCATCGACAAGATCACCGCGGGACTCGACTACGAGGCAAAATATAGCCTCCTTCGCTCCCGCCACGTCGCCGACTATTCCGCCCTCTTTGGCAGGGTATCGCTCGACCTGAATTTTGACGAGGCCGACCTTGCCCTCACCACCGACGCGCTCCTCTCGGCGTACAAGGGCGGCTCGGGCTCCAGATACCTTGAGGCGCTGTATTTCCAATACGGCCGCTACCTGCTCATCGCCTCCTCCCGCGCGGGTGCGCTCCCCGCAAACCTGCAGGGCACCTGGAACAGGTACAACAAGGCACCCTGGTCCTCCGGCTTCTGGCACAATATCAACGTGCAGATGAACTATTGGCCCGCCTTCTCCACCAATCTCGCCGAAATCTTCGAGGCATACGTCGGCTATAACTCCGCGTATATGGCAAAGGCATCCTCCGCCTCCGCCTCGATAATCAACCGCTACAATTCCGCAATGCTCGGCGCCGACGGCGGCAACGGCTGGTCAATCGATACGGGCGGCTACGTGTCCGACGTGGCGGCATCCACCTCCATCGGTAACCTCGGCTTCACGACTCAGCTCTTCTGGGAATACTACGCCTACACGGGCGACGAGCAGATCCTTCGCGACGTTGTCTATCCCGTGCTCGTCGGCGCGGCTCGCTTCATCACCAAGATGGTCCGCGAGGATAAGGACGGCAACTACATCGCCTTCTACACCGACTCGCCCGAGCAGTATTACAACGGCGTGTGGTACTACACCGACAAGGGCACCGCCTACGCGCAGTCCTTCGCATACCAGAACAACTACAATATGCTCCTCGCGGCAAAGGAGCTCGGCATCGACTTCTCCGACGCGAGCCACGAGGATCACGCAATCATTCAGCGCGTCCTCTCGCAGATCGACAAATACGATCCCATCCGCGTCGGCTACTCGGGACAGGTCAAGGAGTTCTTCGAGGAGGAATATTACGGCGACATCGGTGAATACACCCACCGCCATATCTCCCAGCTCGTCGGACTCTATCCCGCAAGCGTCATTAACGGCACTACCCCCGCCTGGCTCGACGCGGCGAAATACACCCTCACCGAGCGCGGCGATAACGCAACCGGCTGGGGCGTGGCGCACAGACTAACCCTCTGGGCACGCGTACAGGACGGCGAACGCGCACACGATCTTCTTGAGCAGCTGCTCCGCGTGAATACCGCCACCAACCTTTGGGACCTCCACCCCCCATTCCAGATCGACGGTAACCTCGGCGGCACGGCGGGCGTGTCCGAAATGCTCCTGCAAAGCCACGCGGGCTATATCGAGCCGCTTGCCGCTATCCCCGCCGCATGGGATTCGGGCTCCTACACGGGTCTTGTTGCCCGTGGCGGCTTCACCGTCGCGGCAGAGTGGCAGGACGGTGTTGCGACCTGCTTCAATATCACCTCGCAGGGTGGCGGTGAGGTGTCCGTCAAGTATTCGGGCATAACCGCATCCTCCGTCACCACCTCGACCGGCAAGCGCGTCGAGTATAAAATCAGCGGTGACGACCTTATCACCTTTGATACCGAAAAGGGCGAGACCTATATTATCTCGGGCCTTAAAAAGCAGGCTAAGACCGACCCCGTGTCAAATCTTTCGCTCAAAAAGGAGTTTATGACCGACGCCGTCCTGACGTGGGATGCCGTCGACAGCGCGATAAAGTACAACGTCTACGTCGCGTATGAGAATGCGCCCGCGTACACCCTCCTTGCTTCGACCGCCAGCACCGCCTACGTCCATAGCCCCGCCGCGTCCGAATCCAACCTCCGCACCACCTACGCCGTTACCGCGGTCGGGGTTGGCGGCATCGAGAGCGCCCGTACCCTCGTCTACTTCAACCCCGTTGATACCTCCGCATCGGTCGTCGACTGTGCCGGGGCGGTCGTCGACGAAAGGGTACAGGTCACGGTAAACGCGAACACCTACGCCTCGAAATACAGGCTCTGGGAGAAGAAGGCGGACGCCGCCGATTACACCCTCCTCCTCGAGAGCGGCTACCCCATCCTTATTGCCGACTACGATTCCACCGCAAAATACGCCGTGTCGGTTATCGGCTACTACGGTGACGAGTCGGAGATCACCCCCGTCAAGCGCTTCAACAGCGCGAGCGGCGGCACCAAATATAACGCCTCCAACATCCTCGACGGCCTTAGCTTCATCCCCACCGCATCCGCGGCGGCGGACGTCCACGGCTCGGCGTACGGCTACCCGATGCTCACCGACGGAATTAAGGCCGAGTCCACCTCCGTCCACGTCGGTCGCTTCTCCTCGAGGACACCCGCAACCACCCCCTTCTGTGCCACCGTCACCCTCGGGGACAGCTTCATGCTCTCCGAATTGCGTTTATACGATTTCAACGGCACCGACGGCGCAGTTAACTTCCTCGGCACCGCTATAAAAATCGAGGTGCAGACCGCCCTCGGCTGGACCACCGCCTACGACCTCACCACGAACGCCGAGATACTTGCCCACCGCGTAAAGGGACAGGACCTCGTTAACCGCCACGTATCCTTCGACCTCTCGGGCTACACGGGTATGGCGATCCGCATCACCATCTCGGGCTCGCAGGGCGGAAATTCGATTTCCCTTTGGGAAATTCAGTGCTCGGGACTTCGCACCCCGACGAGCACCGTGTATAAGGAGAATGTCCTCGAGGGCATGACCCCCATCGAATCGAACACGAACGGTACTATAATCAACAATCAGTACGGCACCTACGGCTTTGACAAGCTGACCGACGGCTCGCTCGAATTGCACACGGGCCGCTTCGCCATATCCGACAGGTCGGCAAGCTACGCCACCGTTACCTACGCCCTCGGTGCGGGTGCGGCGCTCGGCAGCTTGAAAATCACCGACCACGTCGAGGCGGGCGACACCATCTCTCGCTCTAACGAAACCACCGTCGAGCTGTTCATTGACGGCGAATGGGTGAAGGTGCTCGATTCCGTACCCCTCTGGACCGACCCGTCGGTACCCACGCAGGACGTCGGCACGAACGCCAGCCCCGCGGCGAAATACGTCACCGTCGACCTCTCGGGCTATATCGCCTCGATGATTCGCCTCACCTTCAAGAACACCGCATCCTCGAAGGGTGTCACCCTCTACGAGATCGCCCTCTCGGGCACGGCGGTGAAGGGTGAGAGGGAGTTCGTCGATAACGCCTTCTCGGGCTACGTCTTCGCCCCGTCGAACGAGACCGCGGCGAACAGCATCTGGATGCCCTACACCTACGATCACATCACCGACGGCGGTGACGTGAACAACACCTCCTACCGCTTCGCAACGGGCGGTGCTCACGTCGTCGACGGCACGCTCGACTTCGACGGCAAGATATTCGAGCTGTATTCGCTCACCGTCAATTACGAATCCTTCAATGCAAAGCGTTGCGGCAGCGAAATCGAAATACAGACCCTCTACAACGGCAAATGGACCACCGCCGCAAGGGTAGTCCACACAACCGAGCGTACCTCGGAGGTCATTAACCTCGGCGGTGCCCTCGCCGAGCAGGTCCGCGTCATTATCCCCACCCGCTTTAGCGGCGGTGACTGCACCGTCATCCACGAGATGAAATGTAACGGCTTCATCCGCTACGGGCTCGAGACCTTCGAGAACACGAATTCCAACGTCCTTCTCGGCATGACGGCGGATAACGTCACCCTCGGCAACGCATCCATGCACTCTAACCCGACGGTGAGTGATATTGCCTTCGGATTTGACGGCAGTCTTAACACCCGCTACGCCGTCTATGATGCGAGCGGTCCCTACACCCTCACCATCGACCTTGGGCGCGAAATCCCGCTCTACACCCTCTCGATCTACGATTGGCGCGGCGTGGAGACCACCACCCGAAGCGATAAGACCGACGTCGAAATACTGGTCGACGGCGTGTGGATCACCCTTTACCGCGACGTCCCGCTCACGGTGAGCGCGGATCACACCTCCTTCAGCCTCTACGGCGCATCCGCGACGAAGATCCGTTTCACCTTTGAAAACACGAATGGCAGCTCTCGCGCCACCATCTACGAGATTACCTGTACCACGGGCGGTGCGGCGATAGACCGCGCTCCGCTCCTTGCGGCGTATACCGCGCTCGACGCGCTAAGCTCGGATGAATTTGGCTTCGACGCCTTGAAGGCGATGCGAATGGCGGAGCTCCGCCCCATCCTCGGCAACGTTGACGCTACCGCCGACGATATTGCCGCCGCAATAGGCGAGATCGAGCAGGCAACCGCCACCCTCCGCGCGGGAATGCCCGTCGATACCACCGCGGGCGACTTCGATAAATATAACGTCAGCCTCGACGGCAACGTCGGTATGAATTTCTACGCCGAAATCACCGATGATACGGTAAAGGCACACCCCGATGCCTTCGTCCTTCTCGCGGACGGAGAGGGAAGCGAAGAAAAGGTATACCTCACCGCTCTTGAGCGCACCTCGGACGGCAGGCTCGTCCTCCGTCTCGACCGCGCCGCCGCGGAAATGACCGACGAGATTACCCTGCGCCTCATCCTCGGCGGCACCGCCTGCGGCGAGGCAGTCACGACCTCCGTCGCCACCTACGCGAAAACGGTCATCGACGGTGAATACGATACCGCGACGAAGGAGCTGATGCGCGCCCTCCTTCACTACGGCGCGTATGCACAAGCCTTCTTCGGCGTGAATACCGATAACCTCGCAAATGCGGGTATTGACCCCGCCGACCTCGGCGCCGTCACCGCGGATAACACCGCGCGCATAACGGGCAGGGCGAACGGAATTGCCTTCGCCACCTGGAATCTCTCCCTCGAGAGCGAGGTCTCAGCGAAGATATACCTCACCCTCGCAGACGGCGCGTCGATTGACGATTACCGCGTGAGCGTCACCACCCCCACGGGCGAGAGCGCATACGCCGACGTCGAATACACGGGCGACCGCTACCGCGTCGTGATTCGTAATATCTCGGCGGGTCACCTGAATGACGATTACACCGTCACGGTGCAAAGCCTCCTTGACGGCAGCGAAACGAGCATGACCCTCGCGGCAACCTCCTACACCGCCACCGTCCTTGAAAACGCGTCGGCATACCCCGCCGCCCTCGTCGACCTCGTCCGCGCCCTTAAGGCATACGCCACCGCGGCGGACGGAATCTGACCGTCAAAGCCCGATGCCTCCCTAGACAAAAAGGCACGCACGGCAGGGCACGTCAAATAAGACTTCCAACCCCACGGCACCGCTCGCCCCGCGAGCGGTGCCTTTTTCTTTCTCGAAACCGAAATCACCCACCCCGTGTCAAATTAAACGCCAAAAAATAACGAACGATAACGCCCCGTCAATCTGCAAAAATGTAAATAATAGATTACACTTACAAAAAAGCAAGACAAATGTGTAACCCGCGCACCTTTTTTTCGTCTATATGTGTAGGAAGGGGTAGAGGGCGTCCGCGTTGACCCCCGAATATCCTTGCTGCAATTCAAATTAAACGATCGCAACCGAAAGGAGAAAATCAATGAAAAAGCTACTTGCCATTTTGCTCGTGTTACTGCTGTCCGTCCTGCTCGTCGCCTGCGTCGGTCCGCAGAATGACCCCACCCCCGACCCCGAGGACAAGCCGACGGGAGGAAACGGCGAGGTCGGCCTGAAGCCGGGCACGTCCTTCGCCCCCGACGTTGCGCTCGTTGACGCGGCGCGCGACTACCTTTACACGTTGATGATGGCTTATGACCTCGGCCCCATCTCCATTTCGACAAAGCTCGACTTCGCTAAATGGGGCGCACGCGTCCTTCTTACCGACGTTTCCCCCGACGATTACTACTTCCTTGCCGCCTATTGCGCCGACGGCCACGATAAATATGACGTCGGTCATGCTTGCACCGAGCAGACTTGGCTTGGATTCACATCCGCCGACTCTATCCCCGAAAAATATGACGGCATGGACATCCTCGCCGCCTTTCAGGTAAATCGCGCCACCACCTACCGCGATATTGCCACCGATACCGCCGTCGATTCCCCCGCGGGAATGTTTACCCTCATCGATACCGCCTTCGTCGACGGCTACAATACCACCTCACCCCTGACGTGCTCCGACGTCCGCGTCCATTTCATCTCCGACGCGCAAACCTCCCTTTACTATACGCTGCGGCACCCGCTTAGTGACGTTCGCTCCTCTGATGCACGCCTCATTAACGGGGTATACTATATTCTTCAGCCCTTCGACATCTACGTCGAGCAAAAGAGGGTCGCGCGCGTCGACCTGATGGATGAGTACGGCGACTATTATTACCACCTCTGCACCCTGACCGACTTCTTTGACACCGCCTACCGCGAGCTTGACGAGCTCGGTAACGGCATGAGCTACGGCCTTATTAAGCCCGCCGACATCTTCACCGTCCTGAACGCGCCCGAGTACGATAGCCCCTATGACGACGCGGACATCGAGACCACCCTTACCCCCGCCGACCTCGACGGCCTCCGTATGCCGGCGTATCTTTTACCCTTGACTATGTCCTCCTTCCCCTTCCTCGATTTCAGCGTCACGGACGGCGTAATAACCGTGGATGACGTCCTCGTCGGCGAGCTGACCCTCATCGACAACCCCTCCTTCGACTATGCGGAGCAGATCCTGCTGAACATCACCTTCCCGGGGTATGGCGACGATTATACCGAGTTTATCGACCACGCCACCATCCGTGAGGTCATCCGCACCGCCGAGAAATGCTACGTCATCAACCCCATCGATGACCCCGCCTGCACCTCGGACGTCCCCGTCTATCTCTTCCGCATGGGGGATGAGCTCTTTGCCTTCAGGACAACCGACGGACAGATCACCATCCTGTACCGCGTTGCCCTCGCTCACGCCGGGATAACGGAAACAAGCCAACCACCGATCGACTAACCGCGCACCCAAACACCACCCGCCAAGCGCGCCCGCGCACCACACTCCCCGCGCATCCATCAATAACACCACACGGGCTCACCCACCGCGGGTGTGCCCCTTCTTCATCCCAAAATTCTAATAAATTAGAGAAAATGACGGATAAGGGTATTTGTTCACAAAAAATCCACAGGGAATTTGTCTGAAATCGCTAAGACGGGGGTATGCAAAACCGTCAAAATCGCCGTTGAAAAGAGCGGGGAAATCTGTTATACTGTTACCGTAAAATAATAATATTTAAGGAGATGCTAATTATGGCAGGTCTTTCCCTTCGTCACATTTACAAGAAGTACCCCGGCGGCGTAACCGCTGTATCCGACTTCAACCTCGAGATCAAGGACAAGGAGTTCCTTATCTTCGTCGGTCCCTCGGGATGCGGTAAGTCCACCACCCTTCGTATGATCGCAGGTCTTGAGGAGATCTCCGTGGGCGAGCTCTACATCGGTGACAGATACGTCAACGACGTCGCCCCCAAGGACAGAGATATCGCGATGGTGTTCCAGAACTACGCGCTCTATCCCCACATGACCGTTTTCGACAACATGGCATTCGGTCTGAAGCTCCGTAAGGTACCGAAGGAGGAGATCAAGCGCCGCGTTGAGGAGGCCGCACGCATCCTCGACATCGCCCACCTCCTTGAAAGACGCCCGAAGGCCCTCTCGGGTGGTCAGAAGCAGAGAGTTGCTCTCGGCCGTGCAATCGTCCGTAACCCCAAGGTCTTCCTCCTTGACGAGCCGCTTTCCAACCTCGATGCTAAGCTCCGTGCCTCGATGAGAACCGAGCTCACCAAGCTGCATAAGAAGGTTGAGACCACCTTCATCTACGTTACCCACGACCAGGTCGAGGCTATGACCATGGCGTCCCGTATCGTAGTTATGCGTGACGGTCTTATCCAGCAGGTCGACACCCCCCAGAATCTGTATGACTCTCCCTGCAACCTCTTCGTTGCGGGCTTCATCGGCACCCCCCAGATGAACTTCCTCACCGGTAAGCTTGTTAAGAAGGGCAACGATCTCTACGCCACCCTCGGCACCACCGAGATCATCCTTCCCGCCGACAAGGCTAACAACCCCGACCTCAAGGAGTACATCGGCCAGGAGGTCATCTTCGGCATCCGTCCCGAGTCCATCCACGACGAGCCCATGTACCTCTCCACGATGTCCAACGCGACCATGAACGTTGACGTCGACGTGACCGAACTTATGGGTGCTGAGATCTATCTCTACCTCGGCTTCGACGGCATGGAGGACGCCACCAACGGCAAGAACATCATTGCCCGTGTATCCTCTCGCTCCACCGCGAAGAGCGGCGACAAGATTCAGGTAGCGATCGATACCTCGAGGATACATATATTCGACAAAGACAGCGAAAAGTGCATTTGCCACTAATTTTTCGGTGGGAACAAACAGGGTAAGGCGTTTGCCTTACCCTGTTTTATCGTCGATCGCCCCCCTTGCCGTAGGTTTCTACGGCTGGCGGGGTTCCGCTCGGCGATTCCCCCTCGAAAAATTGCATTTTTGGCATAAATCTCGGTTCACTCGCTTGTAGTAGGTTTCTACGGCTGGCGGGGTTCCGCTCGGCGATTCCCCCTCGAAAAATACTTTTTCGGCATAACCAAAAAGGACGGCTTCGGCCGTCCTTTTTTATCGCCGTTTCCCTCCTTGCCGTAGGTTTCTACGGCTGGCGTCGGGAAAACAGCGATTTCTGCTCGAAAAATTGCATTTTTGGTGTAACATATTTCCTTTTGTTGCGAATTTGTGGGCGCATTATTTTGCCACAGGGATTGCTTCCTCTTCTTGATTATGATATAATGAGGGCAAAGCCTCGCCCTTCGGGAGAGGTGGCAGCGAAGCTGACGGAGAGGGCAAAGCCTCGCCCTTCGGGAGAGGTGGCGGCGAAGCCGACGGAGAGGGCAAAGCCTCGCCCATCGGGAGAGTGTGTCAGAGAGTTGCCGTGCAACTCAACGGAGAGGGCAAATGAAACAAATACCATTAAAGAAAAACAACAAGCTATTGAATATTGCAAGAATACTACGCCGAAATATGACGCGGGAAGAAAAGCATTTATGGTATGATTTTTTGCGGTATTATCCGATAAAGATATATAAGCAACGCATCATCGATAATTTTATAGCAGACTTTTATTGTCACGGTGCCCGTCTTGTGATTGAACTGGATGGGTCACAACATTTTACAAAGCGAGGCAAATCACACGACGCGGCAAGAACCGAAGTTCTTGAGAGATATGGACTATGTGTCCTGCGATTTTCCAACAAAGATATAGATGAAAATTTCGATGGCGTTTGCCGAATGATCGACAAGGTGATAAAGGAGAGAATTGACGACCTGTTGTAAAAAGCCCTCTCACCCGCTACCGCGGGAGCTCTCCCGAGGGGAGAGCCTTTGAGCAAGTCCGACCTCGGGGCAAAGCCTCGCCCTTCGGGAGAGGTGGCGGCGAAGCCGACGGAGAGGGCAAAGCCTCGCCCTTCGGGAGAGGTGGCAGCGAAGCTGACGGAGAGGGCAAAGCCTCGCCCTTCGGGAGAGGTGGCGGCGAAGCCGACGGAGAGGGCATACGAATTGCACCGCAACGGAAACAGTGTTTTTATTAAGTAGTAAGCGTCAACAGGTTTTCTGGGTCTGTCGGCGTTTTTTCTTTCCTCTTTCTTTTTGTGGCGAATTTTGTCAGGTCTATTGA
>JAZODF010000073.1:0-9310 GCA_045596865.1 Eubacteriales bacterium
ATGTTTTTTTGCTTGTAAGGTTGAAATTCTACGAATTTCTTCTTTTTTATGCTCTTTTTCTATCGTCGATTGCGCTCTCCGACGTATTTATATACGCCTGTCGATTGCAATCGGCGATTTCTGCTCAAAATCAAGCTAGCCACAGAAGTTGCTTCGCATTAAGAATTCAGCATATTATTCTTGTTTTTGCTTTGAAAGCATTGATTTTTCTGAATTCTTAATGACTCAGCCACTTTTATTCCGTTTGCTATGACGCCTTCGGCAACTACACCGTCTTCGTCATCTCAATGACGTATTCCTTTCTCTCACCGTCGCCAATGCGCGTCGATACGCGCACGCAATCGTACTCCGCACAAAATCCGTCGGTGCGCAAAATTCCGTCAATATCCGACGCATACACCCCGAAATAACGAAGCACGCGTGCCACCGTCCGCCTGCCGCCCACGGCGCGCCCACGGTACATGCAGATGACCGACGGGTCGGTCGTCTGGTCGCGCATCCAATCAAGCTCGGGCAGGCCGTCAGCACCGTAAAGATATACGCGCAGCTTGCCGTGTCCCACGTCACGAAGCACGAGGACCTTGCCCTCGTTTATCAGCGCGCTGTCCCGCGGCGAAAATCGCCCGATATCCTTGATCTCGGTGAAATTCAGGCGAATAAGGCGGAAATAAAAAATAAACACGAATATCATCCCCGCCACCGACAGCGCCATCAACGGGTACAGCTTGTACCACCTCGGTGCATAGGGGTTGTAAATTATCGCAAGAGTGAGAAGCAGCGCCATCGGCAACAGCACCCAATACATCCTCACCTTCGTTGTAAACAAGTAAATGCTCTTCATTTTCTCTCCATCTTTTTGCAGTTAAGAAAAGTATATCACAAAGGGCGGGGCAATGCAAGGGGATATATGTGAAAAATTTGTTTTACGGATAAAAACGCACCGCCTCCACGGCAAAAACTTGCTTGACAGGTGGCGTGAATTGTGCTATACTGTCTTCGACAGTATTTTTTACATTGGGGGACGAAATGAATAACGAAAAAATGTGGTGTATGCTCATCCACCTCGGCACCAATATGTGGTTTGAGGAGGGTAATTTCCGCGGTAACGGCGAGTATATCTGGCGTAGCCCCGCCTCAGACAGCCTGCGCTTCGACCGCGACGTATTCTACCGCTATCTTGACGCCCTGCGCGCCGAGGGGGCAAATACCGTCGTCCTCGACGTTGGCGAGGGTATGCGATACGAGAGCCACCCCGAGCTCGCCGTAAAGGGCTCCTACACCCACGCCGAAATGCGCGAGATGATCGACTATATGCACTCGCTCGGCTTCGAGGTGATACCCAAGCTGAATTTCTCCACCTGCCATGACGCCTGGCTCGGCGAATATTCGCGCATGGTGTCGACCTCCGTCTATTATAACGTCTGCCGTGATATTATCAACGAGGTCTGCGAGCTGTTTAAGCCGCGCTTCCTCCACCTCGGCATGGACGAGGAAAATTACCCGAATCAGAAGGACTACGATTACATCGTCATCCGCAACAACGACCTGTGGTGGCACGACCTCTATTTCCTCGTTGATTGCGTCGAGGCAAACGGCGTGCGCGCCATGATGTGGTCGGATTACGCCCGCCACCGCCCCGAGGAATTTCTTGAGAAGGTGCCGCGCTCGGTCGTTCAGTGCAATTGGTACTATTTCGATAAGTTTGGCGAGGATATGGACGAGCAATGCTTCATCCGCGTCCGCCCCTTCAAGCTGCTTGCCGACGCGGGCATTGACCAGCTCCCCGGCGGCAGCACCGAGTATTACCGCAACAACCTCGAAAAAATGGCGGAATACCTCCGCGATAACATTGATCCTACGCATATTCTCGGCATGCTCGAGACCACCTGGCGTGGCACGCTCCCCGCGCGTGAGGAGTTCCTCATCGACTCCGCCGCCGCCCTCGGCGATGCCCGCCGCGCATTCGAGAAGAAGGCGTAATTACAAATAACTGTTTACATATTTCTCTGTTTTACCGCATCCTGACAACATTTATTTACAAAACCTCTTGACAAATTCAAATCCTCGTGGTAAAATATGGATAAATAAAAGAAAGGAGTCACCGCAATGATGATGCAGAATATCGCTACCGTTATGAATAGGCTTGCCGTCGCGCACGCATTTGCGGCGCATCTCTGATTTTTCGTCCGTGGACTTTCACGAATAGCGCAGGGTGACGGCATTCCTTTGCCACCCCTGCGCGTATTTTATTTTTAGGAGAAAATTATGAGTATTATCGAGGTAAAAAATCTATCTAAAATCTTTAAAAAGCCCGTCCGCGAGGAGGGCCTTCGCGGAATGATAAAGGCGCTCTTTTCCCGCAAATACGAGGAGATATGTGCCGTCGATGACGTGTCGTTTTCTATCGAGCGGGGCGAGATCGTCGGCTACATCGGCGCAAACGGCGCGGGCAAATCCACCACCATCAAGATGATGTGCGGCATCCTTCAGCCCACCTCGGGCGGCGTCACGGTCGACGGCATGTCCTTCGCCACCGACCGTCAGAAAATTAACCGCAATATGGGCGTCGTATTTGGCCAGAAAACACAGCTCTGGTGGGATATCCCGCTTATCGAAACCTTCAAAATCCTAAAAAAGATATACGACGTCCCCGACGCGCAGTATGAGGAGCGGTTTGAATACCTCTGCGACCTGCTCGATTTGCGCCCATTCCTGACGCAGACCGTCCGCTCGCTCTCGCTTGGCCAGCGTATGCGCGCCGATTTCGCCGCCGCGCTCATCCACTCTCCGTCCATCGTCTATCTCGACGAGCCGACCATAGGCCTCGACGTCCTTGTAAAGGACCGCATACGCCACGCCATCCACGAGCTGAACGAAAAATACAAGATCACCGTCATCCTCACTACCCACGATATGAAGGATATCGAGCAGCTCTGTAACCGCATCATCATAATCGACAAGGGCCGCGTCCTCTACGACGGTAGCCTCGCGGATATCAAGCACCGCTTCGGCAACACGAAAACGGTGTCCCTGCCGCTTAACGCCACCCTCGACGAGGCGGCACTCCTCGCCCGTTTCCCGAGCGTCACCGTCCTGCACGAGGATTCCTGCATCTCGCTGAAATTCTCGCAAAGCGAGCTCGACCTCGACGAAATGCTGCTGTATCTCATCAACACCGCCCACGTCAAGGACTTCAAGATCGAGGACATCTCGGTCGAGGACATCACGAAGGAGCTGTATGAGAAAAATGAAAAATAAGCTCTCGCCCTACCTCGCCTTTACCCGCGCGGGGCTGAAAACCGAGCTGGCGTATAAGGCACAGGCGGTGATGTGGATCATCATCGATATGCTGGAGGTCTTGATGATCATCTTCCTCTACGGCGCAATCTACCGTAGCTCGGAGGGCGGCACCTCCGCGGTCATCGGCGGATTCACCTTTAACGAGATCATCGTCTATATGATAACCTCCTTCTTCTTCTCCTTCGTCCTCGCGGGCGACACCGCATACAACATCTACACCGACGTCAGGGAGGGCACCGTCGTCAACACCCTGACGAAGCCGGTTTCCTACCGCTTAAAGCACCTTTTCACCTTCTTCGGGTCGCAGACGTTTACCTTCGGCCTCATTTTGTTGCCGTTTCTCACCGTCTGCTACACCGTCTTTTTCCTGACGGGTATGCTCGACGGCACTATCCTCGAGGTCGTCCTCCGCGTGGCGCTCTTTCTCGTCTTTGCCTGCCTTGCGGGGCTCATCCACGATGCCATCGGCTACTTTACGGGCATGATGGTGTTCTACACCGACCATCTCTTCGGCCTCAATATGGTGCGCAATACGCTCCAGGGCTTCCTCGGCGGGCGTCTTTTGCCCCTGTCGTTTATGGGTACGCTCGGCGTCGTATTCTCCTACACGCCCTTCGCCTTCTTAAACTCGGTGCCCGTCCTCGTCCTTATGGGCAAGCTCGGCGGCACGGATGTTCTCCTCTACCTCGCGATTGCTGTGGGCTGGCTCGCGCTTATCGAGCTTGTGAACCACTGTATCTTCGCCCGTGCTATGCGCCGCCTGACGGTGCAGGGAGGTTGATATGCGTTATCTGAAGCTCTATTTCGCCTATGCGAAGCTCTCGGTTATGTCGAAGCTCGTCTATAAGGCAAACGTCCTCATCGGCATTGCCGCCTTCCTCTTCGGGCAGGTAACCTCCCTCCTCACCCTCTTTATCCTCGTCGGCAGCGTGCCCGCCCTCGACGGCTACACGATCTATCAGGTCGGCTTCCTCTTCGGCATCGTTAATATGGCGGTGGGCATCGACCACCTGTTCACCGACCGCCTGTGGACGGTCGCCTACTTCGAGGTCAGAAACGGCCGCCTCGACGGTCTGTTTCTCCGTCCCGCACCCGTCCTCTTCCAGATAATAGCCTCGGAAATCCAGCCCGAGGCATTCGGCGAGGTCATCATCGCCGTCGCAATGCTCGTCTACTGCGGCTCGCATATCACAATCGCGGGCGGTGCAGGGGCTATCCTGCTCGTCATCCTCGGCATCATCTGTGCCGCGGTGCTCATCTCGGCGTTCAAGGCAATGCTCGCCTCCTTCGCCTTTAAATACGGGCGAAGCGGCCCGCTTCTGCAGTTCGTCTATAATTTCTCGGGCTACGTCAAATACCCGATGGGCATCTATCCCCGCGTGGTGCAGGTGATCCTCACCTTCGTCATCCCGCTCGGCCTCTGCCTTTCGATGCCGTTTGATAACCTCTTCGCCCCCGTGGATCACCCGTGGCTGCTCGCCCTCGCCATCCTCGGCGCGACCGCCGCCTTCGTCACCATCTCGCTCCTCGTCTGGTCACGGATGATCAAAAAATACGAGAGCACGGGCACCTGATCCCCGGGCGGAAAATGATTCTGATCCCCGGGCAGAAAATGAACCGACGCCCCCTTTTGCACGATGACGGAATACAAACCCGTCCGCACCGCAAAATAACAACAACTATTTACAAAAAGACACGCCCCCGCGGACATACCCGCGGGGGCGTGTTAAATTATTCGGCTAAAACGGGGCAGGGAACACTCTCGCTCCCATCCGCTCGCATCACGGCGAAACTCCGCGATTTGTAAATAACAGTTGTCAAAAACGCGTCAATTTGCCTTAAATCGATGAACGTACATACGGCTCGGTGTGTCCTCGCCGTCGCTCGTCACGGGGCACAGGTATTCCCACCCGTACCTCTCGTAAAAGCACTCGTGATCGGTCAAAAGGTACAGGGTGTCTATCCCCCGCCCGTGCATATCCTCGGTAATACGGATCAGCAGCTCGCCCGCTATCCCTCGCCCTCGGTGCGACTCCTCGACGTACAGGGCGCATAAATTCGGGCTAAGGTCGCGCCTCGGGTGGAAATCGTTCTCGATAACTCCCGCCCCGCCGACGATACGTCCGCCGTCCATCACCATATACCACTCGGGCACCGCGGTGTCCGCGCTATCCTCACCCGCCGCGCGCCGCTCGGCGTTTCTTATCGCCTCGCCTATGCTCTCGCGATACGCCCGAGTGGGTATCCCCCACCAGCCGTGCATCGCCTCGGCAAGCGCCTCGGCGTACTCCCGTGCCTCGCTCACGCGCAGAATATCCTGCCCGTGAAGGTAGCCCATCCGCGCAAAATACACCGCGAAATGCCGCCGCTGAAAGGGTATCACCTCGCAGGAGTTTATAAACCGCACGAACTCCCCCTCACAAAGCCACTTGAAGGAGATCGTCTCCCCCTCCTGCAGGACGACGCTCACCTTGTCACAGTCGGTCAGCGCGACGAAGCAATGAAATATCGTGTTATCCGAGGTGTAAACGCTAACCTCCTCGAGTGTGAGCGGGTCTATCCCCGTCTCCTCGCGAAGCTCGCGCAGAGCGCAGTTATACGGGCTCTCCCCCTTGAGGGCGGAGCCACCCGCCGTCGCCTCGAAATACCCGGGGAAGGTCGCCTTCCCGTGATCCCTCTGCATCAGTAAATATTCGCCGTCCGTATGCCGCACGAGAATCTCACAGCACAGGTGAAATAACCCGTCGGGAATCCTCTCCCCGCGCACGAGGTCGCACCCCGCCCGCCGCCCGTCGGCGTAATAAGCATCCCAGATCTCCATCATCGACCCTCTTTTTACCGCTTGATCTGCTCGGGCGGCGTTACGACGGGCTTGCCCTCTGCATCGAGGAGCACGGTCAACCCACCCGCATATCCGCTCCCGCGGAACAGGTAGTTGACACCCGTCTCGGTGTCGACCCAGATCTCTATCGAGCCCATCCCCTGCGTGTAGGAAATGATAAATCTCTTGTCCTTTGCCATTATATTTCTCCGTTTCTGCCGTTTTCGGCGGTTGTATTACTTGTGTGGCGTATTGTTAACTCCGTTTTACAGCTCTTTTCGCATATATCTTGGCGCATATTCGCGGTAGCCGTGCTTCGGATAGAAGGCGTATGACTCAAACCATTGCTCCTTCGGCTCGCCGAGGTGGACGAGCGAAACGGTGATACCGCGCCGCCGCATCTCGTCTTCCGCAGTTTTGAGCAGTTGCGTGCCGATACCACGGCGCTTCTCGGACGCCTTGACGTAAAGCCGATGCAAAAAGGCCTCGCCCGGCTTATCCGTCCTTGAGTAGCCGATACACCCGACAACGCGGTCAAGCTCATTGACCGCGATCCAGAACATATCCCCACGGTCAAAGTAATTAGCACCGATATCCAACAGATCCGCGTTTATCGTCGGCCGTCTACCGAGGGCATCCTTCGCCTCAAGCACCATAAATATCAGGTCATCCCTGTACCTTTCTTCGTATGGCTTGATGTTCACAGCTCATTTCTCCTTCAATCCGCATTTTGCAAATCACCCGTTATATATCAGCGTCTCGGGGTGTGAAAAGTGTAGCTTAATATCCTTCTCGGGGTTTAAAAGCAGGTTTAAAACGCCGCGCTCGGAGCTACCCATTTGCGTTTCCATCACCAGCCGTCTGTACGGCTTGAAGCCGCATTTCTCCTGTACCCTTCGCGACTGTGCATTGAAATCGAAATACCCGCAGATAAGGAAATCCAACCCAACGCCGTCAAACAGGTAATCTATCACCGCACGGACGGCCTCGGGCATTATGCCGCGCCCCCAGTAATCCTTCGATAAAACGTAGCCGATCTCCCGTCCGAGATATCCGTCAAACTCGGTGAGCTTGTCCTCCATGCCGTATTTCTCCACGCCGAGCGAGCCGATAACCTTGCCGTTTTCCTTGAAAACGATGGCAAAGGTCTTGTCCTCCTCAATAAAAAGGTTGAGGATCCGTTGCGACGTGTCCACCGATTCGTGGTGTGCCCACCCCGCCATCTCGCCAACCCCGGCGACCGAGGCGTATTCGTATAAATCGGCTAAATCATCCTGCCTGAACGGCCGTAAAACCAGCCGCTCGGTCTCGATGACTACCCCGTTAATCTTAAACTGCGCGTTCATTCCGTACCCCCGCGTTTTTTTCTATTATACCATACCCCGCGCGATTTGTAAAGATAAAAAGAGCCCGAGGCCGTATATACCTCGGGGCAGGGGATAGATGGTTTTTTATTTTTAATGTAATAATTCCGATGATGCTCCGTCGATATATATGATGGGCGGAATTATCAATAGCGCTTGTAATTTTCTCATCCCTTATGTCTATGCTGTCGTTTGATGCCTTGGCGGATGACCTTCGTCCGCGAAATACGCTCAACTATACGAGCAAAACGGGATTATCGTCAGAGAAGGATATGCGGAACAAGGTTTATGCACTGTTGACAAATCATATCGCCGTGTGATATAATACTTGTGTAAAATAACAAAAAGAAAAAGGAGAGGTATTTCCCGTGACGAAAAGATTAATATGTCTTGCTATGGCGATCATAATGCTTTTCTCGATAGCGTCCTGTGCGATCAAGGAGAACGATGATCCGAATGACCCCTCGACGGGCGTCAATAATCCCGAGGGCAACAAGCCCGAGGACACCCCCACCCACAAGCATACCTTCGTTGAAGGTAAGTGCGAGTGCGGTGCTTCCGACCCCGACTACAAGCCTGAGGAGAAGCCGGATGACGGTGCTACGAAATACGCCATCAGCTACGAGCAGATGGACGGCACTCTTATGGACGGCTATGCCCCCACCGAGGCGGCCGAGGGCGAGCGTATAGTGCTTCGCGCCCATCCTCTGATGGATGCCACCCTTGATCTTTATGCAAACGGCGAGAAGCTCGAATGTACCCACGCAGATTCCGACTATTGGGAATACGTGTTCGTTATGCCCGCCCGTGACGTTGAGATCACACGGGTGATCTCGGATGGATTCCTGCCCGATGTCGAGTATATTCCCACCGTTTATCTCGCAGGCGACTCCACCGTGAAAACCTACGAGGACGGCCAATACATCGGCGGCTGGGGACAGTTCCTCGACCTCTTCCTCTCGGATGAGATAAAGGTTGTGAACGCGGCTCACGGCGGCCGTAGCTCCCGTTCCTTCATCAACGAGGGACGCCTTTTCAACATCGAGGGCAATAACTATTCCTTCAGCCAAAACGGCGGAAATTCCATCGAGGACCTGATTCGGGCGGGCGACTATCTCCTTATCCAGTTCGGCCACAACGATGACGCCTCAAAGCTCTCGAACTACTCAACGATCTACGACAGAATGGTTCCCCTCGGCACACCCGATGAGAACGGGATTTACCCCGTCACCCCCGCCGTGAAGAGCCCCACGACCTTCCTTCCCGAGGAGTATACGAAGGTTGCCACCGACTCCGAGGAGCAAAATGCACTGACCGAGATCGCCAAGTACGGTAGCGAGTATTACGCCTACGGCAGCGGTACGTATAAATGGTATCTCAAGCAGTATATTGATTTTGCAAGAGAGCATGGCGCGATCCCCGTGCTGATCACCCCCGTCGCCCGCGTGAAGTTCAACTCCAATGGCGAGATCATCGGCGGAGCAGGTCTGCACGGCGAGAACTTTGCCTACGTAGAGGCCGTTCGCCAGCTTGCCGAGGAGGAGGACTGCCTGCTCATCGATCTGTTCAGCGAGTCCAAGGAGATCCTTGAAACGGCTACCCCTTCTTACGCAAATTACCTTATGGCCCTGAAGCCCAACGGCCTTACCGGCACGTGGCCCGCCGACTACGACGCGACCTACGGCAACGGTGAGCTTGGCTACGAGGGCATCGAGGCGACACACTACAACAAATACGGCGCATTTCTCCAGGCGGCAAGAGTTGCCGAGGCTATGCTCGCCTTCGGCGAGGATCACCCCTTCTACGACAAGGTCCTCACCGCCCC
>JAZODF010000074.1:0-94526 GCA_045596865.1 Eubacteriales bacterium
AGACGCCATCGGCGGATGACTGAGGGATTGCTAACCGCCACGCCCCGCGTGCCTGAAATCCGCCATCGGCGGCATGTAATCTGCGCTCCGCGCAGTATGTAATCCGTCACCCCGTGACGGTATGTAATCCATCGCTCGCGATGGCATGCAATCCGCGCCCTGCGCGGTATGTACCGACCCGTGTTAAATTAAACGCAAAATTCCAAAGGACAGGGAAATTCTCCCTGTCCTTTTTTTGTAAACAAATATTGGCATTTTGCCCGTGCGATATTCCTACCTGTGAGAGAAAAGCGCACCGTTTTGTAGGGACCCGGCGCAAAAGTTGCTCCGCAGTTGTGGCAAAGAGGGTCAAGCCTCCCCTGCACAAGGGGAGGTGTCATACGAGCGACTGCGTCGGCGAGTATGACGGAAGGGTCGTAACAGAGTGGGGATGAATTTGCGGCTTGTATTGTTGGCTGAGTTTCGCCGACCCTACCGAGTTGCTTTGCAACTCTTCCTCCCCTTACGCAGGGGAGGCTAGACTACTCATCCGAGCCGTTTGCGGCTCTCTCACCCATTCCCTCACAAGGGAAGGCTTATGGACGCCGGTCCCTACAATTATTCATGCCACCAATCTCTCCTTCATTCATCATTCCTCGCTCCGCGCGGCCCCCTTGCGCCTTCCTTGACAACCACCGCGAAATCGGGTATAATTAAACCAAACGAAACAAACGGAGGGCGATATGGCAAAAATCCTCTTTAAAACCAAGAACGAATACCACCTCGGCGAGAAGCCGCGCGTTTATTTCACGTCGCATCCCGCGGACTTTGACCTCTACTTTGAGAGGGTCGCCGCCGACATCCTCCGCACCGAGGACGCGGCAATCTATTACACCGCCGATATGACCGAGCCGCTCGACCGCGATAACCTCGAGGTGGACCTTGCGCGCATGGATCTCTTCGTCCTGCCCGTGACCTACCGCCTCCTCGTCGAGCCGTCGCGCGCAATGGAGGTCGACCTGCCCTGCGCCCGCGAGCGCGGAATACCCATCCTGCCGATAATGATGGAGGAGGGCATCGAGGCCCTGTACTCCCGCCCCGACCGCTTCGGCGAGCGACAGTACGTCAACCCGAACGCATCCGACGATACCGCCATCTCCTACGAGAAGAAGCTCGCCGACTTCCTCCACGGCATACTCACCGACGACGTCATGCGTGAGCGGGTGCGCGCCGCCTTCGACGCCTACGTCTTTTTGAGCTACCGCAAGCGCGACCGCTACCATGCCAACCGCCTGATGCGTCGCATCCATTCAATACCCGAATTTCGCGACGTCGCAATCTGGTATGACGAGTTCCTCACTCTCGGCGAGGATTTCCGCCGCGACATCGACCACGCCCTCGACGTCAGCCGACTGTTTGCCCTGCTCGTCACGCCGAGCCTGCTTGAAAATCCCAACTTCGTCAAGGACGAGGAATACCCCGCCGCCGAGAGGCGCGGAATGTCCATCCTCCCCGTCGAGATGGTCGATACCGACCGTCCCGCCCTCGTCGCGGGCTATGAAAATATCCCCGAGTGCATCCGCTTCGACTCGGAGGACGTGGAGCGTCTGCTCACCGAGGGGCTTGCCGCGGTTGCCCGCCCCGAAAACGATGATGACCCTGCACATAATTACCTGATCGGCCTTGCATACCTCCACGGCATCGACGTCGAGGTCGACCGCGAGCGGGGCATTGCCCTCATCACCTCCGCAGCCGAGGAGGGGTACTACGAGGCCATCGAGGAGCTGTATACCGTTTACTCCGGCCTCGGCGACTTCGCCTCCGCCCGAAAATGGGCGCAGGTGTGGTATGATACCTGCGTCGCGGATTTTGGCGAGAATAGCTTTGCCACCCGCCACGCCCTCGTCAAGCTCGCCTACGCGGAGGAGCACTTCGGCAACCGCGCCACGGCACTCACCCTGAACGAGCGGTCCTACGAGCTGCACTCCGCCGCCCTCGGCGACGACCACCCCGACACCCTCTTTGCGCTCAACAATCTCGCCTGCTCCTACGTCGAGTCGGGTAATTACGCAAAGGGTCGCGACGCCCACCTAACGGTATTCCGCGCGCGTGTCAGAATGCTCGGATACGAGCACCCGCACACCCTGATGTCCATCGCCAATCTCGCCGTCTGTTACGAGATGCTCGGCGACCTTCCCGTCGCGCTCGAGTATGCGCGCCTTGCCTACTCGCTCCGCTGTCGCATCCTCGGTGAGGATGACCCCGACACGCTCACCTCGCTCTGCACTCTCGCCTCTATCACGGGGGCACGGGGCGGCTCGGGCGAGGCGCTCGGCATGTTCTCGACCGTCATCTCAACGCGCGAGGAGGTCCTCGGCCCCGCCCACCCCGATACGCTCGGCGCGATAAACGGCCTTGCCCGCCTCTATCTCTCAATGGGCGAGTATGATATCGCCCTTCGCCACCTCCGTCGCGCGGAGGAGGTCTGCCTTGAAATCCTTGGCGAGAAGCACCCCGTCACCCTGTCGGTGCTGCACAATATCGCCACCGCCCTCGGTCAGAAGGGGGATTTCCGCGCCTCCATCGAAATGCATACCGAGATATTCAATCGACACGTCGAGATCCTCGGTGCCGAGCACCCGCACACACTCATATCCTTAAATAACCTCGCGGGCACCTACGCGATGATCGGTGATTTCCGCACCGCTCTCGACCTCAACGAGCGCGCATTCTCCACCCGACTGTCCGTCCTCGGTGAAACGCACCCCGACACCATCACCTCCCTTGCCAATATTGCACAGAATTGCTATAACCTCCGTCAGCTCTCGATGGCGGAATCCTATTGTGAAAAGGCGTATGAGCTCTACTGCGCCACCCTCGGAAAGGAGCACCCCGACACGCTGAATTGCATGGGCAACCTCGCCGCCATCTACGCGACCCGCGGCAAGGTCCGCGAGGGTCTCGCCCTCGCCGAGGAGTCCTACGAGCTTCACCGCCGCATCCTTGGAGATCGACACCCGAAAACGCTTGTCGCGGTGACCAACCTTGCATACAGCTACCTTGACGTCGGCGACACCGCCCGCGCCTGCGACCTTCTTCGGGAGGCATATCGCGTCAGCTGTGACGTCCTCGGCGAGGAGCATCCCGAAACCCTGATGACCCTCTACCAGCTCGCAAACGCCCTCGTCCCCGCGGGCAAGCCGGAGGAGGGAATCCGCATGCTAATAGAGGCATATCCCACATTCCGCCGCGTCCTCGGCGACGGTAACGAGTACACCCGCCGTATCAAAATGATCGTCGACGCGCTGAGCGGCAGGGGCTAAAGCGGACGGGCAGGGAAGTGGCATTGCGTAAAACCGCCTAGCTTGCTACCAATCCGCCACAGGCAGCATGTAATCTGCGCTCCGCGCAGTATGTAATCCGTCACCCGGGTAGGCTCCCTTGTTAAAGGAAACTGGCAGACGCCATCGGCGGATGACTGAGGGATTGCTAACCGCCACGCCCCGCGTGGCATGTAATCTGCCGTCAGGCAGCATGTAATCCGTCACCCCGTGACGGCATGTAATCCATCGCTCGCGATGGCATGTAATCCGCGCCCTGCGCGGTATGTGCCGACCCGTGTTAAATTAAACGCAAAATTCCAAAGGACAGGGAAATCCTCCCTGTCCTTTTTTGTAAACAAATGTTGGCGTTTTGCCCGTGCGATATTCCGCCTGTGAGAGGAAAGCGCACCGTTTCCGTAGGGACCGTGCCTCCGAAAGTTGCTCCGCAGTTGTGGCAAAGAGGGTAAAGCCTCCCCTGCGCACTAAAGGGAGGTTGCGCTTCGTCAAGCCTCCCCTGCGAAAGGGGAGGTGGATTTCAATTTGCGGGCAAATTGAAAGACGGTAGGGTCGGCAAAGTCACGAATAACAATTAGGGCATTGACAACTGCTCGTGGTTTATAACGACCCTTTCGTCACGCGATTTACAAGTAAACCGCGCGACACCTTTCTCGCCTGCGGGCTCGGTCACTCCGCGGCTCTGACAGCCGTTTAGGCTGTCATTCACTACCGCTCCGCCCACTTCGTTACCTTGCGCAGGGGAGGCTTGACTACTCATCCACCGCTTCGCGGTCCCCCTTCCCTCACAAGGGAAGGCTTATGGACGCCGGTCCCTACAATTTATCATTCCATCATTCATAATTTCATCATTTCTTCATTCTCATCATCCCGCGCTCCGCGCGCCCCCCTCTGTCGCAAAACGGCATATTCCGTCGGGCGGGGGTATTGGCAAAATAAACAAAATTTTTTGTACCGTTTGACCAATTACA
This sequence comes from Eubacteriales bacterium, assembly GCA_045596865.1. GTDB lineage: Bacteria > Bacillota > Clostridia > Oscillospirales > CAG-272 > UBA1740. Next base: position 4,289 of record JAZODF010000074.1, read on the forward strand.
AAATCGTTCAAAATATGTTAAAATATATATAGCATAGCCAATCGGCATTAAAGACCATGCTATTTATCGCCACGGGTCGCTCTGGCCCGCGATTTACGCAAAAAGGAGGGTATATGTATAACGTTGGTGAAAGGGTCGTTTACGGACTTGGCGGAGTTATGGAGGTCGTTGACCTTCGCGTCATCGAAATCGGCGACACCTCGCGCAAATATTACGTCCTTCGTGAGATGGGGTCCTACTCCTCCTCCGAGACGCTTATACCCGTCGATAATGCCGAGCTGACCGCACAGATGCGCCCCCTCCTCACACGCGAGGAGATCGTCGACGCCATCAAAACGGCGAAGGCATCCCCCGATGCCGCATGGATCGCCGACAACCGCACTCGCGCCGAGCATTTCAAGTCGGTCATCCTCTCGGGCGATCGCGTTGCTCTTATGCTTATGATCCGCTCCATCGTCGAGGCGGGCAAGCGCCGCGCCACCGAGGGTAAGAAGAATTTCCTCTCCGACGAAAACGCGATGAAAAAGGCGGAAAAGCTCCTCTTCTCCGAAATCTCGATCGTCATGGGCATCGACCCCGCCGACGTTCCCGCGTTTATCGACAGCATTTGATTTTCCATAGGATATATTTAAAGGGTGACCCGACGTCGGGTCACCCTTTGGTTTTTTAAGCCTTCCCTTGTGAGGTAACGAAGTGGGCGGAGCGGAAGTGAATGACAGCCTAAACGGCTGTCAGAGCCGCGGAGTGACCGAGCCCGCAGGCGAGAAAGGTGGCTTTCGCTTGACGAAAGCCGGATGAGTTGTTAGCCTCCCTCCGGGAGGGAGGTGGATTTCGCACAGCGAAAGACGGAAGGAGCAAGCGAGAAGCATTGAAAGCAAAGCACGATGGGTTTTGTTGATGCCTTGATATCGCACTCTCCTCGCGAGTTGCCCTGCAACTCTTTCTCCCTCCTAGAGGGAGGCAAATTTCCCTACTTCCTCTTCACCGTGCGGCAAACAGGCTTGTACGGGCAGTAGGCACAGGGCGACTTCGACCCCTGCACCCTCGGATTTGCCGAGATGTCACCCGACTTCATCCGCCCCGCAAGCTCGACGACGACCCCCTCGACGACCTTCGATATGTCATCCCAACCGTCGCGGGTGTATCTGTACGCGCTCTCGGGGTCGGTCACCCCGTCGGGCAGGTAATACGGGTTCATCGCACCGATGCTTTGCTCGTCGTCGAGGAGCATTCCCTCACGCCCCGCAAGCTCGCGGCGCGCCCTCTCGGCGTCCTCGTCGCTCGCGGTATCTACCGTCACGTCGCGGAGCGAGGTCTTAACGTACATCACCCCCGCGGGAACGAGCGCGCCTCCGCCTGTCACTCCCATTTTCTCGAGGAATTTCGGCTTGTCGGTCTCGACGATAGATTTGAGGTAGAGGAACATCTGCAAATTCTCACCCCGCTCAAGGTCCGCGGGCGAGAAGGTCTTTGCCCCCGACTTGTAGTCAACGACGCGCACGTACACGTCCTCGCCGACCTTCAGGCTGTCAACACGGTCAACGAAGCCCGAGATGATCAGCTTGCTCTCCCCGTCCATATCAATGGTGAGCGGGTCGGGTGCGTCCTCCTCCTTGCCGTCGGTCGACAGCTCGAAGAAGATGGGCCTATATTTACAGTTGCCAAGCTCGTCGCACAGTCCGTCTATCACGGGTCGCGCCGCACGGCACAGACGCTCGATCGCGTTCTCCGTCCTCGCCTCGCCAAATCCGCCGCCGAGCACCTCCTCAATGTAGCTGCGCGACGCCGCCTCGGCGACCTCGGCTCGCCTCACCTCGTCAAGGTCGGCGACACCTCCGCCACCCTCGTAAACCGTCTTCATAAACACCTCGAGCACCGAGTGAATGAAGGTACCGATAACGTCGGCGGACAGCTCGCTTCGCCGCTCCTCACCGAGGTGCAGAATATGCTTCGCAAAATAGGAAAACGGACAGGCACGGAAGCTGTCCAGCCGCGACTGCGACATATAAACGTCCCCGCGGTAAATGAGCGCGAGCGCCTCCTCGCCGAGGACCTTTTCGCGGTTGATGGGGTTGCCCTCCGCGACCGTTAGAATGGATTCGAGCCCCGAATCAAGCAGGGCACCCCTGACCTCGGGGTACTCGCCCTCGGGGATTTTTGACGATAGCATTATCGCATCGATCGGTGAGAAAATTCGCTCTCCGAGGGGGAGCGTGTCAATTTTCACGGGCGAAATCTCCTTGTCCGTCATCTCGACGATGCGGGAAATCACCTCGGCGGGCAGGATGGGCGACATCGCCGCCGACGCCCTCGTGTAAAGGATGCTGACCCCGTCCCGTCCCGAGCAGAATGCGCGGGTGAAGCAGTAGAGCTCGCGTGCGTTTCTTACCGTCAGGTCGGGCTCGATAGGCAGGTCGAGCGACATCAGCGTCGCCTTGTCCCGCTCGTTGAAGTATGAGGTGTCGGATACGCTCGCGGGGAATTCGCCCGCGTTCACACCAATGAGATAGACCCACCGCTTTTGCCGAATACGAAGCATATCCGCGCTGCCGACCGTGACCTGATCCTTTGCCAGCGGCAATCTCGCAATGCTCGCCCCGTCGAAAACGACCGAGAGCAGGGAGGCAAACTCCTCCGCCCCGACCGCACAATCGCCGAGCACGCCGACGAGCGTGTCAAGCGACTCGCAAATCGTCTGCCACAGGCGCGCATTCTCCTCCGCGCTCTCAAATTCGCCGAGCTCGTGAAGCTCCTTTGCCCGCTGGTACAGGCATTTTTCCAGCTTTATCTCGCCGAGGAAATCGACGAGCGCGCTCGCCTGCTCGCGCACGGTCTTTGCCGCCCTTGCCCCCTCGGCAAAATTGACGAGCGGGGAGATGAGCTTCTCACGCGTCCTATCAAGCCGCAAAAGCGCGGCGTTGTCCGCCTCGGTATATTCGCGGTAGCCGCGCGGGTTCATATTCCACGCAACCCCGTCGGTAAACCGCCGTCCCTCAATCGACCAGCGGCAAACGTACAGCTCGAACTCGTCGCACCTCTCGCGGGTGATTCCCGCAAGCCCGCATTTCGCGTAGGTGAGCACGTCCTCGCGGCGGAATCCGCGGTTGATGATGCTGTATGCGGTGTTAATAAGCTTAATCGCCTCGAACGAGCCGATGCTCGTCCTCTTTGAAATGAAGTGGGGCACACCCGCGCGCTCGAGCGCCGCGTCAAGGATGCCGACGTACTTGTCCGCACTCCGCGCGATGACGGCAATATCGGAAAACGCCGCACCCGCCATCACCCGCCGCTTGATATCCGCGGCGACGAAATCGCACTCGTCGAACGGGTCGTGCGCCTCGTAAATTTTGACACGCCCCCCGCCTTTCTTAAGCTCGCGTAAACAATCGTTGTCAATTTTGCCACCCGTGGTGAACAGCATATCCGCCGCCACCCGTATCTCGGGGCGATAGGCGGGGTCGGGTGCATCCGTGCGGGATAGGCGCACGTCGGTGGCATTTTTCCGTGCTATTTCCTTCAGGCGCTCCTCTGCCTTCTTTACCTCCGAATACTCGAAGGCATCCGCCCGCGCCCGCGGCAGGGTCAGCGTCACGGTGACCTCGGTCGCACGCATCATCACGCCGATGAGCTTGTACTGCGGCTCGGTGAAGGAAATAAATCCGTCAATGTAAATATCCACTCCGTCAAGGAAATCGGGATTCTCCGACAGCTTGCTCGCCAGCATCTCCGTATCCTCACCGAGGTCGTTGTACTTCTCGCCGACAAGCTCGCGGTAGAGCGAGTATATCATCGACAGGTCGCAAAGCTTCGCACGCAGTCGCGCGTCGCGGATGGCGGGATCGTCCTTCACCGCTGTGAGCTCCTCGGGGGATATTCCGTGGCTCTGCATCTCGCGCACCGCACCGAGGGCGCGCTCAACCACACCCGCCGCGAGGGTACGCCGCCCGCGCGTCATTGACAACAGGGGGGATAGCTCGGTCAGCACCCGCCACATAACGAGCGAGGTTTCCGCCCCCGTGCAATACTTTCCGCCAATGCCGCCGAGAATACGGAACGCCGTGTTGGCAAATCTCGTGAAATTCGTTACCTCAAAAATCTGCGGGGCGGAGGAGGGAAGCACCTCGCACATCTCACCCTCGCAAACCAGGGTCTGCTGCTCGGGCACGAACAGGTAGGTGCGCCTGCCCGCCTCGACCGATCTCTTTATCCGTGTCAAAAGCTCGCTATGGCAAACCGAGCCAAAGCCGCCCTCAATCAATGTCAGCATACTGTCTACCTATCCTTTCGTCGAGCTTGTATCCCTCGCGCCGCGAGGAAATGATTATCTTTTCGCCGTTCTTTTCGAGCTTCGTGCGAAGGTAGTGGATATACACGTTCACGACACCTCCGTCGCACTCGCCGCCCCATACCTCCTCGATCAGCCGCTCGCGGGAAACGTACTCTCCGCGTGGTGCCCTGACAAGGATTTCGAGCACGCGCATCTCCACCTCGGTCAGGCGTATCACCTCACCGAACAGGCGTACCGCCCGCTTCTCTTTCAGCAGTATGAGGCTACCCGTGTCGCGTTTTTCAACGAATCCGACCGCCCGCTCGAGCTCGCTTAGCGAGATTGGGATCGGCAAAACGGGTACCTCCGCCCGCCCGTCACGCGGGCCGTCACCGAACGCCCCGCGGGTGAGCAAAATATCGCCCGACAAATTCCCGTGGGTGTCGATATCGACGATCACGATGTCGCCGCGCTCTCGCCTCGCCTCGCCGCGGTATGGCAGGACGTCATACCCCGCCGACAGGTGCAAATATATCCGCCGAAACAGCATCTCGTCGGACGTGCAAACGGTTATCCTTTTCATTATTCCTCCCACGCGCCGCACATACCGACCTCGGCGCGTTCTAATTTATTAGAACAATTATACACCATCGAGCCCGCGTGTGTCAAGGGGTGCGCCAAAATCAACCCCCGTTGTATTTTTTGGGTGATAGCGGCCCGACCCGTCCGCTTGACGTAGGTAACTACGCCCGAGCGCACCACGCCATGCACCGCGCAACGCCCTCCGACTGCGCGACGCCACGCACCACGCCCCGCCACGTCCAACCCTGCCGCATCCCGCGTTCCAAGCGACGCCACGCACTACGCCCCGACCGCGCGACGCCACGCACCACGCCCCGCCACGTCCAACACTGCCGCATCCCGCGTTCCAAGCGACGCCACGCACTACGCCCCCGACTGCGCGACGCCACGCACTACGCCCCCGACCGCGCGACGCCTGCCTAGCCCCGCGCACCGCCGAGCCCGCCGCTTTAACACCACCGACCGCACCACCCCGCCGAAAACCCGACCAATAGGTCAATATTCGCAATACCGAGGGCAATATTTGCAATGTTATCCGCGCGGCGGCTATTGTATAATATATGGTAGGATACCCTGTGCCGAAACAGAAAACAGGGCAATTTAGCTAAATAAAAATTAAAATACAGGAGAAAATCAAAATGAGCATGATTTCCGAGCTTTATTCCATCGGTCTTATCCCCGTCATCAAGATTGAGAATCCCGACGACGCCGTTCCGCTTGCGAAGGCGCTGATCGACGGCGGTCTTCCCGCGGCTGAGATCACCTTCCGTACCGCTTGCGCGGCAGAGGCTATTAAGAACATTACCGAGGCTTATCCCGAGATGCTTGTCGGCGCGGGCACCGTCCTCACCTGTGAGCAGGTCGACGCCGCAATTGCCGCAGGCTCCAAGTTCCTCGTTTCCCCCGGTCTTAACCCCAAGGTTACCGCATACTGCCTCTCTAAGGGCGTTCCCATGCTCCCCGGCTGCTCCAACCCCTCTGACATCGAGGCGGCGCTCGAGCTCGGCCTCAAAACCGTTAAGTTCTTCCCCGCAGAGGCGGCAGGCGGTCTCAAGATGCTGAAGGCAATGGCCGCACCCTACGGTCAGCTCACCTTCATGCCCACGGGTGGCATCAACGCCGACAACCTCCTCGATTACCTCAAGTTCAACAAGATCATCGCCTGCGGCGGCTCCTTCATGGTACGCGACGACCTCATCCGCGACAAGAAGTGGGATGAGATCACCGCCCTCACGAGAAACGCGGTAAAGGCAATGCTCGGCCTCGAGTTCGTTCACATCGGCATCAACGGCGAGTCGAAGGAGGAGGCAATGAAGTCCGCGAAGCTCTTTGAGCTTATGTTCGGTCTCCCCGTCCGCGAGACCTCCAAGTCGGTCTTTGCAGGCAACGAGTTCGAGTTCATGAATCAGAAGGGCCCCGGCACCCACGGCCACATCGGCATCCGCACCCACTTCGTTGACAGGGCAATGGCATACTTTAAGCGCCTCGGCTTCGAGTTCGACGAGTCCAGCATCACCTACGATGACAAGAGCGGCAAGCCCAAGTTCGTCTATTTCAAGGATGAGATTGCCGGCTTCGCGATCCACCTCGTTCAGAAATAATTTTTTGGGGTATAGCGGCTCGATCGGTCCGCTTGACGTAGGTAACTACGCCCGACGCGTCCCGCTCGTCCACTCTCCCTCCAAAAAATCCGATTTCGGGGTGATAGCGGCGCTACCCGTCGCTTGACGTCAAATAAGCCTTCCCTAGCGAGGGAAGGTGGCTTTCGCGCAGCGCAAGACAGATGAGTTGTCCTCATAGCCTTCCCTAGTGAGGGAAGGTGGCTTTCGCGCAGCGAAAGACGGATGAGTTGTCCTCATAGCCTTCCGAAAGTTGCTACGCAACTGTGAGGGAATGGGGGAGAGAGCCGCAAGCGGCTCGGATGAGTTGTTATAACTCCGCCCTCGTCGGGATTTCATCCGTCGCGGATGACGGATTTCATCGACCCACGGTCGATTTCATTCCGCGCTCGTGTGGGAGCGCGGCACTGCCACCCCGTGTTAAATTATCGCACAAAATAACAGCAAAGGACAGGGCGCCCGCCCTGTCCTTTTTGTCAACAACTGTTGGCATTTTACCATTCTCCTGCGGTGTTGCGTTCTCTCTTTGCCGTTCGACCCTTGCGGACTTTGCGAGGGGGCAATGGCTTTTGCACCGTCCGATTTCGGTGTGTGGAAAAAATATTCCATTTTCCGCCGCAAAGGCATTGATTTTTATATATTTATGTGATAAAATTAAAATATAACGTTTATTTCGTGGCAAATTCCACCTGTGAAGGGAGAAAAATCATGCGTATTGACCTTTTACATAACAAAATCGTGGCGGGCTCCATCACGCCGCGCTTTACCGAGTGCATCTCCGACGAGCTCCTGCCGCTCCTTTCCGCGGTTTACCCGGGACTCGAGGGGATTCTGATGTACGAGGACTTCCTCGGGGAGAGCCTGCTCGCCGAGGGGATGTGGTATTACCCCTTCACCGTGTTCGTGGATGGAATGGCACAGACCGCCTTCGTTTCTTGGCCGGTTGACGCGACCTCCTTCAAGGGTGCCTGCCCCTACTCCTACGTTGGCGAGGGGCCCATCGGCTTCACCCTGCCCGAGGAGCTGCCCGAGGGGGCGGTCGAAATGATGATAGGCAGGGCGATCGAGTATGACGAGAACACCGTCCGCGTCCGCATCGTAACGAAGGAGAAGGACCCCTACGTCCTCGTCGGCAGATATTCGCAGACCTTCGTTGACGAGCTCGCACGCCAGCTCACCGCCGAGCTGAAGCGCACCCTCGCCGTCGAGGGCATCGAGGGCGGCACCCTCGAATTACAGCTCGTATTCGCGCCCGACACCTATATGGAGCACACCTCCGACAATATTACCTACCGCCGACTTCTCCTCACCGACAAGGGATGTCAGCCCCGCGATTTCTGGGTTAAATGGACCCGCCTCGACGGTGCGTTTGGCTACTCGGTCACCGATCACGTCAGCGCCGAGAGCATCTCGTTCGAGATTGGCGAGGACGTCCCGCAGAAGGTCCGCGAGAAGGAATTCCGCTTCCTTTGCCGCTCCAACCCCGACAAGTATCAGTCCGCGATGGGCAAGAAAAAGGTCACCGAGTGGCGCGAGCTTATCAAGCGCTCCATCAAGCGCGGCGAGCTTATCAAGCTCGAAATCGAGTCCGCACCCGCACAGGACGATATTGATTCCCGCCTGAAGGCGGTGCTCGGCGATTACGCCGCCGCCACCGAGGAGGCACCCGAGGTTGACGACAGCGACATCGCAATGATGGCACGCGCCGCCCTTGGCGAGGATGCAAACACCCCCGCCGACGAGGAGGAGACCTGGACCGAGGAGGACGCAACCCCCGCCGTCTGGACCCCCGATGGCAAGATCACGGAGGACGAGGGATATACCTTTGGTATCGACACCGCCGACGAGCCCGCAGAGGAGCCCGCCGACGAGCCCGCAGAGGAGCCCGTGGACGAGCCCGCAGACGAGCCTGCCGCAGAGCCCGTAGCAGAGGAGCCTGCATACGAGGAGGCCGAGGACGAGAGCGCACCCGAGGACGAGCGCGCACCCGTGAGCGCGGAGGATTACGCCGAGCTTGAACGGCTCCGCGAGGAAAGACTGCGCCGCGAGATCGAGGCAAGACTTCGTCTTGAGTACGAGGCGGAGGCAAGAGCAAAGGCTGAGGCAGAGGCGGAAAGACTTCGCCTCGAGCACGAAAGACTTCGCAAGGAAAACGAGCGCCTGCGCGAGGAGGCAAGGCTCCGTGAGGAGGCAAGAGCCCGCGAGGAGCAGGAGAGGCTCGCAGAGATAGAGCGCCTCCGCGAGGAGGAGGCCCGCCGCAAGGAAGAGGAGGAGCGCACCCGCCAGAGAATCGCCGAGCAGGCGAGGATCGAGGAGGCAGAGCGCGCCAGACTCGCCGAGATTGCACGTCAGGCAATCGAGGAGCAGGCAAGGCTCGAAAGAGAGCGCGCCGCCCGTGAGGCAGAAGAGCGCGTAGAGCGCGAGCGCCTTGAAAGAGAGCGCATAGCCCGCGAGGAGGCGGCAAGAGCCGCCGAGGCAAGGCGCCTTGAGGAGGAGAGAAGAAGACAGGAGGAGGAAGCGCGCCGCCGTGCACAGCCCGTCTTCGTCACCAAGCACGCGAAGCTTATCTTCCGCCGCTCGGTCGACCTCAACGTCATCAAGCGTATCAAGGAGATCGTCGAGGAGACCCTCATCTCCGAGAGTAAGGCACACGTCCACATCTATATGAAGGCGTACCCCATCGACTCCTATACCATCAACCTCGATATGAAGCTCCCCGAAAACGAGATGGACCTGCTCGTCACGATCGTTAAGGCGATCGGAAACGGCCACCTCGGCATCACCAAGATCATCGTTGAATAACAAATAAAGAAAACGGCTCCACGGAGCCGTTTTTCTTTTGCGTGAGTGGGCACAAATGCCCACCCGTGCTAAATTATCCCGCCATTTTTACGGTGTGGGGCAGGGTTATGCGCGGTAGCGTTATACTCCCGAAATGCAAACTGTTATATACATTTTGTCGCCGTAATAGCCTGTCCTTGCGCTCGCATCAACCCCGAGTGAGCGAAGCGTTTCAATGCTGCCGCTTAGGGTGGAGCGAAAGACGTCGATCCGCTCCTGCCGCTCCGCCTTGGCTATCAGTCGCGGCGCATCCCTGTCGACCGCGGCATCCACCGCCGCCTCGACCTGCCTTACCGTGAGGCCGCGCTCGATTATCCTTGCAAGCAGGTCGAGCCTGTCCTCCTCGCGCGACAGCCTGAGCAGCGCCCGCGCGTGCCTCTCGGACACCCCATGCAGGATTATCAGTCGCTGTGCCTCCTCCGACAGCGACAAAAGGCGTAGCCTGTTCGCAATATACGACTGCGACACGCCGAGCCTCGCGGCGAGCTCGGCCTGCGTTATTTTACATAGCGCGAGCGTGCCCGACATTGCCCGCGCCGACTCAAACATATTCATCCCTTTGTCCCCCCTTTTTGCTTTATTCTACCACGCGCACCCTGGGGAAAAAGGTCGAGCGGTGGCTTTTGCGATATCCTGACGGGAGGGAAAACGCCGCCTCGGGTATAACGGGCGGCGTCGGGAAATAAACTGTTGGTTTTGCTTTTAATACACGTTGGTTTTGTTCTTGATCCTTGTCGGTTTCGTTTTCCTTCAATTTCCCGTAAAACACCTACAAGTCCGACCCTGTGTGCGAAAAAGGCGGGTTTTGTCGAAAACCCACCTTTTATCAATTGTAAATAGTAGTTGTCGAAAACCGAATTATAACGGCTTCTTCGATATCTGTGCGTAGGGACGGGGATAGGTTGCGGGCGTTCTTTCCTTCTTCTCAATGATAATTAGCGGGTGGGACAGGCTCTCGCCCTCGCCCACGAGGCTCACCGTCTCGGTTTTCACGTTCCGCCCGCCGAGGGTGGCAATTGCTCGCTTCGCCGCCTGCAGCTCAAACTCGGCGTTCTTGCCCTTCATCGCAATGAAGCTGCCGCCAACCTTGACGTACGGCAGGCACAGCTCGGATAGCACGCGCAGCTCGGCTACCGCACGCGCCGTCACGACGTCGAACTTCTCTCTGTATTTCGGGTCGCGGCCGCCGTCCTCCGCGCGCATCGTGACCGCCTCCACGTTCCTAAGGCCAATCAGCTCCGCCGCGCCCGCAACGTATGCGACCCGCTTCGCCGTCGAGTCAATGCCCGTCACGGTAACGTCGGGGCGAAATAGTGCCACGGGCAGCGTCGGGAATCCCGCACCGCAACCAATGTCGGCAACGCGCGCCCCCTTCGGCAGGCGTACCGCCAGCACCGCACAGTCGGCGTAGTGGTTGAGGATTATCTTCTCCGGCTCGGTGATCGCCGTTAGGTTGTACTTCTCGTTCTCGGTGAGCATGTGCTCGGTCAGGACGTGCAGCTTTTCGCACACCTCTCTTGAGAGCAGTCGCCCGAGCGAGTTTGCCTCGAATATCTTGTTCAGCGTGGCTGTGAATTTCTGTTTATCGACCGTCATTTTGGCCTCTCCGTTCCTTTTTCTTCCTTTATATTTTACATCCTTTTTGCCCGATTGTCAATTATATTTCTTACCCTCCTTGATTTTTCCTCACAGGGGTGATAAAATAATGTTGAACGGAGGACAGAAAAATGAAAATATCCGACCTTGATAAAAACCTGCTCGTGCCCGGCATCCCCGCTGATGCCGAGGTGGAGCTTCATAATATTGCCGAGCCGCCCTTTCGCGTCCACGGCGTTATGCTGACCGACGACGGCATCGTCCGTATGCCTCACTCCGTCGCACCCCTCGTGAGCGCGGGCGTCGGTGTACTCTACCGCCACACCGCAGGCGGGCGTATCCGCTTCCGTACCGACAGCCCCTACCTTGTTATCAGCGCATCTGCCCGCTCGCTCGGATTTATGGAGCACATGGCACACGTCGGCTCGTCGGGCTTCGACGTCTACGTCGGGGATGAATTCGTCGATTCCTTCGTCGGTCTGTGGCGCCCCGACGGTGATATTTACCGCTACCTTGCCATCCGCCCGATACACGGCACGGGCGACGTCACGGTGAATATGCCCCTGTATAACGAGCTGTCCGAGGTGTCGATCGGTATTGCCCGCGGTGCGACGCTTGCCCCGCCCGAGGGTGAGTATGCCCTCGGTGCCCCCGTGGTCTATTACGGCTCCTCGATAACGCAGGGCGGCTGTGCATCCCGTCCGGGCAACTCCTATCAGGGCTTTCTCTCGCGGTGGCTGAATATCGACTACCTGAACCTCGGCTTCTCGGGCAACGCCCACGGCGAGCGGGTGATGGCTGAATATATTGCCTCGCTCGATATGGCGGCGTTCGTCCTCGATTACGATCACAACGCCCCGACGGTCGAGCATCTTGCCCTGACGCACAAGCCCTTCTTTGACGTCATCCGTGCGGCACACCCGACCCTGCCGATAATATTGATGGGCCGTCCTCTTTGTGACCTGCCCCTGGACGATGCACGCACCGCCGTCATCCGTGCAACCCTCGACGCGGCGATTGCCGCGGGCGACGAAAACGTCTATCTCGTCACGGGGCGTGAGCTGATGGCACTCGCCGGGAAGGAGGGCACGGTGGACCATTGCCACCCGACCGACCTCGGCTTCTTCTCGATGGCACGCGCGCTTTTGCCGATATTGCGCACCGCCCTCGGCTTACAGTAAATAAAGGAGAAAAGTATGGAAAGAAAAAGAGTCGCGCTCATCGCGCACGATAACAAAAAGGCTGAGATCGTCGAATGGGCAGGGAAGAACAAGGACCTGCTCTCCCGCTTCGACCTCTGCGGCACGGGCACGACCGCCCGCATGATCTCGGAGGCAACCGGCCTCACCGTCCACGGCTATCTCTCGGGCCCGCTCGGGGGCGATTTGCAGATCGGTGCCAAGGCGGCAGAGGGCGAGATCGATATGATCATCTTCTTCTGGGACCCCCTCACAAGCCAGCCGCACGATCCCGACGTCAAGGCGCTCCTTCGCATCGCCGTCGTCTACGATATCCCCATCGCAACCAACCGCGCAACCGCGGATATGCTTATCGACTGACGGAAACGGACAGGCGAAAAGAACAAAAGAAAAGAAAGAGAGAACGAATCGGTCAGTCCGCCGAAAAGTCCTCTCTTTTTCTTTATCGGGGGTAACAAGTGCCACCCCGTGTTAAATTATCGCGGTTTTTTTGCCGCGTGATTTGGCGTGTGAATTTATCGAGCCACCCGTCAAACGTATAGCAAAATTGTAACGTTTAGTTTACCTTTGCGCGACAAGCCGTCAACCCCGCGGTATATCAGGCGGCCGTGGCCGCGCACCGACACCTTCTCCCCCACCTTCGGGGTGTAGGAGGGTGAGGATATCTCCCTTCCCGACGCGAAAACCAGCCCGCGTGCAAACAGCGCCTGCGCGTCCTCGCGCGAGAGGTTGAAGGTCTTGGCTATCACCGCGTCGAGCCGCTCGCTTGCCAGCTGGATACGTCTTTCCTCGGTGCGGTAAAGCTCGCCCTCGGGGAGCTCGCATACCTCCTCGCAGACGACCGTGGTGCGCCTTATCTCGCTTAGCGACCCCGCGACGAAGTCAAGCATATCCTCCCTCAAAAAGAGGTAGCCGACGCTATCGCGTATGACGATGTCACCGAGCACCTCGCGCTCGATGCCAAGGCTCATCAGCGCACCTAGAAAGTCGCGGTGGCTGAGCTTTTCTGCAAACCTTTCCGCCTTCGGACGGATGCGAAGACAGCGGATAGGGAAGGGCTGTGCGTAGCCGAGCTCCTCCTCGTTTCCGAAGCGGATCATTACCCGCTCTGCGCCCTCCGCGCCGCCAAAGGCGACGTATTCCGTCCTGCCAAGACGGGTGCGGATCCCGTCGAATATCGACTGCTCTCTGAGGCCCAAAAAGTCGGTGAAGGTGAAATACCCGCCGTTTTCCGCCCGCCTTGCAAGCTCAACAAACCGCTTGCCTAGCAGCTCGCGCTCATCCCCCATCAGAGGATCTCAACGGGGTAGAGGATCTTCAGCCGGTTGATATGCGACTGATATGCGCGTCTGCGCTTGTCGTCGAGCATCATCTTCGTCAGCTGCTCCTCAACCTCCTCGAAGGTGGGCACGCTAGCCTCGTTCTTCGAGTTCAGCTTGATGAGGTGGTAGCCAAACTGCGTCTTTACGGGCAGGTCGGTGATCTCGCCGACCTCCATTGCAAACACCGCCGCGTCGAACTCGGGTACCATCTGTCCCCTCGTGAAATCGCCGAGGTTGCCGCCTCTCTGACCCGAAGGACAGGTAGAGTGTGCCCCCGCCGCCTCCTCGAAGCTGACCTTGCCCGCCTTGATGTCGGCGAGGATCTCGAGCGCCTTCTCCTCACTCTCGACGAGGATGTGGCTTGCGTTAACGCTCTCCCCGCCACCGAGGCGGTCCTTGTTCTCCTCGTAATACGCCTGTACCTCCTCGCGGGTGATCTTCACCGCAGAGAGGACCTTGTTGCCCGCGTAATTAATGAGCAGCTCGACCTTAAGACGGGCGAGCTCTGCCTTGAACTCGGGCTCGGTTTCAAAGAGGTTCTTGCGCGCATCGAGGAGCAGCAGCTTGTTGCCGATAATCTGCTCGAGGATGATCTTTCTTCCCTCGGGGTTGTTGTATGCCGCGCCCCTCTGTCCGAGGGAGGCAAGCATCTCGTCGATCTCGCTCTCCATTACGGTGATGGGACCAACGTTTGCTACGATCTTGTCCATTTTCTTGTATCTCCTTATTATTAATTGTTCTTGCTCTTGACCCTGGTATTAATTATTCTTGTTCCTTAACCCCTTGGGGTAATGGTTCTTCAGGCGGCCGCCCGATGCCTTGCCACCGCCGAGGGGCGCACCCTCGTAAATGACCGCGCACCAGCCGTTTTTGCCCTCCGCGTCAATCTCTCGCCCAAGCAGGTAGTCGTTAACCCTCGGGTCGGAGGTGCAGAGCCGCAATTGATTCTTGAACTCGCGTCCGTAAACGCTGAAAAATTGGTGCGACGGCTTTAAAATATTGCCCGAAATCTCACCTACGAGCACGCCGGACATAAACACCGATTTCGGTGGAACGGGCACCCCGTGTGAAATTAACACGATATTTTCGCCGTATTTTGCAAGGCGCGCCTCGGGCAGATGACCGAGTGCGTCGACAAGGAATTTCTCGACCGTCACCCGCTCGCTCTTCGACAGGGGCTTTGTCGCGTCCTTGTAAAGAATTGTTGACATCTCGTCATTCTCATCACGCTCAAGCAGGGCGACGAATTGCCCCTCGCCGTCGGTCACGTGTGGGTAAAATCTGCGGCAATACTCAATGTTTTCGGCGGTAATGCCGCCCGTGCGTATTCCGTCGCGCGTGACCGCCTCTACCTCGGGCCTCACCCGCACGAGATGATACTCGGGATGACGGCGTAGGAAGCCGTCGATTACGCACTCGTTCTCCTCAGGGGAGTAGGTGCAGGTCGAGTATAGCAGCCGTCCACCGCCCTTGACCACGCCCGCGATGTTGTCTAGGATCTCTGCCTGCCTCTTTGCACAGGCGAAGACGTTTTCCTCGCTCCATTCAACGAGCGCCTCCTCGCTTTTTCTGAACATCCCCTCGCCTGAGCAGGGGGCATCCACCACCGCAAGGTCGAACACACCCTCGTACATTTGCTTTATCTCTGCCGTGTCGAGCGAGGTGACGATGGCGTTCTTCACACCCAGCCGCTCGAAATTACCGACGATTATCTTCGCCCGCTTCGGCACGTACTCGTTGGACAGGAGCGCACCCGTCGTGAGCCGCTCTGCAATCTGGCTTGACTTGCCGCCCGGCGCCGCACAGGCGTCGAGCACCAGCTCGTCCCCGCGAAGGTCAACAGCCGCCAGCGCCGACATCGCCCCGGGGTCCTGAACGTATACCATGCCCGCGTGGTGCTCCGCCGTCTGGCCGATTCGCACTCCGCCGTCGAGGATGAAGCCGTTTTCAACGTAACGAATCGGGCGTATATGCCCCCCAAGCAGGCGTGCCACCGTCGCGGTGTCCGTCTTCGTGAGGTTTGCGCGCACTCCGCGCACCGGCTCGCCCTCCAGGGCCGCGAGAAATTCGTCAAACTCCTCGCCGAGGAGCCTGCGTGCTCTTTCTAAAAACAAATCGGGTAGCATGGACCCCTCCCTTGCCGTGATACGCGAAAACGCGTCCGCAGGTATTATACAATACTCGGCGTGATTTGTCAATTCATATTTATTTTCGCGCGAGTAATAATTTGCGTGAGGGATTGATTTTCGCGTGCGCGTGTGCTACAATACCCATAGAAGCACCCCGTCGCGAGGTTAAAACGGTCTGCCGTAAAAAGAAACGGCAGGGAAGAAAACCCGCCGCATGAAGAAAACGGCAGGAAAGAAAACCCGCCGCATGAAGAAAACGGTAGGGAAGAAAAATCTGCCGATAAGAGAAACGGCAGGGAAGAACGATCTGCCGCACGAGCGAAAAGCGGCAGGGAAAGGAGGGCGAATGGAAAATCACTATGCGGCGAAAAACGGGCTCGACGTCTATACCTACGGGCTACCGAATACACACGGGTTTTACCTCTCGCTGTTCGTCAAGGCGGGCAGTATGTACGAGGCGGAATCCGACTCGGGTATCACCCATTTTCTCGAGCATATCGCCATCCGCAACGTCAACCGCATAATGGGTGGCAGGCTCTACGCCCTGCTCGACGAATACGGTATCGAGTTCAACGCCTCCACTTACTCCGAAATGGTGCAATTCTACCTCTCGGGCTCGCCCCGCGCGTTGCCCGTCGCGGCGAGAATTCTTGCCGCCGTGCTTGCACCGATCGACCTCCCCGCCGAGGATTTTGAGGCCGAGCGCGCACGAATCCGTGCCGAAATACGCGAGGGCGAGGAGCGCACCTCCCTGTCACAGTTCACCCTCGACGCGGTCTACGACGGCGGCCCCCTCTCCCGTCCCATCACGGGCACGGGGCGGAGCGTGTCCCGCATCACCCGCCGAAAAATCGAGGGCTACCGCAGGGCGGTCTTTACCCGCGAGAACAGCTTCGTCTACCTCACGGGCGCCTTTACGGAGGCGGACCTTGATACCCTCCTTCACGAGATGGCGGCGTACCCCCTCTACGAGGGCGAAATACGCGATAACACCGCACCCGTGTCAAATTATTTTGGAAAACGCCCGCTTGTTGCGCGGCTGAAAAATTCCGACTTTTGTAAAGTTCGGTTTACGTTTGACCTTGACATGTCGAAAATGACCCTGCCCGAGACCGACCTGTGCCACGCGGTGCTCGTCGGCGGCTATTCCTCCTCGCTCTTCGTTGAGATGAGCGAGCGGCGCGGCCTCTTCTACGACGTTGACAGCCAGTGCGACAGGTACAAGAATATCGGCATCCTCGCCTTCACCTTCGAGCTGCGTGAGGCGCACCTCTACGAGGCGCTGGAGCTCGTGGTCGAGCTCCTCGGTCGGTTAAAGACCGACCTCCTCCCGCGTGAGCGGTGTATGTACTCGACCTACGTCGATAACTCGCCGATGCTGCTAGACTCTCCGCGTGAGCTTAACTTCACCATGGCGTACGATAACCACGTCATGGACATGGGCTATCCCGACCTCGATGCCCGCACCCGCGCTTACGCGGCGGTCACGCCCGAGCGCATCCGCGACGTCTTCGCGACGATCCTCACCCGCGACAATCTCACCTTTACGATGAAGGGCAGAAAAAAGACGGTCGACCTTCACCGCGTCGAACAGATTCTCGCAGGACTGTAAGCCTAACATCCCGCCTCGCTCCCCTTTGCGGGAGGGCTCGCGCCCCTCGCGGGTTCGCGTGAGCGGGCAGCTTTATTAACAAAGAAAACAAAAAACAAATTAACGAAAACAAAAAAACGGAGGAGCAAATGGACTTCAAGCAGGTTGACAAAAAATACCGCCCGATCCCCTTCTGGTCGTGGAATGAAAACCTCGACTGTGATGAGACCCGCCGTCAGGTGCGCCTGATGAACGATGCGGGCATCGGTGGCTATTTCATGCACGCACGCGGTGGACTTCTCACCGAATATATGGGCAAGGAGTGGTTCGACAACGTCCGCGCCGCCTGCGACGAGGGCGCGCGGCTCGGTATGCACTCCTGGGCATACGATGAAAACGGCTGGCCATCCGGCTTCGGCGGGGGCAAGGTCACCGCGCTTGGCTTCGAATATTGGCAGAAGCATCTGCACGCCGCCCCCTCAAGCACGCCCGCCAAGGACGGTGAATACACCGTGATGGAGAAGGACGGCTACCGCTACTACTTTGAGGTCAACGAATACTACGTCGACGTCCTCGACGCGAAGGTGACCGACAAATTCATTGAGCTCGTCTACGCCGAGTATGAGCGAGAGTGCGGCAACAGCTTCGACGGCTTCTTCACCGACGAGCCGCAGATATCCCGCTTCTCGGGCTACCCCTGGAGCCTCACCCTCGAGGAGCAGTTCACCGCCCGCTACGGGTATAGCCTCGTTTCCAACCTCGACCGCCTCTTTATCGATATGGAGGGCTCGGAGCGCGTGCGCCTGGATTATTGGCAGCTCGTTACCGACCTGTTCTCGGAGAATTTCTTTAAGCGCATCTACGATTGGTGCGTCGGCCACGGCTACGGATTTACCGGCCACCTCGTCCTTGAGGAGAGCCTTTACTGTCAGATCGTGTCTAACGGCGCGTGTATGCCGCACTACGAATATTTCACCATCCCCGGTATGGACTGGCTCGGCCGCCCGATCTTCGAGTGCCTCACCCCGATGCAGGTGTCGAGCGCCGCGGCGCAAACCGGCAAAAAGCAGATCCTCTCGGAGACCTTTGCCCTCGCGGGTCACAACGTCTCCCACGGCGAGCTGAAGCGCATTCTCGAGTGGCAGATGGTCCATGGCATCACCCTGCTTTGCACCCACCTCGAGGGCTATTCGCTCCGCGGTATCAGAAAGCGCGACTATCCCCCCGCAATGTACTACCAGCAGCCCTGGTGGGAGGATATGGATATATTCTTCGACGCGATGTCACGCGTCGGTATGCTTCTCACCGAGGGGCGGGTAAACGTCGATACGCTCCTTCTTCACCCGCAGTCGACGGCATGGCGACTCTTTAACGGCAACGATCTCGGCACCTCCTGCGTCGAGCGGATAATGGACTACAACGACCGACTCCTTGCCACCATGCGTGCCCTCGAAAACAAGCATATCGAGTATCACCTCGGTGACGAAACTCTCATCCGCCGCCACGGCCGTGTCGAGGGTGGTAAATTCATAATCGGCGAGATGTCCTACTCGACTCTCGTCATCCCCGACTCGCTCGGATTTTTGCCCTTCACCGAGGAGCTGATTGCCGAATTTCGCACACAGGGTGGCACTATCCTCACCGTGGACGACCTGCCGCCGAGCCCAGTCTGCGCGGAAAACCGCCTCACCTACACCAGCCGCAGCTTCGACGGCTACACCCTCCATTACTTCGTCAACACGGATAATTCCCCCCTCACCGCCGACATCACCGTCGGTAACAAGCAGATGCTTATCGAGAGCGGCGAGCTTATCCCCTTCGCGGGTACTTATACCTTCGCCCCGTACGAGAGCCTTGTGCTTATCGATGACGGCGAGGGCAGGGTAGAGTGCGCAAAGCCCGCCCTCGGCAGCCGCTTGACCCTCACGGGCGAGTGGACGGTAAAGAGCGCGACCTACAACTCCCTCACCCTCGATAAATGCGACTACTACTTCGATGGCGAGCTGATTGCCGAGCGCGACTACGTCCTCAATATTCTCCCCCGTATCAACGCCCTGCGCCGCCCCGTCGATCTCGAGCAGGTCTACTACTTCGAGTGTGAGGAGGTACCCGCCTGCGTTTACCTCGCCACCGAGACCCCCGAGATCTTTGAGATCGAATTAAACGGCACCCGTGTCGAGAAAATCGACTGCGGCTCCTTCCGCGATGCCTCATTCCGTCTTATCGACATTGCCAAAAATGTAAACGAAGGTTTGAATATTCTTCGCTTCCGCTCGACTATAGTCCAGCAGCCCGAGTGGTACGCCCACCTCTCGAAATCCTGGACCTTCGAGGGGATGAAAAACTGTCTATCCTATAACATGGAGGTCGAGCCGATATACATCGTCGGCGACTTCGGCGTCGGCCTTATCGACGAGCCCGTGGACCTGCCCCTTGAGGCATATCGCGTCCCCCGTCAGCCGATCATCACCGCCCGCCCCACCGCCGTGGATTCGGGTGCGCTCCATCTGTCGGGCTTCCCGCAGTTTGCGGGCAGGCTCGTCCTCGAGCGGGAGATAGACGTTACCGACACGAATATGTACGCCCACCTCGCGGGCCTCGGCATGAACTCGGTCAGCATCGCACTTAACGGCGTGCCCGTTGCAAAACGCCTCTACCCGCCCTATGACGTCGACCTCTCCGGCCACCTTCGGGCAGGGAAGAACACCGTCGAGATAACGATCCTCAACAACCTTCGCAATATGATGGGTCCCCACCACTGGAAAAGTGGCGAAAATCTGAGCGTCGGCCCCTACTCCTTCTTTAAGGAGAGCAACATCTTCCACCATCTCCCCGGCGCCGACGAGTCCTGCCACGATGCCATCCTCAAATATTGGGACGAGGGCTATTGCATGGTCAAATTCGGCTTCGCCGAGGATTGATCTCGGTAAATGGCGCCCCGCACCCGCGTATTCCGCCAAGCCGCGATACACCCCCAAAAAACCTATCTTTTATCTAAAAAGGCGACCCCGTGTCAAATTTCACGGGGTCGCCTTGTGCTTTTTATTCTGATTTGCTTGCTGCCTGATTTTGAAAAAATGCAAACTGCTATTTACATTTTGGCGTTACTTGCCAACGCTCTCGCGGTATTCGGTCGGGGTCACGCCCGTGTGGTCGCGGAAAATGCGGTGGAAGCTCGACTCGTTTCTGAACCCGCACAGGTGTGCCACCGTCATCACGGGGTCATCCGTCGTGCTTAAGCGTGCCTTTGCCTCGTCGATACGAAGCGCGTTGATAAACGAGCGGAAGGACACCCCGGGAATCTGTGCGAAGCAGTTGGACACGTACTTCGGACTGAGGCCGAGCTCTTCCGCCACCGTTTCGAGCGTCACCTGCTCGGTGTAATGGAAGGAAAGGAAGATAAGAATTTGTGCCAGGGTGTTGTCCGTGCCGACGGTCGCGGTGACGGGACAGGCGATGACGAACTCCGCGAGAATGAGGTGAAGCGCCGCACGCGTACGGATGATTATCTCACGGTCGCGCTGCTCGTCGACGCCGCTCACGCTATGGCTTGAATAAAATCCGATCTCGGATAAAAACGCGGCAAGCGGCCTTGACGGCTTGAACACCACCGTGGTGCGCCTCGCGGTAAAATCGTCGTCGTCAATAAGTCCGCGGCGGAAAATGTAGGAGGTGCGGCACACCGCCATCTTCACACGCTCGGGCGTGCTGTGGGAGCGAAGCGCCAGCGGCGGAATCACCACGATATCACCCGCCACGGCGGTCCACGTCCTGCCGTTTACCGTGATCGCGAGCTCGCCCTCGGCGATGATATCAATCTCCAAAAACGGGTTTATCTGATTATCAGTATTGTACGCGCCGTCAATCCGCTCGAAGCGAAGCACCGCGCGCCCCTCGTCTAGCCATTTTTCCATAAAACGACCTCCATGTGGACTATTCATAGCAAGTGTAACACATTTTTTTCGATTTGTCAAGAAAAATGATAAGAAGGTAAAAGGCCGACCTCTATCGGTCGGCCCTTGTGTATTACTTTTTCTCTGTTGCGGAAACGTGCTTGAGGTAGGCGTTGATAAACTCGTCGATGTTACCGTCCATAACCGAGTCAACGTTACCGTCCTCGTAGCCCGTGCGGGTATCCTTAACGAGGGTGTAGGGCATGAATACGTAGTTACGGATCTGGCTACCCCACTCGATATTCGCCTTGTTGCCCTGGATATCCTCAATGTGGTCGAGCTTTTCGCGGATCTTGATCTCCATCAGCTTCGCCTTCAGCATTTTGAGCGCGGTCTCCTTGTTCTGCAGCTGGCTTCGCTCGGTCTGGCATCCGACGACGATGCCCGTCGGCTTGTGCACGATACGGATAGCCGAGTCGGTCTTGTTAATGTGCTGACCGCCCGCACCGCTCGAGCGGTGCGCCGTGATCTCGAGGTCCTCGTCACGGAGCTCGATGGTATCGTCGTCCTCGAACTCGGGCATGACCTCAACCGATGCGAAGGAGGTCTGTCGCCTGCCCGACGCGTCGAAGGGGGACACTCTTACAAGGCGGTGTACGCCGTTCTCGCTCTTCAAATAGCCGTATGCGTTCATACCCTCGATCATCACCGTCGCGCTCTTGAGACCCGCGGGGTCGCCGTCCAGCCACTCAATGAGCTTTACGGTAAATCCGCGCTTCTCCGCCCAACGGGTGTGCATGCGGTATAGCATAGACGCCCAGTCCTGCGCCTCGGTTCCGCCCGCACCGGGGTGGAAGGAGAGGATGGCGTTGTTCCTGTCGTACGGACCCGAGAGGAGCACCTCAATGCGCTTTCTCTCCGCCTCCGCCTCGATGTAATCGGTCTCCGAAACTACCTCCTCGACCGAGTCCTCGTCGTTCGCCTCGATCGCCATCTCGCAAAGCGCCATCGCGTCCTCAAGACGCGCACAAAGCTCCTCGTAGCTCTCGACCTTGTCCTTTAACTGCTTTATTTCACGAAGGATCCTGCTCGATCTTTCCGCATCGTTCCAGAAATCGCCAACCATCGTCTCTCGCTCGAGCTCGTTTGCGCGCTCACGCGCCTCCTCGATGCGTAGCTGGTTGCCGAGCTCGGATAGCACGTCCTCGAGCGCGATCAATCTTCTCTTCGATTCTTCAAGTGCAACTATCATTTATCGTTCACCTTTCAAAAATGCGCATATTTTCTCATTATAGTATATTGTACCATAAAATTATTAATTTGTAAATAGGAATTTGAAATTGCCCGTGAAAACGCCAAAAAATACCCCTTTTTCATTAGAATCCCACGGCAAGCCTTGCAATCGCCTTCCCCGTGTGATATAATAAAAAAAGAAAATTTTGGAGGACCGCTATGTTTGATCCGATTATTTCCACCGATTCGCTTGACCTTGGCTACGAGCTCACACCCACCCTGCGCACAAGAATCCTGACGGAGTTTAAGCAGTTCCTTGAGCAAAGACCGCAAATGCTCGCCTCCAACCCGAAATTCGCCGCAACCATCCACGCCATCGGTGAGGACGATCTCTCGCTCGGGGACACCGATTACGTTTACACCTACGGCTACGCCGTTGCACGGGGCTCTGCCACCGGCCACGCACAGCGGGACCCGAACGTGACGTCAAGCATTGAGTTCCCCGTCCAGACCGATCGCACCTATATGAGCGCGGAGAGCTCCCGGATTGCGATTTACCCTCGATTCGGGGAGCAGGCAAAGAAGATGGGCCTTGATCCCTATTGGGAGGAGGGCTACATCGACCTTGCGAGGGCTAAGGCACAGAGGTACGCCGAGCTTCACTTCACCGCGCGGGGCTTCGTCTGCGACAAGAGCGATGTCGCCTGCGTTTTCTACTACCCGGAGCAAGACCCGATCGTCTATAAAAAATACCCGATCTACGCCAACGTGATGACGAAGGACGGGGCAAAGCGTCGCCTGCTCGGCTACTACGACGCGGAAAAGGACACCGTCGAATTTTTGAAGATCGACCCACCCCCGAGCGCGAAGGAAAAGGCACGCGCCGTTTTGATAAAGCTCCTTATCGCCGCGGGCATCCTCGCCGCCGTTTGCGCACTCGGCTATTTCCTGTTTTTCAGATAAACCACTAATTAAGCAACTACATAAACAAGCAATTTTAGGAGGACCGTTATGCTTAATCCAATTGTTCCCATCGATTCCGACTCCCTCAAATACGAGCTCACCCCCGAGCTGCGCAGCAGGATTATGAAGGAATTCAAGCAATTCCTGAAGGAAAGACCTTCTATGCTCACCTCGAATCCAAAATTTGCCGAAACTATCCACGCCATCGGCGAGGATGACCTCTCGCTCGCCGAGACCAACTTCGCGTACGTCCGTGGATATACGCAGGGCGAGGTCAGGGGAAGGGGTCATAGCCGGTATGATTCCGGCGCGGTTAACACGATTGACCTCGACTTCAAGAGCGAGGAGTTCTATATGAGCGCCGAGAGGGATTCCTACGCCCCCTTTGAAAAGTTCGAGAAGGTAGCGGCAGAGATTGACCTCAAACCCTATTGGCCCGGTACTGCCGACGGACTTGCCTCCACTACGTCGAAAAAGCTTTGTCAGGAGGTGTTCTCTGCGAACAAATACGAGTATGAAAGCAGCACCATCACCACCTGGGAGTTCATTCAGACGGGTCGCGTTATCGTGTATAACAAGTACCCCATCAACGCAAAGGTAATGACGAAGAAGGGAATGTCCTCGCGTACCCTCGGCTACTACGATGCCGTGAAGGACACCGTGGAGTTCCACGAGATCAGAGTGCCGCTCACCGGCGCACAGAAGGCTCGAAAAATCGCAATCGGACTTCTCGTTGCCGCCGCAGTTGCCGCGGTCATCCTCCTGCTCACCAAGCTTCTTTAACCCAAGAGGGACCGCTCACCGCGGTCCCTTTGCTATTGCCCGTATTTTGCCTGTTGTAAATTTTATCCCCCTATTGATTTTTATAAATTAATGTGCTATACTAAGACAGTAAAAAAACACGAAAGGTGAAAATAAAATGAAGGTTACCAAGGATACTCTTATCGGCGATATTCTCGACTACGACGTTGAGACCGCGCGCTTCTTCTTCGAGATTGGTATGCACTGCCTCGGCTGCCCGCACTCCCGCGGTGAGTCCATCGAGGAGGCCTGCCTCGTTCACGGCACCAACGCCGACGAGCTCGTTGCGAAGATCAACGCATACCTCGCATCGAAATAATGACGAATACGACACTTGACGCGCGACTCTCCTGTGCCGCGTCCTTCGTCAGGGTGGGTGCCGTCCTTGCCGATATCGGCACCGACCACGGCTACCTGCCCATTTTTCTTCTCTCGCGTGGCGTGATCGAGCGCGCCGTGCTCTGTGACGTCAACTCGGGTCCGCTTGCCTCCGCGCGTGAAAACGTCGGTGCGGCGGGGCTCCTCTCGCGGTGTGAATTCGTCCTCACCGACGGCGCCGCGGCACTTGACGGGCGGGGGATTACCGATTACACCGTCTGCGGCATGGGTGGCGAGCTTATCGCCGACATCATCGACCGCGCGCCGCACCTGTTCGACCCTGCCGTGCGACTTATCCTCCAGCCGATGACCCGTGTCGAGCGCCTGCGCCCCTACCTCTGTTCCCACGGCTTTGAAATCCTTGAGGAGAGGTATTCCTTTGCCGACGGCAAGTATTACGTCTGCCTCCTCGTGGCCTTTGGTGGCACCCCGTGTGAAATTTCCGACGAGCTTGCCTACCTCGGCGCCGACCTTGTGCACGAGGGCGACATGGAAGAGTACCTCGGGTATCTTGAAGCACGCAAAAGGAGCCTTGAGCGCGCATATAACGGAAAGCTGAAATCCGGCGAAAAGGATAGGAAAATCGAACACATCCTCCGACTTATCGATAAAAGAATAGAAAAACATACATAAAGAAAAGCAAAGAAAGGTTTACAAAATGACAGTCAGGGAAATATACGACGCATTAAACGAGCGCATACCCGAAGCACTTCGTGAGCCTTGGGACAACGACGGCCTTATGTGCGCGCCCGACGATACCATTGAGGTGCGCCGCGCACTCGTCGCCTTGGACGTTACCGAGGACATCGTTGACTACGCCATATCAAACGATATTGATCTCATCCTCTCCCATCACCCCCTCATCTTCAAGCCCGTCGCCTCTATTCACGAGGACGATCACGTCGCACGCAAGCTGATAAAGCTCATTAAAAACGACGTCGCGGTCATCTCCTTCCACACCCGCGCCGACAAGGTCGAGGGCGGGGTAAACGACCTCCTCTGCGACATCCTCAGCATCCGTAACGCCACCCCCTTCGGCGACGGCGACCTCGGCAGGATCGGCGACCTCGACGAGGAGCTGAATATGGAGGATTTCTCCTACCTCTTAAAGGGTCTGCTTGATTGCGACGGCGTGAAGGTCGCCGACGCTTGCATCCCCGTTGGCAGGGTTGCGGTTGTCGGTGGCGACGGTAAAAGCTACATCCCCGCCGCCCTCGCTGCGGGCGCCGACACCTTCGTGTCGGGCAGAATCGGCTACAACACGATGATCGAGGCATCCGAAATGGGCATCAACCTCCTCGAGGCGGGCCACTTCTTCACCGAGCACCCCGTCACCTCCTTCTTCCAGTCGCTCCTTCACCGACTCGACCGTGATATGTATATTGAGATCAGGCAATCGAACAACATCAGATTGATATAACCTCCTACCCGTGTAAAATTAAACCCGTCCTCTCATTAAATTGAGGACGGGTTTTTCTTCTGTTAATGTAAATAACTGTTTGCGTTTATAAATTGACGGGCGTCGCTCGTGGGGCCCTTGTTGCCACGGTGATTTTGCAATATTTGTTACCGCTTGGTGAATTTAAGGGTGGTCTCGAGCTCGAAGCAAGCGCCGTGACCCTTCGAGATAACCGCAATCGCGTAGTCGATTTTGTTCTCGTCGTTCATCACGGGGATGAGGCTCGTGCTCATCGGCCGCGAGGACTCGATTTCGGTGTGGACCCCGTGCGTCAGGCGCTCGATACGGCTCTCGCTCGGCTGATGGACGTCGGCGCGCGCGGTCAGTATGCGCGACTCCCACGCCATTTTGCGGCTCGCCGTTACACGGTCGGTTATGGTGACGGCATCCTCCGCGATGGCAATCCTTCTTTGCCACTCGTACCCGTCCTTTCCCTCGCGGACACGGATGCTGAACGCGATTATTCCGCTCGGGTCAAACTCGGTGATCTCGCTCGTCATATCTATACCGCCATCGGGGTAGCTGAACTCGGGGGTGAACAGTATGCTGTGCGTTCTCGGATCGCGTAAATGCCAATACAGCTCCCAGCGGTCGTATGAGCAACAGCCGCCGTCAACGATTATCGGCTCGTTGCCGTAGAATAGCAGTAGCTCGGGTCGCGCGCCGTGGTGATGTCCGCCGCGATAATCCATCGCATCTGCATACAGGGTGATATCCCCGCACCGCAAAACCGCGGTCTTGCTCTCTCTGAAATGCCTGCTCGTCCGCTCGCGTGGAAAATCGATCTGTAACAGCCGCTCGGCGCGTGCAAGGTCGGCGAGTGCATCCATCCCGTAGGAATCCGAGATTCTTGCCGTCCGTCCCGCGGGCGTTGCAAAATTATATAGCCACTCGTATTGCTTGACGATACTCTCGCGTAGTCCCGCCGGTGGCTCCATGCCGTTGTTTTTGAGGAGCAGATACGCCTCGAGGTAAAGCCGCACGATAAAGTGCCCGTAGGACGGGCTGTCCTCGTCGGATGCCCCGTCGGGGTATATGGCACGCATGTTCATCTTAAGCGTGTCGGTGCCGATGGCGAGCAGCTCCTCGGCGCGTGGCAGCTCGGGGAACATTACCGCCGCCATTATGAGCACGACGCCAATCTGCAGGACGTGATTTTGTGCGAGGCCGCGCCTGATCCTGTCCTCCGCTTCCTCGTAAAGGTGTGAGGTGTGGGTGGCGAGCAGGGCGTAAAGGTATTCCCACTCCTCGCGGCTGAACGGCGCATCCTCCAGCATAAACAGGCCGTGGAGCAGGGACATCGTGCGCCACGCCACCTGCATATCCCGCCACACCATATCGGTCTGCAGGTAATGCACCTCGGGGTCGAAGGGCTGATACGGGTGCGCGTCTGCCCATCCGCGAACTATCTCGAGCCAACGGCGCGCATACCGCTCCTCCCCCGTCCGTAAAAATGCGTGTGCGACGGGTATCGTCATATACAGCCTCTGCGGCCATATCTGCCACTCGTATTTCTTCCTGAAGCCCGTTCCCTCCGTGTAGGCGAAGGACCGCTCCCAATTGTACTCGCCGCCGTTTTGAAACTCGTGGAAAAGCTCGCCCGACATCGTCAGCTCGAGCATGCGCTCGCCTGAATTTGACCCAAACCGATCGAGCATCAGCTGGGACGCACCCCCATCAAGGACGAGGTAGGGAAAGATATCCTCGCCCATCAGCTCCTCTCGCGGATATGCGTAGTGTGTGACCCGCCTCTGCCCGAAAATCTCGGTGGCGTAGGGCTTCGTGTACTCGGTGCCGTGCCTCTTCATTTCGTTTCCTCCTTCGCGCTCACGCGTGATACAATCTAATGATATATCTTCACGCCCGCTTTGTCAAGGGGGGCGGGTCGGAAATTGCCGTAAATTAACACGGGGTGCCCTTAACTTTGCCGCCTGTTCTCACCTCGCACTTGCCGCTTACCCCGCGCCGCCTGTTCTCACCTCGCACCTGCCGCTTATCCTGCGCCGCCTGTTCTCACCTCGCACCTGCCGCTTACCCCCGCCGCCTTGCCTCGTATTCGTCCATCGCGCGGTCGATTTTTCGGCGGCTCCGCTCGGTCGGCAGCCACATCGGCAGTCGCATCTCAGGCGAGCAAAGGCCCGCCTGAGCCATCGCGTATTTGACGGGTGCGGGATTGGTCTCGAGGAACAGGGCTTTTACGATACCCCCCAACCCGTGTTGAATTTCGCGCGCCGCGCGGTAATTCTTTGCAAAGAATTGTTTACATATCTCTACGGTGTCCTCGGGGTACAGATTCGACACCACAGATATCACCCCCGCACCCCCGAGGGCAAGGGTAGTGTATATCATCGCATCCGCCCCTGTGTAAAGGGGCAGCCGCGCGGCAATCTCCGACAGCTGTGCGAGGCGCTCGGCGCTGTCCCCCGCCTCCTTTATCCCTGCGACGGCGGGTATGCGGGATAGCCGCCGTACCAGCTCCATGTCGAGGTTCACCCCCGTGCGCGAGGGGACGTTGTATAGGATCATCGGCATCCCGACCTCCTCCGCTATCGCACGGTAGTGGCGGTATATCCCCTCGCGCGTGCCTTTGTTGTAATAGGGTGTCACCACCAGCGCTCCGTCCGCGCCCACCTCTCTTGCAAGGCGGGTGTAGCCTATTGCCCGCCGCGTGTCCGCAGAACCCGTCCCGAGGATGAGGCACACCCGCCCACGCGTCATATCCCGCACCCGCCGATACAGCTCGGCGCGCTCCCCGTCGGTGAGGGTCGCCGCCTCGCCCGTCGTGCCCGCGGCAACGATTGCCTGTGCCCCCGCCGCTATCTGCCGCTCGACGAGATTGCCGAGCGTCCCATAATCAATCTCGCCGTCCCTAAACGGGGTGACGATGGCGGTCCCCACCCCCGTGAAAATTGCCGTTTTCTTCATTCTTGCTCCTCACTCCCTCGCGACACGCGCGAAAATTTTGCGCGCCCCTTGAATTTACGCGCGCAATGTGCTATCATATTACAGAATAGATCGCTCGGTACAGTATATGACCGACCAACACCAATGTTTCAGGGGAATTTATGCAGAATTTATCGACCACAATAACGAACGAGCGCGCGAAAACCGACCTCGTCACCCATGATTTTTACTACGACCTACCCGAGGAGCTGATTGCACAGTACCCCTCGGCGGAGCGCGACGGATGCCGCCTCATGGTCCTCGACCGCGAGAGCGGAGAGGTACAGCACCGCATCTTCCGCGATATTATCGACTACCTCGACCCGCGCGATATGCTCGTCGTCAACTCGTCGAAGGTTATTCCCGCCCGCCTGCTCGGCGTTACCTGCAAGACGGGCTCGCCGATGGAGCTTCTGCTCCTGCGTATGCTCGACTCGGGCGAATGGGAGACCCTCGTCCGCCCCGGCAAGCGTGCCAAGGAGGGGGCAAAATTTGACTTCGCGGGCATTCTCACCGCCACCGTTACGGGCATCGTCGAGGGTGGCAATCGCACCGTCCGCTTCGACTACGATACCGAAAAATATTCCTCGATCTACGAGGTGCTCGACGTCGTTGGAAATATGCCCCTGCCGCCCTATATCACGAAGAAGCTGGAGGACAAGTCCGACTACCAGACCGTCTATGCGAAGGAGGAGGGCTCTGCCGCCGCCCCCACCGCTGGACTGCATTTCACCGACGCGCTCCTTGAAAAAATCAAGGCAAAGGGTGTCGGCTACGGCGAGGTCACCCTGCACGTCGGTCTCGGCACCTTCCGTCCCGTGAAGGTCGATAAGATTGAGGAGCACCTCATGCACGGCGAGTATTTCCACATCTCCGACGAGGTGGCGGCCGAGATCAACCGCCGTCGCGCCGCAGGCGGCAGGATAATCGCCGTCGGCACCACCAGCGCCCGCGTCCTCGAGAGCGTCAGCACCGATGACGGAATAGTCCACCCCATCTCGGGCAACACCTCGATCTTCATCTACCCGGGCTACAAATTCAAGGCAACCGACGCCCTGATAACCAATTTCCACCTGCCCGAGAGCACCCTGATAATGCTCGTCAGCGCCCTCGCAGGCAAGGAAAACGTGATGAACGCCTATGAAACGGCGGTCGGGAAAAAGTATCGATTTTTTTCCTTCGGCGACGCGATGCTGATTGTATAAATTGTGTGATACTTTGTTAAAGCTTCGACTCATAACGCTCGACATAGGTAACTATGCCATCGCGTTAATCGCTCGCTTTGCCTTGTCTCACGCAATTTCTCCTAATCAGCAAAGAGTGAATAGTGAATAGTGAATAGTGAAGAGTGAATAGTGAAGAGTGAAGAGGTTTAGAGGAAAGGAGCCCGTAAATGATGAAAAAGGATTTCGTCTGCCCGAAGTGTCGCGGTGCGCTCGTCCCCCTTGACGGAGGGGTGAAAAAATGTGCCGCGGGGCATTCTTATGACCGTGCGCGCGCGGGCTACTATAACCTTCTGCTCGGCTCGTCGGGCGGGGATCACGGTGACAACAAAATGATGGTTGAGGCGCGCCGCGCCTTCCTCGCGGGCGGGTACTATTCGCCGCTGGCCGAGCGGGTTGCCGCTCTTGTTGCCGAGCACGCACTCACGACGGTAGAGCAGGGAAATTCCACTGCTCCATCCGACCAACCTGCGCCCTACGAGAAAACTGCAACCCTCTCCGAAGGCAGGCTCACCCCGTCAGGGGCGGTTGGCAGGGGAGCATATATTCCGACCGTCCTTGATTGCGGGTGCGGCGAGGGCTACTACACCGCGCGGGTCTGCTCCGTGCTCGACGGCGCGCTTGGCGCCGACGGATATTCGATGCTCGCCTTCGACATCTCCCGCGACGCGGCAAAGCTCGCGGCAAGGGCGGCACGTGGTGCCTCTGTCGCCGTTGCGTCCTGCTATTCGATACCCGTCGCCGACGGCTCGGTCGATATCGCGATGAACGTTTTCTCCCCCCTCGCACCCGATGAAATCCACCGCGCCCTGCACCAAAGCGGCGTGTATATCGTTGCCTACCCGGGCGAGGATCACCTCTATGATCTCAAGGCGGCAATTTACGATAATCCCTACAAAAATCAGCCACAGGGTCGGGCTCCCGACGGGTTTTCGCTAAAATCCCGTGAGCGGGTCGCATACGAAATCGACCTCGGGACGAACGCCGAGATCACGGCACTCTTTTCAATGACGCCCTACGCCTACCGAACAGGTAAAAAGGAGCGCGAGCGGCTCGAAAAAATCGAGAAACTGCATACCCGTGTCGAGTTTTTCATCGATATCTACGAAAAACAGGGCTAACGGTTCATCAATCCGACACGCAACAAAACGTAAACAACACGTTACATCTATGATAAATTTAACCCAAAAAGTAAGGGGGAACGAAAAATGGACCTATCCCACGGAAAATATCTCGGCGTTGACTACGGTGACAAGCGCACCGGCCTTGCCGAGTGTGACCCATCGGGACTTATCGCCACGGGTATATGCACCGTATCCGAGGGCGGAATGAGAAAGACCGCCATCCGCGTGGCAAAGGAGGCGGCCGACCGCTCCTGCAAGAAAATTATCGTCGGCCTGCCGAAGAATATGGACGGCACCGAGGGCGAGCGCGCCGAGGTCATCCGCGCCTTCGTTGCGATCCTTTGCGAATATACCGATATCCCCGTCGACTACTACGACGAGCGAATGACAACCATGGTCGCCTACCGCTTCCTCGGCGAAACGGGCACCTACGGCAAGAAGAGAAAGGACGCCGTCGACACCCTCTCCGCACAGATCATCCTGCAAAACTACATCGACCGCGAGCGCGCGATGAAAGGCTCATAAAATGAATAACCAACCAAACAAATTGAAGAAAAAGGTACTGATAATCTACACGGGCGGCACCATTGGGATGATGCGTACCGAGCACGGCTACGCCCCCGTTGAGGGCGTGCTTTACTCCGCCCTCAACGCCATCCCCGATATGCGCTCGGCCGAGCTACCCGATTGGGAGCTTTACGAGCTCTCCCCCCTTCTCGACTCCTCGAATATCTCCGTGCGTGAGTGGAATCTCATTGCGTCGGTCATCGCGGATAATTATTCCGCCTTTGACGGCTTCGTCGTCCTTCATGGCACCGATACGATGGCATACACCGCCTCCGCACTCTCCTTCATCCTCGACGGTCTCGATAAGCCCGTCGTCCTCACCGGCTCGCAGATCCCCCTGTCCGAGCTTCGCTCCGACGCGCGCGAAAACCTCATCTCTTCCATCCTCATCGCCGCCGAGGGGGTCGCACGCGAGGTCACCGTCTGCTTCTCGGGCAGGCTGCTCCGCGGCAACCGCTGTACTAAAATGAGCGCGGACGGCTTCACCGCCTTTGACTCGCCGAACTACCCTCACCTCGCCGAGGTTGGTATCAATATCAAATATAACGAGGGCGCGCTCACCCGCCCGAAAAAGGAGGGCGACCTCCTCGTTCACCCCTTCTCGGACGTGCCCATCGGCGTTCTCAAAATCTTCCCGGGCATCCAGCTCGGCCTTTTTGAGGAGATAATGACCGAGCGGCTCTCAGGCATCGTGCTCGAGGCATTCGGCGCGGGCAACATCCCCTCGAATGACTCCGACCTTCTCCCGGTTATCAAGAAGGCCTTCCTCGCGGGCTCCATCGTCACCGTCGTGTCGCAGTGCCCCGGTGGCGCGGTAACCCTCGGCACCTACGAAACCTCGCAGGGCCTCAAGGGCGCGGGCGCCGTCAGCGGCATGGACATGACCACCGAGGCGGCGGTAACCAAGCTATATTACCTCCTCTCGCTCTCGATCCCCCACGATGAGATCAAGCGCCGTGTCGAGCGCAACCTCCGTGGCGAGCTGACCGAGTAATAGCGCTCCGTCACCCACCTAGCGCCCCTCGCATTCGCGGCGCGCCCTTCCACCTGCCACATTCGACCGCACCCACGTCGCACCCCTCGCATTCGCGGCGCGACCTTCCACCTGCCAGATTCGACCGCACCCACGTCGCACCCCTCGCACAATACCTTCCTCACGCGCCGTCGGTGCCTTGCGCGGCCCCCCTCGTTTGCCTTGATCAAACCCGCCGAAAATGCGCCCTTCGCACCCTGAAAAACCCGAAAAACGCCCCCGTGCGAAGAATTTACACTTTGGACAAAAAACGGCAATAATTTGACACGCCCCCGTACTAATTGCAAACGGGGGCGCGATTTTTGTAAATCACCCTTTACATTTCGCCCCACCACGTCGCGCGACGCCGCGCCCGCGCGTGCATCAAATCTTGACAGAGCTAGATTAAATATATATAATAAAAGAGCAATCGGGTCGCCCAAGGGCACCCGCACGCGGGATGACTTTTTGCCCGCGCAAAAACGCTATATACCCGAAGGGAGAAAATATATGACAAGGATTAAAAGGACGTTATCTCTCGTGATGTCGGTGGTCTTGACTACCGTCCTCGTTCTTTCAACCCTCATTTCCGCAGGAATCACCGTCGAGGCATCGAGCTCACCGACCGTGTCCTACGAGCTATGGATGCTCATCGACTACGAGCACGCGCTCATCCGCGGAACCAAAACCGATATATCCGATACCACCGCCGCCGCGCCCTACGCCCATTCGACCGACACGGCGTATATCCCGCTTGCCGCCGTCGCGAAATACAAGAGCGCGACCTACACCCTCGACGGCAACGTGGTAACCGTCACTCATTCGGATGGCTCGACGGCAACCCTCACCGCGGGCAGTCTTGCCTGGTCGGGTGGCGAGCTTATGCTCCCTCCCGTCGTCGACGGCGAGGACGTCTACCTCTCGATCATGTCGGCAAATTCCGTCTTCGGCACGAAGTCGGTATATAACAAGGACATCGGCCTCATCATCCTTTACGACGGCGCGCTGACCTCCTCGAACGGACTGAAAACGCATATAAACACCCTCGGCAATCTCCTCTTCGACCGCCCCACGGGCGCGGAGGTCTACGCCGACATCCTTAGCACCGTCGGCTCTGCCGACACGCACCCCCGCCTCCTCGCCGATCAGGCGACCTTCGACCGCCTCCGCGACGTCTACAAGGCGGGCATCACGAACGACATCCCCTTTACCGTTAGCCTCGGCAGCTTTGCCGCGCAGTGCAATTCCGCCTTCAACACCTATTTCTACTATGACGAGGAAACGGGTGTCACCGATTGGCGCAGCGAGGGCGCACGTCTTTCCTGCCGTCAGCCCTACTACATCTACGACGAGAACGGTAACCGCCTCGTCGGTCAGACCTCCTACACCTATACGAACGAGAAGGGCGAGGAGGTCACCCTCACCCCCGGCGGCTCCGAGAGGGGCGACGGCTATGACTTCGGCGGTCGCTCAAACGTCGGCGCATATACCGAGAAGCTGAAAAAGCTCGCCTTCCTCTGGCAGATGACGGGTGAGCAGAAATACGTCGACGCCTTCTATCTCTTCGCCGTCGAGCTTGGCAAATGGGAGCATTGGGGCGAGGGCCATTTCCTCAACGTCGCCGACGGCTCTGTCGAATTTGCCATCGGCCTTGATTGGATCTACCACGGCTTCGACAGCCAGCCCGAGAAGCGCGACGAGCTCGCCGCCATCCTCTACGAAAAGGGAATGATGAAGGGCTATTACGCCATCGTCTGCGACTCGCTCTACAAGCAGGGCTCGACCCCGAGGATCGACCTCGCCTCCACGAACGCCTCCCGCCAGTATCAGTACGGCACCCACCCTTCGCTCTCGGGACAGCAGGCTAAATACCTCTCGATCTCCTACACGGCGGGCACGGGAGGCTGGCGCACCATCAACCGCGACAACAACTGGCAGACGGTCTGCGGCTCGGGAATGATCGTCTCCGCGCTCCTTCTCTCGGAGTACGAGGGCTATCGTGAGAACGCCCTCTTCGTCATCGAGCAATACCTTCTCTCTCTCGAGCGTTGCCTGCTCCAGTACGCGCCCGACGGCGCGTATATAGAGAGCCCGGGCTATTGGGGCTACGGCACCAACACCCTGATGATCACTCTTGCCGCCCTCTTGTCCTCCTGCGGAACCACCTACGGCTACGAGGACATCGTCGGACTGCACGATTCCTTCTACTTCACCATCGGCATCGCCGACGGCAAGTATCAGATGTGGAACTACCACGATTCGGGCGAGGGCTCGATCGACTACACCTCCCTCTATTTTGCCTCCCGCCTGTATGACGACCCGACCCTCGCATACCTGCGCGATAAAATGTCATTCGGCTTTAAGACGATGGAGGTCCTGTACTACGACGACACCCTCGCAGAGGGTGCCCACCCCGAGAGCGTGCCGCTTGACTTCAACTTCAAGGGCATCGACACCGCGACCTTCCACTCCTCCTACGAGGAGGACGGCGTGTTCACGGGACTGCACGTCGGCCCCAACCACGTCACCCACGGCGATATGGACTGCGGCAACTTTATGCTCTCGATGGGCGGTGTGAAATGGACCACCGACGTCGCCCCCGAAAACTACAACGTCTCGGGCTTCTGGAACTCGGGCGAAAACGGCAAGCGCTACAAGCTGTACGCCAAATCCCTCGAGGGGCATAGCACCGTCGTCATCCGTAACGATTCCTCGCTCCCCCGCGGGCAGAAATACACCACCGCCTCCACCTCGGGCTACGCCGTTATTGACGAGTTCGTGTCCGACGAGCTCGGCGGCTACGCCATCTCGGATATGACCACCGAGTACGGGGCAAATTGCACCTCGGGCAAGCGCGGCGTCCTTCTGACGAATTCCCGCTCGACCGTCGTTTTGCAGGATGAAATTTCCTTCTCCAAGGCAACCGACCTTACCTGGATCCTGAATATCAATCACCACCTCTCAATATCTCAGGACGGCAGGCAGTTCATCTCCACCTACAACGTCGGAAACGGCGAGCAGATCATCCTCCGCGCCACCCTCTTATCGAACGACGCCTCGCTGAAATTCCGCAAGATGGGCACCCCCTCGAGCTCCTCGGGCCTGACGAAATACGAAACCGTCCTCCCCGACACCTACACTAAAACGAATAACAACGACCCCCTTGCCAAGGACCCGACCCAGCGCGTGGTTATCGAGGCAAGCGGAGTAACGCAGTTTAACGTCGCCGTCGTCTTCCAGATCGAGCGGCACGTCGACGAGATCGTCGCATACGAGTACACCCCGATGGATGAGTGGCAGACCGTGAGCGACGAGTGGGTGAAGGAGGCTAACTCCTGGATCAAGTACGAGGAGCCGAAGCCCATCGTACCCCAGTACACCTACAAGCAGTTCTATAACGCGAACGAGCGGCTTGCCGCGGCGTACGAGGCGGGCGACATCGCCCTCGTCGGCGAGATCCTGCGCGAGACGCACTACCTCCTCTCAAGCTATAACGAGAACAACCAGAGCATCGCCTCCGAGGCGGCAAGATACCGCGCATACAGGCGGACGTATAACCTTATGATCCGCGATGCAAACTCGGCGTTCTCCGATCTCTTGTTTGACTAAATTATCCCTGCCCTCCGCGCCGCGCATCCCCGTTCGGCGCGTAAAGCACCCCGCCGTAAAAATCGGCAGGGATGGGAAGGGAAAACAAGCACGAAAAACCATGACACGGGCGGGTAAGTACCCACCCGTGTCAAATTAATGTAATAAAACGACAAGGACGTTTATCAATATGAATTTTGGTTTTACCGATGAAAATGTAAACAATAGTATACGCGAGGTCATCCTCTGCAAGTTCGGTGAGGTCGTCCTCAAGGGCGCAAACCGCCAGAACTTCGAATCCGGCCTTGTGAAGGAGCTTCGCCGCCGTGCGAGCCCCTACGGCAACTTTAAGATCTACTTCAAGCAGTCGACCGTCTACGTCGAGCCGCAGGACGCCGCGGCGGATATGGACGGAATGTATAACGTCGCAAGGAAGGTGTTCGGCATCGTCGGCGTAAACCGCGCCGCCGTCTGTGAGAAGAATATGGACGCCATCCTCGATATGGCGCGCCGCTACCTGCCCGACAAGCTCGCGGGCAAGCGCACCTTCAAGGTCGAGGCAAAGCGCTCGGACAAGAAATTCCCCCTCGGCTCGCTTGAAATCTCCGCCATCGTCGGCGGCGTGATTCTCGAAACCGTCCGCGGCATCAAGGTCAACGTCAAAAATCCCGAGGTCACCGTCACCGTCGAGGTGCGGGACGACTTCGCCTTCATTCGCGCGGGACAGGAGGCGGGCGCGGGCGGTCTTCCGCTTCGCTCCTCGGGCAGGGGTCTGCTCCTTCTCTCGGGCGGCATCGACTCCCCCGTCGCGGGTTGTATGATGGCAAAGCGCGGAATGGAGATCGAGGCACTCCACTTCGAGTCCTTCCCCTACACCTCCGAGCGCGCAAGGGAAAAGGTCCTCACCCTCGCACAGGAAATGTGCGAATACTGTGCAAAGATCCACGTCCACGTTATCTCCCTGACCCATATTCAGGAGGTCCTGCGCGACAATTGTACCGAGGATTATTTCACTCTCCTCCTTCGCGTGTTTATGATGCGCCTTGCCGAAAGGTGTGCCCGCGACTACAAGTGCGGCGCCATCATCACGGGTGAATCGCTCGGACAGGTCGCCTCCCAGACCCTCGCCGCCATCGGCGTCACCGACTCGCAGGTAAATATCCCCGTCTTCCGCCCCTGCATCGGCATGGATAAGGAGGAGATAGTCCGCCAGGCACGCCACTACGGCACCTTTGACACCGCCATCCTCCCCTACGAGGATTGCTGCACCGTCTTTACCCCCCGTCACCCGAAAACCCAGCCGAAGCTGGAGGACGTCCTCGCCGAGCTTGCGAAGGTGGACGTCGACGCCCTTCTTGAGGAGGCGTATCAGTCGATGTATACGGTGACAAAGGTTGTCTATGACGGTTATCGCTAAATTTTTCCGCGCAAGGGTTCGGCCAAGAGGCTCGACGTAGATTTGATCGCTAAATTTTTCCGCGCTAAGGGCTCGGCCAAGAGGCTCGACGTAGATTTCTACGCCTATCGCCTCCCGTCCGTCCCTTATCATCGAAAAAATTCGCGCGATTGGGAGTCTGTAATTTTTGATTATTTCAATTCGCGCGATTGGGTGCCTGTACTTGTTGTATTGAAGGATTCCTCGATGAAGAAATACCAAAAAGGCAATCCTCCTGTTGCCCGAAAAGAGCAGTACGCAATTACAAACCGTTTCAAGGGTCACGCGCATTATTTTTTAAACTACTTGACATTTAATTTTCCTTGTGATACAATAACTACACCGATGGGCGCGTGATGCGCCGCGGTCTTTGGGAGGAGTAACCCCTACCTGTCGGAAGAGAGTGCGCGGTTGGTGCGAGCGCATGGCAAGGGCGGGCGAAGGTAGCCCGAAGTATCCCGAGAAGAACGGCAATCGCCTACCCGCTTTTCGCGACTCCGTCGCGGTGGGACGTGCGGCGGCTCATTAGACCTCGGCGTGCCTCGCGTTAAGAGAGAATGAAGGGGAGCCACGGCTCCCGAACTTGGGTGGTACCGCGTTTATACGCCCCGAGGCTTTTTCGCCTCGGGGCTTTTTGTTTGATTTTGCCGCCCTCACTCGCGGCGCCGACGGGCGTAAGCCGCCGCGATTGTGTAATCTCACGTTGTCATTTTGTACCCCGATTTTTTGCCTAAGCCCGACCCTGTGTCGCGTTTTACGGGGCTTTGCACCTCGTCTGCGCCTCGAGAGAGTAAGACGGTGAAAAAGGACAACAGAATGACTACGAAGGACGCTCAACGGGTGTAAAACCGCTCAAAAAACACCCCGAAAATCACGACACAGGGTGCGGTTTGAACGCCAAAAGCACCACGAAACGCGACACAGGGCAGGGCATAGTGCGACAAAAACAAACACGCACGGATAAACCGCTCCGCACGCACCCACCGAAAACCAAAAGACGATTATTATTAAAACGCCGCGAAAAGCAGCAGGAGGAAATAAATATGAGAAAAGAGCTTGCCAAAAACTACAACCCCGGCGAGTTTGAGGACAGAATCTACGCCGAGTGGTGCGACAAAAACTACTTCGCACCCGACCCCGATCCGAAGAAGCCCGCCTTCTCGATCGTCATCCCCCCGCCAAACGTAACGGGACAGCTTCACATGGGTCACGCCCTTGACGAAACGCTGCAGGACATCATCGTCCGTACCCGCCGTATGCAGGGCTACTCCACCCTTTGGGTACCCGGCACCGACCACGCGGGCATCGCCACGCAGATCAAGGTTGAGGAGCACCTCCGCAAGAACGAGGGTCTCTCCCGCTATGACCTCGGCCGCGACAAATTCCTTGAGCGCGTCTGGGATTGGAAGCATCAGTACGGCGGCAGGATCATCAACCAGCTAAAGAAGCTCGGCTCCTCCTGTGACTGGTCGCGTGAGCGCTTCACGATGGACGAGGGCTGCTCCCGCGCGGTACGCGAGGTGTTCGTAAACCTCTATAACAAGGGCCTTATCTACCGCGGTCACCGTATCATCAATTGGTGCCCCCGTTGCCTCACCGCCCTCTCGGACGCGGAGGTCGAGTACAAGGATATGCCCGGTAACTTCTGGCACATCAAGTACCCCGTCAAGGGTGAGGACGCCTACGTCGAGATTGCCACCACCCGCCCCGAGACCATGTTCGGTGACACCGCCGTCGCCGTCAACCCCGAGGACGAGAACACCAAGCACCTCATCG
Source organism: Eubacteriales bacterium (assembly GCA_045596865.1). GTDB lineage: Bacteria > Bacillota > Clostridia > Oscillospirales > CAG-272 > UBA1740. Next base: position 43,830 of record JAZODF010000074.1, read on the forward strand.
GCAAGACCCTCATCCTGCCCATCGTCGGCAGGGAGATCCCCGTTGTCGCCGACGATTACGTCGAGATCGGCTTCGGTACCGGTTGTGTAAAGATCACCCCCGCCCATGACCCGAACGACTTCCTCGTCGGTCAGCGCCACAACCTCGAGCACATCAAGGTAATGACCGCCGACGCCACTATGAACGCATACGCGGGCAAGTACGAGGGCATGGATCGCTACGAGTGCCGTAAGGCGTTGGTAAAGGACCTCGAGGCAGAGGGCTACCTCGTCAAGACAGAGCCCCACGACCACAACGTCGGCACCTGCTACCGTTGCGGCACCACGGTTGAGCCGCTCACCTCCGACCAGTGGTTCGTTAAGATGAAGCCGCTCGCCGCACCCGCGATCGAGGCGGTTGAAAACGGCACCGTTTCCTTCGTTCCCGAGAGATTCTCGAAGAACTACTTCAATTGGATGAACAACATCCTCGATTGGTGCATCTCCCGTCAGCTCTGGTGGGGTCACCGTATCCCCGCCTTCTACTGTGACGATTGCGGCCACATGGAGGTATCTAAGACCGACGTCGACACCTGCCCGAGGTGCGGCGGCAAGGTCCATCAGGAGGAGGACGTCCTCGACACCTGGTTCTCCTCGGCTCTCTGGCCCTTCTCGACGCTCGGCTGGCCCGACTCTACCGCAGACCTTGCGCGCTATTATCCGACCTCCACGCTCGTCACGGGCTACGATATCATCACCTTCTGGGTCTCCCGTATGATCTTCTCGGGTATCGAGCATGTTGGCAAGGCACCCTTCTCGAAGGTGTTCATCCACGGCCTCGTCCGCGACGCAAAGGGCAGAAAGATGTCCAAGTCGCTCGGCAACGGCATCGACCCGCTCCAGATCATCGACTCCTTCGGCGCGGATGCACTCCGCTTCGCGCTCACCACGGGTAACGCACCCGGCAACGATATGCGCTTCTCGGATGAGAAGATCGAGGCGGCGAGGAACTTTGCCAACAAGCTCTGGAACGCATCCCGCTTCGTTCTTATGAACCTCACCGAGAGTGACGAGGAGCTGCTCGCTCCCGTCGATGACGCCGACCTCGCACCCGAGGACAAGTGGGTCCTCTCTCGCCTCAACAAGACGGTCGGCTCGGTTTGCCAGAACTTCGAGAACTACGAGCTAGGCATCGCCCTATCTGAGATCTATTCCTTCACTTGGGACACCTATTGCGACTGGTATATCGAAATGGCAAAGAGCCGCATCTTCGAGGGTGGCGCACCCGCCCTTACCGCGAAGCGCGTCCTCGTTAAGGTGCTCACCTCCATCCTGAAGCTCCTTCACCCCTATATGCCCTTCATCACCGAGGAGATCTATCAGGCTCTGCCTCACGCGGACGAGTCGATAATGATCTCCGAGTACCCGAAATTTGACACGGGTATGGACTACACCGCCGCCGAGGAGGACGTCGAGCGTATCATCACCTGCATTACCGCCATCCGTGCGCGCCGCGCCGAGATGAACGTCCCCCCCTCGAAGAAGGCAAAGCTCTACGTCGTTTCCCGCTACGAGGACTCCTTCCGCACCGCGGAAAAGATTCTCTTAAAGCTCGCAAGCGCGTCCGAGGTCATCCTCACCGACGCATACACCGCCGACGATGCGATCACCTTTGCCACCGACGCGGGCTCGCTCTATATCCCCCTTGCCGAGGTCGTCGACCTTGATAAGGAGCGCGCAAGGCTCAAGGCAGAGCTCACCAAGACCGAGGGCGAGATCGAGCGCATCGAGAAGAAGCTCTCGAACGCAGGCTTCGTGTCCAAGGCACCCGCCGCCGTCGTCGACGGCGAGCGCGCAAAGCTCGGCAAGTACCGCGAAACCCGCGAGGCTATCCTCGCCGCCCTTGCAAAGCTCGGGTAAATTTACTTGCTGACACAAATTGTAATTCTGCCTTCCCTAGCAAGGGAAGTGTGGAAGAGAGTTGCAAAGCAACTCGACGGATGAGTTGTCCGAGAGTGGTATTCTCGCCGACGCGAGAGTGGTATTTGTGCGCGTCGCACAAGTGATATTTTTGCTGCGCAAAAGTGATATTCCCACAAAGTGGGAGTGAATAAAAGAGAAATACTATGGCTAACGAAAATGTAAACAATACTATACAAAACGAGGACGAGCTTCGCATCGTCTATCGCGGTGTGTACGAGGACACACCCGAGAACAGCACCGTTACTGTGGAGGAGGGAATGCTCGAGATAACCGAGAACGCCTTCCGCGATTTTGAAAACCTCACCGAGGTGATTCTGCCCCGCGGTCTTGAGAAGATCGGTGCCTGTGCCTTCGCGGGCTGCAAAAACCTGCGCCGCGTCGTGCTCCCCTACGGCCTTACCGAGATAGGCGACGAGGCCTTCTCCTCCTGCTCCTCGCTCACGGGCGTCACCATGCCCGACACGGTGAAAAGGGTTGGCGAGGGCGCGTTCGAGGCCTGTGTCAGCCTCACCCACCTGAAGCTATCCGAGAGCGTGTATATGATCGGCTCGGGCGCGTTTGCCTTCTGCTTCAACCTCACCGACATGACCGTCCCCGACAGCTGCGTGCTCGTCGAGTTCAACGCCTTTGCCTCCTGCTTCTCGCTCGAGGCGGTGCGCCTTTCGGCGAATATGGGCCTCATCGACGAGAACACCTTCGAGGGCTGTCGCTCACTGAAGATCGTCGACCTACCCGCACGCCTTCGCAAAATCGGTCGCGGCGCCTTTCGCGGGTGCACCTCGCTCGAATCGCTCATCCTTCCCGTCGGACTCGAATCCATCGGCTACGACGCCTTCTCGGGCTGTACGGGGCTCCGTCGGATCGCCCTTCCGCGCGCCGTGCGCGAGATTGAGGACACCGACGCCTTCTCGGGCTGTGACTCGCTTGAGTGCATCTCCTACGGCGGTGACGAGGCGGGGTGGAATATGCTCCTTCGCGGCTCGACGCTCACCGTCACGCACACCGACCTCACCGTTTCCACACCAAAAATAATTTTTATGGACATTAAAGATGAAATATAAATGCCTCGTTCTCGATCACGACGATACCGTCGTTGACAGCACCGCAACCATACATTACCCCTCCTTCATCGCCTACCTCGAGGACTATATGCCTGAGCGGGTCGGCGACTACACCCTCGACGTCTTCTTCAAGAAAAACTTCCACCCCGGCGTTCTCGAGCTGTTCCGCGACGAGCTTGGAATGAGTGATGAGCAAATGGCGCACGAGGAGGAATATTGGGTCAAATTCGTTGATAGCCGCATCCCCTCCGCCTACGACGGAATCAGGGAGATAATTACCGATTTTCGCACACAGGGTGGCACTATCGCGGTTGTTTCCCACTCCTTCAAGCGGTATATCGAGCGGGATTACAGGCACAACGACCTGCCCATGCCCGACGTAATCTACGGCTGGGATATCCCGAAGGAAAATCGCAAGCCCTCCCCGTGGTGCATCCTCGACCTTGCAGACCGCCTCGGCATCCATCCGTCCGAGATTCTCGTCGTCGACGACCTGAAGCCGGGCTACGATATGGCACGCGCCGCGGGCGCGGTCTTTGCCGCCGCAGGCTGGGCAAACGATATCCCCGAGATTGAGGAGTTTATGCGCGCCAACTGCGACTACTACCTCAAAACGGTGGCCGACCTCGCCGCCCTCCTCGCTAAATAATCTTAACGAAAATCAACGCCGCACCTCTCGCTTTTTTGCGGCGCACTATTCCTTACGGCGGTGCTTTTGACGCGGAGTACGCACCCCTCTTATCAGGAGTACACCCCTATTTATCACAAGGAAAACGAAATGAAATCCACAAGCAAAAACTATTCGAGGCTCGGCCTCGCTATATCAGCCGCGGTGAAATTCGCCGTCGGCGTTGTGCTCGTCGGGGCGCTACTGTTCGTTCCCGCGGGCGGCCTTGATTATTTTAACGGCTGGCTATTTCTCGGCCTCCTGTTTTTGCCGATGCTCCTCCTCGGCGCGGTCCTTCTGATCAAAGCCCCCGACCTGCTTAAAAGCCGCCTCTCCGCCAAGGAGGGCGAGAAAACCCAGCGTGCCGTCGTTGCCGTGTCGGGGCTATTGTTCATCGCGGGCTTCGTCGTTGCGGGGCTCGACCACCGCTTCGGCTGGACGGATATGCCGCTGTGGGCGGTGATAGTCGGCTCGGTCGTCCTGCTCGTCTCCTACGCCCTCTATGCCGAGGTGATGCGCGAGAACGCCTACCTCTCCCGCACCGTCGAGGTCAGGGAAGGACAACGGGTCGTCGACACCGGCCTCTACGGCATCCTCCGCCACCCGATGTATGCGGTGACGGTCTGGCTCTTCCTCTCGATTCCCGTGGTGCTCGGCTCGCTGTGGGCGGTCCTCTGCTTCTTGCCATATATCGCACTGATCGTTGTCCGAATCCTGAACGAGGAGCGCGTGCTCACCGCCTCGCTCGACGGCTACACCGAGTATAAGACCCGCGTAAAATACCGCCTGATCCCGTTTATCTGGTGATCTCGTCTTACCCCGCGCCCCCGTCGGCGTATGTGCCGCAAAGACGAGCAAAAACCCGATAAGTGTGGGGGCGTGTTAAATTTCCGCGCATTTTCCCCGCTGAGCATTATCGAAAACCGAATTAATTTCCTATGGCGAAATGCAAATAGTTGTTTGCATTTCGCCTTTTTCTCGTGTAATGACGGGCCATTCTCCCGCGCGGGGGGTGGGGCGTGGCAGGGCGGGAAGAAAAAATAGAGCAAATTAAGTTACAAAAACCGCTTGACAACGCGTGTAAAGCATATTACAATTATTGATAGGGAGGCGACTGCATCACCCGCGCGTCGAATTAGCCGCGATTTGCAGACAAACGCCCACCCAAAACGACAAAATGAATCAAAAACCTACCGTAAATTTAATTGAAATCAACCGCAATCTAAACCAAAACCAACCGCATAAGCTGATTTGGAGGTAAAAATGCTACAGGACAGACAGATTGACAGAATGATAATGAAGATGAAGCGGCTCCGCGAAATGTACGAGGCACATCTCGTCACCGAGGTTATTAACCCCGCCGTCACCGTTGACAAGGGCGGCGAAAAATTCCCCATCGAGGAGGGTATGCTCTGGGGCACGGACTTCGGCACCGCGGTCTTCTCCTTTACCGTCGAGGGGATAGACGAGGGCGAGAAATACTACCTCAACGTTGAAACGGGCTCGCCCGAGCACCTCGTTTCGGTAAACGGCAGAAAGGTCGGTATGCTCGACTACATTAACCCCGCCGACGCCTTCGAGCCACCCGCAAGAACGCACCGCTATATGCTCCTCGACGGGCTGAAAAACGGCGACCTCGTCGAGCTCGAGGCGTACTATTCCCACGTCCTGCCGGGTATTCATCCGTATGACAAGCCGTTCACCTTCTCCTACTCCTCCTTGAAGCCCGACCGCCCCTTCGAGTACATCCACCTCGTGCGGCTGAACGGCCCGCTCTACGTCCTGAATGAGAAAATGACCCTCCTTGAGCAGCTCTACGCCTCCGAGGAGGACGGCTATGCCCGTGCTCACATCGAGAAAACCTATATCGAGCTGTTCAAGCTACTCCCCGCCGACGAGGTCATCCCCTCGGACGAGGTGCTCCTTGCCGCCGCGGACCTTATCGACAGGCTCTTTGAGGGCGGTCGCAAGCTCCCCTACGTCGGCATCATCGGTCACTCGCACCTCGATACCGCCTGGCTCTGGACGGTTGACGAAACCCGCCGCAAGCTGATGCGCACCGTCGCAAACGCGGTCGAAATGCTCCGCCGCCACCCCGAATACAAGTTCTTTATGTCCACCGTTCTCTACCTCAAATGGATCGAGGAGGCCGACCCCGTCCTCTTCGCCGAGGTCGAGAAGTATATAAAAGAGGGAAGATTCGAGGTCAACGGCGCAACCTGGGTAGAGTGTGACGGCAACCTCACGGGCTCGGAGGCTTTCTGCCGTCAATTCATCCGCGGCAAGCGCTATCTGCGCGAGAAATTCGGCTACGAATCGAACACCTTCTGGCTGCCCGACACCTTCGGCTATTCCGCCGCCCTGCCGCAGATCATGAAGAAAAGCGGCGTCGATTACTTCCTTACCACCAAGCTCTCCTGGAACGATATGAACCGCTTCCCCTACGAGACCTTCACCTGGCGCGGCATAGACGGCAGCACCGTCCCCGTCCACTTTACCACCATCGCGACCTGGGCGGACGAGGAATCGATAACCAAGCGCCTCTCTGACATCCACAACAAGCGCGACTGCGACAGCGTCTTGATGGCATACGGCTTCGGTGACGGCGGTGGCGGCCCCTCCGAGGAGATGGTCAGCCGTGCGATCTACACCGAAAAGCACGCCACCCGCGCCGTGGTCGAGCACACCACCGTCTCCGACTTTATGGAGAGGATAAGCTCTAAAGAGCTTCCCGAGTATTTCGGCGAGCTGTATCTCGAGCTGCACCGCGGCACCTATACCACGAATCACGATATGAAAATGTATAACCGCCGCCTTGAGGAGGCGCTCCACGATGCCGAGCTCATCTCGGTTATGAAGGGCGATAAGGGCGCGAAGGCAATGACCGACGCCCTCTACGATACCCTGATGCTCAACCAGTTCCACGATATCCTCCCCGGCACCTGCATCGCCGAGGCAACCGACGTCGCCCTCGAGGAGCAGAGGGCCGCCCTCGCCGAGGCGCGCGCCTACACCTCGGGCAAGGGTAAGCGCGGCAAGCGCGCCTACTTCAACACCCTCCCGCACGCCCGCACCGAGATCCTCCCGACCGATAAGGGACAGGAGTACGACGCCCTCGACGGCAGGCGCACCGTCGCCCCCTACAAATTCGACGGCATCGGCTACGGCAGGCGACAGAAGCCCACGGGCAATATCCCCTTCACGGTCGACGGCGACAGGGTGATCACCCCCTTCGTCGAGGCAACCTTTACCGAAGGTAAAATCTCCTCGCTCGTCTACCGCGGCCGCGAGCTGGCGAAGGGCGGCCTCCACCTTATCAAGGCGTACGAGGACGTCCCCCTAATCTACGATAACTGGGACGTCGACGCGGATTACAGAATGAAGGAAAAGCCCGTCCGCTTCCTCGGTCGCGAGGTCGTATCGGTCGGCGAATACCTGCTCGTTTTGCGTATCACCCACGCCATTGCCGATAATTCCACCCTCGTCACCGACGTAAAATTCCGCTTCGACAGCCCCGAGATAGAGTTTGAAAACCGCCTCGTCGCGGGCGACCTTCATACCCTCATCCGTGCGGAGCACGATACCACCCTCTTCACCCAGTCCTACCGCTGTGAAACACAGTTTGGCAACCTCGTTCGCAACACCTATCCGAGGGATAAGAGCGACCTCGCCAAATTCGAGGTATGCGCCCACAAGTGGACCGACCTTTCGGAGGCGGGCATTGGCATCTCGATGCTCTCCGACGTCAAATACGGCGTGTCCTGTCAGGGCGGCCGCCTTGGTATCACCCTGCACAAATCGGGTACCGCTCCCGACGCGCGCGGCGACCTTGGCGAGCATTTCTTCCGCTACGCCATCTATCCTCACGAGGGCGGCCTCTCGATGGACACCGTCCGCCGCGGATACGATTTCAACTACCGCCCCATCCGCACGAGCCACGGCGACCTCGCGGCACCCTTCACCCTCACGGGTGACGGCAGCGTAATCCTCGAAACCGTCAAGCACGGCGAGGACGACGGCATCATCCTCCGCCTCTACGAGGCGCTCGGTGCAACCTCGACGGTCACCCTCGGTTCGGGCGGCGCCGAGATCATCCTCACCAACATCCTCGAGGACGAGGTGGAATCGCTCGGCAGGGATGAAATATCCCTAACCCTCTCGCCGTTTGAGATAAAGACGGTGAAGATAAAAGGCTAATCACGCAAATACCCGCTATGCGGACCCGATTTTCGTCGGGTCCGCATCGTTTTTTTGCCATCGCTAAAACCAAAAATAGGCAAAATGACCAAAAATTATTTATACATAAATCTTTTAAAATCATTGACACCCACGCGCTAAAAGTTATATAATGGAGATGTTGATCAGAGTAATTTTTGGCACCTTGTGCAATTGATACAAAGATGAAAATTCAATATGTGCAGAAAGGACAAAACACGGATGAGAGCCACCAAAAACGGTCAGAAAGCCGACTCAAAAATGAAGCTTGTATACCTCCCGCTCGACGAGCGGCCGTGTAATTACTACTTCGCCCCCCGAATCGCGAAGGGTAGCCCCATCGAGCTTGTCTGCCCGCCACGGGAAATGCTCGGTGATAAAAAAATTTCCGCCGACGTTACCGCGCTCGAGGCGTTTTTGCTTGATAGCGCCGCCACTGCGGACGGCTTCGTCATTTCCATCGATATGCTCCTCTACGGCGGAATCGTACCCTCCCGCCTCCATCACATGGGTGAGGAGGAGCTTGCCGCTCGCCTCGCGGTCATCGATAAAATCAAGCGGGTAAACCCCGCCGCGAAAATATACGCCTTCGCCCTCATTATGCGCTGTCCGAAATACTCGAGCGCGGACGAGGAGCCCGACTACTACGAGCACTGCGGCGTCGAGATTTTCCGCACGGGGCAGATCAAGCATAAGCGCGACCTCGGCCTCATCGACGGGGAAACCGCAGAGAGGGAGCTCGAGCAATACCGCGCGGTGATCGGTGACAATCTCTCCGACTTTGAGACGCGGCGCGTGACAAACCGCAATATGCTCATCCGCTCGATCAAAATGCTCGGCAAATCCATCGACTTTCTCGTCATCCCGCAGGATGACTCCGCCGAATACGGCTACACCTCGATGGATAGAGAGAGTGTCAAAGAGGTCATCGCCGCCGAGGGTCTTTCCGACGTTGCGATGTACCCCGGTGCCGACGAGGTCGGCATGACGTTACTCGCGCGCGCCGCCTGCGAATTTAAGGGCGTCACCCCGCGTATCGAGTGCATCTTTGCCCACGAAAATAACCCGAATATCTACCCGCTCTACGAGGACAGGCCGCTTGGCAAAACCCTGCCGCACCAGATCGCGTCGGCGGGCTGCCTCATGCTGCCCGAGGGGGGAGAGTCGGATATCCGCCTTTACCTAAATTACCCCGCCTTCGACCCGCGCGATATTGCAGAGGGGCCGTCGGACGGCTATCTCTCGCGCGATATGAACGCCTTCTGTGACAAGATCGCGGCAAGCATCCGTGAGGGCAGGGTTACCGCCATTGCCGACGGCGCCTACTGCAACGGTGGCGAGCGCGAGCTGCTCACCCTTATACAGGAGCGCGTCCCGCTCCTCTCGGTCTCGGCATACGCGGGCTGGAATACCTCCTCGAATACCCTCGGCACCGTGATCTGTCAGGCGGTGTTCGTCTACCTCTTCGGCGACTCTTCGGACGAGCGTCGCTTCCTTGCCGAGCGAATTTTTGAGGACGTCGGCTATTGCGGCTTCGTCCGCCGCCACGTCACGAATAACGTCCTCCCATCCCTCGGTCTTAACTACTTCGACGCGGGCGGCAGCGACGGACAGGTCGCAGAAATCGTCCGTGCCGAGCTCGAAAAATTCATCACCGAAAATTACCCCGCGCTCCTCGAAAAATACGGGATCGACGTCTGCCGTATGCCTTGGCGACGGATGTTCGAGGTCGACCTCTCACTCCGTGAGACAGACGCCTGAGGGAGAACGGATCTTCCCGTCACGGCAAAGCGAATAAGAAAAATCAGTAACAGATAAAACCACCGAAACAACCACCGAAACAAGCAAAGAATAACGCAAAAGAACTATGGAAAATCAAATGAATTGCGCCGCGGCGCAGATGAAAAAGCAGATGCTCGGCGTTTGGCACAGACCCAACCCGAGGGATAACGAGAGGGACCTTGGCGAGCTTTGCCACCTCCTCGACAGATTCAAGAGTGCGGGAATCACCGCGGTGTTCCTTGAATCCTTCTTCCACGGAATGACCATCTTCAAGACCGATACCCTCCCGTATTACAGGGGATTTGAGGGGCGCACCTACGGTGACTACCCCGACTATCTCACCGCCTTCGTTACCGAGGCGGGCAAAAGAGGTATCGACGTCCACGCCTGGGTGCAGGATTTTTACGTCGGCTGCAACGACGACGAGCAGATAATGCTCGACCACCCCGATTGGCTCTTACGGACACAGAGCGGCGACATCCGTCATAAGACGGAGGGTGCGGGCTTCGGCGGCTACATCTTCCTCGACCCCGCGAATCCCGAGGTGCGCTCCTTCCTCGTCGACCTGTATGACGAGATGCTCACCCACGTTCCCGCCATTCGCGGACTCAACCTCGACTACATCCGCTATCCCATCTCGGATATTAACGAGAGCACCGACAGCGGCTACACCGACGTGTCGATGGACATCTTCGCTACGCGTCACGGCCTGACCCTCGATCCCGAGAATAAGCGTGAATCGCTCGTGAATATCATCCACGAGAGGGGTCTTTTGCCCGAGTGGGTCGCACACAGGGCGTATTTCATCACCGACTTCGTTAAGAGCGTGCGCGCAATGCTCCGCGAAAAGCACGAGGGCAAGCTCATATCCACCGCCGTCTTCCCCGAGCCCGACATCTCCTATATGCTCAAAAAGCAGGCGATCAGCGTCTGGCTCGACAAGGGCTACCTCGACTTCGTTACACCTATGGTGTACTTCTACGAAACCGAGCAGGTGTATAACGCCGTCGCGGGCATCAAGGCGCGCTGCAAGGGCGCCCTCTGCTACTCGGGTCTTTATACCACCTACCATTCACAGTCGACCGAGGACCTCGCCGCGCACATAGACGCGAGCCTGCGCGCGGGCGCCGACGGTGTCGTGCTCTTTGATTCTGCCAAGACCTTCGTCGAGGCAAAGGTGAATTACGAGGAGTTCCTCGCCGCGCGGGCAGGGAACTAAACCCCGCCGCAGGCGGCACCCCGTCGCCTGACGCCTTCGTCGGTATCCCCGACCCCCTGTCGCGTTTTCGGCACTTCACCCCCTAATGATGCTAATAAAAAAGATAAATAGATTTCAGGAGGCTATATGAGAAAGCACTTAATGAAAATTGTCGTTTTCGCTCTGGTCCTCTCCATTCTCCTTATGTGCGGTATCGCGGTCAGCGCGGCACAGGAGGGCGAGTATGAGAGAAACCTCAGCAAGAGCGTTACGGCAACCGTAGGAGACAGGACGCTCCAGGTTATCACCGACCCCGTGGTGTATTGGGAGGTCGCCTCGGGCGGATCTCTCGCTGACTATGAGATCAGATACGCTACCGTCGACGATAACGCGACCGTCATCTACACCCCCTGGTACCCCGACACCACAACGGGTAGAGAGGGCTCCTTCGTCGAATACGTTTGCAAGGCAAACAGCGACGGCGCATACGTCGTCACCGAGGTCGTGACCGCCGAGGTCGGCAAGACCTACATCCCCGTTGGCGGCTTCGTTATCTCGGTCCCCACGGCACAGGATAACGGCTTTGCATCCGTTGGTGACACCGTGACCCTCGGCGGTGAGAAGATCGCCATCCCAACCCGCGCCGTCGAGTCTGACGAGCGCCGTATGGTCATCGACTACACCAACACCAACCGCTCCGGCCCGATGGTCGTTTACTACGATTACCAGTTTGGTGAGAAGACGGGCACCAACCCCTTCGGCACCGAGGTCATCGTTCAGTACGATTTCGATGAAAAGACCTTTGAGGTCATTGATTTCCGTCCCTTCGGCATCGGCGACGATTCCGGCTCTACCATCCCCGATAACGGCTTCGTCCTCTCGGCATACGGACCCGGCTACCGTCAGCTCCTCGCCGCAGATGAGATCTTCGCAAAGGGCGACAAGGTGAGAATGGTCGGCTTCGACTACATCCGCTTCGGCGGCACGGTCGTCGGCGACTACGATTACGTCAACCCCACCAAGGAGGGCAACCCCGGCTCGATGGAGACCCCGACCGAGGAGTTCCCCGCATACCGCGGTGAAAACCAGACGATGATCTACAAGGACGGCTGGAATTACAAGGATGCCGCGGGCACGGGCACCAACGTCTACGGATTTGAGGCGGCGGTCGATGCAAACGGCGTCGTCGTTGAGCTCGGCGTCAACGTATCGAAGATTCCCGAGGGCGGCTACGTCATCTCGGGTCACGGCAAGGGCCGCGACTTCATCCGTGCAAACGTCGTTCTCGGCGCTACCGTCGTTCTTAACGAGAGCAATAAGACCTTTGCCGTCTCCACCACTCTTAACAGCTATTACGAAAACCTCGTCACCGACGTTGAGGCGGTTATCAGTGCCGCCGAAACGAGAATGAAGCAGCTCTATGACGTCGATACCGAAAGGCTCACCAAGGATATCGCCGACGTCAGGGTCGAGCTCCTCGCCCTCAAGGAGGTAAAGGAGGATATCGAGGTCGCACTCGAGGATCCGAACCTCACAGAGGAGGGAAGGGTCAGCCTTCTTATGAGCTACAATAACAGCCAGCTGAAGATCGAGAAGCTCCGCCAGCAGATCCTCGTCTCCTCCGCGGAGAGCAAGGCCGTGTCCGCAAGAGCGGTATGGCACAGACCCATCGAGGTCTCCTACGCCGACATCGAGACCAACGTCAAGATGTATAAGGAGATCGGCATCAACCTCATCTTCGTTGAAACGCTCTACAACGGCTACTCCGCCTTCAAGAGCGAGATTCCCGAGTTCCCCTATCACAAGAACCTCGCCGCCTCCTATGTGAGCGATGATGGCGAGACCTACGACGATTACCTCTCCGCGTTCGTCGCACTCTGCAAGGAATACGGCATCGAGGTACACTCCTGGGTGGAGAACTTCTACGTCGGTATCGACCCCACCGCGGCGGTCGTTACCATGCACCCCGATTGGGTACAGTACAACGATGACGGCACCTACCTCCAGCGCAACGAGGGCGGCCTCTACATATTCATCGACCCCGCTAACAAGGAGGTGCAGGACACCCTCATCGCCTACTACAACGACCTCTTCGATAAGAACCCGGACGTCGCGGGTCTTAACCTCGACTACATCCGTTACCCCGTCTCCTCGAAGGATGAGGACACCGGATTTACCATCGAATCGATGAAGGGCTTCTACGAGGGCGTGATGGGCAAGACCTTCACCGCCAACCAGTCCTCCTCGAGAGAAAAGATGTATAACAAGTTCATCCAGCTCTTCGACAAGAACTACCTCCTCGGCGGACAGGACGAGGCCGACGCCAACTACAAAAAGTGGGTTGAATACCGCATGGGCCTTATCACCGGCTACGTCAAGCGCATCAAGACGGAGATCAAGGACGAGCGCGGCATCATCCTCTCCACCTCCGTATTCGCCTCCCTTCAGGAGTCCACGAATATGAAGAAGCAGGATTGGCAGACCTGGTACCTCAACGGCTGGATCGATCTTGCTACCCCTATGGCGTACTACACAAACTCTGCAGACGTCTTAAAGAGGGTTAACGATATGATCCTCATGGGCGGTAACAACTGCCTCTACTACACCGGTATCGCCTCCTCGTACAGCGGCCTTCCCGCATGGCAGAACAAGGAGCATATCGAGGCGTCCTATCAGGCGGGCGCAAACGGCTACGTCGTATTCTGCTCGACTCAGATCATCGGACACGAGGACGTACAGAACGCGCTTAAGAGCGGCGTTAACAGCAAGTGGGGCACCCTTCCTCACGCACCCATCGCAGACCTGCTTGCCGCAACGCGCGAGGACCTCGCATCCAAGGCCGACAGGATCTACATCCCCGCGGGCGGCATGACCGCGGAGCAGAAGGCGGCACTCACCGCGGCTATCACCGAGCTTGAGGGAATGAGCGCCGACACCGCCGTCGACATCTACAAGATAATGAAGAAGGTCGAGACTCTTGCAAAGAGCGGTGTGAAGGATATGGCGAAGGGCTACTCCCGCCAGAGAATCACCGAGCAGCTGAACGAGCTTGCCGACATCCTCGACGCACGCATCTCGATGGAGCTCATCGCCGACGGCGAATGGGATCCCGAACAGAACAGAACCCGTCCCACCGTTACCGAAAACGGCGTGGTATTCCCCTCCGACCACAAGTGCGAGCATAAGTGTGACAGGTGCGGCAAGTGCCTCGACACCGAGTGCACCGAGACCGTCTGCGCATCCAAGTGCCAGGGTCACAACGCACCCACCCCGCCCGCAGGCGACAAGACCGAGCCCGATAAGGGCAACTACACCGGCATCATCGTCGGCGCGGTCATCGTCGTGCTCGTCCTTATCGGCACGGGCGTTGCAATGTTCTTCATCGTGAAGAAGAAGGGTCAGGCGGGCTAACCCGTTAAAGGGTGATGTGCACCTAAGTCCCACCCCGTGTTAAATTATCCGCGGCTAATGCGCGATTATCTACACCTTGTTTTACACCGTTGTTAACGGCAAAATGCAAACCTATTGTTTACAAAAAAGCACCCACCCGCCCGCATAACGGGCGGATGGGGACCCCCGAAATGCGTATCCCGCTCCTCCACTCCTCCTAGTGCACGCATTTCAGTCAAAACGGTTTTTTGATGTTAGACATCTTAAAAATAAAATAAATTTTAAATCAGGAGGCACACAAATGAAAATGTCAAAAATTTTGACACTGATCGCAGTGGTAATGGTACTCGTTCTTGCCTTTACTGCCTGCGGTCCCAAGGACCAGCCCAATGCGGAGCACAAGTGCGAGAGCGCGTGTGAGACCTGCGGCAAGTGTACCGATGCATCTTGCACCGAGGACGCCTGCAAGGGCAAGTGCGAGGGTCATGACCCCGCACCCGTTGAGACAACGCCCTCTATCAGCGTTGTTCCCCCCGCGATCGAGATCCACGCGGGCGACGAGATCGACCTCATGTTCGGTGTTACCGTAACCGACGAGGGCGACGATGCTCCCACCCTCATTATTGAGGACGACGACGGCTTCGACGCCGAGGTCGTTGGAAGCTACACCATCACCTACAAGGCACAGAACAAGTACGGCAAGACCGCTACCGCGACCCGTACCGTAACCGTCCTTGAGGCACTCTCCGCTCTTTCTCTCGAGGTCAGAGCTAACAGACTCGGCGAGAATAAGTGGGCAGGCAACATCCTCTCCTTCAAGAACAACGAGTTCGTCACCATCACCGCTAATTACGTTTCCGACGTGGCAATCAGCGGCGTATTCTACAACGCATCCGAGTCCGAGCTCACCGTGAGCATCACGGGTCAGTACGGCGTTGCCGCTATCATCGACGCTAACGGCTTCGTTCTCGAGGGCCGCGACGGCGCGAACGGCAAGCTCGTTAATCAGGCTAACCCCGACAGAACCGCAAGCTCGGTTTCCACCATTCAGGTTGGTGATGAGTCCGTTTCCGTAGTAAGCGCATTTGCAAAGAACCTCGTGGTTCCCGCAGGCGGCTATGCTATCGTTGTTCAGAACGGCTACTGCGGCACCACCGTTGATACCGACGGCCGCGGCTTCATGAACTACAACGTTATTTACCAGTACGGCAACGTTGTTCGCCTCGTATGGGCTGACAGCGCCGAGGTACTCACCCCCTACGTTGACCAGGCTCCCGTAATCACCGGCCACGGCAACAAGGTTCTCGCTAATTACACCGACGCCGAGTTCGTTCTCGCCGACGCTATCGCAGCGGGCCTCACCGTAACCGACGATAACGGTACCTTCGATCCCTCCGATGACGTTGTTCTCACCGTTTCGGTTACCGACAACGGCGGCTTCGACATCAACACCGTCGGCTCCTACACCGTAACCATCACCGCAACCGACGGCACCCTTACCACCACCGTTACCCGCGTTGTTGACGTTGTTGACAACCTCGTTAGCGTTATGGTAAACGATAAGGCGTTCAGCCTTCTTCCCGACAAGATCGCAATCGACGAGGACCTCACCAAGCTCGGCTCCTACCTCTTCGTCGTTTACACTCCCGAGTACACCGGCACTCTCAACTGGACCAACGGCTGGGGTGAGGCGTTCATCCTCAACCAGTACGGCCAGGTTATCCGTATCTACGACGGCGCTAACGGCAAGTACTACGATGCTGACAACACCGCGGGTGTTGTTGACGCTACCAAGTGCACCGCGGCAGGATACCTCACCGAGGCATTCGCCTCCCGTCAGGCAGGCGAGTATATGATCGTTGCTCCCAACGGCACCGCCGGCAACCTCTCCCGTGCGTTCCTTCTCGGTAACCGTACCATCGGCGCACAGCTTACCATCCCCGGCATCACCTTCCCGAATGCTCCTCACACCTGCGAGAGCAAGTGTGACAAGTGCGGCAAGTGCCTTGATGCAGAGTGCACCGAGTCCGTCTGCGCCGAGAAGTGCGAGGGCCACGCTCACGAGTGTGAGAGCGTATGTGCAACCTGTGGCAAGTGCCAGGATGCAGAGTGCACCGAGGCCGTTTGCGCTGAGAAGTGCGCGTGCCACGAGTGCGAGAGCGTATGCGAGCATTGCGGCGGCTGTACCGATGCTGAGTGCACTCAGGCTGCCTGCGCAACCAAGTGCCCCGGCCACGTTGGCTCCATGTTCGTTACCATCGGCTCGAAGAAGTACGAGGCGCTGAGCGGCAAGTGGGCTATCAACGAGACCATCACCACCTCCACCGCGGCTAACAAGGCGGTTTGGGTATTCACCAAGGATTACACCGGTGAGTTCTCCACCAACGGCTACGGCGCGGCAGTTATCCTTGACCAGTACGGCAGAGTTCTCAGAATTTACGACGGTGCTAACGCAGGTTATACCGACGCAGAGTCCGGCGTTAACAACAAGGACCACGGCGTAACAACAGGCAATTATGCTACTCTCGCATGGGAGAGCCTTCAGGCGGGCGAGTACCTCGTTGTACTTCCCAACGGTGGCTCCACCGATAACGAGGCACGCAAGCTCGGTCTTGACTGCCGTTGGCTCATCGGCCAGAAGATGAATCTTACAGGCGTTGAGTTTGCATCTACCACCATGACCATCACGATCGGCTCCAAGACCTACACCGCTGAGCTTGGCAAGTGGGCTGTTAACGAGACCATCACCACTAATACCGCGGCTAACAAGGCTATCTGGGTATTCACCAAGGATTACACCGGTGACTTCACCACCAACGGCTACGGCGTAGCAGTTGTTCTTGATCAGTTCGGCAGAGTTGTAAGAGTTTACGACGGCGCTAACGCAGGCTACACCGACAAGGATTCGGGCGTTAACAACAAGGACCACGGCGTAACAACAGGCAATTATGCTACCCTCGCATGGGAAAGCCTTCAGGCAGGCGAGACTCTCGTAGTGCTTCCTAACGGCGGCACCGAGGGCAACGTAGCCCGTCAGGTTGGCCTTGATTGCCGTTTCCTCATCGGTCAGAAGATGTCCGTAACCGGCATCAAGTTCCTCGAGACCGAGATGACCATCCAGATCGGCGCGAAGACCTACACCGCCGAGCTTGGCAAGTGGGCAATCAACGAGACTATCACCACCTCCACCGCGGCAAGCAAGGCTATCTGGGTATTCACCAAGGATTACTCCGGTGAGTTCTCCACCAACGGCTACGGCTGTGCAGTTATCCTTGACGCTGAGGGTAAGGTTCTCAGAATTTACGACGGCGCAAACGCAGGCTATACCGATAAGGATTCGGGCGTTAACAACAAGGACCACGGCGTAACCACAGACAACTACGCTACCCTCGCATGGGAAAGCCTCCAGGAGGGCGAGACTCTCGTCGTTCTTCCTAACGGCGGCTCTACCGATAACGCAGCACGCAAGGTCGGCCTTGATTGTCGTTGGCTCATCGGCCAGAAGATGACCATCACCAACGTTGACTTCGCAGGCTAATTGATTTTCCCCGAGGGATGACCTCGGAAAGCAAAAGGGCAACCCTCGCCGCCCACGGGCGGCGGGGGGAGCCGAAATAACCCGCATTATTATCCCGATCGGAATTTATCTCCGCTCCCTACCCAATATCGCGCAACCAACCGCAAATCCCCGCGAAGACAAAATAGCAACGATAATCCCAAAACACCCCACCCCGACACCGTTTACCCCAAAATACAGTACGACAGTACAGAGAAGAGATAATCATGAAAAAATACATACGTTCCTTAACCGTGGCGGTAGCCGTTTTACTGCTTATGGTTCTTCCTATCTCCGCCTTTTCCACGGGCGTGCTCGATTCCCCCGGGTACAAGCTCGAGAAGGACGGATTCCTCTACGTCGAGAAGGAAACGAAAAACAATAACGCAAACCAGAAGATCTTCTACGGTGAGTTCAACACCACCGCCGAGGACGCGAAATACGAGTGGGTCATCCACAGCATCCGTGATGGCTCGAATACCACCCTCACCAACGTTATGAACATTGCCAAGGACTACGAGGCAAAAACGGGACGCAAGGTAATGCTCGCCACCAACGGCGACTACTTCTACGCGACCGGCTCAAACGTTGAATCCTACGTCAACAACGGAATCGTAATTACCAAGGGTAATTATGCCTCCAAGAATTGCATCGGCTTCGATAACAACGGAAAGGTTGTGGTAGGCAGAATGACCGAGGTCGACACCCGCCTCGTCATCTATGATGAAAAGGGCACGCCACAGCAGTTCGTAATAGATAAATTCAATTCCCAGCCCGCCGAGGGCGAGATCGCCGTCTACAACGCACCCGGCACCTACACCGTCACGGGCGCGGGCGCGATGATCGTCAAATCCTCGGTCGCCAACCTGACGCAGTATCCCGTATGGGGCAGCGACTATACCATGACCGCACCCGGCGTTCAGGACTCCAAGACCTTTAAGCTCAACAGCGGGCAGTTCGCGGTCGTCTACACCGCGGCCCACGCCGATATCTTTGCAAAGCACGTCTACGGTCAGCCCGTCGACCTCGTTGAAATTCCCGCGGGACAGTACGCGGGCTGCACGTGGGTCCTCGGCGGCTACGACGTCCTCGTCGATAACTATAAGGTAAAAACCAATTGCCACACCGACAACGGCGGCAACACGAGCGCACCCCGTACCTTCATCGGCTTCAAGGCGGACGGCACCGGCTTCCTCTGCGTCGTTGACGGCAGACAGGGCAGCTACTCCACCGGCATCACCGTAAATCAGGAGGCCGAGCTTGCATCCGTCCTCGGCGCACAGTACGCCCTCGAGCTTGACGGCGGCGGCTCCTCCACGGTCATCCTCCGCGTAAACGACGAGCTCACCCTCCGTAACAGACCCTCCGACGGCTCGATGCGCGCCGTGTCCAACGCGATCCTTCTCGTAGAGAAGCCTGCCGAGGAGAACACCGACGAGCCTACCGATAACCCCGGCGAAAATCCGGGTGACAATCCCACCGACAACCCCACCGACAATCCTACGGATAACCCCACCGATACCCCGACGGACGGCGAGACCGACGACGAGCTCAGCCCCTTCGCCCGCTTCTTCGTCAACATCTGGGAGGCTATCGTCAACTTCTTTAAGAACCTCTTTAAGAAGAAATAGCCGCCTGGGCAGGGCAGGCTGCCCGCCGGGTCGTTACTAAAAAAATCAAAAAATATAAAATATAAAGGAGACAATCATGAGAAAAATCCTAGCACTCATTCTTAGCATGACTCTGCTTCTTTCCTCCCTCCTCGTCCTCACATCCTGCGGTGGCGGCGGCGGAAATGGCGGGGATGAGATCAACTACGACATTGACCTCACCCAGAAGCCGAATCTCGAAATCCTTATGCCCAACTCGGGCAAGAGCATTACCGCGGTAAACGAGAGCCCCAACGCCCTCCTTATCGAGCAGCTCACCGGCTATAAGGTCAACTACACCCAGCTTCCCGCGGCAGACGCGGCAAAGGTCCTTAACACCGAGCTTATGGACAAGAAGCCCTACGACGCAATGAAACTCACCAAGGATCAGTTCAGCGACCTGGTCGATCAGGATCTTCTCGTTGACATCACCGACGCGCTTGAGACCTTCGCCCCCGATCTCCTTGCAAATATCTCCGAGGAGTCCTGGGAGGTCGTTACCGTCGACGGCAGAATCTACGGTATTCCCGAGCGCGCATCCAGCGACAATATCGAGAACCCCATCATCCTCAACTACGATCTTCTTCTCACACTTAACCTCGACGTTCCCGAGACCCTCGACGAGCTCAAGAACGTTCTGAAGGAAATGACCGAGTACCTCGGCAAGCCCGCCCTCACCTTCGACAGATACACCCCCCTCGTTCACGCGATCTCGGGTGCATTCGGCATCCACTCCTTCTGGCAGGAGTATGAGGTCAACGGCGAAAAGCAGGTCCTCTTCTATATGAACGCACCAAGATATGCAGAGTACGTTGCATATATGAGTGAGCTCTATACCGCGGGCTACATCGATCAGGAGGTTCCCACCCTCACCTCTGCTGACGCAACTACCCGTTTCGTAAACGGCTTCACCTCCGCACAGGGCGCGAAGGCGGGCGCATTCGCAGGCTCGCTCTGGAGCGTTCCCGCAATCGTAACCGGCCTTCAGTCGAACGGCGTCATCTCGGCAAACGAGGCAAGCGACACCCTCGACAACCACCTTTGCTACATCCGCTCCATCAAGGAGAAGGCGTCCGACCCCGAGAAGGTTTACCGCAGCTCGGGCTACACCTACATCACCGCGATCCCCTACTATATGGCAGAGAACGCGGGCTACGCCCTCGATTGGATGAACTCCAAGATCAAGGACACCGAGACCGAGGATAACTTCCGTCAGATGGTTCTCGGCCAGGAGGGCGTGCATTGGAATTACAGCCCCTCCGAGGGTTACTTCCCGATCGATCCCAAGTTCCAGGAGAAGGACGACGCGAGCTACTACATGACCGGCTCCAACGAGAACAAGTACACCGAGTATTGGAAGGCGAGAGTAAGAAAGCAGCCCGAGCTCTTCCGCGCATGGAGCGAGCTTATGGAGGACGCTGACGAGGTAGGCGTTTACAACATCGTTGACTTCACTCCCCCCATCTCCGCGTACACCGAAAACCGCCAGAAGATGGAGGAGTACGCACAGGATCAGTTCTTCATCATGCTCCGCGAGGGCACGAAGAACATGGGCGAATACCTCTCGAAGCTCAACGGACTTCAGGGCGGTAAGGAAGCCACCGACGCTATCAACGATTGGTACAAGAACGTTTATTCCAAATAAGCAAAACACAATCCTTTTAAGGAGTAATATATGCAAACCTTAGGCTTGGACAAAAAGCGCATGACCCTGCGCGATAAAATTGCGAAGCATAAGCATCTCATCCCCTTCGTAATTCCCGCGATGCTGTTTGCTTTGATCTTCTGCTACCTGCCTATGGCGGGTATCGTCATCGCCTTTAAGGATAACCCGAACTTCGTGCGCTACGGCGTGTTCGAGGCGCTGAGTAAATCCGAATGGACGATGGACAACTTCAAGAAAATCTTCTCCGACCCCGAGATCCTCAGGTACATAAGGAACACCCTTATCATCTCGGTGATGAAGATCGTTATCCTGTTCCCCCTTCCCGTTGTGCTCGCGGTAATGATCACCGAGCTGCGCTCCAAGGGCTTCTCGAAGCTGGTGCAGGGACTCGTATTCCTCCCCCACTTCTTCTCTTGGGTCGTAATCGTCGGTATCTTCAACAGCATTTTCGGTCTGTACGGTCCCGTAAATAACCTCACCGAGGTCCTCGGTGGCGAGGCCGTGTACTTCATGGGTGAGCCCGGCTGGTTCCGCTGGCTCGTCGTCATCCTCTCGGGCTGGAAGGAGATCGGTTACAGCTCTATCGTATATATTTCGGCAATCATGTCCATCGACCCCGCACTCTACGAGGCGGCGAAGATCGACGGTGCAAGCAAGCTGAAGCAGATCTGGAATATCACAATTCCCTCGATCATGCCCACCATTATCGTTATGCTCATTATCCGTATCGGTTATCTTATGGACGCGGGCTTCGAGCAGGTGTACGCTATGCTTAACTCGCTCACCCGTGAAACGGGTGAAATCATCGGCACCTACGTTTACAGACTCGGTCTTGGAAGCGCGTCGGGTGACTACGGTCTTTCCACCGCGGTCGGTCTGTTCAACGGTATTATCTCCCTGATACTTATTCTCGGAGCTAACTACTTCAGCAAAAAGAAAACAGGAAGTGGAGTATGGTGATGAAGAATAAAGAAAAACTCACAATCGATAAAAAGTATAAGGTAAAGGACAGCCCGTTGTTCAATATCATCAATATAATCCTGTTGGTGATCATCTCGCTCATCTGCTTCATGCCCTTCCTTAACGTGATCTCGGTCGCGCTCTCCACCGCGGGCTTTGACATCAACTTCACGCCCAAGGAGCCCACCGCCTTCAACTTCAAGCACGTATTTTCCGACGTCGCCTTCTGGCGCGCGCTCGGCGTATCCTTCTTCGTCGTTATCGTCGGCACCGCGCTCTCGGTAATCGTAATGTTCTCGGCGGCATACGCCCTCTCGAAGAAGGACTTCCCCTTCCGCAAGGGTATCATGGTCTTCTTCATTATCACCATGGTCTTCTCGGGCGGTATGGTACCGAACTACATCGTTGTAAGGGAGCTCGGCCTCACGGGCAGCCCCTGGGCGCTCATCCTCCCCTCGGTCGTTCAGGTATATAACCTCATCCTTATCAAGAACTACCTTGAGGGTCTGCCCGCGGAGATTGAGGAATCCGCCGGCATCGACGGCGCTAACTCGCTTCAGGTAATGTTCCGCATCCTTCTTCCCGTATCGATGCCCTGCGTCGCCTCGGTAAGCCTCTTTACCGCGGTCACCTATTGGAACAATTACACAAGCGCGCTGCTCTACCTCGGCACCAGCGAGAAGTGGTATCCCCTCTCGCTCTACATCCTTAACTATATTCAGACGCCCCCCGACGTCCTTGACACCAGCCTCGCGGCGGTGCAGAAGGGTAATATTGAGGCGGCAATGATCATCGTCAGCATCATTCCCATCCTGATTATCTACCCGTTCGTTCTCAAGTACTTCACCAAGGGCGTGACCGTCGGCGCGGTCAAGGGCTAATCCCTTGCCACAGTTTAATGGGTGCGGCACCGCCGCACCCACCGAAAAAAGGATATAAACGGTTGATATGAAAACAGTTAAATCACAAATTGTCATTTGCGGTGCCAGCCTCGGCGGCACGCTCGCGGCATACAGCGCGGCAAGAGAGGGAAAGGACGTCGTCCTCCTTGAGGAAACGGCGTGGATCGGCGGTCAGCTGACCTCGCAGGCCGTCCCCCCCGACGAGCATAGATGGATCGAGGATCAGGGCTGTACCCGTACCTACCGCGAATACCGTGAGCGCGTGCGCGACCACTACCGCGCCATGGACGGATTTATTCGGGAGCTGAGGGAGGCACCCTCCTTCTGTCCCGGCGGCTCTGAGGTGAGCTTCATTGCCCATCCGCCCCGCCTCGCACTCTCCATCCTCACCGAAATGCTTGACCCCTTCGTCAGTGCGGGCAACCTCAGGGTGTATACCGAGGCGAAAATGCTCGACTGCCTGACCGATGGCGACGATATCACCGCCGTCGTTTATGAGATCGGCGGCGAGCAGGTGAGATTCGAGGGCGAGTATTTCCTCGACGGCACCGATATCGGCGACCTCATCAAAATGAGCGGCGCGGAATACCGCGTCGGCGCCGAGAGCAGGGAGGAAACGGGTGAGGAGGACGCACCCGCCGTCGCCGACCCCGAGGATATGCAGGCATTTATATACAGCGCCTGTATCGAAAACCGCCGTGAGGGCGATTACACCATCGAAAAGCCCGCTCTCTACGATAAATTCGCATCCCTCATCACCCCGTATGACGAAAATCACAAGGTATTTTCGATGTTCGGCCCCAATTCCTCGAACGGAAAGGCAAAGCAATTCGGTATGTTCCCGGGCGAATACCTTCCCGACGGAACGCACCCGTTCCCGCTGTTCCCCTACCGCCGCATCGTCTGTGCCGAGTATTTCACCGACGGCAGCCACCCCTATGACGTCACCCTCATCAACTGGCCGCAGAACGATTTCTATCTCGGTAACCTCTTCGATTGCGAGAACGCCGAGGAGAATAAGTACCTTGCACAGCAGTTCACCCTCTCCTTCGTCTATTGGTTACAGACGGAGGCACCGAGATACGACGGTGGCAAGGGCTATCCCTATTTCCGCCTCGCACCCGAGTACGTCGGCACCGAGAACGGCCTGTCGATGGCCCCCTACGTCAGGGAGTCCCGCCGCATCAAGGCAAAATTCACCGTTACCGAAACCGCAGTGTGTGATGCAAAAACCGCCCGCTTCCCCGACAGCGTCGGCGTGGGCAGCTATCCCATCGACCTGCACATCACCCATAAAACGCACACCTTCTTCTACAAGCCGACCCATCGCTTCACCATCCCCCTCGGTGCTATGATTCCCGAGAGGATGAAAAACCTCATCCCCTCCTGCAAGAACATCGGCTCCACCCACCTCACCAACGGCTGTTACCGCCTCCACCCCGTGGAGTGGAATATCGGTGAGGTTGCGGGCTACCTTGCCTCCTTCGCCATCGACCGCGGCGTACGTCCCGTCGATATATGGGAGGATAAGGCGCTCTTTGCCGAGTTCGCATCTCACATCGAGGACCGCGGAATACAGCGGTATTGGAACGAGGGCCCCATTGCCGACGGCACCTACGTCCGTCCCGCGGCGAAGAAGGCGTATTCCTGATAAATCATTCAGTCTGCATACCGAAGGTATGCAAATATCAAAAAGCGTGTGAGGATAACCGCTGGGGCAAACGATTATGCCACCGGATATAGCGGCCAAAAGAACGCAAAAGGAGATTAATTATGGCAAACGTAACGCTCAATCACGTATACAAAATGTACGAGAATACCGAAAAGGGCGTAACCATTCAGAAGCCCGCCGTTTCGGATTTCTGCATGGAGATTCACGATAAGGAGTTCATCGTATTCGTCGGTCCGTCGGGCTGCGGTAAATCTACCACCCTTCGTATGATCGCGGGACTTGAGGAGATCTCAAGCGGCGAGATCTGGATCGACGACAAGCTCGTCAACGGCGTCGCACCGAAGGACAGGGATATCGCAATGGTATTCCAGAGCTATGCACTCTACCCCCACATGACCGTCTACGACAACATGGCGTTCGGTCTTAAAATGCGTAAGGTAGCCGACGTGAAGAGGGATAAGGCGGGCAACCCCATCCTCGACGCCGAGGGCAACACCATCCCGATCATGAGAAAGTACACCAAGGAGGAGATCGACGAGAAAGTAATGGAGGCCGCGCGCATCCTTGCCATCGAGGAGTACCTCAAGAGAAAGCCGAAGGCTCTCTCGGGCGGTCAGCGTCAGCGTGTCGCCCTCGGCCGTACGATCGTCAGAAACCCGAAGGTATTCCTTCTTGACGAGCCGCTCTCCAACCTCGATGCTAAGCTCAGAGGCACGATGAGAAGCGAGATCATCAAGCTCCACGATAAGCTCGGCGCAACCTTCATCTACGTTACCCACGACCAGGTCGAGGCAATGACCATGGGTACCCGTATCGTGGTTATGAAGGACGGCTTCGTCCAGCAGATCGGCGCACCGCAGGATCTGTACGATTACCCGATCAACACCTTCGTCGCGGGCTTCATCGGAATGCCCCAGATGAACTTCTTCGACGGCCACCTCAGCCCCGACGGCACCCTCGTCTTCGCAAACGAGCAGTGCATCAAGCTCTCCGCCGAAACTCTTTCGAGATTTGATATGGATAAGGTCGGCAGCGGCATGGACGTCATCTTCGGTGTCCGTCCCGGCGACCTCAAGGTCTGTGCACAGGGCGACCCCCTCACCGTCACCGCAAAGGTGGAGGTAGTAGAGGCACTCGGTAACGAAACCATCATCTACGGCAACATGGATATGGACGCGCCCCAGGGCATCGAAAAGAGCCCGACCAGCATCACCGTCTCCGCAAAGCTGAAGAAGAATCCCCAGCGCGGCGGCACCGTCTACCTCGGCATCGACGAGGAGTCCATCCACCTCTTCGACAAGGAAACCAAGGTCAGCATCAGAAAGTAAAACTGCCCCCCGCGACAATCGCCGCGGAAAAAGCGCAATCAAATAACAAGGCGGTCGCCATCGGGCGACCGCCCTTTTCCTATATACGGGCAACCACGCGTTGCCCGCCCATCCCTTCTCTCACGAAGGCGAGGATGCGGGTGACCCCCTGTTTTTGGGCGGACACCTTGCTTTTCCTGCGAAGATGTGGTATACTCGTATTAACGAATCCGTCGGAGCGTAAACGCCCACGGGACAGAACGCCGCGCGGAAAAGCGGAGTAAGGCTCGCGGTGAAGTAAAAACACGCGCGAAAGGAAGGGCGAAAATGAGGACCGAGGAATTTAGAGAGTTTTGCCGCTCGCTCGGTATGAGCGGGGACACGGCGGATAAATGCACCGCGCTCTGCTCCGAGGTGGAGAGCGAGCTCGGACGGGACCTCGACGAGGTTGTGAGCGCGCCGTGGATGATAAAGCTGACCCTCGAGGTCGCGATGAAAATGGGCAGGCGCTATTTCGCCGCGGTGGAGTATTATTACAAATTCGCCTTCCCCGTCACGCGGTGCAAAATACCGCTCTTTCACGGCACCCGCCGCTATTCGTTGGCGGTGGATAAAGCGGAGCGCGAGCGCTTCTATGCTGCCTGCAAGTCGGTCATCTCCTTTGCGAAGCGGTGGATGGACGGCGGTAACGTCGATTGGGATGCAATCAAAGAATATAGGGCAGAGAACCGCCTCTATATGGATGCGACCGTCCTCTCGCAGTACGGCTCGCCGAGCTACCAATACGGCGACTTTTACCTGACGTCGAGCTATACGAACGCGCTCGTCTTTGCAAATCGCGGCGCGGGTGAGCTTGGCGACTACGCCTACGCACAGGCGCGGGGAATCCTTCATTTTGATATCCCCCTCGACGTGCAAACCCTCGCCGCCGTCAACACCGTAATTGCCGAATACCCGAAATTCGCCGAAAGCGAGCGGGTCGTCCTGATTTATTACGGCGTGGAATTTGACGACCTCGCGGACGAGCGCGGCAGACCGTACAGGGATATTATCGATAGGCGCACTAGGGGCGGCGACCCTTCGGACTATCTTGATAGCCACCTTTACGACGGTTACAAGGACACGGACACAATCTGCATAAATAACAATTTCCGCCTTGCAAACCGCGATAAATACCCACCCCTTGAAATTGAGGGGCCGAAATTCAAGACGGGCTTCGCCGTCTTCACCGCGGTTAAGGACGTCGATAAATACCTGAGAACGAAGCGCATGGAGGGCTACGTCTGATCCGTCTAAGAGTTCTCGCGCACACCCGCCAAACGAAAAACAACCAACGCGAAAAGCCGCGGCTCGATAACCGAGCCGCGGCTGCTTTTTTAAGGGCAAAGTGGGACCCTGTGTCTGATTTTCTCGCGGGTGCGGTTACTCAACCCCGCTTTTACTTGCTCTTGCTTCGTGGGTGCGGGCGGTTACTCAACCCCGCTTTTTACTTGCTCTTGCCTCGCGGTCGGCGTGGATAGCGAAGGTCGAGGGGGTAAAAATCTTGTAGCCGTAGAGCGAGTCACCCGTGAAGGCGAGCTTGATGGTGGAGCGCTCCTCGGTGACGTAGCTGACCTCGTAGGGCGCGGGAGAGAACAGAAGGACGGGAACGGTGCGCTTTTGCGCGTTTGTGCATCCATCCGTATCTATGTGGGAAATGATTCTGACCTTTCCGCCCTGCGAGTAGGTGAGGCGGACGTGTGAGGGCGTTTTGACCGCGGCACGGGCGGGTGTGGTCATTGCGCGCATCTGTTGGTAGACGACCGAATACTCACCGTCAACGAAGTGGACGAGGTGCGTGCCCGAAATACCCGAATACAGGCGTATGTGGTATACCGTGTCAAATATTTCGACGGTTATGTCGGGCTTCTTGCTCCTGACAAAGTGCGGCAGGAAGGGGAACCGATGTAAAGTTATCTTTGCATTACACTCACGGCGCAGCGAATATATTTTGCGTAGCATACCGCACCGCTTGACGGTGAAGAAGGCAATCTTGTAAAGCGCAAAAATGACGAGCGCGATAAGTAAATAACGAATAATATCTGCCATTTGCCCTCCTTACAGCTCACCCGAGAGCCAGCTGACACGCCAGCGCTTGAGCGCGGCGGGAACCGTTACGAGCCGTGCGGCGATAGAAATTATTGCAAGGACGAGGGCACCGCCGACAGCGCCGAAAGCCTCGGTCGCGTCGATAACGGGACGTAGGACGGAGCCAATGCCGTAGTCCAGCACCTTCTCGGGCAATAGCACCGCGGGCAGGGTCAGAAGCACGGGCGGGATAGCCGCCGAAATCACGTCAACCGCCAAAAATGCGGGATAGTACAGGCGCATCCCCCGAGGGATAGTGTACCGCCCGTCGGTCAGCGAGATTACGTACTCGCCCCGCTTGTTGTCCGCAAGCAGGGAAACGTAGGCGACGGCAAGGTAGGTTAGGCTGAGCTTCACCGCCGTCAGCGTTCGCACCTGTGCCGCGTATTCTGCGGGCGCGCTTACGAAGCTGTGCGACACGAACACCCGCGGCAGCTCCTCGCAAAGGAGGTCGAATACGCCGTCTACGATATACCCGACGAGCAGATAGGGAATCGCCGCCGCGAGGAACACGAGCAGATAGATCGCGGGGGATATTATGTATTTGTGCGTTTTCTTCAACCGGGTCGCCTCCTTTCCTTTGACGGGTTTAAAACATGGTATGTATGGGGGCGTGTTAAATTACACGCCCCTTTTTGGTAAACCGATATGCTAAAAACGTCAACATCTATTTACATTACAGGCGGTAACCGTGCACGCCGCCGCTGATGAGGATTGCGGTGTCGGCGGGGTCGGGGGTATATCTGATGCCGGCTATCACCTTCTCGGGGTGGGGGTTATCCCACGGCTGACCGAGTAAGAGGATAGGCTGACCCTCTGCGGTCCGCGACTCAAACGTCGGGTCGGCAATCCATGTGCCGACGTAGCCCTGGTGACGGTAATACGCCTGCGGCTTCGGCTCGCCGTAAACGCTGTTCCAATGAAGGATGCCGCCCGCGTAATCTACGGGCACCTCCTCGCTCGTTCCGTCCGCGTACTCAACCGTGTAGGTACCCACGCGACGAAGCGGCTTCCACGCAACACGCGCCTCGGGGTTTACCGTCGCGTGCTCGAAAACGAGGCGGTCGTACCTCTCCCCGACGTCAAGCGGCTCGGTCGGCTCGACCAGCGAAAGGAAGGACAGCTCCTCGGGCACGCGGCTCTCATCCCCGGGGAACAGGCCGACGATCTCGCCCTCCTCGGGTCCGCTCACAAGGTACAGGTCGTACCGACCGCGGATAAGGTCGCGCATCTCGGGAAGGATGCACTGCCCGATAAGGGTGGTGTACGCGGTCCTCTGCCGCTCGTCGTATCCGTCCGCGTTCCAAAGCATCTCGGAGGTGTACGCAAGGTCGAAGAACTTGCCGTTTTCGGCATAATCCCGCTCGTTCACCGCGATCCACGTCGATACCTCGCCGCCGATCATCCCGCGCTTTGCCATTCTCTTTTTGTACCGCGGGTAATGCGAGGAATAAAGGTTGCCCATCATCACCGAGAATCCCGCGTCGAGAAGCTCGTCCTCGATTTCTCTGTCGAGGCTGAAATACCATGTGAAATCAAGCATCACGATGTCGCGCGGCAGCTCGCCCTTCATCCCCGCGGTATCGTCGGAGTAGGGAAGCACGCCCTTGTGAAGCATATCCGACCAGATCATAATATCAAGACCCTTTGCCTTGACGTGCGACCGAAGGGCAAGAATGTGATCAACGTAAACCCGACCCTTGCCGCGCGCGGCACAAACGGGACAGGATCCGACCTGATATATCTCGTCGTGACCGATATGGACGTAGCGCGTCGGGCGCGCCACCTCGACGATCTCGTCGATAATGTCGAAAATGTATCTCATGCTGTCCTCGCGCGAGGGACAGTAGGAGTGCGCGTAATACTCGTCGGGCAGGACGTCCTGCGCCCTCTCATCAACCTCCTCGCGGGGCTCAACGGCGACCTCGGCGATCTCGGGATGCGCGTTCGTCAGGTACTGAACGTGACCGAAGGACTGCACCTCGGGGATGACCTCGATGCCGTATTCGTGAAGCAGGTCGATAAGACCCCGCACCTCCTCCTTTTCAAGGAGCGTGCCGTCCGCGCCCATCTCGGCGTGCTGTATTCTCGGCTGTCTGCCCGCGCGGTAGCCCGCCTCTGCCTCCAGCCATTTTTCGGATATCTCGGGGTGCCGCTCAAACCGCATTCCCCCGTTAAATTCAATGATAACGTGATTGTACCCGAGCGGCAGAAGAACGTATCTGAACAGCCGCTTGGCAAAGTCGAGCCTGTCCGCCCGCGGCAGACCCATATGGAATCCGCGCATCTGTGCGTCGGGCATATCGTCGATCTCCACCTCGGGCAGGACCCCGTCGTCGTAAAGGTCGATAATTCGACACGCCCCCCACAAAAGGGCGAGCCGCGACCCCGCACGCACGGTGATAATATGCCCGTCGGTCCCGACGGTGTACCTCTCCTTTTCGTACTCGGGTGCTATCTCAAAGCGGACCGTGCCGCCCTCGCCCTCCTCGAAGCCAAACCGCTCGGCAAGGCTCTCGCGCAGGAAGTCCGCGGCGTATATTCCGTCCGCACCCTCGCCGACGATATCGCCAAGGGGGAATCCGCCCCCGCCAACCCGCATTTTCTTCGGCACGGGGAAGAGCAGGGGCTCCTCGTCCTCGGGATAAAAGCCGAGTATCTCCACACCCGAAAGGCGTACGTCGCATAGGTCACCGCGTATTTTGAGGGTCAGCTCCTGACCGCTCTGGTCGACCGGGAAAAATCCACTCACGCCGTGGCAGGCAACACGCGACCCGTCAAGAAAAATACCGAGCGCCGCCGCACCCGAGAGGTCGACCTCGACCCCGCCAATATAGCAAAAGCCGTCGAGCGCGTACCTGACGTCCACCTCCGTGTCGAATATCTCCGACCATCCGATTGTATATACGTCCCCCTCCACCTTTGGGTGAAGCTCCACGTCGGTTCCCCCGCGGTAAAAACGGGGTGTGATACCCTTGCCAATCTCGCCAATATACATGCGTTTCTCCTTTCGGGCGGCGCTCTGCCGCCTGTCAAAATGCGGTTGCCCGCTACACCTCAATGATAAAACTTTTGCGCCCGATTGTCAAGGGGGATGGGCGATTCTCGCCACGGTTTTTCCCGCCCCGTTGTCAAAAGCACCAATAAAGCGCGCGCATATTTATACACCTGCACGAAAATGGTTTTGCCGCTTGATTTTGCGCGCGGGATGTGCTATCATTTAATTGTAAAAATATGTTTTCAGATTGGAGGGATGGATATCCTTAATTTAAAGCTTATTCGTGCGAACGGTGACGTTAAATTTAAGGCACACGGCATCGAAATCGACGAGCATTTTCACGGTGAATACGAGGAGGGCGATAAGCTTCGCATCGACCTTGTTGACACCGAATTCGTGAGGGTACAGCTTGACCCCACCCTCGCCGAGAGCATTCTCTACCTCCCCGACGGGTATTTCGAGTTTGCGATCCCCTTCGGCTACGAGCGAAAGAGCTGCTATCACCCCGACGCGTTCGCGGGCGATGACCACCGTATCCGCCTCTCCGAGCCTACGGAGGCGGAGGCGTACGCCGAGCGCAATATTGCCCTGAACTCTCATGACCGCCACCTGATGCCGAAGTATTTCCCCCACGCCCACGCAAACTTCGTCACGCGTGAGGACCCCTGCTTCTTCGAGCGAAATGCGGTCGACGGCGTTATCGACAACTCCAACCACGGACAGTTCCCCTACCACTCCTGGGGCGGCGGACTGCGTGAGGATCTGGAATTTGAGGTCCGCTTCGGCACCGAGGTATCCGTGTCGCGCGTCGTCCTCTTCCTGCGTGCGGATTTCCCCCACGATACCTATTGGAAGGAAATGGATATCGAGTTCTCCGACGGCACGAGCGTCCACGCCACCCTCGCGGGTGTTGCCGAGGGACAGGCGGTCGAATTCGAGCCCAAGGTAACAACGAGTGTGAAGCTCACGGGCTTCAAGCAGCAACGCCTCGAGGACGGGTCGCTGTCCTTCGCTGCATTGACACAGATCGAGGTCTACGGAAATTATATTAAAAAGGAGATAGAAGGAATGGAAGTCAGAGACGCCGCAAATGCAAAGGACGTGAAGTATTACACGACCGACAGACTCCGTGAGGAGTTCCACATCGCAAACCTCTTTACCAAGGACAACATCAGAATGGTTTACAGCCATATCGACAGAATCATCGTAATCGGTATGAAGCCCGTCTTCGCCGAGCTGAAGCTCGAGGCAGGCAAGGAGCTCGCCGCCGATTACTTCCTCCAGCGCCGTGAGCTCGGTTGTATCAACATCGGTGGCAAGGGCATCATCACCATCGACGGCGAGGTCTATGAGATGAATCCCCGCGACGGTATCTACGTCGGCATGGGACACAAGGATCTTCGCTTCAAGTCGGTTGACCCCGAAAACCCCGCGAAGTTCTATATGACCTCCTGCCCCGCGCACACCGCATATCCCATCGTTAAGATCGACATCACCAAGGCGCGCAAGGTGCCCTGCGGCTCGGTCGAGGATTGCAACAAGCGCGTTATCAACCAGTACATCCACCCCGAGGTTATGAAGTCCTGCCAGCTTGCAATGGGCCTCACCGAGCTCGAGGTCGGCTCCAACTGGAACACCATGCCCTGTCACACCCACGACAGACGTATGGAGGTTTACCTCTACCTCGATATGGGTCCGAACGACGCCGTATTCCACATGATGGGCGAGGCAAAGGAAACCCGCCATATCGTAATGCATAACGAGGAGGCGGTGATCTCTCCCTCTTGGTCCATCCACTCCGGTGTCGGAACGAAGAACTATTCCTTCATCTGGGCAATGTGCGGCGAGAATCAGGAATTCACCGACATGGACCACATCGAAACCAAGGAGCTCAGATAACCAACAAAAAGCGCACAAGTATGGGGGCGTGTCACGTTTTCGCCCCCAAAACCAAATAAATGATATAAGGAGAATGAAAAAATGGCAGCTAATTTCAACCTCGAGGGCAAGGTTGCCCTGATTACCGGCGCATCCTACGGTATCGGCTACGCAATTGCGAAGGGCCTCGCCGCCGCAGGCGCGAAGATCGTTTTCAACGACATTAAACAGGAGTTCGTCGATCGCGGACTTGCATCCTACGCCGCCGACGGCATTGATGCGACCGGCTACGTATGCGACGTCACCGACGAGGACGCGGTAAACGAAATGGTAGCAAGGATCGAGAAGGAGGTCGGCGTTATTGACATCCTCGTAAATAACGCGGGAATTATCAAGAGAATCCCCATGATCGAGATGAAGGCGTCCGAGTTCCGTCAGGTTATCGACGTTGACCTCAACGCACCCTTCATCGTGTCGAAGGCGGTTCTCCCCTCCATGATCAAGCAGAGAAGCGGTAAGATCATCAACATCTGCTCGATGATGTCCGAGTTCGGACGCGAGACCGTTTCCGCCTACGCCTCTGCGAAGGGCGGCCTTAAGATGCTCACCAGAAATATCGCATCCGAGTACGGCCAGTACAACATTCAGTGCAACGGCATCGGCCCCGGCCACATCGCAACCCCCCAGACCGCACCCCTCCGCGAGACCCAGCCCGACGGCTCGAAGCACCCCTTCGACATCTTCATCACCGAGACCAAGACCCCCGCAGGCAGATGGGGTGACCCCGAGGATCTCGCAGGTCCCGCAGTATTCCTCGCTTCCTCCGCGTCTGATTTCGTGAACGGACAGATTTTGTACGTTGACGGTGGTATTCAGGCGTACTTCGGCAAGCAGCCTTAATGGTTTTAATCGGTAAATTTTGGTGATATCGCCCGTTTTCCGCCAATCTCGACGTAGGTAACTACGCCTTCGGGCGGAAGAACAGGCAATCTCCCTCAAAATTTCCTCGATTAAAGGGAATTACGGTGCGCCCGTTTTCCAAAAAACGATTTCGGGCGGCTGTGTATAACATCGAATAATTTAACACGCCCCGTGGGTAATGCTTGCGGGGCGTAAATAACACTTTACATTTTTACATACCTTTACGGAGAGTATTATGAAAAATTGCAAGCAGCTTCTTGCTGAAAACAAAGCATGGATAGAAGAAACCTTTAAGAAGGTTGACGAAAAGATGTCGAAGGTCACCCTTCGCTCGCAGGACAAGATCGTCGACGGCGTTGACGCGGACGGCAGGCACAAGGTCATCCCTCCGAATGCCTGGACATCGGGCTTCTGGGGAGGGCTTAACTACCTTCTTTACAACTACACGAAGAATGAGGACTACCTCAAAACCGCAAGAAATATCGAGGCACAGCTCGACGAGGGCCTTGCTAACTACGAGCAGCTTCACCATGACGTCGGATTTATGTGGCATCTCACCGCGGGCGTGAACTACCGCCTCTTCGGTGACAAGAAATCCAAGGTGCGCAACCTTTACGCCGCGTCCACCCTCTACTCCCGCTTCATCCCCTCGGGCGGCTATATCCGCGCGTGGAACGCTCCCTGGAAGGGACATGACGTAACCAATTGGACCATCATCGACTGCATGATGAACATCTCGCTCCTCTATTGGGCATCCCGTGAGACGGGCGACGACCGCTTCCTGCAGGTTGCAATGGCGCACGCCGATATGTCCATGATCGACCACGTTCGTGAGGACGGCTCCATCAATCACATCGTTGAGCATGACCGCGCAACGGGCGAGACCGTCTGCACCTATGCGGGACAGGGCTACGCCGTCGGCTCCTCCTGGTCCCGTGGACAGGCATGGGGTCTTTACGGCTTCATCCTCTCCTACATCCACACGAGCGAGGAGCGCTACCTCGACACCGCGAAGAAGATTGCCCATTACTTCATTGCAAACTGCTGTGACGATTGGCTTCCACGCCTCGATTTCCGCGGTCCCGCCGAGCCCGTTTACTACGATGCAACCGCGGGTGCAATCGCCGCATGCGGCCTTATCGAGATATCTCGCGCCGTCCCCGAGCACGAGGGCGGAATGTACCTGAACGCCGCTCTTAACATCCTCCGCGCAATGGAGAAGAGCTTCATGGACTTCAACCCCGATACCGATAATATGCTCGGCTACGGCAGTATCATGTACCCCGACCCCACCCCCGATAGCATCAAGCGGCTCACCCACGTCTCCATCATCTACGGCGACTACTTCTACACCGAGGCCCTCCTTAAGCTCCTCGGCGAGGAATTCCTCCCGTGGTAAAAGGGGTCACAAATCTATAATCAACCACGCAAAAAGGACGAGAAACCCTCTCGTCCTTTTCTATTTACATTTCCTGTTTTTTGCTTTTGCGTTTTCTCTATTTTCGTTTCCCTTTTTCTCCCCTTTTTCCCTTAACGCCACCCCGTGTTAAATTTTCCGTGATACACACACCATTCGTCGACCGTCCGACCGCCGCACAACCGCCACAAATTGTAACGAATTGTTTGCATCACTCACGCCTTCACCCGCCGCTATCGGCAAAATATCTCCCGAAAAATAATCTAAAAACCCTTGCTATTTTGCCGATAGCTAATGCTTTATTTGCCGATAGTGCACACTTGATTTATCAAATCCGACGCAATTCGCCCGATATTTTCATCATACTAACGGTGGGGATTACCCACCGCACATCTGCGGGTGTCTTTCCTTTTTGCCTTTCGCAGGGCGGCCGTGCGCAAATCTATTTTTCCACTTGCCTCTCAATCGCGAAAAGGACGGTTGCGTTTTTCTTTAATTCAAACTCAATACAGTCGACGGTTTGTGCGGGCAGCTTTACGCCGAATATCGGGCAGACGGTACAGGTGTGAGGAAAATGCAAGCGCTTCTTTCCGCCAACTGCGGAATGAAGACCAATATGGCCGTTGCCTACGTAAACTACGTCATTTTCTTCTGAATAAAAGTGTATGCCGTTGGTTTTATAAAAATTGCGTATTTCATCTACTGTAAGCTCATAATGATCGGTGGTTGCCGTAAGATAGGGGATCCCCATTTTCTCGCAAAGCCTCATCGCTCGCCTTCCCGCATCCGATGCTACGGGCATAGGGAAGATCGCCGCCTTGTAATTTGCAAGAATGTGTTCGGCATCCTCCGCCATAAATATGTCGTAGGGAACCCCGGTGTTGCCCATTGCAAGGCGCGTTGTGTGTATTCCGTTCAGCTGTGGTGAAGAATTGAACAGCCGTGCATATCCGCACTCGTCTGCGAAAAATACGACCTCATTTAATGGAGATTTGCACGGTTTTATAAGACCGTTATCATAAATATGCTTCATATCAAGCAATTCTTTCATTAAGGTCGGATCGTCATACCATCCGCCCCACATATCAAACCACCATATTGCCGAGCCCTTCGTTATTTGATGGGCAAAGCATTTTCTCAGCGCCTCGCGTGAAAGATCGACCGTAGGCGGACCAACCCACACCGTGGCTCCGTCACCCGTGCGGTACATATCATCGGCGTATTCACCGGGGCGTACATCCTGGATGGCTTTTGTCAAATACGTTCTTACGTCACACTCAATGAAGCACAGCTTTCCGTGGAGCCTGAGTGAATCCACGGGTATCATATCTACCCAGTCGATGCCAAAGCTTCTGTTTCCCTGATAGGAGTTTGGCGAGGAAATGAAATCTACGTTTGGCGAATCTATCAGACGTCTGAGCGCATGAGAGCCAAAAAGCACGGTATCGCAGGATTCAAACGAATAGCCGTAAAATGTTCCCACGATTTGCGAATGCTCGGTGCTTTCCTTAATCGTTTTTGCAAAATGCTCGACGGTTTTTGCGACCTCCTCGTTGCAAAAGAGAGAATACCTGATTGCGTTTTCGTTTGCGTTTTCGCCTTTCGCTTGATATAGAAAATCGCAAGGAGAGGGAAGTGTGGACTCGCTATCTCCGTATTTTTCCTTTAACCATCGTGTGTAGTGGGGGGCGGCCTCTTGGCAAAGACTGCCGAATAGGTCATGGTGAAACCACTCCTGAGTTTGTCCGCCGCAAATCTGCCACCCTCCGATGCTGTAAGCGTAATCCGAGCCTTTGACGTGATTTATAAACTCTTCTAAGAGCTTTGCACCATCCTGACGGAAGCTCTCTGAGAACAGCGTCTCACGGTAGCCGCCCTTTTTTGTGAGAATACATTCGTCGACGTGAGCGTTAACCCACCATTTGGGCATACTAACGTAGATTCTTGGAAATATTACCGCATCGGGGCAAGCCGTAAGGATTCTATGCACTTCTCGCTCAAACTCCGAGTAATCAGGGCTGTTGATGTCCTCAAAAACGCCAACGCGGAAGGGTGAAAATCCCGTTACACCGCTGTTGATCGGCAGGGTGGTAAAGGACGTGTTGACGAAAAACAAACGGCAGCCGATATCCGCAAAATCCGCACAGCGGCTTCGCTCCTCAAAATACGTGGTGTAAGCCATAGCGGCTGTCGGTTGATCGTCAATGTATAAGCACGGATTGCCGTTCTTTATTTTAATTTCGCTTTTTAGCATGATAATTTCTCCTTATCTGCTGTGACGGCTTTCCTTATATTCCATTCGTTTTTCTCAAGCCTTATTATTGCTTCCGTATCGTCGCATGACAGTATTTCGGTAACTATACGAATAACACGTTTTTTTAGCTTTTCGTTCGACGGGGAAAGATTGATCATCATATTCTCATACACCTTACCCGTTTTTGCCATGGCGCAGGTCGTGAGGGTGTTGAGAACTATCTTTTGAGCTGTTCCCGCTTTCAAGCGGGTAGAGCCTGTAAGCACCTCCGCACCGGTGTCTGTAAATATTTGTATGTCTGATACGTTCAGTATTTTTGTGTCGGGATTACTGCTGATTCCTACGGTTACGGCGCCAAGAGCCTTTGCACTTTCTATTGCACCCACTACGTATGCCGCATTACCCGCCGCAGATATTCCTACCACAACGTCCTTCGATGTAATACCGTGTTCATAGATTGCTTCACGGCCTTTTTCGTATTTATCCTCTTCGTTCTCGCCTGCACGGAACACACGTTCCTTTCCACCGGCAATAATTCCTTGCACTTGTTCGTAAGGAACACCGAACGTGGGGGGACACTCTGCGGCATCGAGCACGCCAAGTCTGCCGGACGTTCCTGCTCCAACGTAGAAAAGACGTCCGCCGTTTTCAAAGGCATCTGCAATAGCATCTACTGCTTTTGCTATAGCGTCTGCGGCATCCTCTACCGCGCGCACGGCATCGTAGTTTGCCCGTATGACGAGCCGCGCCATATCCGCCGTGCCCATCTTGTCCATATTCATACTGTCGGGATTTCTCATCTCCGTCTTTGGAATACTCATTGCGTAACCCCTCCGTACGTGTTCTTGAAGTTCTCGTAAAAGCTCTCGGGAGTCTCCACACCGCAAAGAAGGCAGGCACCCCTCGCCGCACCGTAAACGGGCGGAAGCACGCCGATGATCAGCTTGACCCTGCTGTACCTCTCAATGTGCTCTCGCATAACGTCGGTGTAATGCGTGAACAGGCCGCCGCTGGCAACGGCTATCGGCTCCGCACCGTAAAGCTCGACACCCGCGTTCAAAAGCTCGGCAAGCGCACGCGCGCTCTCGTCAATGATCCGCGCCGCCGTAGCATCACCCCTGCGGTACGCCTCGAATGCAACGGTGGCAAGCTCGGCAATGTACGGCTTTCCCTCGCTGTAAATTGTGCCAAGGTGATCCCACACCTTGTCGGTGCCAAGCCTCTTTTTGAGCAGGGAGGTGAGAAGCGAAGGGGCACAACCTCTGTCCTCCTCGTAAAGGGCGGCGCGTATCACCTCTCTGCCAATGTCGTACGCGCTTCCCGCATTGTCAAGCAGGTAACCCCAGCCGCCGAGCCGCTTGAATTCCTCTGCCCTTTTTACAAACACCGCGGAGCCCGTGCCGCTTATAACGGCCATCGCCGCCCCGTCGAACATGGCGAAAAGGTTGAAAACGTCGCTCTTAACCTCGATCTTCGAATTGGGGTAGCATTTTCTGAGCTCGGTGGCAAGCCGTGCCGCGTGATTTCCCGCGCTCGCCCCCGCGATACCGAGGAACATCCCCCTGACCGAGCGCACCTTGGACAGTATCCTGTCAATCCCGCCCTTCAGAATGGCAAACGCCTTATCGTAACCGATGTCGTTCGGGTTGCATCCGCTCTCGACTATCCGCGTGACCACGTTCCCCTCGACGGAAACCACGGCGAACTCGGTCTTCGTACCGCCGCCGTCGATTCCCAAATACAGGTCCTCGCCCCGCGGGCGCAAAAGCTCGTCAACCGTTATCCCGAAAAGCTCGGCAATCCGCACGAGGTTGTCAAGGTCGGGGCAGGTGATCCCGCGCTCCCAGCCCGACACCGCCTGAAAGCTTATGGACATCAGCCCCGCAAACTCCCCCTGCGTCAGCCCCCGCCGAAGGCGCAGAGCTCGTATTTGACTTCCTATATACTTTATATCGATCATAATTCGCCTCCGTGGGTCTATATATCTCAATTATAACAACCGCCACTTGAAAAGTCAATAAACGCCTGCTTTAAATAACCCCGAAATTTCAATCACCCGTTGAATAAACGAAGAAGAAAAAGCCCTCCGATTTCCATTGTCGGAGGGCTAAATATTTATTTTACAACACCCCGTGTCTTTTTGGCAATCGCGGTGAAGTATGGGCGGATACCCTCTAGGATTTCATCCTCCGTCATTGCCGCGGGCGTATCGGTCCAAAGGCAAATACCCGCCCCCTTCACAAGAGGGCTCGGCGCCGTTGGGTTGTTTTCCTTAACGTTGTTGTCAAATATGTACGGATGCCAGCCCGCGAGAATATCCTCGGGCGTGACCTTCGACGGCGGACGGTCGGGATAAAGGGTATAGTAGGTATGGTTTTGCTCGAAATTATATACCGCGTGACCTCTGTCAAGATAGGTTAACACGCTGTTCTCCCCGTTGTTTGAAAATGTCGACCAGTACAGTATCTCGATCGATTTGTCGAGCTCGGTGGCACCCTGCCACCCCGTGTCAAAGCTGCGGTAAACGTCGTCGTTCCACATAAGGACGGTCTCGTAGCCCATGTCCTTCAGCATCCGAGTGATACCGTTAGCATAAAGGATAAAAGCGTCGTATGCCACCGCGTTCTCGTTACCCGTGATTCTCCTTGCATAGTCATCCCAATGCTCCAGGTTCTGCCACTTCGAGAGGCTGTCGTCAATCGTCTCGCCAAATCCGAGAAGCTCATCACCCCCGAGCACGAAGCTCTTGCAGCCAAGCTCGGCGAAGAATCCTCCGTACTCTTTATACAGATTTTCGGCAAACTCCACCGCCTCGGGGTTTGCAAGATCAATGCCGCGCGAGTATGACATTGGGATTTCTTCCTTCTTTGCGCTTGACCCCTGCACGATAGAGGTCACCCCACCCTTGTGAAAGTAATTGCCGATGTCGGTTCCGTAATGCTCGTTGTATTTCTTGACAACGTAATTCATGTGACCGGGGGAGTCAAGTGACGGGATAACCTCAACCCCCTTTGAATGGGCGAATCGAACTATATCCGCCATTTCCTCCTGCGTGATATACCTGTGGTTGTTCTCGGGCTCGCCGTTTGCAATACCAAAGACCGCGAGGGTGTGGTCGCCTCCCGCAAGCCAAGGGTATCTCTTGGATTCAAGGCGCATTCCCATATCCTCGGAGAAGTGTATAATTATGGCGTTGTAACCCACGGCGGAAATCTCGCCGATCAGCCTCTTTATCCAATTGGGTGTCAGATATTTTCTGGCACAATCAAGCATGAAAATGCATTTGTCAACGTAATATTTTGAATTGTCCATAATGCCGCCACTTCCTCGCGTTTTCTTGTATTTTACCACAAGCAAATGGATAAATCAATAAATAATTGATTGAAGAGCTTCGTCATAATCAATCACGGGTTTATAAAGGGTAGCAAATCCCCGATGCACCAAATCCAAAAGGACAGGCCTCGGGGCTCTCGACAGAAACAAGGCTAACAAAAGGCAATGCCTTTAACAAGCAGTTTACAAAATTTATTGTAAGTATTGCAATTTCTCCCGTATCATGCTATAATGTACTTGCCAAACAATCTTAATATTCGTATGCATAGTCCTTTTTCTCGTTATAGGGAAACTATGCCTTTTTGTGATACCGTCAAACGTCCTCGTTTTGGTAAAAGCGCGGCTCCCGTTTGATGGTATGGCGAAGCTATGCTACGAATAGATTGTTTGGCGACAATTGGGGCTGGCGTTTTTTGTGCGACGGCTTCGGCTGTCGCACTTTTATTTTTGGAGGAGAGAATGAAAAAAGTTGTTTTGTCGATAACCTTGCTACTGCTCGTAGTAGTAACCTCTTTGCTCTTTGTTTCCTGTGGCAATGATACGCTAAAAGGCACCGAGGTTGACCTTGAAGGCTTCACGGAAATTGAGGACGCGTCCCTTGGTACTGTATTTTATATAGAGGTGCCAAGCTCGAAAATCGTGTATTCCCTAAACGATGTCGTAAAGGTAAATAAAAAATCCTCATGGTTTGTTTCCACCGACCTTGAGGGTAATAATAGAATTCCAAGCAAAACGGTTGAGCTTTTTGAGGGAAACAATGTTTTTTTCCTTATGGTTGAGGACAAGGATTCTAATGTCAAGCAATATACCCTTCTCATTAGAAGAAGAGCTACCTATACCGTGAAATATTATTCCAGCGCATATACCGTTCATTCGGTAGAAGAGGTGGAGGAAGGAACGCTTGCAACTCCACCTGTTTTGACAGCGCCTTTGGGGTATCATCTTCAAGGATGGAGTTATGATTTCTCGCTCCCGATAAATGGAGATGTCGAGGCGGGGGTAATTTGGGCTCCCAACGAATATACGCTCACTTATAATGCAAATGGCGGAACGCCTAGCAAAAACACCCAAACTGTAAAGTATGGCATGAGTTTTACTCTTGCTACCGCAACTCGTCCGGGATACACCTTCGAGGGGTGGTATAACGGAATCACAAAATTGTATGCGGGCGAGTGGAGATACACAGAAAATATAGTAGTTGTAGCAAAATGGATTCCGAATGATTATTCAATAAGTTATTATCTTAACGGTGGCACTAATAACGCCAATAACCCCACCGTCTATAGCACCGGCGATAGCATAACATTGCGCGAGCCCACGAAAGAAGGATACACCTTCCTTGGCTGGACGTATTCAGGAGTAACCGAGCCAACCAAGAACGTAGTTATTTTCTCCGGCGAATATGGCAATAAAGCATTTACTGCAAATTGGCAGGCTAACGAATATAGCCTGACCTTTAATGCGGATGGCGGTAATTGTGACGCCCTTGAAATGAATGTTGTTTACGATGAATACATTACACTTCCTACTGCCTATAAAGAGGGGTATGAATTCCTCGGCTGGTATGACGGAATGACCGAAATTACGAGCGGCTATTGGAAAACAGACAGCAACGTTGACCTCGTAGCAAAATGGAAGCTTATTCCTTATCGTATCACTTACACTCTTAACGGTGGAACTAACGCTGCAATGAACCCCGAAACCTATAATATCATAAGTGAAAGCTTTTCTCTTGAAGATCCTGTTCGAGAGGGATACGAATTCCTCGGTTGGACCTATGAGGGACAAAGCACTCCTACAAAGCTTGTGAGTGTTGAAAACGGAAGTAAGGGTGACAGAGCATTTATTGCTAATTGGCAGGCTAAGTCCTTTACTGTAGGTTTTGATGCAAATGGTGGCGAGTGTTCTACCGATCCCCTTGAAGTAACGTATGACGATCACTGCGATCTGCCTGTTCCCGCAAGAGTAGGTCACACCTTCGCGGGTTGGTACTATAACGGAAAGAAGTATGAGAGCGGAATCTGTAAAATAGCAGACAATATTACACTTGTCGCACAGTGGGACGTTATCGACTACGTTATCAATTATACTCTTAACGGCGGGACCAATCCCATGAGTAATCCTTCCTCGTATAATATTCTCACGGGCGCGATAATTGCGAATCCAACTCGTACGGGCTATACCTTCCTCGGTTGGACTTACGAGGGGCAAAGCACGCCCGTGAAGGATTTGTCCTTCGCTAAAGGTACTACCGAGGACAAAACTCTCGTAGCACATTGGGAGGCAAACAATTACAAGATTACACTTGATGCTAATGGTGGAAATGTAGATAGCGATAAGCTCGACGTTGCTTACGACGACAACTTCGTGCTTCCTCAACCCACAAGGGCAGGATATACCTTTACAGGCTGGTATAACGGTAGCACAAAGGTTACGAGCGGTACTTGGAAGACCGCTGACAATATGACGCTCAAAGCAAGTTGGAGCATTGTCACGTATAGCATCTCCTATGTTATGAACGGCGGAGTTAACAGCACTAGCAATCCTACCACCTTTACCGTTGTAAGTGGCGCGACTATTAAAAATCCCACACGCACGGGCTACACCTTCCTCGGTTGGACATACTCGGGCGTCACAACACCTACGAAGGACGTAACACTCTCGGCGGGTACTATCGACAGTAAGGTGTTTACGGCTCATTGGCAGGCAAACGAATATACCTTGACCTTTAACGCCAACGGCGGTGAGGTTGAAAACGGCAGCATGCTCGTCACCTATGACGATAACTACTCTGTACCTGTTCCCACAAGAACAGGCTATATCTTCAAGGGCTGGTTTGACGGAAATACACAGTATTCGGGCGGTGCTTGGAAGGCTGCAAGTGATGTTATGGTCGTTGCAAAATGGGAAGCGAAGACCTATACGATTACCTATAACGCAAACGGCGGTAGCGTGAACGGTGCTACTCAAACCGTAACCTTCGATAAGGAATTCGTTCTCCGTGAGCCTTCTCGTACAGGTTACACCTTCCTCGGTTGGTATAACGGAGAAACGAAGGTTATTGGTGGTGTTTGGACTGTTGATAATAATATGTCACTCAAAGCGGAGTGGCAGGCAAACAGCTACGCTGTAACCTATGACGCAAACGGTGGTACTGCTTCTCACACCGGGGACACTGCAACCTATGATTCTGACTTTACCCTTGCAACCGCAGAGAGAGTAGG
Organism: Eubacteriales bacterium; assembly: GCA_045596865.1. Classification (GTDB taxonomy): domain Bacteria; phylum Bacillota; class Clostridia; order Oscillospirales; family CAG-272; genus UBA1740. Next base: position 87,968 of record JAZODF010000074.1, read on the forward strand.
CTATACCTTTGTCGGCTGGTATGATGGAACAAAGCTTTATACAGACGGCACTTGGAAAACGGCAAATACCGTAAAGCTCGTTGCTAAATGGACTGCAAATACCGACACGAAGTACGTTGTAAATCACCATTTGCAGAATGTTTACGACGATGGATATACGCTTGACACTGCAGAAAATCTGAAAGGTACGTCTGATTCAAGCGTAACACCGTCCGTAAAGACCTACACGGGCTTCACTTCGCCAAGTGCGAAAACCGTAAAAATCGCACCTAACGGAAGCCTTGTTGTAGATTACTATTACACGAGAAATTCCTACACTATCAGTTTTGTTACCAATGGTGGCAGCGCAGTTGGGGCACAGACCTATAAGTATCAGGAAGCACTAAATCTTCCCGAGACCGTGAGGAATGGAGTAACCTTCGGCGGTTGGTTTACAACTCAAATGCTTGTTTCAGAATTCTCAAATACAACAATGCCTGCAAGCGATAAAACCGTCTTTGCTTGGTGGCAGGAGGAGAACAAGCCTACCGACTTCACCTATACCGGAACAGATGCTATAACCATTAGCAGTTATGTAGGAACAAGTACAACTATGTGGATTCCTGCGTATATCAATGATATTCCTGTAACCACGATACCCGAGTCAGCGTTTGAAAACGGATCAACGCTTATAAAAGTTGTTGTTCCTGATACTGTAATGAGCATCGGACTTGGAGCATTCAAGGGCTGTGAGGCGATTGAGGATATAACCCTTCCGTTTGTTGGTGCAAGCGCAGATGCTCGATACTCGGAGTCTGTGTTTGGATATATCTTTGGAGTTCAACTGAAAGCGAATGAGATTAAAAAAACCGGTTCATACACGAGTGGCTTTACAAAATATCCAGGAATAACTAAATATGAGTATTCAACTCCAAATTATGAGTATGTTAATATCCAACACGAGAGTTGCGATGATTTGATATGGCAATACACCTGCTTTGATTACTATGGTAAAGTTTCAAAAATTGTCACCTCTAGCTCGGTCAATTATGTTTATGCGTATGTAATGGTATCTAAGTTCTATTATATACCTACAAGTATTAGTTGTGTAACAATTACCAATCAGACATCTATACCTTTGGCTGCGTTTAATGGTTGCTACTTTATCAAAACGATTTATCTGCCAGAGACTGTTGAGAATATTGGGGATTATGCATTCCAAAGTTGCAATGCAACAATCGATTATTTCTCAACAGAAGAATAGAAGAATAAAAAAAGAGAGCCGCCCAAAGCGGCGGCTCTAAATTAAATCTCGTAATAATAGTGAGGTGTTATATGTGTGATTTTGTTTCTGCTATTATAGGAGCATTAGTAGGCGGTTTGTTGTCAATCGTTGCAATAGTAATTACGAATTGCCATCAAACTAAAATGCAAAAAGAAATGATGAGGAATAATCAAAGTGAAGAAAATCGAATTTGGTTAAGAAACAAACGCGAGTTGCTCTTTAAAACGATTTGTGGAGCATTGAGAAATTTTAGTGAAATAGAATTTAACACGTCGGTTGAAGTATACGGAAAAAATTCTGAAGTTGTGTATTTAAATCAAGATTTGATAAAAGAACATATCCAATTGCTTTCTGCGGTTTTGAAAAATAATAGGGACGATATAACCCTATATCTTCCTTCGGATTTAAGAGAAAAATTAATTTCGTTTGATGGTTTTGTTGCTAAAATACTTAATGATGATAACGAGATATTAATTGATGATATCCCCAAAAGCTATGTTATAGAAATGATAAAAAGATCGGAAAATATAATAGCTGAATTTAGAAATACTTTAGGTATAACGGATTAATGGTATAGAATTGAAAATCGCCCCTCTCGGTCGGTATGAGAGGGGCTTTTCTTTTAAAAGTTCCAAAACTTGTTAACCCTATGCGATTCGCTGACCACGGAATGCTACGCCGCCTTCGGCAATTCATTGCGAGCGTTGCTCGCATTCAGCATATTCTCAATAAATATCCCGTATCCCTCGGTGGGGTCTGCGACCATAACGTGCGTGACGGCGCCCACGAGCCTGCCGTCCTGAATTATCGGACTGCCTGACATTCCGCGCACGATGCCGCCCGTCAGGGCGAGCAGAGCCTTGTCGGTCACGCGGATCTTGAAGCACTTTGTGCCCGTTTCCGTCGGGTGCAGGTCGTACAGCTCGACCGCGTACTCGGCTCGCTTGCCGTTCTTCACGGTGCAAATGATGGTTGCCGCGCCCGTATGCACCTCGGTGCGGTGGGCAATCGGTATGGCCGCGCTCTTATCCACGCCCTTGTCCATGACGCCAAAAACGCCACAGACCGTGTTGGCGGTTATCCGCCCTGCAACGCGGTCGGTAAGCAGACCGGATAGCTCACCCGGGTGGCCGTGCTCGCCTCGCTTTATCCCGCCGATGATTACCCCCGTCACCACCCCCTCGCGCGTGGCAATGGCGGCACCCGCGTCGTCGCAAATCCCGTGACCGAGCCCGCCGAAGGACATGTCCGCGGGGTCAACGTAGGTCACCGTGCCTATCCCCGCCGACCCGTCGCTTAGCGAGGGGAGAATACCGCGTGCCTCCTCGTTAGAGAGCTCAATGCGAAGCCTCTCATCGCCCCGCCTGACGGATAGCACCTGTCGCCCCGAGCCAAGCTCGATCACCCCGCGCACGTCGCGCAGGGCAGGGACGTCTACCCCGTCGACCGACTCAATAATGTCCCGCGCGCTTAGCCCCACCTCGGGCAGGTCGCAGGCAACGCTGACGAACCCCTGATATATCCTCGCACCGAACACGTCACCCCCGACCACGAGCCGCACCTCCCCGTTCGCCGCGCTCGCCGCGGGCACCGCATCCGTCCCGAATAACAGCTCCCATATCCGCGAGGATACCCGTACCTCCTCGCCCTCCTCGATACCCGTTACAACCCCCGTTGGCAGGCTCGGTGCATTCGTTACCCCCGCCGCGCCGAGCATTAGTATCGGCAACAAAAATAACGCCGCCGCCCTCTTAATTTGCTTCATCGCATTTTCCCCCATTGCATTCATCGCGTTTTCGCTACGATTATTCTCCCCGCTCGTCGGTACAAAATACCGAACAAAAACAGGAAGTGCGACCACTTGTACGAAACAAAATTGGTAGCGCACACGTCATATAAATTAATGATGCTTTTTGCCGCGAAAACGGCATAACCCTCGACCCGTGTTAAATTAAAATGAAAAATACCCGAGTCGGGATTTCGCCCGCTCGGGTATTATATTCTGCAAAAATGCAAATAAATATTTACAAATTCAAATCAAGACCAAGCAAGATCAGCATCGACAGATCGCGCGAGGTGCCATTGTATAGCGCAAGGGATACCGTCGGGTCGACCGTCATGCTGACGAAGAAGCGATCCTTCGCAACACCGGGCATACAACCCGCGTATCTGAACCTGCGACACACCGCGGCAAGCCGCGCCGCGCTCACCCCGTCGCGCACGGGCACGCTAAACTCTATCCACCGCTCCTCTGCCGTGATGGTGAAATGAAGCTCTCCGTCAACCGCAAGCAGGTTGATAAGGTCGGATAGGCCGCGCGAGAAATGCGTTGCGGAAAATTCAACCGTTCCCTCGGGCTTCATCTCGTACTCGCTCGATATCGTCAGTCCGTTGGTCTTTTTCACGATCATCTCGATCGCCTCAATGACGCGGTGCGCCTTAACGCAAATTGCGCTACCGCCGGGAATGAACATGTTCATGGCATCGTTATCTCCGCGTGATTTATCTCGCCGTATGCGTCCGCATACCCGACACCCTTCGTCAGCTCGCCCGCAATGGTTGCGAGCGTCTCACCAATCGCATCGTAAAGATATACGGTAACCGCCTCGGCGTAATTCTCCTCGAAAAATTCGTCGGGCTTGTCTGCGCGGTAAACGACGTAGAATCTGCGCCCGTCAAGCACGGAGTAGGTTTCGATAACCTCGCTGACACCGTGTGGCGGGAGGTCAAACGCCGCGTCGGCAAGCGCGCGATATTCGCGCGACAGGCTGTGCCGTCCGACCAGCACTCCTGACTCGAGCTCGCCTACGGCGGTCGGTGTGCCGCGGTTGATCATCATTATCTTTACCGCCTCGTCACCGCTTTTCGCCGCCTCGAGGACGTCGAGGCGGATTCCCTCTGCCATCTGTTTCGGGGTGTAGCTTATCTCCTCGGGGACGTAGGTTTGAAGCACGCGCACGCTCGCCTCGGACTCGTAGAACGCGCGCACCTTGTCAAAGGTGTATTTTATCGCCCCGTCGGTCAATTGTCCGTCCTCGCCGACCGCAACGACCTCACCGATATAATGCGCCTCCAGCGCCTCGACACCGATCTGGTATCGTAGCATCAGCACCGACGTCGAATAGTTGTGATACATCTCGGATAGCGAGGCAAGGTAGGCATCGTAATCTCCGCCAAAGCCCTCGTAATACCCGTCGCCGTAGCTGCCGCCCTCAACGCTCACGCGTATCATCTCATCTATCTGCTTCTCGACCTCCTTTGAATAAAGGTCGTAGCCTATCCTTTGGCACAGCTCAAATACGGCGAAAATCTCGCCAAGCTCGCGCAAAATCCTCTCGTTGATCCTGTCAATATATTTCTGTCCCTCGTCGCCCGACCACGCATCCGCATTGCCGCCGTCGATCTCACTCTTGTAGGTGAGGAACAGCGCGCGATACAGCTCGTAACGCACCTCGTACTCATTCTCACCGACCGTGAGCGTCATCACGACGCGCGCCTCCTCATCGGTGCTCTCGACGGGCTTGTACCTCTTTTTGCAGGCGACAAGCGTCGTCAAGATAACCGCCATAAGAAGAATCCCTGCAATAATTCGCTTCATCATTTTCTCCGTTATTAATTGTTTATACTCGCGTAATAACCGCGGCAAATCCTGCCATAAGCCCGACCCTGTGTCGCAAAAACGCCTAATTTTAGTTTTTCTTGCGTTTGATCACGGCATCGCTTCCCAAAAAGCCCCTAAAACCTGTATAAAGTCCGACCCTGTGTCGCATTTTCGCCGTTTTGCCGTGAATTTCTTCGTGGATATATGCGCGAAACGTCCCCGCAAGCGCGGGGACGTGTGTCAAATTGGGGATATCCCGAATTGCTTTTAATAATATTACTCGACGTTTTCTAATATTACTCGGCGTTTTCGCCGAGTTGCGTGGGATCAGTTAAGACCCATGCTCTCCATTAAGCGTTTGTTGAACTCCTGCGCGGTGTTGTAGCCCATGCGCTTCTGACGGTTGTTCATTGCCGCAACCTCAATAACCACGGACAGGTTTCGTCCCGGGCTGACGGGCAGCTCGATGGTCGGCACGTTGATGCCGAGGATGTCAGTCGTCTTTTCATCGAGGCCGAGGCGGTCGTACATCTTGCCGTTCTCCCACGGCTCGAGAGTGATGACAAGGTCGATCTTCTCCGACTCCTTGACCGCACCCATACCGAACAGGCGGCGCACGTCAACGATACCAGTTCCGCGAAGCTCGACGTAGTGGCGGATGATCTCGGGCGCCTTGCCTACGAGGGTGGTTGCAGATACGCGCTTGATCTCAACGGCATCATCCGCGATAAGGCGGTGACCCCTCTTCAAAAGCTCGATGGCGGTCTCACTCTTACCTACGCCCGAATCACCGAGCAGGAGGATACCCTCGCCGTAAACCTCGACGAGCACGCCGTGGCGGGTGATCCTCGGGCCGAGCTCAACGTTCAAATATGCAATAAGCGCCGCCATGAAATCCGACGTCCTCTGCGGGGTGCGAAGCAGGGGAACGCGGTACTTTTCCGCAAGGGCGGTCGCCTCCGCTCCAAGCTCGATGGAGGTGGTGACGATTACGCCGACAGGGTTCGAGCGGAAGAAATCCTCAAGCCGTCTTGACCGTTCCTCGGGCTCCAGCTGAGAGAGGAAAAGGTGCTCAACCTTACCGATGATCTGAATACGTGCCTGCTCGTAGTGATCGTAAAAACCAACCATCTGCAATCCGGGACGGTTCACGCGGGAGCAGTTTACCTCAATATTATCGGGCAGGTCGGGCAGGAATATCGACTCAAGACCAAACTGCTCAATTATCTTCGCCATACTGACGCTATAAATCTCTTCCATATTTTCCTCATTTCCGGGCACACTCGCCCACGTTATCACTTTATTGTACCATAACCGCGCAAAAAATGCAATAATTTATTTATTTTCTCGCGCCTGCGAGAGTTTGTTTTCCGGCGCCTGCGGGTTTTGCGGGTGCCGAGCGCCCTCCCGCCGGTAGTTGGGGGGGAGCGCCGCCATCCTGTGCCGCTCCTGCTGATTTTACTGATTTTCGAGCGAAAATATAATAAAACAAAGATTTTGTTCCTTCATGGAATGGTATTTTTTGTACTTTTGTTTTGCAAAAAACCTCGCCGCGCTCATCAATTCGACGGCGAAACGAATATATCCGCCGTCGGCGTCATAGTATTGAGAGAAAGATTTTTTGGAGGTGAATATGGAAACCATTAATGAATTTTTGAGCGAGCACGGCTGTTATTCCGTCGTGTCCGAATCGG
>JAZODF010000075.1:0-9172 GCA_045596865.1 Eubacteriales bacterium
CTGCCGAGTGTGGTGGGGTCGAGGTGCCCGTCAAAGTAGGTGTCGATAGCCCGCTTCATCCAGACGTCGATGGGAAACGCCTCGAGGTTTGCAAAGCCAAATAGGGCGACGCAGGAGGCGACCTTGTCGCCGACCCCCTTGATCTCTTTCAGACATTCGAGGGTGTGGGTGTAGCTTCTCGCCGCGGCGATCATATCGAGGTTGACCCTGCCGGTGGTGACCGCCTCTGCCGCGTCGAGGATGTAGGAGTAGCGAAATCCCGGCCTCGAGGGGAGCAGGCCCTCGGGATTTGCGAGTATCTGCTCTGCGGTCGGGAAGGTGTAGCACCGACCGCATTTTTTGCACTTTTCTTCACACGGGGTGCCATCAATGATGCCGAGCGGGCAATTTTCCGCACCTCCGCTCTGTAAATAAAGGTTTACACCGTACTCGGCGCAAATCTCGCGGACGATCTTGCGTATTCTCGGGATATTATTATTCTGGCTGATGATGAAGGATACGAGCGTTTCCCACGGGTCCTGCTTTAAAATGGCGATACCGCCGCCAAGCTCTGCCGCCGCGCGCAGCCATTCGCTGTCGGTGCGACGAAGGATGTCCGCCTTGATCTCGCACAGCGCGGTGTCCAGCGCAAAGTAGGGGCGCGCCACCCGCTCAAAGTCCGCGTCGGTCATCCCGAAGAAAAGGAGCTCGCCGCGCTCGCGCTGACCGACGTCGATAATTACGTCGCCGACGACGGTGCGGTACCTGTCGGGACATTCGCCCGCCACCCGCTCGTAACGGAAGCATTGTCCGCACTCCATCGTGTCGCGAAGGCAATATTCACCAAGGCCCGTGACGGCTATTGCCGTCTGTCCGTAAATTTTCATCTCATTTTTCTTGAACATATTTCCGTCTACCTCTTGAAAAACCCATCGGATTGTTGTATAATGGATTCGTATAATTATATTTTAATATATTTTATCACAAATTTTGACTGTTTTCAAGTGGCGTTTTGCCGCGTGGGAGGAATTTTTGGAACAAATCTATATGATCCCCGTCACCGAGGCGTTCGAGGCCACGAGGGGGAGCGTCGATTGCGGCTGTCCCATCTGCCGCCTCTATAAAAAGCTCCAGGAGGACGAGCTTGACATCATCCTCGGTGCCTCGATGATGGAGCCGGATATACGGATAAAGACGAACGAGCAGGGCTTTTGCCTCACTCACTATAATATGATGCTCGGCAGGCGGCGTATGCTCGGCATGGGCCTGATACTTGAGAGCCATCTTGCCGAGGTGGAGAAAAAGCTGCGCGGCCCCGCCATCCTCGGCGACAAGCGGCAGTCGGCGATAAATTCCATCGGCAAGCTCGAGTGCGACTGCTACGTCTGCGCAAGGATAGAGAAGAACATCGGTGCGATGATCGCCACCGCGGTCTACCTCTGGGAGCAGGACTACAACGGCTTCCGTAAGCTCTTCTCCGAGCAGGCGTGGTTCTGCATGCCGCACTACCGCGCGATGGTCGACTACGCGTCGAAGAAGCTGCCGAAGAGGAGCTACCACGCATTCTACGACGCCGCGTACGAGATCCAGCACGGTTATCTCACCGCGCTGACGGGCGACGTCAGCTGGTTTTGCAAAAAGTTCGATTACCGCTACGACGAGGAGCCGTGGTACAATTCCAAGGACTCGGTAAAGCGGGCGATACGCTTCCTCGGCGGCTCGTTCGGTGAGGAGGAAACGAAGAAATGATTAACCCTGTTTACAATATAGGAGGACGACCGATATGATTATTGAAAAAATCGACGTGAGGAGCTTTGGCCTTCTGACCGACACCACGCTCGAATTCTCGGAAACGGTCAACGTTATCGAGGGACAGAACGAGGCGGGCAAGTCAACCATCGCCGCCTTCATCAAGTATATGCTCTTCGGATTTGAGAGCGTCGAGGACGACGAGGTCCTCAGCGAGCGCAGAAAGCGCATCAATTGGAGCACCGGCATTGCCCAAGGCTCAATGGTCGTGCGCGTCCGCGGTAAGCGCTATCTCATCTCCCGCTGCACCGTCCCCGGTGAGTCGGTCGGCGGCCGCCCCACCTACAAGGAGGATTCCTCCATCATCGATATGGAGTCGGGTGCCACCGCCTTCGGCAAATCCCCCGCGGGCGAGGTCTTCCTCGGCGTTACCCGCGAGCTTTATGAGAACACCGCCTTCATCGGACAGATCGGCGACGCCGCCATCAACGAGGGTAGCGTCAGGGAGTCCATTGAGAACATCCTCTTCTCGGCGTCCGAGCGCATCAATAACCAGCGCGCCCTCACCCGCATCGGCGACAAGATGGAGGGCCTGTTACATAAGGGCGGCACGGGCGGTGCCATTTACGATATCGTTATGAAGCAGAACGAGCTCGAGGAGCGGCTTGCCCGCTCGAGCGAGGATAACAAGCAGATGCTCGCCAAGGAGGCCGAGCTCCACCGCATCAAGACCGAGCGCGCCGAGGCGGAGGGAATGCTTAACAAGCTCTATGAGCTTGACAGCTGCTACAAGAACGTTATGCTTATCCAGACCTTTGAGAAGCTCCACGAGCTCGAGGAGGACTGCGCCGCGAAGGTTGAGGCATACAACTCCTTCATTGCAGAGAACACCCACGCCGGCTTCGTCCCGTCGGAGAGCTATCTTGCCGACCTCGGTGCCGCACGCCGCGGTGTTAACGATACCTACCACGCCCTCCGTGAGGCGGAGGACAATTACGCCAAGGAAAAGAGTGCAATCGGCATCACCCGCGAGATCGAGGGTGCCATCGAGATCACCGACGACCACGGTGGTGAGGCACGCGTTATCGAGGTTGCCGACCGCCATCGCCGCGGCGTCATCTCGGGCATCGCCCTCTCGGTGCTCACCGCGCTCGTCACCGTTGCCGCCGTCCTCGTTGAGATCGTGGCAAAGGGCGCGCTTGCGGGCATCGCCTTCCGTATTCTCTTCGGCGTCGTCGGTGCCGCCGCACTTGCGGGTGCGGTCTACTTCCTCACCTACGCCCTGAAATCCAAGAACGCCCTCGCTGACCTCGCCGCCGATTTCGGCGTTGCGACCCACGCCGACCTCAAGGGCAAGATTGCCGTCATCGGCGAGGCTCGCGCGAAGCGCGACGGTATGATTCGCTCCACCGAGGAGGCACGCCTTGCCGTCGAGAACGCAAGGAAAGCCTACGACGAGGCAAAGACCACCCTCACCAAGATTATCGTTCGCTGGGGAGAGGAGCCCCCGACCTCCGACCTCAACGACTTCCTCGACCGTCTTGAGGCGCGCGTGCTTGCCTTCCTCGAGCGTAAGAGAATCCTTCTCGAAGAGAAGAACACCGCCGAGCTCACCGTCCGCGAGATCAGAAACACCCTCTCCGACAAGAACGAGATCGACATCCGCGCGCAGGTCTCTCCCATCAAGAGAAAGGCGCTTTCCAGCATAAACCACGATGAGATCATCACGGGTATCGCCGCCTTCAAGGCAAAGATAGTCGAGCAGGACCGCCTCGCCTTCAACGTCGAAAACGAGATTGCCGTCCTCCGCGCTCGCGCAGGCGACCCCGCCGAGCTGTATGCGAAGATCGCCGCACTCGAGGCACGCGCCGAGGAGCTTAAGGCACGCCACAAGGCGTACTTCATCGCAACCAAGGCTATCGAGACCGCCTCGGACAACCTCCGTGAGGAAATCTCCCCCCGCCTCGGCGAATACGCGACCGAGCTTATGGGCATCATGACGGATAAAAAATACAACGGCTTCGACGTCTCCGACGGCCTCAAGGTCTCCTTCACGGGGGATGACGGTCAGGTCAGGACGGTTGACTTCCTCTCGGGCGGCACGCGCGACCTCGCGTACATCGCGGTGCGTATGGCGCTCGTCGATATGCTCTTTGGCGAGAAGCCGCCCGTCCTCTTCGACGAATCCTTCGCCCACCAGGACAACCTCCGTGCCCGCTCGATGATGAAGGCGATTGCCCACCTTGCGAAGGAGGGCTATCAGAGCTTCGTGTTCACCTGCCGTGCGCGTGAGGCCGCCCTCGCAACCGAGCTCGTTAAGGGCGCCGGCGTGTATACCCTCTCCCTCCCCGGCGAGGATATTGCCTGATTTTTACCGACCGCCGTCCCGCACTCCGCGGGGCGGTGCGCCTGCGCTTCGCCCGCCTCGGGCGAGCGTGAAACTAGGGATTATCCTTCGCGGTGACGTTTTGCGTCGCCACCCTGCGACCGACCCCGCGTTGACCGCCTAGGGTGACAAACCAACCCTGCGTTGCCGCGTTTGGCAACCGTAACCGACCTACGAATCGCCCGCCTCGGGCGAGCGAAACCAACCCCGCGTTGCCGCGTTTGGCAACCGTAACCGACCTACAAATCGCCCCTCGGGCGAGTGTTAATTTGACAATACTGCAATGCCCCTCACGGGCGAAAGGGAAGGAAAATGAGCAAGAAGATTCTCGTAGTCGGCAGCGCCAACATGGACCTGTCGATGAATATGTATAAGGTACCCGCCGCGGGTGAGACCCTCATTGACGACGGCGGCGTGGCATACGTCCCGGGTGGCAAGGGCGCAAATTCCGCAATTGCCTTCGCCCGCCTCGGTGCCGAAACCGTTTTTTGTGCGAAGCTCGGCGCCGACCTGCACGGTCAGAAGCTCCATCAGTATTACAAGGAGCAGGGCATCGACACCACCTATATCAAGGTTGACCGCGACAACCCCACCGGCCTTGCCGCCGTGATGAAGGAGTCGGACGGTAACAACCGCATCATCGTATATCCCGGCGCGAACTACAACCTCACCGCCGAGAACGTTGCCGACGCGCTCGAGTGTGCACCCGACGCGGTATATATCGGCTTCGAGATACCCTTCAGCATTGCGGTCGCCGCGGCTAAGATGGCATCGGCAAAGGGCATTCCCGTCTTTATCGACGCCGCCCCCGCAAGCAAGGATCACCCCCTCGAGAGCCTTCCCGAGGTTGAGGTGTTCTCCCCCAACGAAACCGAGACCGAGGAGTATACGGGCATCCGTCCGCAGGGCTCGGATTCCTCGCTCCGCGCCGCACTCTCTCTTTACAAGAGAGTCAAGTGCAAGTACCTCGTAATCAAGCAGGGTAGCCGCGGTGCCTTCCTCTACGACGGCAGGCATTACAGCTTCATCCCCGCCGTCCGTGCGGGCGATACGGTTGACACCACCGCCGCGGGCGATGCCTTCACCGCCGCCCTGACCCTCAAATATCTCGAAAACGGCAGGGAGATCTCCTCGGCCGTCAAGTACGGCGTTGCCGCAGGTGCGATCACCGTCACCCGTAAGGGTGCCTCCACCTCCATACCCACCCGTGAGGAGATCGACGCCCTCATGAACAAGGGCACAAGATAACCGCTTTTCGGTCGCCGCACCCTGCGGCACCACCGCCATGCTATATCGGACGCGCCGCGGCGTGTCCCGCACCCTAAGGGGGAAAGAAAATGAACTACAATTTTGAGGAAATCACCTTCCCGTCCACCGATGGCAAAAACACGGTGCACGGATATATCTACACGCCGAAGCACGTCACCGCACGCGGCGTCGTCCAGCTCGCCCACGGTATGATCGACTACGTCGGACGGTACGAGGCACTTGCCGACTACCTCACCGCGCACGGCTACATCTTCGCGGGCAACGATCACCTCGGCCACGGCAAGACCGCAAAATGTGCGGAGGATCTCGGCTACTTTGCCGACCGTGACGGCTACAAATACGTCATTGAGGACGTGTATAAAATGAACCGTCACCTGCGGGATACCTTCCCCGCGTTGCCGCTCGTGCTCCTCGGACACAGTATGGGCTCCTTTATCTCCCGCCTGTATATCGAGGCGCACCCGCACTCTGCCTCGGGGCTCATTATCCACGGCACCTCGGGACCGAATCCCCTTCTGCCTATGGGCCGCGCTATGGCGTCGCTCGTCAGGCTCTTCCGCGGTCCGCGCCACCGCTCCCCGCTTATCAAGGAGCTGGCGTTTGGCTCCTATAACAACAAATTCCCGAAGGAGGAGGGCCCCGACGCCTGGCTCACCCGCGATATTGCCCGCGTTGCCGACCGTCCGACCGACCCCTTCACATCCTATATCTTCACCACCGCGGGGTACCAGGACCTGTTCCGCATGATCACCGATTGCAACAAGCGCGCCTGGTTTGAAAATTACCCCGACGGCGTGCGTACCCTCGTCATCAGCGGTGACATGGACCCCGTCGGTAATTACGGCAAGGGACCCGAGTACGTCTACCGCCAGCTCCTTATGCGCGGCCGTGACAAGGTCACCCTCAAATCCTACGAGGGCGCGCGGCACGAGCTGTTTAACGAAACCAACCGTGACGAGGTGTTTGACTACCTCCTCGGCTGGCTCGACGGGGATAACTGATGCGCGCTATTGCTCTTACGGGACCGACCGCCTCGGGCAAGACGGCGCTGTCGCTCGCCATCGCGCGCGCCCTCGGGTGCGAGATCATCTCGCTCGACTCGATGCAGATATACCGCGGCATGGACGTCGGCACGGCTAAGGCCACCGCCGCCGAGCGCGCCGCCGTACCCCACCACATGCTCGACGTCGTCGACCCCACCGATCCATTCAGCGCGGAGGACTACCGCACCGCGGCGCTTGAATGTGCGCGGGATATTACCGCGCGCGGGCTCGTACCCCTTTTCGTCGGTGGCACGGGTCTGTACCTCGACACGCTGATGCGCGGCTCGGCGGCTCTCTCGCCGCCCTCCGACCCCGCCCTTCGCGACCGACTGACGAGTGAGGGGGGGACCGAGGAGGGAAGGGACAGGCTCTACGCCCGCCTTATGGAGGTTGACCCCGCGTCCGCCGAAAAAACACACAAAAACAACCTGCGCCGCGTTGTCCGCGCGCTCGAGATCTTTGAGCTCACGGGAATGACGAAGACGCATTTTGACGAGGCGTCGAGGGTCGCCTCGCCCGATATATCGGTTTTGCATTTCACCCTCGACTTTGAGGACAGGGAGCTGCTCTATTCCCGCGTCGATGCCCGCGTCGACGAGATGATGGGCGAGGGGCTGATTGACGAGGTCCGCGCGCTCTATGAGCGCGGTATGCTCGACGGGGATACCACCGCCGCGCAGGCGATCGGCTACAAGGAGCTCTTACCCTATATCACGGGCGAGTGCGACCTCGACACGGCGGTATCTCTGATCAAGCTGTCGACCCGCCGCTACGCGAAGCGACAGCTCACCTGGTTTCGCCACAACTCGGACGCCGTCCGCGTCACCGTTGACCGCGACGGTAAAATCCGCGACGGGGATGACCTCCTTTCGGAAATTCTCCTCCGCGCGACCGCATTCCTAACCGAGGGGGATTGACCCCGACCGACGTCGCGAGAGGGAATAGCCCGACGATATTGCGTTATAGGGATTGACCCCGACCGAGGTTGCGAGAGGGAATAGCCCCCGCCAATATCCTGCGAGGGGGCCCGGTATCTGACGAACCACTACGAAATGGAGCGGGCCCGACAGCCCTTATCCAAAGAAAATCGGCGCACGCCGAAATCCACGAATGGAAGAATACTATGAAGATCAACGAGCTTCTCACGGCAATAGCGGACGGCGGCATGACCGCACATTCCGCACTTTACGCCGACGTCAACGCCGCGGGCGAGCGCATTGCCGCCGCGGTTAATAAATTTGCCTCGCTCTTCGGCGCCGAGAGGGAGATATACGTCTTTTCCGTCCCCGGCAGAAGCGAGATCTGCGGCAATCACACCGACCATAACCGCGGGTGCGTGCTCGCGGGTGCGATCGACCGTGACGTCATTGCGGTGGTTGCGAAGAATAGCGACGGCGTGATCCGCTTCAACTCGGAGGGATATGAGCCCGACGTGGTCAATATCCTCGACACCTACACCACCGACAATTTCGAGAGGTACACCTCCGCCGCGCTGATTGCGGGCGTTGTCAACGGGTTTGAAAACCGCGGCCTTGCCGTCGGTGGCTTCGACTGCTACTCGAATACCGAGGTCCTGAAGGGCAGCGGAATTTCATCCTCCGCCGCCTACGAGGTGATGATCGGAAACATACTTAACCATCTTTACAATAACGCGCGCGTGAGCGCGGTCGACCTTGCGAAGATCGCACAGTACGCCGAAAACAGATATTTCGGCAAGCCCTGCGGCCTGATGGACCAGATGGCGTGTGCCGTCGGCGGCTTCGTCTACATCGATTTTGAGCAGGCGGACGCCCCCGTGGTTAAACCGGTTGCCTTCTCGCTACGCGACGCGGGCTACTCTCTTTGCATCGTCAACACGGGCGGCAATCACGCCGACCTTAACGAGGACTACGCCTCCGTGCCGAGAGAGATGAAGGCGGTTGCCGCCGCCCTCGGGCGCGACGTCCTGCGCGGAATCACCGAGGCAGAGCTCGTCGCCGCTATCCCCACCCTCCGCGAGAGGGTCGGCGACCGTGCCATCCTCCGCTCCCTCCACTTCCTCCGCGAAAATAAGAGGGTAGAGGCGGCGCATAATTCGCTCACCGTGGGCTCGCTCGACGGCTTCCTCGACGCGGTCAACCGCTCGGGTCGCTCCTCGTTTGAGTATCTGCAAAACGTCTATACCAACGTCAATATAACCGAGCAGGGGCTGTCCCTCGCGCTCGCCCTGACCGAGGGCTTCCTCGACGAAAACGGCATCCGTGACAAGAGCGCGCTTCGCGTCCACGGCGGCGGCTTTGCGGGCACGATTCAGGTGTTCCTGCCGACCGCATACCTCGACGCCTATCGCGCGTATATCGACGCCGTCCTCGGTGACGGCTCGGCCATGCCCCTGAACGTCCGCCCCGTCGGCGCGTGCAGGCTGTTTTGACCGAGCATATCGCCGCGTTAGAGGTCGATTTTACCGAGCATATCTCCGCGTTAGAGGTCGATTTGACCGACCGCGGGTAACCGTGACGGAAGAGGGCTTGACTAACCGACCGCGGATAACCGCAACGGAAGAGGGCTCGACTAACCGACCGCGGATAACCGTGACACGGCGCACACCGCGGGCTTGATCGACCCGAAACGGCGTATAACCGCGACGGCGTGGCTCGTATTTCTGCGGGCTTGATCGGCCCGAAACGGCGTATAACCGCGGCGGCGTGGCGCGTATTTCTGCGGGGTTGGCCCGCGACGTCTAAAACCGCGGCAAAGCAACCCTACC
>JAZODF010000076.1:0-18646 GCA_045596865.1 Eubacteriales bacterium
CGCAGAGAGAATCAATATACAATCAAGGCGCGAAATCGCAGCGTTTTGTAGGGACCGGCCTCCCGGACGGTCCGTAGAGAGGACGGCGAAAAACGAGGCAAAGGCAAGAGGTAACCGAGCCCGATAACCACCTGCGACGGCATTGTTTTTTATCCCCGCTTAGCTCGGACCGTCGAGGACGCCGGTCCCTACATTTCCTTTCCTTTTTCCTCTTAAAAAAAATCAATCAATTTCTTTTCTTTTATTTTGCGCGCGTGCGCGGGTTATAATAAAGATATTAATGATATGTATAATAATGGTATAATAAAGGTTTAATATAGGTGCCAAAATGCCCACTTTCTGGGCAAAACGCCCATTTTTTGGGCAAAATGCCCACGCCCGTGGCAAAATGCCCACTTTCGGGCAAAATGCCCATTTCCGTGTCAAAATGAGCGGCAAAATGCCCACTTTCGGGCAAAATGCCCGACAAATTGTCGGGGTGAACGAGGTGGGGTAACATAAAGCCTCCCCTGCGTAAGGGGAGGTGTCATACGAGCGACCGCGTCGGCGAGTATGACGGTAGGGTCGGCGAAACTCAGTCAACCATACAAGCCGCAAATTTGCTCTCACTTTGTTACGACCCTTCCGTCACGCGATTTACAAGTAAACCGCGCGACACCTCCCCTTGCGCAGGGGAGGCTAGACTACTCATCCACCGCTTCGCGGTCCCCCTTCCCTCGCAAGGGAAGGCTTATGGACGCCGGTCCCTACGATTCATCATTCCATCATTCCTTCATTCATCATTCCGCGCTCGCGCGGGGGCCCTTTGCGGCCCTATCGGGTCCTTGATTTTGCGCGCGTAATAAAGGGGTGTTTTTTGGGGGTCGTTTTCGTTGTGAATGTTGCACAAATTCCGCGCTCGATTCGGGCGCGTTTTTTGGTATGCAGGTTTACTTACAACGGCGAAAAAATGCGATACAATAAGGGTGCGAGGGGGACAGCTCGAGATGTTTTCCCTGCGAAAACAAAGCAAGGAGAAGCACAATGGAGCTTAATATGAGATATACGAAAATATACAAATTTATGGAGATTCAGCTGATGCTCGGGGGGAACGATCTTCGCCTGTTTGCGCTGATCTACTCCTTTCACGAGGCGGGCAAATCCTGCTTCGCATCGATTCAGAAGCTAACCAAGCAGCTGTCCTCCTCAAGGCGTTCTATTATTCGCTCGATCGACGCGTTACAGCAGATGGGCATTATCAACGTGTCAAAATACGACGCGGGAGGCAAGCTGCTCGACCTTTCGGTAAACGAGGCGGGGATATACCGCCGCGCAGAGGAGCTTGCAAGGAGTGCAGAGGCAAAAGCCGCCGAGGACGAGGACGACGAGGAGGATGGCGAGGGCGGGAGCGCCGACGGTGGCGGTGACGTGTTCGAGAGAAAATACGCCGAGGCGCTCGCGAGCGAGGAGGAGCCGCCGACGCGTACATACGGAGATAACCACGCGCAGGGCGAGGGCGCGCACGGTGGCGAGAGTGCGCGCGAAAGCAATTCCAATTACGCGCACGGCGAGGGCGCGCACGGTGGCGGGATCGCGTACGGGAGCAATTCAAAGTACGCGCGCGGCGGAGCGGGTCAGTCGAGCGGCGACAAGAACCCCGTGCCGAGATACACCGCCAGAATGGCGCAGGAGGCGCTCTATCACGCGCTGTGCCGCACCTACGGTGCGGAGAACGTAAGATGGGAGGACTGCCTGTAACCGCCTGTACGAAAAGAGAAAGGACCGCCGTGGCGGTCCTTTCGGGGGTATTCGGATCATTTCTTGTTATTATTACTGCTGCGGATTCTGACACGGGTGACCGTCCTGCCGATGAAGTTATCCACCCTGTGCGTGAGGTCGAGGCTCGCGAACTTATCGAGCGGGTAGATGGGCGCGTGGAGGCCCTTCTTATATTTGCGGACGATGGGGATGGTCGATACCGCCGACACGAATCCGCCGAAGGCGGTGCCGAGGACGAGGCTCGGTGCCAAGTCGCTCGGGCCAAAGAAGGCATAAAGACCCAGCAGGGTCACGAGCGCGCCGACGCCGAGAAACAGGCCGAGGGCGAGCGAGAGAATCTTTGGCAGGGAGATCGGCAATCTGCCGAATATCTTACCCGTTGCGCCGTTGAGGGCGTAGACGAAGGTCTTGTCCTTGCTACTGTCCTTCTTGTGTTTTTTTATGTAGGTCATCACCCACACGGGCAGGAGCGAATACTCCCAATGGCTTTGAAGCACGTTGACGTTACAGGAGCGGACCGACAGGCTCGAATAGCTCGTCGTGCGGCGAAGCAGGCTCTCCGCGTAGCTGTTCATTCTTCCCTTCACCTCGGGGTAGAGCTGCTCACGCTCGATATCCCGCTTTTTGGCGACGAAGCCCTGCAGATACGGCATCGAGAAATCCTGATACATTTCACACGGGTAGGGCAAAATGCCCTCGAGCATCTCCTTATCCTCGGTCGTGATGGCGGAGGTGGTGAGGTCCTCGTAATGGATGCGTCCGCCGCGCTCGACGTGGTAGGAGGTGGTTTCGGTATATCTGTAATCACCCGAGGTCCAGGTACGCACGTTCTTGCCCACGCCCGTGAGGAGCGAGTCGGTGTCCGCGTCGGTGACCCAGAAGGGGTAATACACGCCCGCGAGGTGGTTGAGCTGCTCACGGGAGAAGTAGTTTTTCGGGATGAATTTCTTTTTCTTCGCAAAGCGAAGGAATTCGTCGACCGCCTCCTCCTTCGTGTACTTGAAGGGGATGACCTTCGACGGCTTATATACGCCCGTGACCTTGTCGGAGAGGACGATGGGGTTGTGACAGTAGTAGCAGGTATCGGCGACCGTGTTGCAATCGGCGATCACCTCCGCGCCGCAGGAGGGGCAATGGTACTCGCGCACCTCGCCCGTAAATTCGGCGTTCTCGCGCTCCATCTCCTCTGCGCGGGTGGCAGAGGACGTGCCCGCCAGCTCCTCCTCGGTAAAGTGGGAGAGGCAAAATTCGCAGGAGAAGCGCTGCTCCTCGGCGTCGAATATCAGGCCCGCGTCACAGTTCGGGCATTTGTAAGTCAGGGTTGTATTCATATTTACCTGCCTTGGTTGGGATTGGGTTATGCGTTATGCGGGCGTCGCGGGGCGGGCAATGCCCTTCCCCGCGGATTTTGCCACGGTCGGTGCCGCGGCCGTGCCGCGGTTTTGCATTTCTTGTCGCGGTCGGTGTGCCGCGGTTATACCGCGAAAGGCTTGCTTTTACGCCTTTTTCTTGCCGCAGTTGGTGCAGAATCGGCCGTCGGCGGCATTCTTGGTGCCGCAATCGGGGCAGAACCACTCTGCCGCCTCCTCGGGCTTCTTCGCGCCGCAGTCGGAGCAGAATTTGCCGGTGCAGACCTTGCCGCAGGAGCAGGTCCAGCTGCCCGCCGCGACAGGCTTTTTCGCGCCGCAGTCGGTGCAGAAGTTGCCGGTGTTGCCGACCTTGCCACAGGAGCAGGTCCAGCCGTCGGGTGCGGGTGCGGGGGTAGCCGCTCTTTCCGCCTCCATCATTCTGCGGTTGGTTTCGGATGCCGCGCCGACGAAGCCGCCGCCCGTGCCCATACCGACGCCCATGCCGACGAATGCGCCCATTGCGCCGCCGTCGGAGGAGCCCGCCGCCTCCATACCTCTGGCAACCGAGCCCTGTACGTAGCCCTCGCGGACGTTCGGGTCGCCGAGCATGGCGCCCTTGTTACGCATATTGATAAGCTCCTTCGACTCGTCGTCGTAGGAAACGCTTGCAATACCGACGGAGAGTACCTCGAAGCCGCGGTTATCGCGCCAGGATGCGTCAAGCTCGTCTGCCATGTACTTGGACAGCTCGCGCGACTTGCTGGCGACGTGGGAGATACGGATTCCGTCCGCGCTCATGGAGTTGATCGCGGCGGTGAGTGCCTCGAGGAATTCCGAGAGGTACTGCTCGTTTATCTCGTTGATGTCGACGCGGTCGGCGTTCTTCGGGATTGCCTGCGTGTAGAACTTGATGGGGTCGGTGATCTTGATGGAGTAGGTGCCGTGTGCACGGAGGAAGAGCTCCGAATTGTAGAAGTTGTCAAAGTAGTTGACGGGGTTACGGGTGCCGAAGCGGATGCCCTTGATCTCCTGGAGGTTGATGAAATACGCCTTCTGCGCGTAGGAGGGCACGCCACCGTATGCAACACGCTTGAAGGTGTCGACGATAGCCTTGCCGAGCTCACCGTGGAAGAGCGAGGGAGCGGCGGAATTATCCACCTTGTAGTAGCCCTCCTCGGCGGTGAAGTCGATGATCTTGCCACCCTCGACGAGCATCATAAACTGCCCGGGGTAGACGTGAATAACGGAGCCGTTGGAGATGGTGTCCTCGGTTCCCTTTTTGTTGTTGTTTCTCTTGTCGTTTTTGCGAACCTTGACGCCCTTGGTGAAGACGGTGGTGTCGCCCATTGAATCGGCCTCGATTACCTCGAGCCACTGGTCGCCGAGGGAGCCCCCGACGGCGTTAAAGAAAGCCTTGATAATACCCATAATATTCTCCTTTCGACCTTTCGGTCATGTGTTTTACGATATATTAACGGGGAAACGTGCGTTTTTTCGCAGGGGGTACGCGCGTTATTTTGTAGGGACCGTGCATCCGAAAGTTGCGTTGCAACTTGACGGTCCGTGACCGGGTGATGTTCAAAACGTTTGCCGTCACGGTCGCGTGGATGGCTCGGTTGCCGATAATTATGCTTCGATTTTTCGCCGCGCTCTCCTCGGACTACCGCTCCGCCCACTTCGTTACCTTGCGCAGGGGAGGCTTGACAACTCATCCACCGCTTCGCGGTCCCCCTTCCCTCACTAGGGAAGGCTTTACGTTACCCCCCGAAGGAGATATACCCCTTTTTTATTGCGCGCTCGGTGATGAAGCGTGCGCCGTCGGGTGTCATGCCGACGCGGTCGGCAAGCTCGTCATACGCGACCTCGCGCACGCCGACAAGATGCGGCAGGATGCGGAGGGTCGCCCGCTCACGCGAGAAGGAAATAAAATAGAAGAGCGAGCCCCAGATGCCGTGCGCCACGAAGATGAAGAGTATCACCATCGGCACGTATTCGAGCTTCAGCGCCGTAAGCGCAAGCAAGGGTGCACCCACCACGGCGCTCACCGCCGAGAATACACCGAGCAAGAGCCAAACCTTGCGCCTTGCATTAGCCTTTTCCATAATATCTCCTTTCCAAAATGTAAATTATTGTTGACAGGTCGTGAATAAAAAGCGAACAGATGTAAATAGAGATTTACACAAATAAACTTTTTACACCCGAACGCACGACAATTTTTGAGGGGAAATTTTCGTTCTTCGACCCGAAGGCGTAGTTACCTACGTCGAGTTTGGTCGAAAACGGAGATTTACACCAGAACGCGACAGAATTTCGAGGTAGAACCGACGGATGTGCGCCGCCCCTGAAGCCGTCGGATACAGAAATTTTTGAGGGGAAATTTTCGTTCTTTGACCCGAAGCAATAGTTACCTATTGCGAGTTTGGTCGAAAACGGAGGTTTACACCCGAACGCACGACAATTTTTGAGGGGAAATTTTCGTTCTTCGACCCGAAGGCGTAGTTACCTACGTCGAGCTTGGTCGAAAACGGAGATTTACACCAAAAATTTAAGCGTTCCAATTGTGATAGACGGCGTTGACGTCATCATCCTCGTTAAACTTCTCGAGCATCTTCTCCATGTTCTCGATATCATCGGGATTGTCGAGGTCAACGTAGGTGGAGGGAACCTTTGCAATATCGGCGGTGTCGAGCTTGTAGCCGAGGTCGACTATTGCATCGCGGACGGTGTCGAAGTCCTCTACCGCGGTATAGATGGTGTACTCGCCCTCGTCACAGCGGATATCCTCCGCGCCGCACTCGAGCGCGTCCTCCATGATCTTATCCTCGTCGATCTCCTCGTCCTCGTCGACGATGGTGATGACGCCCTTCTCCTCAAAGAGGTAGGACACGCATCCGTTCTGACCGAGGTTGCCGCCGTACTTGTTGAACCATGCGCGGACGTTGCCCGCGGTGCGGTTACGGTTGTCGGTGGAGGTCTCGACTATGATCGCGACGCCCGAGGGGCCGTAGCCCTCGTAGGAGATCTCCTCGTAGTTGATGTCGGAGGAGTCGGTGAACTTCTTGATCGTGCGCTGAATGTTCTCGTTGGGGACGTTGTTTGCCTTTGCCTTGGCAATCAGGTCGCGCAGACGCGCGTTGGAGTTCGGGTCGGGACCGCCCGCCTTGATGGCGACGGCCATCTCCTTGCCGATTTTGGTGAAGATCTTCGCCTTCGCGGCGTCTGCCTTCTCCTTCTTGTGCTTGATGTTGTTCCATTTAGAATGACCGGACATATATATTCTCCTAAAAATTAATAATCGTTTTTATCCCCCGCCAAGGTTTTTGGGCGGGGTTTATTCTTTCGGCGGGTTGCCGATTTCGATGCGGTTAATACGCGACGGTGTGCCGATTTTTCCGTGCGGTTAATAGATAAATCTATTAAATCTTCTCGGGCGACTGCATACAGATGAGGTGCAGTGCGGTTTTCAGCACGCGGTTGGTCGCCGCGGTGAGGGCGATACGGCTGGATTTAAGGGCCGCGTCCTCGCATCCGACGATCTTGCAATCGTGGTAGAAGCGGTTGAAATCAGCCGCGAGGTCGAGGATGTAACGGGTGACGACGCTCGGCTCGTACTCGGCGATTGCCTGCTCGACCTTCTCGGGGAATACCGACAGGGTCTTGGCAAGCTCGAACTCAAGGGTGCCGAGGGGGGCATCGGTCATTTTTCCGACCTCGCCCGCGCGCTCAAGCACCGAGCAGGTACGCGCGTAGGTGTACTGAACGTAGGGGCCGGTGTTGCCGTCGAAGGAGAGCGCGTCCTCCATCATAAAGTTGATGTCGCGCATACGGTTGTTCGAGAGGTAGTAGAAGACCACCGCGCCGACGCCGACCTTCTCGGCGATAGCCATGCACTCCTCGGGGTCGGGGTGCTTTTCGCGGGTGATCTCGGCAACGCGGGAGATAGCCTCGGCAAAGAGTACCTTCAAGAGGATGACGTTGCCCGTACGGGTGGCAAGCTTTGCACCGTTGATGCTGACCGTTCCGTAAGGAACGTGGACGAGCTTATCATACCAATCGTAGCCCATAAGCTCAACGACCTTGAACCACTGGGCGAAGTGGAGCGACTGTGCCGCGGAGGTGACGTAGATAGCCTTGTCAAAGTGGTAGGTTTCCTGACGGTAGACGGCGGCGGCAATGTCGCGCGTCGGGTAAAGGGTGGAGCCGTCGCGCTTCAGGATGAGGCAGACGGGCATATTCCACTTGTCGAGGTTGACGATGGACGCGCCGTCATCCAGCTCGAGCAGGCCCATCTCACGGAGCTTATCAACCTGGGCGGGCATCTTGTCGGTGTAGAAGGACTCACCCTTGTAGGAATCGAACTCGATACCGAGCTGCTTATAGGTTTTCTGATACTCCTCGAGGCTGACCGCGACGAACCAGCGCCAGAGTGCGAGGTTCTCCTCGTCGCCGTCCTCGAGCTTCTTGAACTCGGCGCGGGACGCGTCACCGAGGTCGGAGTGCTTAGGCGCGTTCGGGTCGCCGTTCTGCGAGGCGTCCTCCTCTGCCTTGATCTCGTTATTAATACGGACGTAGAGCTTGACGAGCTCGTCAACGCCGCCCTGCTCTATCTCTTCCCTATTGCCCCAGAGCTTGTAGGCGACGATGAGCTTACCGAACTGCGTACCCCAGTCGCCGAGGTAGTTGATACCCACGCAGGAGTAGCCCTCGAACTCGTGAAGGAGCTTCAGGGAATGGCCGATGACTGTGGTGCCGAGGTGGCCGATGTGGAACGGCTTGGCAACGTTCGGCGAGGAGTAGTCGAGGACGACCGTCTTGCCCGCGCCGCTCATCGAGGAGCCGTATTTTTCGCCCTTTTCGATCACGTCGCCGACAACGCGTGCGGCGAAGGCGGTGGGGCTGATTTTGAAATTAAGGTAGCCGTTTACCGCGCTGACCGAGGAAAATTCCTCGCAGGTGATGCCGGCGGCAAGTGCCTCGGCAATCTGGACGGGCGAGCGGCGGAGGCTACGCGACAGGCGGAAGCAAGGGAGCGCGAGGTCACCCATCGTGCTGTCGGGCGGGTATTCAAGCATACGGAACAGCTCGTCCGCGCTGACAAGCCCCCCGCCGAAGGCGGCGGTCACGGCGTTTTCAAGCAGTTGTGCGGTTTTTTTCTTTAAAGTTAGCATTTATGTACCTCTTAAATTATTTTCGACTTATCGGTGCCCCGTCGGGGGCGTGGGCAAAATCAGAGCGAAGCACGCATCTTAACGAACTTTTTGCCCGAAAGGTCGGCCTTTACAAGGCGGGCGGGGATGAAGGTGGCGAAACAGAGCGAGTGTGCGAGCGCGCTCTCGGTGCCGTCGACGACGTAAAATTCGCCATCCCGCTCACACACGGTGACCTCGGGGATAGGCTCGCCCAGCTCAAGCGAGGCGGACAGGGCGGCGACCCGCTCGGCATCCTGCTCGTCGTCGATGAAGCTCAGCCGCTCGGGCGAGAGGAGGACGGCGCGGTGGGACCTGTCGGTCTGCCATCTGTCAAACTCGGCGAGGATGGCGGCGGCGATCTCATCGGGGGTGGCGTAGGTGGTATCAACGACGAGCGAGTAGTTCGAGAGGTCCTTGATATCCACGCCGTATTGGGTCATATATCTTTTCCGCTCGCTCTCGCGGCGGGCGCGGGTCTGGCGGACGGTGTCCTCGAGGGTTTCGGCGTGCTCGCCCCTGCGATTGGCGTTCATTATCCTGATAGCGGAGGTCTCGGGGTCGGTGGAGAGATAGACGGCGAAGGTGCCGCGGGTAAAGTGCCACGCCATACGCGAATCGATAACCAGCGCGCGCGGGTCATCCGAGAGGGCGGCAATGCCGTCGACGATCTCGTGGTCGATCTCGGGGTGGGTTTCCATATACTTATTCAGCTCGACGACCGTCATGCCCATACGCTCGGCGATGGAGCGGACGATGCTACCCGTCGAGTAATATTCCGCACCGAGTGCGGGACAGAGGATGCGCGCAACGGTGCTCTTACCGCTGCCAAGGTCACCTGCGAGTGATATCTTGTCCATTTCGTCATACCTTTCGCACACATAATAATTATTTTTATATTATATCTTATAAAGTGGCGATTGTCAACCGTTTTCGCAAAGAAAACGAGGGGGATTTCAAAGAAAGGTGCGGGGATTTTTCATCGGGGTGAATAAAGGACGCGTCGGCGGATAAAATATCCACACACAACAAAGAAAGGAAACCGAAAATGGAAAAGAAAATCAAACCAAGTGACAAGCCGCTTCGCGTCCGTGTGATATACGGGGTGGTTATCGCGATTTTGTGCATCACGGCAATCGTTATCGGCATCGTTGCCGCGGCAAGCAAGACGAGCGACGGAGGACAGACTCCCCCCGTCGGTGACGGCACGGGGGATAGCGGCACGGGTGAGCCGACCCCGCCCGTTGACGAAAAGCCGAGCGACACGCCGAAGGTCGAGCCGCTTGCCTTCATTATGCCCGCCGCGGGCACGGTCGGGACGGGGCACTCCACCGACGCACCCGTATTTTCCGACACGCTCGGCGAATGGCGGGTTCACACGGGAATCGACATCATGACCGAGGAGGACGCCCCCGTTTTCGCCGCAGAGGACGGCGTGATAACCTCGATGAAGAGTGATCCCCTGCTCGGCTTCACGGTCGAGATCACGCACCGCGGCGGGGTGCGGACGGTGTATTCCAACCTCAAAAAGGAGAGCGTGACCCCCGTTTCGGTCGGCGACGAGGTAAAGAAGGGCGACCGCATTGGCACGGTCGGTGACACGGCGATAAGCGAGATCGCGGACGAGGCACACCTGCACCTCGAGGTAATCGTCGACGGCGCTCCCCGCGACCCGATGGAATATCTCGGGGAGTAAGTGAGAAAACGTAGGGACAGAGTACGACAATCCGTGACCAATTGAGGTTACAAACAGTTGCCGTCACGGTTGCGTGTATGGCTCGGTTGCAGATAATTATGCTTCGATTTTTCGCCGCGCTCTCCTCGGACCGTCGAGGACGCCGGTCCCTACGGTTTATATCCATTCCCGCAAAAAAAGCACCGCCACCGCGGTGCTTTTTGTCACTTTTTCGGGTTTCGTACGCGATTTTCGGGGCGGGTTGCGTTTTGCCACTTGCTTTTTCGGCGGGGTTATGCTAAAATGGAGGAAAAACACGCCTATGGAGGCTATAATGAGCACAAAGCACAGGGTTGCCATACTCGGGTTCGGTGTCGTCGGTGGCGGCGTTGCCGAGCTTATTACGAATAACGCGGCGGAGCTTCGCACCTATCTTGGGTGCGAGGTGGAGATCGCGCGCATCCTCGACCTGCGGGATTTCCCCGACTCGCCGTTTTCGGCGCTGGTTACGCATGATTTCGGCGATATCCTCGCCGACGAGAGCATCGACACGGTCATCGAGGTAATGGGCGGCACGCACCCCGCATACGAATACACCTGCGCCGCGCTCGTTGCGGGCAAGAACGTCATCACCTCCAACAAGGAGGTCGTCGCACGTCACGGTGACACCTTCATTCGCCTGGCGGCGGAGAACGGCGTTTCATACAGATTCGAGGCGGCGGTTGGCGGCGGTATTCCCGTTATCGCACCGCTGACGTCATCGGTCAGGCAGAACAAAATGATCGAGGTGCGCGGCATCCTCAACGGCACGACGAACTACATCCTCACGAAGATGTTCACCTACGGCGAGGATTTCGACAGCGCGCTTCGCGACGCGCAGGCACGCGGCTATGCCGAGGCGAATCCCGACGCGGACGTCAAGGGCACCGACGCGGCAAGGAAGATAACCATTCTGACCGCCCTGGCGGCGGATATTCTGCCCGAGGTCGAGGACGTTTACACCGAGGGTATCACGGGCATCCGTGCCGAGGACGTGAAATTTGCCGAGAGCATCGGTCACGAGATCAAGCTGCTTGGACGGTGTATCGTTCGTGGCGGTGACCCGATCGTTTGCGTTGCGCCCTTCCTCATCCCGAAGGGGAGCCCGCTTGCGAGCGTGTCGGGGGTTTACAACGCGGTCGAGGTGATTGCCGAGCCGCTCGGTAACGTGATGTTCTACGGTCAGGGTGCGGGCGCGGGTGCGACCGCAAGCGCGGTTATCGGCGACCTTATCCCGATTATCGCGGAAGGCGGAATTAACACCATCCTGCCCGGATTCAACAGGAGCGAAAAATCGGTGAAGGACAACTTCCTTGCGCTCGAGTCGCGCTACTATATCTCGACCTATATCGGCGAGGAGGCGCGCTTTGGGGAGGCGTTCGGCGAGGCTTCCTTCTACCCCGCGGACGGGCTTGCCGTCCTGACGCCGAAGATGACGGAGGGTGAGTTCCGCGAAAGACTCGCATCCCTTGGCGAGGATGCACACAGCCTTATAAAGTCGGTCATCCGCTTCATTTAAGGCATTATTGTAAACTACGGTTTACATTTCCGCGATAGCAGACGATCACCGTTTTTGCGGTTGATTGCCGTTTAATTTAACACGGGGTCGGCGTTTTGCCGATTTTACCCCGCGAAACAGTCGAATATTTATCCCGCGGCGTGTGAGCACGCCGCCCCGCTCCGACAGGTGGACGATCCTGTCGGAGCTTTTTATTATCACGGCGCCCGTGATGGCGGTCATGACGAGAAGGAGGGTGTCGGTGACGAAGACGAGCACGCCCGAGGGCGCACGCGCGCCGAGGACGATGGCGCAAAGATAGAGCGGGAGCATAACGACGGGGCGGGAGGTGCCGAAGATGGCGGAATACGCCTCGCACCCGTAGAAATACCAGCAGGTCACCGTCGAGTAGGAGAAGGCGAGGATGCAGGCGGCGAGCAGACCGCCACCACCCCGACCGAGCGCGTGGACGAAGCCCGCGAGGGCGAGGTCCATCCCCTCGCTATACGCGCCGACGTCGGGCACCGAAACGAGCAGGACGAGCGCGGTCAGGGTGCAGAGGATGACGGTGTCAAAGATGACCTCGACAATGCCCATAAGCCCACTCATTGCGGGGTTCAATTCCCCGCCCCGCGCGTGTGCCATTGACGAGGTGCCCGAGCCCGCCTCGTTGGAGAGGAGCCCGCGGGCAAAGCCCTCAGATACCGCGCGGGAGGTGAGAAACCCGACCACCCCGCCGCCCGCCGCCCGTGGCAGAAGCGCCGAGCGGAAAATATCCCCGAGTGCCGCGGGTAGCCGCTCACGGTAGATGACGAGGATGGCGAGGGCGAGCGAGATGTAAACAATTGTAGTCAGAGGGATGAGGATTTCGTTGACCCGCTCGATAATTTTTGCGCCGCCGACGACCGTCAAAAGGACGAGGAATGCGTACAATGCCGCAGATAAGGTGGGGGGCGTGTCAAATATTTCGCCGGCGGCGGCGACGAAGGTATGCGTTTGGAGCGCCGCCCCCATCGAAAATGCGACGAGCAGGGTCGCCGCCGCGTAGACGATCGAGAGCGCGCCGCCTAGCCGACCGAAGCCGTCGCGGATTATGCGGAACATTCCGCCGTGCTTGCCGCCCGCGGTGTGCGTGAGCGCGTCGGAGGATAGGGTCACCTCGGAGTATTTGAGGACGGCGGCAAACACGCTTGACACCAGCATCCAAAAGACGCTGCCCGCCCCGCCGAGGATAAGTCCGACGGCAACGCCGAAGATATTCCCCACCCCAAGCGTGCCGCCGAGGGCGAGAAATAGCGAGCGCGCGGTATCCCGCCGTCCCACCGTCCGCAGAAGATACGTGCCCGTGCGTATTGGATGAATAATGAAGAAAAATCGCAGGCGGAGCAGCATATACCCCCCGACCGCCGCGACGATAAATACAATCGGATTAAATGGCATTTTCTACCCTCCTCTCGTTTTTATGGGTTGATTGCGGTAGTATCGCCCTTTCCTCTCTAAAACAGAGAGGCGGAAGAACAGTTAAGCCTCCCCTGCGCAAGGGGAGCTCACGTTAGCCTTCCCTAGTGAGGGAAGGGGGACCACGAAGTGGTGGATGAGTTGTCTAGTATCCCCGCGCAGGGAGGCTTTGCCCTCTCCGTCGAGTTGCGTAGCAACTCTCTGACACACTCCCCCAGAGGGGAAGGCTATGAGGACTACTCATCCGTCGAGTTGCTTTGCAACTCTCTTCCACACTTCCCTCACAAGGGAAGGCATTGTGTTACCTCGCCTTGATGTGCATTGATGCTCTCTGCGTTCAACGCCTCCCGCAATCTCCTTCCGAGTTGCTTTGCAACTCTTCCTCCCTCTCGGAGGGAGGCTTTATGTTACCTCGCCCTTGCGCAGGGGAGGCTTTGCCCTCTCCGTCAGCCTTTGGCTGCCACCTCCCCCAAAGGGGGAGGCTTAACTACTCATCCGTCTTTCGCTACGCGAAATCCACCTTCCCTCACAAGGGAAGGCTAACGTTGCGTCGCCTTACTTCGTTGCGCAGGGGAGGCCTTGATACTCCCGCACACCAAGACGCAAAAAATCCCCTCGCACAAATATATGCGAGGGGGGTGGGATTTATTTATTTAATAGGATAGTTTGCCTGCCAAAGCGGTTCCCTGCCAAACGGGTGTCCCGTGAAAGGCAAACGGGGCGCCTTGTCGGTTTATTTCATCAAATTGAGGTTCATATACTTAATGGCGCCCGTCTGGCGGTAGGCCTCGTTGACGATGCAGATCGCCTCGAGCGTTGCGTCGAGGTATTCGGTGTTCTGCCGCCTGCCGTGGAGCATATCCGAGAACGCCTGCAATTCGTAGATCATATTATCCTGTCGGTACTCGAAGGGGATATCCTCCCTCGTTCCGTCGCGCAGGGCGAGCACCACGCGGCGCGCACCGTTCACGCGGTCGATAATAAGCGAGCCCTCCTCGCCCTCTATGACGGAGGGGGTCGTGCTCTCGGTAATCTTCGAGTAAGTTATATCGACGAGCATATCGGGATATTCGAGGATAAGCGAGCCCATCCCCTCAAACCCGTTTTCAAGGAATACCGAGCGGGCGCGGACCTCGTCGGGCTTGCCAAACAGGCGCGCGGCAAGGTGGACGGGATATATTCCGATGTCCGCGAGGGCGGAATTGCATATCTCGGGGTTGAAGGCGTTCAGTACCTCGCCCTCCTTGAACTTATCGTAGCGGGAGGAATACTGACAGTATTCGAGGTGCGCGCGGCGAAGCCTGCCAAGGCGGGCAATGCCCTTCTTTATCGCGTCGAAGGACGGGTCAAAGTCGGTGCGCATTGCCTCAAGCAGGGTGACCTCGTTCTTATCCGCGGCGGCCCGCATGCGTAGCGCCTGACCGTAGGATGCCGCCATCATCTTCTCACAGAGGACGTCCTTGCCCCTCTGCATCGCGGCGACGGCCTGGTCGCAATGGGCGTAGGTCGGCGAGGCAATATATACCGCGTCAATATCGCGGAGCATAGCGTAATAATCGGTGTAGAAGGCGGGTATGCCGTGCCTCTCGGCGAAGGCGGCGCCGCTATCCTTGTTGCGGGAGTAAACGCCGATCACCGTCACCTCGGGACATTCCCGTGCCGCGGCGACCATCCAATCCGACACGAAATTCGTGCCGACGATGCCAAGACGGATCTTTCCCATATCACACCACCAGCCGCCAGATAACGAATCCGATGACGGCGACGAGCACGGCGAGCCATACCCAATTCATCACCTTGTCGAATTTGGCGGTCCTTTCCCTTTCCTTTTCGTCGAGAGCGCGGTCCTCCTCGCTCTCCTTCATATCCTCGGGAATCTCGTAGTCCTCCTCCTCGATCTCGTCGAGCGAGAAGTCGTAGGTCCCCTCCTTTATCGCGGTGGCGCGCTCGGCAGAGGTGCGGAGCAGCTCGGTCACCGTGGTGAGGGTCGCCTTGTCGTCGATATTCGCGCGGGACATCTTCGTTGCGATGCGGTCCATCGCGGCTACGATCTCATCATAGTCGTGCGAGGTGGTCAAAAGGTCGATATCCGCCGCACATTCGTCGCAGATAAGACGCGGCGTGCCGTAGCCGCCCATCGTAATGACGGGTGCCTCCTCGTTCGTAATTCTCTGCAAGCAGATAGAACAAGCCCTACTCATTTTTTACCTCCCTGTATCTCTCCGCGGAGCTGTGCCTTGAACTCGGCGAGGTACTCGGCACGAAGTGCCGCCTGCTCCCTTTTCTCCGCGTCGGTGAGCGGGCGCACCTTGGAAAGGCGGCCGAGCTCGTTTATCCTGTCGATCTTTGCCTTATCCATTTTTGCTCTCCTTCGTATAGAGCTTTGCAAGGCCGCCCGTCGAGGTTTCGCGATAGTGGTGGGAGAGGTCCTTGCCCGTTTCGTACATCGTTTTAATAACCATATCGAGCGATATCTTGCGCGAGCCCGAGAGGAAATTCGCGAGGTTGACCGCGTTTATCGCACGCATTGCGGCGACGGCGTTTCGCTCGATGCAGGGGATCTGCACAAGGCCGCAGATGGGGTCGCAGGTCAGACCGAGGTGATGCTCAAACGCGACCTCCGCGGCGTATTCGATCTGGTCGATGCCCATTTCAAACAGCTCGGCAAGTGCGGCCGCCGCCATTGAGCAGGCGGTGCCAACCTCCGCCTGACAGCCGCATTCCGCGCCGCTGATGGAGGCGTTGGTCTTGACGAGGTTGCCGACGATTCCCGCCACGGCAAGCGCACGGAAGATCTGCTCGTCGGAGAAGCGGTGCTTCTCCTGCATATATTTCAGCACCGCGGGCAGCACCGCGCACGCGCCGCAGGTGGGTGCGGTAACGATGGTGCCGTTGTCGGCGTTCTCCTCACTGACCGCGAAGGCGTAGGAGCAGACGAGGCGGTTCTCCCTCGTGACCTCCCTCTCGTCGATGTGGCGCTGGTTGTAGAGGTACTGTGCCTTTCTCTCGACCTCGAGGCCGCCGGGGAGTATGCCCGAGGTGGTCAGACCGCGGTGTATCGCCGCCTTCATGGTGTCCCACACCTCGTCGAGGAAGGCGTCAAGCTCCTCCGCGCCCTCGCGCATGATGACGAAGTCGGAGATGCGGATTCCCTCGCGCTTGCAGTACTCGGCAATCTCGGCGAAGGTCGATTCGGGGTAGATTTCCAAGAGGGGTGACGAGGTGCGACCCTCGATCTCTATATCTCCGCCACCGACGCTCATAACGCGCATTCTTACCGCGCGTTCTCCATCCATGATGGAGAAGATGTCCATCGTGTTCTCGTGCGGCAGGTCGCGGTCAACCCTGTTCCAGATGATATTACATTCCTTGCCCGCGGCGGCACAAACGGCGGTGATCGCCTTGTCGGTGCCGTGCCCCTCGCCCGTATCGGCGAGCGAGCCGTAGAGGATGACCTCGTAGGAGTCGGCATTCGGATTTTCGCCGACGAAGGTCTCCATCGCCTTGACAGGCCCCATGGTATGCGAGCTCGACGGCCCCTTACCTATCTTGTATATGTCCTTGATTGATTTCATATCAATACCTCACCGCGTTTTGCGTGCAAAAGCACCTTTTAGGATATTTTACCACATTATTTTTATTTAGTCAATAATATTTTATTTATATCGCGTGAGTGCGGGCAATGACGCCCCCGCACGCATAGCAAAAGCCACCCGTGGTTTTACACGGGTGGCCGAGGTTTATGCTATTGTTATTTATTCCTCTTTGGTGTCTTTCGGTCAGGTTTGGGGTTTGTTCTGCCTTTTGAGAATGTTAGATTGGTTTTTGGGGAAAAGATTAAGAAAAAGCAACAATACCATAAATGCTGCAAACGCTTTTTTCATCCAAATGCCTCCATCAACTCATAAATGACAACGGCTCTGGGCGTAAATATCGTATATACCACAATCACTCCAAGTAGTAATCCGTACCTAACGGGAAGCGATAATGAAACTCAAACGTAATAGTATTATCGTCGTTGCATACTATTTTTGACCCACGCCAAAGCTCGTTTGCCTTGTACCCCTTTGTTCCATCTCCTATTTCGATAACGTTACTCGCGCCATCCACACCAAACACGAACATCGGCTCGCCTTGAAGCAATGAATATAGTTCAGCATATCTTCCGTCGGAGAGCTTTACGGTATATTCGATATGAAACTCGGTATCATCCCAAAACTTGTAATATCGATAAGAATAGTCTACCAATTCGTCTTGCTCAAAAGCAAGCAAGTCCTCCGCTTTTAACACCTCAAAATCAAGTGAAACCGCTTCGTCAAAAACTCCAAAATTATCCGTGCTATCCGTTCTGGATTCTCTTACGAAGCTTGATATACTGCTGACGCTCGTCGCGCAAGCAAGCACCAGAAAAGGAATCAAGGTCGCAAACAAGATTATTGCAACAGTTTTGTTTCGCTTTACACCAAGCTTGTACGCAACAACAATCGCAACATTCAATAAAACAAATGGGATAAATCTTACCAATACTTGAAGCAACACGTGCTGTGACGGCAAAACAAATTTGGGAAATAGATAGTCATATTTCGTCCATTTGAAGATTATTGGCATCAAAAACACAAAAATCTCAACCGGAATAGACGCGATCCAAATTGCAATTAAGGTTTTTCTTTTCATTTCATCCCCCTGCAATTATTTCGTAAAGTGTTACCTTATGTATTCTATATATATCGAAACCGTCACCTCGCGTTTGTCATCACAACAACGAATTTCGCACGACTTTGAATAATCTACCATATTATCCTCCGCTTTCATAACAAGAGTGTATAGAGCAACCTTGTCTTCTCCCGCGGATTCGCTATTAATTCGAGGATTGACGGATAGGCTATCGGTATATTTCTGATAGTCGGCTTCCGATAAGGTCGCGGTAATATTCAACTCGACACTTTGATATAGGAACAATCCCTCTTTATACGAGTATTCATAACTCGTTACCGCATCCTTGTCAAAGCATAATAGTTCATTTCCAACCTCGTTTACTATTATTCGCTCCGCGCGATTATCAAAGCAGAGATAATTCCGTACGTCATTTGTTCCGCTTTGAACAACGTTAGAAGGTAATAAAGTGATAGATATATTACCAAAATATACAACCACCAGAAGCAACAGGATTGCTACCGTCTTGATTAGACTAAACTCCCTGATGATTCGATAAATCAAGAAGATTATCAAAAAGATACCGACAATTGATAAAATCGAAATCACCATAACGGATATTTTCCCAAAATAAAGGTCGGGATACAGATAGCGCCTCGCCTCGTTTGCAAAAAGCAATGCAACAAACACGATTTCGCCAATCGCCAGCAGAGCCGCAACAATTATCGCAACAATTCTTTTTATTCTTACCACGAAATCGATCCTCCAAAAGTAACAAAATCATATAACCATTGCTTCTCATCTTCATTATACCAATTCTCCATAATATTGTCAAGAAAATCGTATAGACGCGGTAATTCATTCAATTTCTCCATTTTTCTTTTTATACCTCCTTTCACTTATATATACGATGAAAATTGCGAAAATGGATCAAAATTTTTCAAAAAAATTATTTTTTTTGCAAAAAAGACGCAAAACAAACGATTTTTGGCGAGAAAAGCAGAGGAACGGTAAAGCCTCCCCTGCGCAA
>JAZODF010000077.1:0-91984 GCA_045596865.1 Eubacteriales bacterium
TCCTAAGACCGCTTGGCCTCCGACTTAGGTATTCGCGGGGGGATTTACCCGTGATGCGGCGGAAGATGCGCGCGAAGTTTTGCGGGTCGATGCCGACGGCGTCGGCGACCTCGGACACGGGGATATTCGTGCTTTTTAAGAGGGCGCACGCCTTACGGACGCGGAGGGCAGTCAGGTAGGCGTAGGGGGTGGTGCCCGTTACCGATTTAAAGAGGGTGGAAAAATAGGCGCGGTCGAGCCCCACCGCGGCGGCAAGGTCGGCGACGGTCAGGGGCGAGGGGTATTTGGTTTCCATAATGCCGATTGCGCGATTGACCGAGAGGTTTTTATCCACGGTGGTTCGGTCGCGAAGGAGCGCGCCGAGGAGGCGGTAGACACAAGCGGTGCGGCGCAGGTCGGCGCCGCCGTCGGAATCGTCACGCATTGCGAGCATTTCGGTGATGATGCTTTTTGCCTCGGCAAAGGCGGACGGGGGGATATATGGGGAGGTCCCGGAGATGCCCGCGGCGGCAAGGGCATCGGCCACGGGGTCACCGACGACGGCGCACCATACGCAGGTACGCGAGCGGACGGGGTCGGCGATAAGGGCGACGGAGTCGCCCGGGAGGAGGACGTAGCCCTGCCCCACCGTGACGGGATATTCGCGGTCGTTGATGATGACGGTGCCGCCGCCGTCGACGCAGCACTCGATAATAAAGTGATCGTGGATGACGGGGCCGTAGCGGGTGCCCGGGGCAATGCCGTTATCCTTGTCAACGAAGATGACGCGGGGGGTGGGGGTGAGATTATCCATTCTATTTTCTCCTTCACACAACAAATTGAGGAAAACAACAAACAATTAGACGTTGCATTTTTTACGGCTATATGATATACTTTTTACAGGAGCGCGGGAGCAATTTTTCCCATATTTAGTGAGAATTGCCGCGAACCGCGCCACTTACATTACATTATAACACATATTTGAAAGGAATGGAAGAGGATGAGCAAAAACATTTTGAACATTGTTGTTATCGGATGCAGCGGCATGAGCAAGCTTCACATGGAGGGCGTGCTCAAGAACGAGGGCGCGTACCTTTACGGTATTTGCGACATTGCACCCGAGAGGCTCGAGCCGTTTAAGGAGTTGTTCCCCGATTGCAAAAAGTACGTCACCGATTACCGTGAGTTCGTAAACGATCCCGAGGTTGACGCGGCGGTTCTCGTTACCCCCGACCAGGTGCACCTCGAGCAGACGGCGGCGTTCCTTCGTGCGGGCAAGGCGGTGCTTTGCGAGAAGCCGATGGCCCTCAATATGGAGGAGTGCCAGGAGATGATCCGCATCGAGAAGGAGACGAACGGCAAGCTGATGGTTGGTCAGATCTGCCGTCACACGCCCGGATTTATCGCGGCGAAGAAGCTCGTTGACGAGGGGAAGATCGGTGAGCTCGTATTCGTGGAGAGCGAGTATGCGCACAATTACACGCACGCGCGCGGTTACAACGACTGGAGAGTCGTGCCCGAGAGACACGGCTTCATCGGCGGTGGATGCCATGCGGTTGACCTGCTTCGCTGGATCGCGGGTGACCCCACCGAGGTTTATGCTCATGCAAATCACAAGATAATGCTCGACTGGCCTACCGATGACACGGTTATCGGTATTTACAAGTTCCCGAACGGCGTTACGGGAAAGGTATTCGTTTCCATCGGTTGTAAGAGAAATTACACGATGCGTACCGTCCTTTACGGCACGAAGGGTACCATCATCACCGACAACACCTCACCCGAGATCACCCTCTTCACCGAGTTGCGCGAGGACGGTAATTACACCGACCCGATCAAGGTGCCCGTTGACATCAACAACCACAACGCAACCGCAGAGATCGAGGCGTTCGTTGACGCGCTCGTGAATGACAAGCCGATGCCCGTTTCCTCCAAGGAGGGTGCGTACACGGTTGCGGTTTGCTGTTCGACCGTTGAGTCGACGAAGCTCGGAAGACCTGTTGAGATCGTATATCCCTCCGAGGATAGATGATAAGCGAGTAATTGCGGTGTAAACGGGAAATTGCTAAGCATTTCCCTATCTCCGTTCCCCCCCTCGACGTACCCTCGTACGCCTTCGGGTGGAAAGCGAAGATTTCCACTCGCAATTCCCGCGCTCATCCCAGAGGTTCGGGGTGCGGGAAAAATATAAAAGTTTATTTGGAGAGGTACTTCGGTGCCTCTCCTTTTTATACAAAAGAGCGGCGCGCCATTGGCGCCCCGTTTTCGTCGTTATTCGAGGGGGTGAACCGTGTGCGGGGGGAGGGTCAGGCGGGTGCCGTCGAGCTCGACGTAGAGGGTGAGGTCGGTGGGGTTTTCGACGGAGGTGTCGGTCACGCGGAGGCGGTCCATCGCGGTGGCGTAGTCGAAGATATCGTCGACGGGGGCGTACCAAAAGTCATGCGGGCGGTCGCCGTAGGTAGCGGCGAAGGAAGCGAGGTCATCCCATTTCCCTGCCCGCTCGAAATCGACCGAGTGGACGCCGATGGCACAGAATTTGAGGCTGCCGTCATCGGGGTATGCGGCGAATTTCGCCATGACGTCGAGGAGGTTAGTCTCGCGGCAGTGATAGCTCCACGCCATTTTATCGGTCGGGATCGAAAAGCCCGTGGTATCGAGGAGGTCGCCCGTTTTGCGGACGGAGGTGAAATTTGCGTGCAGGTGAGCCTTGATTTCGGCGTTATTTTGCTCGGAATACGGCCAGACGAAGCCCCTGACCGCGCCGTCGCCAAAGATGCGGTCGAGGTGGGCCTGTGCGCGGGTGACGCAATCGAGGTAGGTTTCGGTATCGGCGAGCTCGCGCCAGCCGTGGGGGTAGTGCTTCCAATAAAAGCCGCGGTCCGTCGGGTTTTGGTAGATGAGGTCGGTGGCGGGCGGCTGGTCGCCGCGGGGCTCATTAACCGTTATATAGGTGATGGAATCCTCCATGGCGTAGGGGTGGCGGTAGGTATGGTTAGCGATGCCGAAGCCCGCGTAAAATTCACGGTAGAAGCCGTCCTCGCGATCCATAGAATGCGGGCAGAGGTTGAAGGTGCCGCGGATGCCGTGGGGGCGGAGGATCTCGATAAATTTCGAGTCATATTTGATATTGCCGTCGTCGATGGTAAAGGTGATGGCGCGGCGGGTGAACGACGGGTAGGCGGGGGTGATTTTATGGGTCATTTTCATTCTCTTTTCATTTATTTCGAGGTGGGTGGACGGTGGTGCCGTCGGGGATGGAGGAGGTGACGAGGGCGTGCGCGCCGACGGTGCAATTCTTGCCGACAACGGTATCGCCGCCGAGGACGGTGGCGCCCGTGTAGATGACCGTGCCGTCACAGACGGTGGGGTGACGTCTTACGCCGCGGAGGAGGTTGCCCGAGGGGTCGGTGAACGCCTTGGTCCCGAGGGTGACGCCGTGGTAGAGGGTGACGTGCGAGCCGATGACGGCGGTTTCGCCGATGACGATGCCGACGCCGTGGTCGATGGCGAGGCTATCACCGATTTGCGCGCCCGGGTGGATATCGATTGCGGTGGTGCGCTGGGCGTGGGTGGAGAGCATACGCGCGAGGGCGCGGTCGACGTCGGTGTAGAGGATATGGGCGAGGCGATAGACCGCGATGGCGTAGAGCGAGGGATAACAGGCGAGGACCTCGGCCGTCGAGGTGGCGGCGGGGTCGGCGTGATAAATAGCGGTGGCGTCGGAGAGTATGGCGGCGCGCACCGTGGGAATACGGTCGAGGAGTAATTCAGCGACGGTGCGGGGCTCGACTTCGGTGCCGAGGATGCGGGTACAGGGCGAAATAAGGCGCGCGAGCGCGCGGGGGCGCAGGCGCGACTTAGGATGGGTGCCCTGCCCTATTTCGGGCAAGGCGGCAGAAATCAGCGCGTCGGTCAATTCGGCGGCGACGGCGTGGGAATAAAGCTGCATTGGCGATCCTCCGTGTTTTTCTACATTAGTATATTATGCACGGGGGAGGCGGGTTACACAAAAAAGACAGAGACACCGTGACGGCGTCTCTGTCGGGGTAATTACTCGTAGAATTTCTTGATAAGTGCAATCACTCTGCCTACCGCGGAGTCATCCGTAGGAGAACCGGAGGATGCGGAGACGAGATTGCAGGCAACGTTGTTCGCCTCAACGAAGCCGGCGTTAAGAGCCTGAATCTTCGCGTTATAGTCGGAGACGTTTGCGTCAAGCTTAGCCTTATCGGCGGAGTCAACGCCGTCGTACTTATTCGCATTGTTTATAACGGCGAATGCCTCGATAGCGAGGTCAAAGCGCTCAGCGGCGGTCTTAGCGGCGTCAAGCTTAGCAACGACGGAGGTAAACTGCTTCATATAGCCCTCGGTAAGCTCGAAGGTCGACTTGATGTTATTGAGGACGATATTTGCCTCGGTAACACCGTCAACACCGATGACGTTACCGGTCTTCTGAAGCTCCTCGGCGGAGGCGAGAGCGGCACGGAGCTGATCCTGGGTCATGGTGTCAAGCTTTGCAACGATATCGTTGACAGCGGCAACGTATGCAAGAGCGGCGGCCTCGTTAGTAGCAACCTCGGTCTTGAGGGCGTTGTAGAGGTCGATCGCCTCGGTGATGCCGGGGTATTCAAGATACTTTGCATTGATGAGGTCGAGCTGTGCATTATCGGCGGGGGGAGTCGTTCCCTCCTCGTATGCACCGCGGGATGCGGCATCAAGCGCGCTCTTCTTTGCAGAGAGGTACTGAGAATACTCGGCGCGGCGGACGTTGAGGATGAAGTGGTCGCAGACGTTGATGGCGATGGTCATCTCATCCTTGAGCGCGTTATAGGTAGCGAGGATAGCGTCGATTCCGTCGTAGGCGGCGTCATCGAAGTAGTTCTCGTTTGCGGCGGTGTATGCGGCAAATCTGGTGCCGAAGGTGGCGGTGGTATCAGCGCCGGCAAGGACGTTCGCGTGGAAGGCCTTAGCCTTTGCGTCGAGGGCCTCAAAGCGCTCGATTACCACGTCGCGGGCGTTGCAAAGATCGTCGACACCGGGATAGCCGGCGTAGGGCTGAAGATTGACAACGGCGTCATAATAGGGCTTAAGGTAGCCGTAATTTCTGACGTTGGTATTGGTAAGCTCGGCATCCGAGAGGGCGGCGATAAGCGCCTCGGAGTCGGTCTTAAGCTGCTCAAGGGAGTTGTACTTTGCATTGTACTTCTCGATAACCGCGGTGATAGCGGCGGCATCATCACCCATGAAGGAGTAGTCCGCGGGGATGAGGTCGGCATAAAGCTTATACGAGGTGACGTGCTCAACAAGCTGATCGTAGGAGCAGCCCTCGACGATGGTGAAGAGGCACTCGGAGAGCTTGTTAGCGAAGAGCTGAACGCCGACCTTGTTAAGGGCGAGGACGTTAGCCTTAGCCTCATCGGTGGTGCCGACGAAGCCGTGCTCGTTAATAAGAGCAAGACCGGTGCTGAGGACGGCAACCTTATCGGCGACGGTGTAATCGTTGCTCTCACAGATGGTGAGGAAGTCGGCGATTGCGCGCTCGGTATCGGGGATCTTGTTCTCCTCGAGACGGGTGAAGGAGCCGCCGGATGCGATAACGTTGTCGAGGTCGATCTGGTTCTGGAAGGCAAGCTCAAGCATCGCGGAGCCAAGACGGATGCTACCAACCTTCTCGGTCGGGAGAGCAACGTCGGTGAGAGAGTAGACCGCGCTACCGTCGGATGCGAGGGTGACGGTAAGGCTGACCTTGCTGTTAACAACGCTATACTCAATGGCAACGTGATACTCGGTATTTGCGGCGATGCCGGCGGAGGCGGTGGTAACACTACCCGCTACGGCAGGGTCATAATACTGAACGTTACCCTTATTGAAATCGAACTTGAAGAGGTTGGTACCAACGGGAGTGCTACCAACAATGTCGGTGGAGGATACCGCAGAGTCACAAACGAACACGCTGAAGATGAGGTTTGCGGCGCCCATCGGCATATTGTTCTTCATCAGAATGTCAAACTCGAGGTTGAAGTCGTCGATCTCATCCCCCTCTGCCGCATTCCAATTGAGGTAGGTGGGAGTGGTGAGTGCGGGGTTAGCGCCACCCTTGATGGTAAGGTGCTTGTCACCCGAGCCACCGTCAACGATGGAAATCGTGGTAAGTGACTGATTGTTGACGTTGACGTTCACGAGCTGGTCGTTCGTGTAGCCGGATGCAACCGCGTCAAGGTCGTCAAAGGCGTATCCGAAGATGATGGGCTCCTCGTAATACTCGAGAACGGTTTTGTGGTTCCCGACGTGGTACTTAAGCCCCTCGTTACCTGCGGCAGATCCGACCATCGCAAAGAGCGAAACGGAAAGCGCGAGGACAACGAGACAAACGAAAATCCTCTTGGACATTTTCATATTTGCTTTCTCCTTAAAATAATATGCAGAAAAATATTTTTGCTCGTAATAATTATAACATTATTCCGTCAAAAAATCAACTCGACAATATGGCAAAAATTAGAGGTGGTATTTGTTTCTTTTGCACAAGCGCAGGTGCAAAAAATGTTCTAAATATTTTAGGGTTTTCCTTGATTTTTTAACACGGGTATGGTATAATTAGGTTGAGTTATTATATTCGACCGTACTCGCCCTATTGGCGATTTTCACATATTTTCGGGCTGCGATGCGTCGCAGTCATCTTAATGAAAGGAGTTAAAATGGCAAAAAGTATTTACACGCACTACAAGGAACGCCTCATTGAGATCGGTGGCAACAACAAGTGCCTGTTTTTGAAAAGTATTGTTCGCAAAAGCGCATATGATATAGGCCGCATTTTCGAGGGTCGCGATGATAAGGTCGCGGAGTTCGTCGACTTCCTCTGGACCGGGAGGAGATTCCCCCTGACCCTCATCGGCAATTCCGAAAAGTCCGCAATCCTCGCAAACCTCTCCGTCAAGGAAAGGACCGCCGCGGAGGACGCAACCGACGCCGACAGAAAGAAGGTTGCAAAGCTCAACAACGAGGCGAAGGAGCGAGCCATCGAGAACGAGATCACCAAGCTCAAGGAGCTGAAGCGCGAGGTTGAGGAGATCGAAAAGGAGACGGGAAGATACGAGCTGTATATCGGCTATCCCTTCGTTTTCGGTTGTATTCCGCAGGGCGCGACTAAGACGCTTATCAAGGCACCCCTGATGCTCTTCCCCGTCAAGATCGATTTCCCCGACGAGAAGACCGTCGAGCTGTATATCAACGAGGCGGAAAAGATACATATCAACCACGCGCTGGTGTACGCCTACGCCCAGTCGAAGAAGCTGAATATCGAGGACCTGGACCTCGAGTTCGACGATTTATCGAAATTCCCGAACGTGAAGTCGGTCATCGACTACCTCGCGGCGGCGCACGTCAAGATCGATTGCACCAACTCGAAGAACGTATACAATTACGGCAGATTCAAGGAGCCCGACGGAAAGGCGGACCTCTCCGTAAGATACGGCGCGGTCGTTGCGCGCTTCCCCCTCTCCAACTCGATCTATCACGATTATACCGAGCTCGAGAAGAAAAAGCTGTATAACGACGCGGTAAACGAGCTGTTACAGCTCAAAAAGCCGAGGCGTGTCAAGAAAAAGAAGAAGCCCGCGAAGGTTGAGGCAAAGCAGAGCTACGTCGTCAAGATGCTCGACTACGCGCAGTCGCAGGTCGTAAAGAAGGTTGACGAGAACGGAAACATGGTTATCTACGGCCCGCCCGGCACGGGTAAGTCGCAGACCATCGTCAACATTATCACCGACGCTATATGCAAGAAAAAGCGCGTGCTCGTCGTATCGCAGAAGAAGGCGGCGCTGGACGTCGTTTACAACCGTCTCGGCGTTCTTA
This sequence comes from Eubacteriales bacterium, assembly GCA_045596865.1. Taxonomy (GTDB): domain Bacteria; phylum Bacillota; class Clostridia; order Oscillospirales; family CAG-272; genus UBA1740. The sequence goes on from JAZODF010000077.1 coordinate 7,831, forward strand.
ACGCGAAGGCGATGTATATAAGCGACGAGATGCGCGAGAAGAGATCCTTCTACGAGCGTTGCCTTGCCGCGCACCAGAACGATATGCTCGAGTCGCTTGAGGACGTCAGCGCGCTTGAGACCAAGTACAACGAAATCGAGGATAAGATCCGCGCCGAGGAGGAGAAGCTTGAGCTGATCGCATCGACGCTGACCGACGTGCGGCCGTTTGGCCTTTCCCTCTCCGAGATGTATTCGATGTCGGTGAACCTTGCAAAGAGCTCGTCCGAATACAATACCTATCTCAAGATGATCGAGGACAAGGAGCTCATGGCTCTTGATTACAAGGCGCTTTACGACGCTTTGTTCGGAATCAAGGAGATGAACCTTGCCGAGATGTATTACGATTTCCTGCAGGACAAGGAAAAGAACCCGCTCATCGACAATATGCAGTCCGACCTCGACATTCGCACCCTCAGTGAGGTCAAGGGTCAGCTTGAGGAGATACAGAAGTCGCGCAAGGGCCTGTTCAACACGGCGAAGTACCCCTACTATCGCCTTGTGCTCGCCTACTATCACGATATAAAGAACGACGGCGTTCTCGACGCGGTGGTGCGTATGCAGCGCCAGCTCGAATACCCCGACAAGCATTTCGGCGTTTCCAAGCTTGAAAAGGCGATGAAGGAGGAGATGCTCGACACCCTTGACGCGATCGAGAAGTACATCAAGGATTACGATTGCCTTGACAAGGTGCTGACCGCGGACGGTTATCTGTCGGTTATTGACAATATTTTAAGAGGTAACACCTCTTACATCCGCCTCGTTTACGACGCGCTGGACAATTACATTTCCCTGCGTGACGTTAACAAGCTCATCGACAGTCTTGACAAGAACAAGCAGACGGTGCTGAATTTTGCCTACAAGACGTCGAAGAACCGCACCAATTTCTTCGATATTATTTCAAAGCTGATGGACATCAGGATCTACCACGAGGTGCTCGTTTACGAGGAGAGCCTCAAGGACGATCTGTCCGTAATTCTCGATTTCGCAAACATCACGGCGAAGATATACAAGCTCAAGGAGGAGCAGCTTGATATTGCATACAAGCTCTGCTCCGGAAAGAACAGCCGTGAGTACGAGACGCTCTACGAGACCTCGAAGGATAACAAGGATTACCTGTACCAGATATCGAAAAAGCAGAAATACTGGCCCATCCGTCAGACGATGGAGGTGTTCGGTAAATTTATTCTGACGCTCTTCCCCTGCTGGCTTCTCTCCCCCGAGAACGTTTCAAACCTTCTTCCCCTTGAGAAGAATATGTTCGACATCGTTATATTCGACGAGGCGTCGCAGGTATTCATTGAGAGCACTATCCCGACAATTTACCGCGGTAAGTCCATCGTAGTTGCGGGAGATGACAAGCAGCTGCGCCCGTCGGCGACCTTCATGAAGAGGTACCTCGGTGCGGATCCCGAGCTGCTCGAGGATTACTCGGTTCAGGCGGCGCTGGAGGTTGACAGCCTTCTCGATCTTGCGGTCGCGAGATACGATAGCGCAAACCTGACCTATCATTACCGCTCGCGCAATCAGGAGTTGATCGATTTCTCCAACGCGGCGTTCTACTCCTCCTCCCTACAGATCGCGCCCAATATCTCGAAGAACAAGACCCAGCGACCCATCGAGAGATACAAGGTTGCGGGCAAGTGGATCGACAGGCGCAACCCCGCCGAGGCGAAGAAGATCGTCGAGCTGTTAAAGGAGATATTCGCGACGAGGAAGAACAACGAGTCGATCGGTATTATCACCTTCAACAGCGAGCAGCAGGGCTGTATCGCGGATGCGATAGATTACGCGATGGCGCGTGACCCCGAGTTCCGCTCCGCCATCCTCAAGGAGCGTCACAGGATCGACGGCGGCGAGGACACGAGCATGTTCATCAAGAACCTTGAGAACGTGCAGGGTGACGAGAGAGATATCATCATCTTCTCCATCGGTTATGCGGAGAACGAGTCGGGCAAGCTCTACACCTCCTTTGGCTCGCTGTCGATGGAGGGTGGTGAAAACCGCCTCAACGTCGCTATCACGAGAGCGAGGACAAAGATCATCGTCGTTACGAGCATTGAGCCCGAGGAGCTGAAGGTCGAGGGATCAAAGCACCTTGGACCGAAGCTGTTAAAGAAGTACCTGACCTACGTTCGTGCGGTTGCGAAGAACGACCCCGAGGAGGTCAAGGTCATCCTCTCCGAGCTCAATCCCGCGGAGACGAAGGCGGCGAGCCTTTACACCGCGCTGGCAACGGTTGAGGATCAGATCAAGGAGAGGCTCGAAAAGCTCGGCTACCACGTTGAGACGGCGGTAGGAAACAGAAACAACCGCGTTTCGCTGGCGGTTTACGATCCGAAGACGGACAGATACCTCGTCGGCGTCGAGCTCGACAAGGATGCGTTTGCAAGCTCCACCTCCTGTATGGAGCGGGACGTTTACAAGCCGAGATTCCTTGAATCCCGCGGATGGACGGTTATGCGCGTTTGGTGCCGTGATTGGTGGCTTTCCCCCGCGAAGGTCGTCAAGAGCATTGCACAGGCGGCAGAGAAAAACAAAAAATAACCCCCGCACGGTTTCCCGTTTGATTACGGGTGGCGTGAGGGGCGGTAAAGGCAAATTATACGAAAACGGCAAGCACGTCGGTTGTGCTTGCCGTTTTTATTTTGAGATGAGGTGATGAGTATCCCCTTTCGGGTTGAGGGTGCTCCGTTTTGGGTTGAGGGTATTCCCTCCCTAGTGGTAGCGACGGTCAGTCGAAGCGGATGCCCGGGTTCATAATCGCGGGTGATTTCCAGACGATGCCGTAATCGGAGAGGAGGATGTCCCTCTTGGTTGCCCAATAGAGGTGACAATAGCCCATGCCGCGATTTTCGCCGATTTTTGCGAGGATCTTTTCCTCGAGCTCCTTTTCGATTGCCTTATACTCGGGGGTATCCTCGATGGGGTCGTGTTTAAGCATAATACGCCTCCTTACGAATATTCCTGCATTATTGCGACGTCGGTAAAGCCCGTGGTATCCTCGCCGAGGGTGAGATAGGTGTAGCCGTCCATAAAGGAGAGGAAGTCGAGCGCGTCGTCGTAGTGATCGACCTGCATAAGCAGGCGGGCGGGCTCGCCCTCGTATTGCCAATCGTTACAGAAGCCGAGCAGCTTCATCCCGTCGGCGTAATCGTCACACTCAAAGAACTCAACGGCGACGTCGGAGGTGTATTTTTCAAAGCCCGGGACCTCCGAATTGAAGTCGGTAAAGACGGCGTCGGGGGAATCGGAGTAGCGAACGATGGGCAGAAGGTTGTATTCCCCGCCCTCGGTATCGAGGAAGATATAGAGGAAGCCCTCGCGCGGCAGGACGCCGTCCTTATCGAAGGGGGCAGCCTCCTCGAGGTTGATTTGACAGAAAAAGAGGGTGTCGTCATAAAAATCGTCACCCCATGCGAGGGGCATTGTGGGTGAGCCGAAGAATTTCGAGCGCACGGGCGAGAGAGGCTCGGCGCATTTTGTCAGCTTCATTCCGATAGCCATGGTTTTACTCCGTTTCGTGATTATTTTGATATTTCCTTCCCTCTCGGGATAGGAGAAAGCACCCCTTGTGCGAGGCAAGGGGTGCGGATAAATGCGGGTAAATCAATGAGTGAGAACGTTGGTGGTAAGATAGATGCGCGCTTGGTTTACGTAGACCGGCTGCTTTTCCTTGCCCCAAGGGAGAATCTCCTCCTCGAGCTCGGGGATAGAGTCGATCTTGCCGCTGACGTAATCGAGCAGACGGCGGCGGCAGGCGGAGGTGCGGCGGATGATGGCGCCGATGCGGACGTCCTGAACGTCAAAGCCGCAGGGCTTGTTATCCGCGAACCACTGCTTTTCAAAGGCGAGGCCGAAGGCGTTGATTGCCTTTTCCGCCTTGACGTAATCGTTTTCGGCGAGGGCGCGGAGAGTCTCCATATCGCCGCTCTTGTATGCGGCACGGGTCTTTACACCGAGCTCGTACTTAACGGCGAGGGCCTCGCAGAGCCTTGCCGCGGTGTTGAAGAGGTAGCCGAATTTGCGGGACTTTTTCGCGATTTTTGCAAGCTCGGGCACGAGGGCGGCGTACTTTTCGGACGCGCCGGGAACAACGGTATAATCGAGGAAGCCGTTGAAATAGTCGGAATAGAGCATATATTTCGAGGGATTGACGGGACTGTTGCCCTCGAAGCATGCCTGAGGCTCGTCGGAGAGGATGTTGTTGGGTGCATCGAGCAGCATGAACTCGTCAAAGGTGATGCCGCCGGTGAAGCGAACGAACTTCTCCTTAATGGACTCCATATCCTCGTTACCCTTTGCAATCTCGGATACGTAGAAGAGCGAGGGGAGAAGCGAGAATTTCGAGCACTCGGCACCGTCGTCACCCCACATAGTCATAAAGACGTTCTTGACCTTATTTTTCTTGCAGGAGTGGATAGCGGCGCTCATCATTTTCATAGAGAAGCCGTTATGAGGCATAAAGCCGCCCCAGGACCACACGCCGCCCGCGAACCAAACGTTCTTCGAGAGCTGACGGTGCATATCGAACATTACGTCGTACTGCTCCTCACGCTGGTGGTAGTAATCCCAATATACGGGGATGACCGATTCGGGCACGGAATCCTTTACGTCGGCGGGGAGGTCGCAGACCTCCTTGAGGTAATAGCCGCCGTCCTTCGTCCAGCAGCGGAAGAACATATCCGACCAGAGCATGACCTCGTAGTCGAATTTTTCGGCGATCTCGCAGACCTTGGCGAGATGGCGCTTCATAATCGCGCTCTTCTCCTCGTAGCCGAATTTATCAAGGTGTCTGCCCCTTCCGAGCATGTGTGCCTCGTCCATGCCGACGTGAAGCTTGCGGGAACGGAAGCACTCGGAGAGGGTGGTGAACATATGCTCAATAAGCTCGTAGGTGCGGGGGTCATCGGCAAGGAGGATGTCGTCGCAGTCGACCGGGAACTGATTCCAGCGGATGGTGCCGTTAAGGTGAGCGAGAGTCTGGATGCAGGGGATAACCTCAATACCGATGGAGGTGGCAAAAGCATCAAGCTCCTTCATCTCCTCCTTCGAGTATCTGCCGCGCATATAGCCGAATTACGGCTCGCCATCGACCTCGTAGGTATCCTCAACGTAGAGGAAAACGGTATCGTAGCCCATTTTGCGAATAATGGGAAGGAAACGCTTGAGCGACGGGAGGCTCATAACCGCGTTTCGCGACATATCAAGCATAACGCCAAAAGATTTGTAGCCCTTAGCCATTTTTATTTCTCCTTTTCGGTGCGAGGTATCGCACATCAAGGTCATTATACATAATTTACAGATTTTAGTCAACAGAAATTTCGTATTTTTTCATATTTTTAAAAAAATTGACGTTAGGTATTGAATTATTAACATTTTCGGTGTATAATATGTGAGAAAATAAAATGAAAGGTATGTCAAAGAGATGTTCAATTTTCTTATTGAGACCACCTCCAACACCGCATCCAATGCACTCGGCTCGCTTATGCCGATTATCGGTATCGTGCTTCTCATCGTGTTCTTCTATTTCTTCATGATACGTCCCCAGAAGAAGCAGGAGAAGAAGGATGCGGAGATGCGTGACTCGCTTCAGGTTGGTGACGAGGTTACCACCATCGGCGGTATTATCGGTAAGGTTGTTTCCATCAAGGAGGAGACCTTCGTCCTTGAGACCACCAAGGATCGTACCAGAATCCGTTTCCTTCGCGGCGCTATCAGAAGCGTTGACGTGAAGATCGCCGACGTTGTTGCCGCTCAGAAGGCAGAGGCCGAGGAGGCAACGGCAGACACCGAGGAGAAGAAGTAATTCCCCCCTCATACGAAAACGGCAGGGCAAGAAGTGCCCTGCCGTTTTTCTGTTTTCGTCATATTTTGGAATCACGGTGAATATCATTCAGTAGAAATGAAAACCGAAAGGAAAAGGATATGACGAGAAAACGGAGAATAATCGGGGATAGCTCCCCTATGGTATACGTTCTGATTTCTGTGGCGGGGTCCTATCTCGTTCTGGCGATTTGCGCGATGGTGATGGCGGGGGTATGCAGTCTCACCGCCGACCCGTCGGCGCTGACGGGGGCGGCATCCTTTGCCGCGCTGCTGCTTTGCGCGGGGGTGAGTGGATTCCTTATCTCACGGCTGCGGGGTGAGGGAGGATTTTTGTGCGCGATGCTGGCGGCGGCTCTGTTCGTCGTCGTGCGGATCGTGATATCCATTTTCCTTGTCGGTACGGACATTTCCGACCTGCTTGACTATGCCTGCTATCTCGGTATCGGGGCGATTTTTGCCCTGATCGGACAGAGGAAAACGCGAAGAAAAAGAAGATAAAAGGATGGCTCCCTTCGCAGGGGGCCATCCTTTTGTATTGTGGGCAAAATCAGCCGATCAGGGAGATATAATACGGCAGAGCCTGCTCGAAATTAACGCCGTAGGGACGGTGGTCGGGGTCGGCGAGGGTCAGCCGCATACATTCAAGGGTGAAGTCGACGGCAATGCGGAGAGCGTCGGCGGTGGATTTACCGCGCATCATTGCACCGACGGTCGCGGAGGCGAAGATGTCGCCCGTGCCGTGGAACTGGACGGGGAGCTTTTCATTATAATAGGAGTAGTATTCATCCCTCTCGCCGTCGTAGTAATAGACGCCGATCTTATCGGGAGTGAGGGACACGCCGGAGATGGCGGCGCTCTTGCAGCCGAGGGTAGTGAGCCGCTTCAACACGTCGCGGATATACTGCTCATCATAATTCGGGTTATAGGGGATGCCGAGCATAAAGGATGCCTCGGTGAGGTTAGGTATGATGAGGTCCGCCTTGCCGCAGAGGGTTGCCATCGCGGAGGCAAACTCGGGCGAAAAGCCCTTGTAGAGCACGCCGTTATCCGCCATTACGGGGTCGATGACCTTCACGGCGTGGGCGCCGAAGCGGTCGAACATATCGCCGACGAGGGCGAGCTGACGGTGGGAGCCGAGGTAGCCCGTATATATTGCGTCAAAGTCGATATTAAGCGCGTGGAGGGTGTCCGAGATGGGTGCGATCTCGTCGGTAAGGTCGCAGAAGGTGTACTTGGGAAACTGCGTATGCGTGGAGAGGACTGCGGTAGGAAGGACTGCCGCCTCTACCCCCGCGGCAGAGATGATCGGCAGGGCGACGGTCAGACTGCACTTGCCGACGCAGGAAATATCCTGAACGGTTATTATTCTTTTCATATATCCTCCGAGGGATGCCGCCGTGGCGGCTTAAATTTACGCGTATATTATAAGACAAACGGACGGATTTGTCAAGAAGGCGCGCGGAAAAATGCGGGATTTTTTTATAGAGGCGAGTATTCGACGTCGGCGCCGATGGAGCAGAGCTTTTCGGTGAGGCGGGAGTAGCCGCGCAGGACGGTAGATGCCGAGCCGATCTCAGAATAACCGTCGGCGGCGAGGGCGCAGATCACGGAGGCGGCACCGCCGCGAAGGTCGGTCGCGTTTGCCGAGCCGCCCAGTGGGCGGGATGGGCATATCAGGGCACCGCGGTCATCAATAACGTAGCTGACGCCGAGGCGGGCGAGCTCGCCGAGGTAGCCGTACCTGTCGGGCCAGACGGTGTCGAAGATGCGGCCGCCGTGACAGACCGCCATGAGGGGTGCGAGGATTGGCTGAAGGTCGGTGGGAAAGCCCGGGTGCGGGCGGGCGACGACCGAGATAGGAGAGGTGATTTCGCCCGTGACCGAGATGCCGAGATTGGTATCGACGCGTGCACCGCCGTCGGCGAGGAGGGACAAGAGGGGGTCAAGCTCGCGCGGGTCGGCACCGAGGACGCGGACGGAGCCGCGCGTGGCGAGGGCGGCACAGAGGTAGGTGCCCGCCTCGATAGGGTCGCCGCCGATATGTACCCTGCCGCCCGAGAGGCCGCCGCCGAGGACGGTGAGCGAATCGACGTCGCGGGTGATGACGGCGCCCGCCGAGCACAGAAAGTCGATGAGGGTATCTATATGCGGCTCGGTCGCGGGGGAATACAGTCGACTCTCCCCCTCAGTCGAGGCGGCGAGGATGAGGAAATTGACGGTGGCGCCGACGGATGCGCGAGGCAGGCGGACGGTGGCGGGTTTGAGGCGGGGTGAGGTGAGGGTGTCCCCTTCCCTTTTTGCGCCCATTTCGGTAGCGAGAGCGAGATGAAAGTCGATCGGGCGGTAGGAGAAGGAGCAGCCGCCGTAGCTACCGAGCTCGATGCGGCCGAAGCGGGCAAGGCAGGCGCCGATGAGGTAGGTGGAGGCGCGGAGGCGGGATACGAGCGAGGCGGAGGGGGTGACGTAGCAAAGGTCGGTGGTATCGATATAGGTAACTTCGCCGCGGTGGGTGACGGTGGCGCCCTGCTCACGGACAAGGTCGAGGGCGACGCGGACGTCGCCGATGTCGGGCAGGCCGACGAGCTCCGACCTGCCGAAAAGCGAAAGGCAGGCGAATATGACGGGGAGAGCGGCGTTTTTTGACCCGCTGACGCACACGCTGCCACAGAGGGCGTTACCGCCCCTGATTATAAATTTTCCCATTTTTCCCTCCCGTTAATTGATATTACATTCTATTCGGGAAAGGAAAATGGGTTAACGAGGGAGCGAGCCGCACCTTGACGGTGCGGCTCGCTCTGTTTGGTGTTTATTGATACGTGCGGTAGTATCCGACGGTAAGGCGGACGGCGTAGCCGTAGGTGACGACGCCCTCGGTGCCGTTGAATTTGAGGTAGCGGTCATTGAGGCGGTCGTTGATTTTGCCGAGGAGACTATCCTTATGACGTGCGGTGACGGCGCTTGCGGCGCGGATGTCGGAGAGGACGCGCTCGCTCGTGCCCGCGAGGAGGTCTTGATACAGCTCCTTATCGGTTGCATAGACGGCGCTCATAAAGTAGCGGAGCATTGAGAGATAGCCCGAATATCTGACGAAGGGGTCATCCGAGACGATGCAGACGAGGAATGCGATGAAATTCGCCTCGTTTTCGCGGGCGATTCCCCGCTGGTGTGCCATTTCGTGGGCGGCGGAGTAGACGATCTCGTGGTGGGGGTATTCGACGTTTACGTTAGCCTCGCCCGTCGGGAAGCCGTAGATGCCCGTGATGCCCGCGTCGGACATTATCCCGCTTGCGAGGACGGGCTTGACGCGGCTATCAAAGGTTTTGACTGCGGGGTATTTTTCGGAGAGGGCGACGTAGGCGTCACACAGGCGGTCGGATGCCTCGCCGAGAGTGTAGCCCATCACCGATTCGCCGTTTTTATAGGTGAGGTCGGCGGAGAGGGCGTTGGCCTCGTCGCGGAGGAGGGTGGCGACCGAATAAAGCTCGCTCGCGGTGACGTCACGGGCGTCCTCGATACCCATTTGCGCGGTGATGGGGGTGGTGCGATAGCCGACGCCGAGAGTGAAGATATAGGTGGTGATGATAGTAGAAATGAGGGCGAGGATGGCGAAGACGTTACGAACGAGCGACGCCCTGTCGCGGGCGCGGCGGACGGTGAGGATGACGAGGAGGAGGACGAGCGGGAGGGCGAGGATGATAAGCAGCTCAAAGAGCGAGAACGGCAGCCATCCCGTAAGTGCCGCGAGGATGCGGCGAAGCAGGGCGCCAACGGTGGAATTAAGGAAATCCGCGAGGGGGCGGACGTATATTGAGATAAGATACAGGATTCCCGACGGGAGGAGGATGAGAAGGGCGACGAGGGCGGGAACCGGGATATATTTGCGTAAAAATGCGATAATTTTCATATTTGCTCCGATTGGTTTTCTCGGTCAAAGTATATCATACACAAACGTGGTTGTCAATTATACCGAATGTAAACTTTTTCGCTCGGGTCGGTTGACTTATTTTCCCGCGTGCGGTATAATAAAGAAAAAAGGGTATGGAGGCAATATGCTAAACGAGAAATACGTAAGCTATGAGGATTTCGGTGCTATCGGCGACGGTAAGACCGACGATATGCCCGCCATCGTCAAGGCACACGAATATGCAAACGAGCATTCCCTGCCCGTCCGTGCAAGGGACGGAGCGGAATATTACATAGGTGGCAAAAGCCTCACCGCGACGGTGATGACCGACGTTGATTTCGGTACGGCAAAATTCATCATTGACGACACCGTGCTTGAAAACGTAAAGGCGAACATTTTTAACGTGGTTTCGGCACACAAGACGTTTCAGCCGAATATCACGAGCCTCGCACCCGGGCAGAAGCATATCGACTTCGAGCACGAGGGGCGCACCTACGTCAGGGTTTACAACAGCGAAAAACGCATTTTCAGACGCAAGGGCGAGAATGCCAACAACGGCGTGGATGCGACCGACTGCTTCGTCGTGGATGCGGACGGTAATATCGAGAACGAGATAATCTGGAATTACCCGAGTATTTCGAGGGCGGTAGCAAAGAGCGTTGAGGACGCGCCCATCACGATAAAGGGCGGTGTTTTCGTCACTATTGCAAACCGTTGGGAGCGGGTTTATAACTATCACGCGCGCGGATTCAATATCACGCGCTCGAACGTAACGGTGAGCGGCATCACCCACCTCATCGAGGGGGAGGGTGAGACGGGTGCGCCCTACTCAGGATTCCTCACGGTTTCCGAGGCGGTGGACGTCAGCCTGGTCAATTGTACGCTGACCCCGCACAAGACGTATATGACCAAGGATTCGAATCCGCCCTTCTACGTCAACAGGATGGGAACCTATGAGCTGAACCTCGGTGCGACGATTCGCACGCGCCTTATCGGTATTCGTCAGACAAGGGATATTACCGACACCCGCTTCTGGGGCCTTATCGGCACGAATTTCTCGAAGGAGATCTACATTGAGGGGTGCGAGATGTCTCGCTTCGACGCACACATGGGTGTTACGGGGGCGACAATCAAAAACTCGCGCATCGGTCACCAATGCCTGTCGCTCATCGGTTACGGTGATTTCTATATTGAAAACTCCTTCGTGCTTGGATATTCCTTCGTCGCGCTACGCGGGGATTACGGCTCCATCTGGCACGGAAATATCACCATCAAGGATTGCGTTTGGAAGCCCGTCAACAAGGGCGAGATGTGGATATTCAACGCGCACAACACGGGTGACCACGATTTCGGATACGAGTGCAGGATGCCCTCGCGGATCGTTATCGACGGGCTGAAGATACTTGACGGCGAGGTGAACGAGGGAGCAAAGCTCTACGTCCTGCCCGATTATGACAGGGATTTCAAGGCGGGAAAGCCCTATCCCTACCGCCCCGTCGAGGAGCTTCACGCCTGCCGAATCGAGACCGAGCAGGGCAAGGCTGCCCTTCCCTTTGAGAAGCCCGAGCAGTACGTCGGAACGGTCGTGGATATAAAATGAGTTATTTCGTTAGCTTTTTCAAGCACCTCGGCGTCGTGACGCGGCACAGATTCCGCGTGATGACGCATTGCGCGCGGTGCGGAATATTATGGCGCGGACTGGTGCACGATCTATCGAAGTATTCGCCCGTCGAGTTTTTCGAGAGCGTGCGGTATTTCCGCGGCTATCGCTCGCCCATCGGGGCGTGCCGCGAGGACAAGGGATACAGCAACGCGTGGCTTCATCACAAGGGTAGAAACAAGCACCATATCGAGTACTGGCAGGATGACGATTGCGCGGAGCACCCCGTAATGCCCTACAAGTACGCGGTAGAGTGCGTGTGCGACAAGTTAGCCGCGACGAAGATATACGCGGGCAAGGATTACACCGAGGAGCTGCCCATCGCGCACTGGGAAAAGCGCGGAAAGTACGTCAGGGGCAACCCGCGGACGCTGGAATTCGTGCGGCGCGCGCTTGACGATATTCGTATTCACGGCGAGAGGTACGTTATCAACCCCGAGTATATGAAGCGCACATACGCCGAGGTTTGCCTCGGTGAGGATAAATAAGAAAATGCTCACTGCACTACGGTGCGGTGAGCATTTTTGCTTCGGTGGTAATTAAGAGATCGTAATCTTCTCGCCACGGTATGCGACGGTGGACGAGTAGAAGGCGCGGGTGGCGGTGATCATCGGCTCGAGGTCGGCGACGGCGGCGGTTTCGGTCGCGGAGTGCATTGCAAGCTGGGGGAAGCCGATATCGACGGTCGGGACGCTGACGCGGGTATTGGAGATGGAGCCGAGGGTGGAGCCGCCCGGGAGGTCGGCGCGGTTATAGTAGCGCTGTGCTTTCACGCCCGCGCGATTGCATATTTCGAGGAAGAGGGCGTGGGAGATGCCGTCGGTGGCATAGCGCTGATTTGCGTTGAATTTGACCACGATTCCGCCGCCGAGGGTGGGGGCGTTTTCCCTGTCGGACATTTCGGGGCGGTTGGGGTGGAGGGCGTGGGCGTTATCGATGCTGAGCATCATCGAGGATGCGACGAGGCGGTTGTAATCCGAGCCCGCGATGCGGGTGAGGACGTCATAAAGGAGGGTGGATGCGGCGCCCTGCTTGGTTTCGGAGCCGACCTCCTCGTTATCGAATACCGCGAGGACGGGGATGGATGCCGAGGGGGATGCCTCGGTGAAGCCGCAGTAGGCGGCATACACGCTCTCGAGGTCGTCGAGGCGGGGGGAGAGGATAAGCTCGTTATTTGCGCCGAGGGTCCTTCCCTGCTCTCTGTTATAGAGGAAGAGGTCGTGAGAGAGGATGGAGTCCGCGCTGACGCCCGCCGCGGAGGCAACGAGGGTAAGTATATCCGCCTTATCGAGCGAGAGGAGCGGGAGCATATCGGTGGCGGGGTTGAAGGATGCGCCGTCATTTACGCCGCGATTGAGGTGGATGGCAAGGCTCGGGATAGTGACGAGGTCACGGTCGATATTGACGAGGCGGGATTCGACGCCCGTGTCGGTTGCGACGACGACCCTGCCCGCGACGGAGAGCGGGCGGTCGAGCCAGGAGTAGTATATCATTCCGCCGTATTTTTCGACGTCGAGACGGGAGTATGCGCCGCTCTTGTTGCCCGAGAGCTTCACACGGAAGGAGGGGCTGTCGCTATGGGCGGCGGCAATCATAAAGCCGCGGGGGGATTTGACGGTGCGGAAGGCGATGATGGACGTGCCGCCGCGGATGACGAAATATTTGCCGCCGTCGGTGAGCGACCACTCGTCGGACTCGTAGAGCTCGGTATAGCCGTCAGCCACGAGGAGGGTGCGGAGGCTGTCAACCGCGTGGTGCGCGGTGGGCGAGCCGTTGATATAATTAAACAGGCCGTTAAGGTAATTCATTTTTTGCATACTGCCTTTCTTTTTCTTTATTTTACATATATTTTACATCTAAAAAAGGAAAAAGTCAACTTTACTGTTGAAAAAGGCGGCGGTTTGTAGTAAAATATATGCGTAAAACTGTATATACGAGGTAATTATAATGCTTAACATACCCGAATACGCGGCGCACGAGGCGATTTTCCGCCATTTCGAGGCGTTTTCAAAAATCCCGCACGGCTCGGGAAATACCGAGAAGATAGCCGATTTCTTCGTCGAGTTTGCGAAGGAGAGAGGTCTTGAATGCTACCGCGACGGGGCGAACAACGTGGTTATCAGAAAGCCCGCGACGGCGGGCTACGAGGACCGTCCCGCGGTGATCTTCCAGGGTCACCTCGACATGGTTGCCGAGAAGGTGACGGGGGCGGCGATAGATATGGAGCGCGACGGGCTGACGCTCTATCGCGATGGGGATTTTATCCGCGCGAAGGACACCACCCTCGGAGGTGACGACGGTGTGGCGCTGGCATACGCAATGGCGGTGCTTGATTCGGATGATATTCCCCACCCCGATTTCGAGGCGGTGTTCACCTCGGACGAGGAGATCGGCCTGCTCGGTGCGGTTGCGCTCGCACCCGAGGCGGTGAAGGGCCGCCTGCTCATCAACATTGATTCGGACGCCGAGGGTGTGTTCACCGTCGGTTGTGCGGGCGGTGTCAGAAGCGACATTTCCCTGCCCGTCGGGTATGAGAAGAACAGCTTCCCGAAGGCGTACAGAGTCCGCCTTCACGGCTTCAAGGGCGGGCACAGCGGCGTTGAGATCGACAAGGGTCGCGCAAACGCGGTGAAGGTGCTCGGTGAGATTATGAATATGCACTACCCCTACGAGATGCGGATCGCATCCATTTCGGGCGGTAACGCGGACAACGCGATCCCCCGTGAGTGTGAGGCGGTTATTTGCGGCGGCGAGGAGCTGGCAGGGGCGTTTGCCGAGATATTTGAGCGCAGACGCGGGATGATGGCGGTGATGCCCGACAGAATGACGACGGAGGAATACCGCGCGCTCGACAAGACGGGCAGACTGCTCGCAGACGTTGAGCCTGATGCGACCCTCGAGGTCAGTGAGGTAGAGCCGCCCGAGCTCGTGCTCGACGAGGAGAGCCACACCGACCTCGTTTGCCTGCTGATTCAGCTTCCGAGCGGGGTCATCGCGATGAGCAAGGCGTTACCCGACCTTGTCGAAACCTCGCTTAATCTCGGTATTCTTCGGCTCGGGGAGCGGGCGGAGATCTCCTTCTCCGTGCGGTCGGCGGTCGGTGCGGCAAAGCGCGCGCTGTGCGAGAGGCTCGAAGAAACGGCGAAGAAATTCGGCGCGGATTACGGCGAGCGCGGAGAATATCCCGCGTGGGAGTACCGCGAGGAGTCGCACCTGCGCGACGTGATGGTCGAGGTATATGAGAAAATGTACGGCAAAAAGGCGGAGGTCGTGACGATACACGCAGGCCTCGAGTGTGGTATATTTGCCGAGAAGCTGCCCGGGATCGATTGCGTGTCGATCGGGCCTGATAACTACGATATTCACACGACGGAGGAGAGGCTTTCAATTCCCTCGTTCGTGCGGGTATGGGAATATTTACTCGAAGTTCTTAAAAATATATAAGAGGTAAAAAATGAACAAGACAAGACTTAAAAGGTATGCAAATTTGATTGCACGGTGCGGCGTCAACGTGCAGAAGGGACAGGAGGTCATGATCTCCGCTCAGCTCGATCAGCCCGAGTTCGTCAAGATGGTTGTGGACGAGTGCTACAAGGCGGGAGCAAGGAAGGTTTCGGTTGACTGGATCTACGAGCCGCTGACGAGATCGAACGTAAAATACTGCTCTGCCAAGGTGCTTGGAGAGATGGAAGAATGGCAGCTCAAGAGATGGGAGAGACAGGCAGAGGTGCTGCCCTGCAAGATCTACCTCATTTCGGAGGACCCCGACGCGCTCGAGGGCATTGACCAGGCAAAGTATGCAAAGGCGATGGCAAATCGCAGTAAGCAGATAAAGCCCATCCGAAGAAGGATGGAAAACAAGTACCAGTGGTGTATCGCCGCCGTGCCCGGAAAGGCGTGGGCGAAGAAGATATTCCCCGGTGAGAGAGCAAGCGTTGCGATCGAGAAGCTGTGGGAGGCTATACTATCCACCTCGCGCGTTGACGACGATCCCATCGCGGCGTGGAAAAGACACAACGAGGATCTGGCAAAGAGGTGCGAATACCTCAACTCGCTCGGCATACGTCAGCTGAAGTACAAGGCGTCAAACGGCACAGACCTTGTAGTCGGGCTTATTCCGGATGCAATTTTCATGGGCGGTGGCGAGAATGCGCAGGGCTCGGGCATTTATTACAACCCGAACATTCCCTCGGAGGAGGTATTCACCTCGCCGATGAAGGGTGAGGCAGAGGGTATCGTTTACTCATCCCGCCCCCTTTGCTGTAACGGTGCGCTTATCGAGAATTTCTGGGTTAAGTTCGAGGGCGGCAAGGCGGTTGACGTCGGTGCGGAAAAGAACGAGGAGGTACTTCGCGAGCTTATCAAGATGGATGAGAATGCGGCGTATCTCGGCGAGTGCGCGCTCGTTCCCTACTCCTCCCCGATCCGTGAGTCGGGCCTACTCTTCTACAACACTCTCTTTGACGAGAATGCGGCATGCCATCTGGCGCTCGGCCGCGGGTTCACCAACCTTCTTCGCGGTTATGAGAACATGACCGAGGAGGAGGCACACGCGAAGGGTATCAACGATTCGATCGTTCACGAGGACTTCATGATCGGAACGGCGGACATGTCGATTATCGCGGTTTGCGCCGACGGGCGCGAGGTTGCCATCTTCGAGAGTGGCGAATGGGCGTTTTAATGTAAATAGTTATTTACAACAAAACAACGGACCAATTTGGTCCGTTGTTTTGTTTTTTGCGTTTAATGTGACACGGGTATGTGGATATGGCCGTATCAGGGACTGATATATCATCCTTGGCGGCGTGATGCTAAGATTCAGATTTTGGAACAGGAGAGGATAAGTGCCTCGGCAGAGCGGATGCCGTCGGTCGCGCTCGAGATAATGCCACCCGCGTATCCCGCGCCCTCGCCCGCGGGATAGATGCCCGCAAAGCCATCAGCGGTGCGATCCTCGGAGCGGAGGATGCGGACGGGGGAGGTGGTGCGCGTTTCGGGCCCCGTGAGGGTGGCGTCGGGATAGTAATAGCCGCCGAGCCAGGCATCAAAATCGGGCATTGCCATTTTGAGCGAGTCGGTGATGAAATCGGGGAGATATTCGGTCGGGCTATGTGGGACGGTGCCGCGTGGGTAGCTCGGCTTCACGGAGGCGAGGGTTGTAGCCCCCTTCCCCTTCATGAAGTCATCGAGGCGGAAGGCGGGTGCGCAAAAATCGGTGGTGAGGTCGAAGGCACGCCGCTCGATTTTACGTTGCAGATCAAAGCCCGCGAGGGGGTGGTCTGAGGCAAAATCGGCGGGTGTGACAGACACGAGGAGGGCGGAATTTGAGTTATCTGCCATTCGGTCATATTCGCTCATACCGTTTGTGACGATGCCGCCCTGCTCGCTCGCGGCGGCGACGACCGTGCCACCCGGGCACATACAGAAGCTATACACGCTACGGCCGCTTGCGAGGTGGGTGACGAGGTGGTAGGATGCCGTTTCCTCGATATACGGGCGATCGTTTTTATACACGATTTCGTTGATATACTCGCGGGGATGCTCAATACGCAGGCCGATGCCAAAGCCGCGTGCCTGCATCGACAGGCCGCGCTCGTGGAGCATTTTTATAGTATCATGCGCGCTGTGCCCCGTGGCGAGGATGACGGCGCGGGTGGGGATAGTTTCGGTCCCACCATCCTTTTCGTAGGTGACGGCGGTGAGCCTACCGTCGGTGACGGCGATGTCGGTCATACGCGCGCCGAAGATAACGGTGCCGCCGAGGCTCTCGATTTTCTTACGGATCTCACGGACGATTGAGGGCAATTTATCCGTGCCGAGGTGGGCGGTGGAGGAGTACATAATATCCTCGGTTGCACCTGCGGCGACGAATTCGGCAAGTGCCTTTTGCTTATATTTATCCATGGCGCCGCTTTTGAGCTTGCCGTCCGAGTAGGTGCCCGCGCCGCCCTCGCCAAACTGGACGTTACACTCGGGGTCAAGGATGCCGAGGCGATTAAAGAGGTCGACGCGCGCGGTGCGCTCCTCCACGGGGAGGCCGCGCTCAAGGAGGATGGGATTTGCGCCCGATTCGGCAAGGGTGAGTGCGGCAAACAGACCCGCGGGGCCCGCGCCGACGACAACGGGGGCAAAGCCGCCCGTAAAAGCGGGGATGTCGAAGGCGAGGTCCGGACAGGACATGACGCGGCGTTTTAGTTTAAGGAGAGATGCCTCCCTCTCGGGGGTGAGGTCGAGGGCGACGGAGGCGCGGTAATGCGGATTACCGTCACCGTTTGACACGAGGGTGCGGCGGATGAGGCGGAAATCGCCAAGCTCGCACGCGCGGACGGGGGCGGCGGCGGTCAGGGCGACCCTGACGTCATCGGCGGTATATTTAATTGGCAGGTCAATATCGATGCGGATCACGGGTGCACCCTCCTTCCCTTTTTTATTAATTGTAGCATATTATACGGTTATTTGCAAGGGGCAAAAGAAAAACCGAGCCTTACGCGGCTCGGTTTTCGTTAGGTTTTGGGGCTGTATCAGCCGCCGAGGTAGGCGCGCTTGATATCCTCGTCACCGAGGAGCTCCTCACCCGTGCCCGTTTTCGTCATATTTCCGATTTCGAGGACGTATGCGCGGTTGGCGATGGATAGCGCCTTCTTCGCATTTTGCTCAACGAGGAGGACGGTGGTGCCCATATCGTTGACCTTCTTTATCATTTCGAAGATGGTATTGACGTAGAGGGGGGAGAGGCCCATGCTCGGCTCATCGAGCAGGAGAAGTCGGGGCGAGGACATCAGGGCGCGGGACATTGCGAGCATTTGCTGCTCGCCACCCGAGAGGGTGCCTGCAATCTGATTTTTACGCTCGGCAAGGATTGGGAAGTAGGAGTACATTTCATCGAGCTTGCGAAGGAACTCTGCCTTATCGCGCTTGATGTAATAGCCCATACGGAGGTTTTCGATGACCGAGAGCTCCTGGAAGATGCGGCGTCCCTCGGGGACCTGTGCCATTCCCATATAGACGAGCTTGTGCGCGGGGGTGACCGTTACGTCGGTGCCGTCGAAGACGACGCTTCCGCCCGCCTTCGGGATTATGCCGCCGAGGGCGTGCATAATGGTGGTTTTACCCGCGCCGTTGGCGCCGATCAAGGACACGATCTCGCCCTCGTTGACAGAGAAGCTGACCCCCTTTACCGCCTTGATAAGGCCGTAGGAGACGGAGAGATTATTAACTTCAAGTAATGCCATATTCCCTCCTTAATCGCCGAGATACGCCTTGACAACGGCGGGGTCATTCAAAACGGTATTGACGTCGCCCTCGGCGAGAGTGACGCCGAAGTTCAGCACGGTCAGGCGGTCACAGATGCCAGAGACGAGCGACATATCGTGCTCGATAAGGAGGATAGTCATATCGAAGTTATCGCGCACGAAGCGGATGGTTTCCATAAGCTCCGCCGTTTCCTGCGGGTTCATGCCCGCGGCGGGCTCATCAAGCAGGAGGAGCTTCGGCGAGGTTGCCATAGCGCGGGCAATCTCAAGGCGGCGCTGCTTGCCGTAGGGGAGATTGTAGGCGAGCTGATTGCGCTCCTCGTAGAGGCCGAAGATCTTCAGAAGCTCCTTCGCCCTTTCGCGCATTTCTCGCTCGACGCGGAAGTGACGGGGGAGGCGGAGCATGCTCTCGATTATCGAGCACTTGAACTCATCCGAGTTATGAAGGCCGACCATGACGTTACGGACGACGGTCATATTGTTGAAAAGACGGATGTTCTGGAAGGTGCGGGCGATGCCCTTGTGGTTGATCTGCTCCTGCTTTTTGCCCTTGAGCTCCTCACCGCAGAGGTAGAAGGTGCCGGTGGTAGGCTGATAGACGCCCGTGAGCATATTGAAGACGGTGGTCTTACCCGCGCCGTTAGGGCCGATGAGGCCGTAGATCTCGTTCTTTCTGATTTCGAGGTTAACGTTCTGGACAGCCTTGAGGCCGCCGAAGGAGATGCCGAGATTTTCGGTTTTTAAGACGGTTTCTTTCATTTAGGTCTTTCCTCCTTATCCGGCTTCATTGTGCTTTCGGTGACGATAAGGTCGGTGGAGAGGACCTCGTCCATATCGATCTTGGTGGGAACGACGTCCCAACGGGCATCGTCATCGCCCGCGTAGCCTGCGCCACGGCGCTTCACCATCATGCGGCGGAGGATCGCGCGGAGGTTGTACTTCTCCCTGAAGCCCTTGAGGGCGGGGGCGTTGTTGTAGATGACCATGAGGACGAGGATGAGCGAGTAGATGATGTCCTTCAGGACGGCGAGGTCGCCCGAGAGGAGGGTCTGCAGCTCGGTATTGAGGATGGTGATAAGGGTGGCGGAGATTATCGCGCCCGTGATATTACCCATACCGCCGAGGACGACCATAACGAGCATTTCGATGGAGTAGTTATAGTCGAATATTTCGGGGCGGACGTTGAAGTTAGCGAAGCTGTAAAATACGCCCGCGACACCCGCGAAGGCGGCGGAGATGATGAAGCCGAGGAGCTTGTATTTAGTGACGTTGATGCCCGTTGCGCGTGCGGCGATCTCGTTATCGCGGATCGCGGTGATGGCGCGGCCGTGCTTCGAGCGGATGGTGTTCTGTATCACAAAGAGGGTGATAAGAACGAGGGTAAAGCCGATGATAAAGAGATAGTTTTTATCAAAGCGGGGGGTGCGGATGCCCATGGGGCCACCAAAGCTCTCGGGCGAGGAGTTCTGGAACACGGTTTTGACGATTTCGCCGAAGGCGAGGGTGACGATCGCGAGGTAGTCGCCCTTCAGACGGAGGGCGGGCAGGCCGATAACGAAGCCGAAGATGCCCGCGACGATAGCGCCGACAACCGTGGAGATAAGCAGATTCAGGATGCCGTCACCGAGCGCGGTCGCGGCGAGGACGGTTGCCATTTTGCCGCCGATATACGCGCCGATGCACATAAAGCCCGCGTGGCCGAGCGACAGCTCACCAAGGAAGCCGACGACGAGCGAGAGCGACACGGCGAGGATGACGTTCAGGGTGATGTTTTCAAGCAGGTAAAGAAGCGAAGATTTCGGCGAGCCGATGAGCGTCATAAGCGTGAAGACGAGCATGGCGAGGGTGACGCCGATATAGTTGATATAGTGCTTCCATTTGACGTTTTTGAGGGTTGAGAGGATCTTCGTCATACCTTTTCCCTCCTTTTCTTACCGAGGATGCCGGTGGGCTTGACGAGGAGGATGACGATGAGGATGGCAAACTCGATGGCGATGGTATAGGGTGCGACGGCGGGGATGGAGTTGCAGATGCACTCGACAACGCCGAGCAGGATACCGCCGAGCATTGCACCCGGGATGGAGCCGATACCGCCGATGACGGCGGCGGTGAATGCCTTAATACCCGGGAGGGCACCGAAGGTGGAATTCATATAGGGCACGTCAAGCAGGCTGAAAAGGCCCGCGAGCGCGGCGAGAGCCGAGCCGATGGCAAAGGTGACGGTGATTATGCGATTAATATTGATGCCCATCAGGCGGGCGGCATCGCGGTCCTCGGACACGGCGACCATTGCCCTACCCGTTTTCGAATACTTGACGAAGAGGGAGAGCGCGGTCATAATGACGACGGTCGCGACGAGGGTGATGATTGTGCTGACCTTGATCTGCAATTCGCCAAAGCGGACAACGCCAAGGCGGAACACCTCAACGACGCGGGTGTTTGCACCGAAGATGATGAGGGCAAGGCTCTGCAGCAGGTAGCTGACGCCGATGGCGGTGATAAGGACGGCGAGGGGGGATGCGCCGCGAAGTGGGCGGTAGGCAACCCTCTCCATCGTTATGCCAAGGAGGACACAAACGACGACCGAGGTGATGATCGCGATTATGGGCATAAGGATTGCC
This sequence comes from Eubacteriales bacterium, assembly GCA_045596865.1. Taxonomy (GTDB): domain Bacteria; phylum Bacillota; class Clostridia; order Oscillospirales; family CAG-272; genus UBA1740. Next base: position 29,136 of record JAZODF010000077.1, read on the forward strand.
CAGACGGGATCGGGTATGAACTGCGGCACGGAGGCGGAGACGAACACGAAGAGCGTGTAGCCGCCGACCATAATGACGTCACCGTGGGCGAAATTCAACAGCTTCGCAATGCCGTAGACCATCGTGTAGCCGAGCGCGATCATCGCGTAGACACCACCGAGGCTAAGTCCGTTGAACAAAGTTATGATAAAATCCATAAAATTCCTTTTTCCTATTACATGACGATTTGCCGACACGGAAAATCCGCGTCAGCAAATCGGAAAATTTGTTATTTATGCGCCGGTAACGCCCTTTACAGAGTAAGGAACGGCGGTCTTGTTAACGAATCCGTTATCGGTCCAGGAAATGTTGGAATATCCGTTCGCCTCGGGTGCGCCCGTGATACCGTGGAATACGAAGGAATCGTTGTTGAACACGTCGGTGAGGATGTCGCAGAAGTCGGATGCGGAGGTGGAGGCGGAGAATTCAACGCCGTTGCTCTTCGCAAACTTCAGTGCCTCGTAGATCGCGTAAACGCAGTCATACGCGGATGCGCCAAACTGGTTGAGGGGCTCCTTTACCTCGTCGTAGGTGTCGTTGTACTTCTTGATGAAGTCGGCGGCGGCACCCTCGGTTGCCATGGAGTTGAAGTGAGAGAGATAGGAAACGGCCTGGGTGATGGAGTTGATGTCGAAGCCGTCGATAGCGTCGATACCGTCAAGACCGTCGCAGCCGAAGTAAACGGCATCAGCCTTTACGGTGTTGGCGGCCTGCATCATGAACTGAGATGCGGGGGTGTAGTAGATGGGCATAAAGATGACGTCGCAGTCCTTCAGCTCCTGAATCTGGGAGGCGAAGTTGGTTTCCTTGCCCATGAAGGAGGCGGTCTTTACGGTGAAGGAGGAGTCAAGGGCGGCGAGGAATTTGTCCTTGATGCCGTAGGAATACTCATCGTCGGATTTGAAGAATACGCCGACGGTCTTGCCCTTGTAGGTTTCGTTAAAGAGCTGAGCGGAGGCGGTACCCTGGTTAGAGTCAGCAAAGCACATCTGGTATGCGTTATCGTACTCGGGAATTGCGTCGCCGGAGGCGGAGGGAGTGAGGACGAATACGTTATCATCCTTCGCGAGCTCCTTGAACTCGAGGCCGGGGGCGGTAGTAACGGTGCCAAGGGAGATCTGCATTCCGTTTTCAAACATGGTTGCATAGTTGTTGGTAACAAGGGATGCGTCGTGCTTGTCATCGGTGAACATAAGCTCGAAGGTCATGCCGAGAGGGCCGTTGCCGTCCTTCTCAATTGCGTTGATCTCATCAACGGCAATCTTTGCCGCGTTGCGGACGGCGACACCGTAAACGGCGGCGTCACCCGTAAGGGGGCCGGAGAAGCCGATCTTGACGGTATTGCCGTTATCCTGCTTGCAGGAGACCATACCGAATGCCATACATACCATCATAACGCCGACGAGGGCGACGGAGATAACCTTTTTCATAAAGTGATTGTTGCTCATTTTTATTTACCTCATTAATTATTTTTAGTTTGGAAGGAAAACGTGGGGCAGTGCCCCGTTGCCGCCGTTCTTCGGCACGCGGCAAAATAAAAAAGCGGCCTACCCGTGTAACAAGTAGCCGCTAAATAATTCGACTGTCAAGCGGTCGAATCATAGTCGAGGTGCCTCGTAAATGCACGGATTATTTTTCACCATATTCACAAGCAAAATCACGGGTATAGGTAGCGAAATATTAATTAGATTCGATAGCATTATTTCCTCTCCCTTCTGCTTTAGTGGTGAAACATGCTCAAATTATACTACTTTAATACCCTTTTGTCAACAGTTTTAATTATGACATTTTCTAATACCCTCTTGGAGGTTATTTATATGTGAAAAATATATGGGCATTGTTTACATTTTGCGCGGTGTTTCCCCTTTCCTTTTTGGCAATATTCACCCGTTTTTGTTGACTACTCCAAGGGGCGTGTTACGCGAATTAATAATTATTAAGAATTGTAAATAACTATTTTCGCGGTAGCATACGTCAAGAGAACAAAAAACAGGGCGGACCGAGGTCCGCCCTGTGAAATTATTAATTATCGAATCATCGAACTCGAAGGAAATTTCGAGCAGAAATTGGTGTTCTTCACCCCGTCCGCCGTTGTTACCTACGGCAAGGGGAAACCCAACCCAACTCGAAGGAAATTTTGATGGAGTTGGCGGAAATGCGACCCGTCAGCCGTATCAAGACAACAAAAAGCAGGGCGGACCGAAGTCCGCCCTGTGAAATTATTAATTATCTAATCATCGAACTCGAAGGAAATTTCGAGCAGAAATTGGTGTTCTTCACCCCGTCCGCCGTAGTTACCTACGGAAAGGGGAAACCCAACCCAACTCGAAGTAAATTTCGATGGAGTTGGTGGAAATGCGACCCGTCAGCCGTAGTTACCTACGGCAAGGGGAGCAGTTGCGACAAATCCGCGAAATTTACGAAGAGTTTAGCCGACGAGACCCGAACGCTCGATACCCTGTACCAGGTAGCGCTGGCAGAAGAGGTACAGAATGATCAGGGGAGCGATGATAAGCATACCGCCCGTGTTGGTGACGACGTTCTCGTAGAGGGCGGTGCCCGCATACTCGACGCGCAGAGGCTTCGGAACCTTATAGACGTCGGGCATGAGGTAGACCTTGTTAATCTCACCGTCGTAGAAGAAGAGCGAGGTGTAGAATTCGTCGGTCCACTGCCAGGAGAAGGAGAACAGGAACACCGTGATCATCATAGGTACGGCGAGAGGAAGGATAATCTGGAAGAAGGTGCGGAAGAAGCCCGAGCCGTCAACGTATGCAGACTCCTCCAACTCGTCGGGGACGCCCTTGAAGAACTGACGCATCAGGTAGATGTAGAGTCCGTTCTTAAACGCGAGACCGAATACGGAAAGGATGATCAGGGGGGCGAAGGTGTTAACGAGCTGGAGGGGCTGACCCGTTATGAGCTCGATAATACCGGGGTAATCCCAGGAGATTACGGTGGCAAGGTCGAAGGAGGTGAAGTGCTTACCAAGCGAGAGCTTCAGAGCGCCGTGGGGGATAACCATCGTTACAACGACGAGGCCCATCAGGAGCTTATTACCCTTGAACTTAAACTTTGCAAGACCGTAGCCGACGAGGCAGGAGACGATCATCTGAATAAGTGCGCAGGCAAGAGAGAGAAGAAGCGTGTTGATAAGTGCCTCGAAATAATGGTTTTCGACGATTAGCGCCTTGTAAATCTCGAGGGTGGGATGCTTGGGTATCAGAGAAATGGTGGAGTCGATGACGTCCTCCTTCGTCATGAAGGAGCCCGCGATACGGGCGATGAAGGGGTAAATGATGACGAAGGACACGCCGAGCATGATGAGGAAGCGGAATACCGACACAGCGGCGGTAACCCAGGTGTTGGATGCGCGCAGCTTGTGCATGAGGCGTTCCTTAAAGGTGAGCTTGCCTTCATAGTCAACGCGGATCTTGTTCTTGGTTTCCTTGGTTACAAGCGGGGTCGCCTGATTATTAGTTGAATCCATGTCAGCACCTCCTTTAATCTTTTCTCTGGTAGAAGATGAACGTGGAGATGACACCCGCAATCACCGCGATGATGGCGATGATGATAACGAAGTAGATCCAATACATTGCAGTTGCCTGCGACTGGTTAGCGACGTTAGTGGAGATGTAGCTCATCGTTACGTTCGTGCTTCGTGTAAAGGAGTCAATAACCGTGTAGACCGCGTTTACAAGGATCATGGGGGAGATCATCGGGAAGGTAACCTTCCAGAAGGTTTCCCATCCTGTTGCACCGTCGATGCGGCACGCCTCGTAAATGGATTCGGAAATCGACTGCAGGCCTGCGAGGAAGATAAGCATCTGAACACCCGAGTAGTTGATGATATTGTAAATATCATTAACCAGCTGGACAACGACGGTAACGAGGTCGCCACCGATCGCCATATTTTTGAACAGCGCCTCAACCTCCAGGACGTTGATAATTCCGCCCCCGCCCGAGCCGTCGTCGATACCGCCCGCCATCTCGCTCGACGCCATGTCATTGGCGTTAAGGGTCGTCATAATACCCGTCGAGATAATAACGGGGACGAAGAAAATGGCACGGAATGCGGCACGGCCCAGCATCTTGCCATTGAGGACAACGGCAATGAAGAGGGAGAAGATGATTACGGCAGGTACCTCAAACACCAGCTGCTGAAGTCCCGCAAGCAGCTTCGACACGAAGGCGGGCGAATCGCGGAATGCAGACACGTAGTAGGTGTAGTTGGGCACCAGCACCTCGGTGGGGATACCGTCGGGGTACTGCGTCGTAATGTCATGGAAGGAGAACCAAACCGAGTCAATAAGAATCGGAATGTAAACGAGAAGGATTCCGAGGATGAAGGGGAGGACGAAGACGTAGCCCGCCCTCGCCTTTCTCGAGTCGAGGGAAACCTTACGGCGTCTCTTGATTTTTACAGAGTTATCCATAATACACTTCCCTCCTTAATCAATTCTTACATAGCCGTATTCACCGAGGGTGATACGGGTGTTTGCGTCGAGGACGACCTCAACGGCGTAGATGTTATAGTTGAGGATGAACACAACCTCATCTCCCGTTGCGACGTCAACGTACTTAACCATGGTAACAAGGTGGTTATCCACGGTAAATTCGGTGTAATCGTAGTTTTCATCGGTTGCGAAGGAGTCGGTCACGTAATCGTAGCCCGAAACGTAGTCAACCGCGGTGAAGTCGACCCGTACCGAATCGGCGGTGCCCGCATAGCGTGCGGTGTATTCGGCAGCGATGGCGGCGATGCGCTCGTCAACGTCGGTTGCCGTGAGCTCGTCAAGGTCAAGGTTAAGGATAACCGAGAGCTGATTTACGAGGGCGGCGGTGTCGACGGTGAGCTTAACGCCCTTGCCGTAGTTGGCGGGGTCGCCGTAGAGGCTGTCGAAGGCGTCGCTGACAGCGGCGACGATCTGATCCTCTACCATTTTTACGAACTCATCGATGAGGAGGACGGTGTTAGCCTTTTCCTGCTCGGCGGTGAGGACGCGCTCTGCCACAAGGGTCTTGTGCTCGGTGATCTGATAGGATTGCAGGTCGCCGATGGCGTTATCAAGCTCGGTATACTGCTGAACGAGGGTGTGATACCAGTTCTTGAAGTCGACGCCGAAGTACTTGTTAAGGACCTCGTCATCCTTCATAAGCTCGGTATTCTGCATTGCGAGAGTGTAATACAGGCTCGCACCGTTTTCGATAGAGTGAAGGAGCTCGTACGCGGGGGTACCGGAGTAGTTCATTTCACCGCCAGCGTAGTTAACGAAGCCGTGCAGGACAAGTCCCGTGAAGGGCACGTTGTACGAGGAGTAGGTGAAATGGCTGGAGTCGATGCTGATGTCGACGATGTGGTCGGCATATTCAACGGCGTAGATATTACCCTTGTTGATCATGAGGCTATACTCACTAGCCATGGTGTCAAGCATCTCGGTGACGTAGGACTGTGACTGGTCACGGTTGATGGGGTTATCGTCGTCGAAGTTAGAGTTAAGGTCGGAGCCGAGGGTGGATACCGAGAGGCCGTCGAAATCGTATTTCGAATACTTCTTATAGAATTTGCCGTACAGTCTTTCAAGCGCGTCGGGGGAGATGATCATCGAGAAGAAGGACTCAAACTCGCCGGTGACGGTGTTATAAAGCTGCTTGGAGGCGTAGCGGTTATCAACCATGCGGGAGATGTTGTTACGCTTGCCGATTCCGTCGAACAACGAGGTGTTGTTCATATACTGGAAGTCGAACTCGGGGTAGATGCCGAGGCGGTTGCCCTCGATCTCGTTGAGGCGGTCAGCCTCAATGAGCATTTCACGAACGCCCTTCTTGCCGCCGAGGCAACGCTCCCATTTAACGCGCACGGGGTAGGTGTAATACATACCGTCGTTGGCAAATCCGGTTAGCTTGAAGTTGACGTTGGTGATATTCTTTACCTCATCTGCGAGGCGGCGGTACTCGTTTGCGCGTCCCTCGTACTGCTCACGAAGGGAGATGTCATCCTCCTCGGCGGCGGCGAGTGCTTCATAGCGCTCCGCCTCCTTGATAAACTCGGCGCGGGCGTCGGAGAGGAGATTATACATCTCGATAACGTCCTCAAAGGTGGTGAGGGGTACGTCAACGGTTATCGGGAAGGAGAGGAATTTCTCAATCTTCTCCATCGAGCCGAGAGCCTCGATGTAGAGGGGAAGATCTTCGTGCACGTTTTCAAGCGCGCTGATGGTGCCGTTATCGATCAGATACTGTCTGTAATACTCTGCCATTCCATTGTAATCGGGGTTGGACGCGGATGCGTCGAAGTTGGAGAGCATTACGTAACGGGTGACGTAGGAGCCGGTGTACTTCGACTCGGAGACCATGGTGTACGAGCCCTTGGCACCGACGGAGATGGTGGTGGAGAGGTCGTATTCATCCGAGGGGTACGGGGTGAACTGCGCATAGGTTGCGGCGTAGTCGTGGTCGGTACCCTTGATGGACACCATAAGGTTTGCGAGGGATGCACCCTCCTCAAGGATCGCGAAATAGCCCGTCTTGGCGGTTTCGCCACAGCCGGTGAGTGCCTGCATCGCGGGGGAGGTGGGATAGGTCGAAACCATACCGTAAACGGGCATGGTGACCTGCTCACGGTGCTTGCCCGAGATCTTCGAGTAGCAGTAATCGGTGCCGTAGACCGAGAGGCTCAGGGTGAGGGCCGAGAAGTCCTCGTACTCTATTACCGAGCCCGAGCCGTCGGGAACGAAGATATAGCCGTCATCCGAGATATTACCGCTTCCGAAATACGGAAGGGGGGTAATGGTTTTGAAGGTGTAGAGGGTCTCATCAAAGATGATGGAGTTTGCGGGGAGACGAACGTTAAGCGAGCCGTCGTCGTTGAAGGTGTACTCGAGAGCGAGACGGAACGAGGGCTTGTTCTTAGCGTCGTAGACGTAGGAGCACTCCTCCTCTGCCGCGTACATATCGTTGAAGGTATATTCGGGGCAGTAAAGACGGAGGATTGCAGAGTGGGTGCGCTGGTTCTTGATTACCGACATGCTCTTGTAAGCGTATACAGCGACGCCCTCCTTGGTCAGGGGTGCGATGTTGTAATACTCCTCAAGGTTGACGGAATTTGCACCGATGGGGTTGATAAGACGGTAGCTGCCGTAGAAGTCCTCGATATTTCTGCTGACGGTTTTCAGCGAGTCACGGATGTTCTTGTCATCCAGGCGGCTGTAATAGTCGGACATATCGGAGAGGTAGCTGCTGATCGCCTTGCTATTGATGTACTCGTTCTTATAGACGGGGGTGCCGTCGTATTCATCGGAGGCAAAGAGATCGAACACGGCGTCGGGGTTATCCGCGCGGCAATACTCCTCGAGCATGAGCTCGTAGTGCTTGAGCATCGGCTTGAGAATATCGTTCTCAAAGCGCTCGCCCGAGATCTGGCCCGGGATGAGGAAGCGGGTTGCGGTATCACCCATCGTGTAGTTGACGCGGAGACCGCCCTTGATTGCGGTGACGGCGATCTGCGCGTACTCTGCCGCCCACTGCGAGCTGTTGTAGGTGGGGTTATCGGCGGAGTTTGCGGTGACGATGAAGGAGATGTCAACCTGGCTCATGAGGGCGCGCTGTACGGTGATGGCGTTGGTCTCGGTGCCGGGGTTGTAGGGGTTACTCGTGAGGATCTCACCGGTGGTGTTGTTCTTATAATAAAGGACGCCGGTGTATCTGTTCACGTAGATCGAATACCTGTTACCTGCGGAGTGGACGTAATCAAGGTAGCCCTCGGAGAGCTCGTAATCGAGCATTTCGGCGGCGTTGTTGAAGGTGTATCCGTAGGAGGTGGTAACGATCTCCTTGATCTGCTCCTTCGTATAGGTGGACTCGGTATTCACCGAGGGGGAGTGAGCCGCGGAGGTCCTCACGGGAATGAGGATCGCCGCCGCGCTGAACACCATAAGGACGGTAAGGACAGACGCTAATATTTTCTTCATATTCATTATATTATTAACCTCCAATCCTTACATTCGGTTTCCGATCTCCTTGACAAGCGAGATGACGAAGGTGATCATCTTCATCATAAGGCTTCCAAAGAGGATAACGAGGAACATTATGATTGCCATTGCAAGAATTGTACCGAGCATGGTAACGAAGTTCTTGCTGAGCGAGTAATCGTGGGTGACGAGCATACCGAAGAAGATCAGTATGAGCGCCCATATAAGACCGATAATCAATACGAGATTGACGATCTTGCCCTCGGTGGTGACGAGGATGTTGGAAAGAATAGTAGATGCGATGAGGAATACGGGAAGGGGTGCGAGTGCGTAGCAGGTCGCGATGTAGATATCCTTGAAGCTACCCTCACCGTCAAACAGGGTGGTCAGACACCAGTTGGCGATGATCCAGAGCATTACGGGAACGCCGACGGAGAGAATTGAAACGAAGATAGAGCTGTAATTACCCTTCGCGTTGAAGAGGTAGCCCTTACCGATCATATTATAGAAGAAGGATACGATGGTCAGGGCGAAGATGGTGCTTGCCGCTCTTACAGAGCCGCGCTTCTCATGCTTGAGGTCCCAGAAGCCGTCAAACGGATGGAACACAAGGTGGAAGGCGAAGAGCAGCTCCTCCCAATAGGTTTTCCTACCGACCTTGAGGGTGGTTGCCTTGTTCTTCTTCTTCGCGTAGCCGAGGAATTTCACGGCACCGACGAGGAGGATGATAACGAGGGGCAGGATCCAGAGGATGTGCTTATTGATGAACTCCTTACGCATTTCGGCGTATGCCTTGGAGGCGTAGGTGGTTTCGTAGGCGTTCTGAAGAATCTCATACGCCTCGTCGTACTTACCCTGGCTGAAGAGTGCCTTACCGATACCGATATAGGCGAGGTCGAAGTTGGAGTTACGCTGGAGGACCTCCTCCCAATAGTCGATGGATGCGGTGTACTTGTTTTTATTCTGGCTCTCAAGAGCGCTCATAAGGATGTCGCAATACTCGGTGGGGGTATAAACGACGATCTGGTAGCCTGCCGCGCTGTTATCGAGGACGAGGAGGCGGGATTCGTACTTCCCTTCATCATCGTCCCAGACGCGCTGGTAGGTGATTGCCTTGAAATCGCTGCCGCTACCGATCTGGTCGCCCTGGTCGCCGAAGGCGAAGAGGAGGTTACCGTCCTGGTCGTAGGTGAAGAGCCTGATACGGCGCTTGTTTCCAAGGGGGGTGTTATCGAGGATGGTCCAGGTTCCCTGCTCTCCAAGGGCGACGTCCTTGATCTTCGAGACCTCGCTTGCCTGGAATACGTCGACCTCTCCACCGGGGTCAAAGAAGCCGTTACGGTTAAGGATCTGCGATCCCTGAGAGTTGAGCTTCTTTACGGGGGAGTAGTCGGGTGCCTTGGACTTGATTGCGGCGAGCTGCTTGGCATTATCGATTGCGTCGGAGGTGACGTATACGAAGCCGTCGTCGTCAACCGTGATGTTGTTATATGCAACCGAGATGTTCTTTACCGCCTGTGCCTTCTGCTCATCCGTCTGGAAGTTACGCCAGATCATCTGAAGGAGGCTGTACGTTACCTTCTGTGCACCGATGTAGCCCGTGAAGGCACCGTTGCTGGAGATAACGATGACGCCCTCGAAGGAGGTGGAGGATACGACGAAGATTCTGCCGTAGATGTCAACCGCGATCGAGATGGGGGTGAAACGGTCGGGGGGGAGAAGCGGGCTTTCCGGGCAGTCGATGGTGCGAACGTGATTGTACTGACGGTCGAACACGACGATGCGGCGGTTACCGGTATCGCAGACGTAGATGAGGCTCTCACCGCTTGCGGTCTTGGTCGAGTCGGTGACGAAGAGACCGCGGGGGCCGTTGAAGCTCTCGGTCTGGCCGGAGACGGAGTCGACGAAGGAGCTCAGCACCTTGACGACGCGATAGCTGCTATCGAGGATGACGATACGGTTATTCGCCCTGTCGGCGATGTATACGTTACCGTCCTGGTCGGTGACGATGTCGGTCGACTCACCGAGGGTGATGCCGCCGTATTTGGGATCAAGCAGACCCATTTCAGCAACGGTGACCGAGCGGTGGATGTCGTAGGCATCGGGCGACTGAAGCGGGATACCGTCGATAGAGTAGGTGTAGGTATCGTAGGGATTTTCGGCAAAGACGGTCATGCCGCCGAAGAGGAGGACGAAGGCGAGGGCGAGAATCAGTATTTTGAATATTCTGTTTTTCATACGACCTCCTTAATCCTTCATACCCGACGAGCCCATCGTTTCAATGATCTGGCTCTGGTTGAGGACGAATACCGTGATCGGCACCGCCATCATGATAACCGTGGATGCCGCGCCGGCACCCGAACGGGCAATACCGCCGGAGACGATCTGCTGAATAGCGTAGTTGAACGTTTTAAGCTCCTCGGAGTGAATGTAGATCGACGAGCCCGAATTCCAAAGGGATTTGAAGCACTCGATCATAAGTGTGAGCCACGCGGGCTTAACCATCGGCATTGCGATAGTCAGGTAGGTCCTGAACTCGCTGGCGCCGTCAAGTCGCGCGGATTCGAGTACCGTATCGGGAACCGAGGTCTCCATGAACTGCTTCATAAGGTAAAGACCCATGGTGGTTGCCATCGAGGGAACGATAATCGACATATAGGTATCAATCCATCCGAACGAGGAAAGGATGATGAAGTGGGTTACCTGGTTTACGGTAGAGTGGAACATCAGCGAGGTGACGATAAGCTGGAAGATCGCGTTTCTACCGGGGAATTTCAGCTTCGCAAGCGAATAGGCCGCCATGGAAGCGAATACAAGGTTACCGAGGGTACCCGCAACCGTGATAAGCACGGTGTTGAATATGTATCGCGAGAAGGGCACCCAAGAGTCACTCATAAGAGTGAACAGGTCGCCGAAGTTCTCAACCGTGGGGTTGATAACGTAGAAGCGAGGGGGGAACATAAAGAGCTCGTCAAGGGGCTTGAATGCCTGTATTACAACGTAGTACATAGGCATAAACATAAACACACCAAGAAGAGTGAGCATGATGGTGATACCCGTATCACCGCCCGCCGAACGGTTAAGTACGACGCGATGTCCTCTGGTTCTTAATTTCTGTGCCATGCTTATTCACCTACCTTCGCAAGAGCCTTCTTGATAATAATATTCGCGGAGAACATTATTACGAAGAGAATTACGGCGATGGCCGAGGCGTAGCCGACCTCGTATCGTGCGCCACCGTAGTCACTCAGGTGGTGCATGATAGTATGTGCGGCGTAGTCAACCGACGGGAAGCCGCAGAGTGCGTCAACGACAGAGCCGAAGCCGAAGGAGTTGGTGATCGAGAGGACCGCACCGAACATCAGCTGAGGACGCATGGTGGGGAGGGTGATGTACCAAAGCTCCTGCCATCTGTTCTTGATTCCGTCAACTGCGGCGGCCTCGTACATCGAGCGGTCGATGGTCTGGAAGCCCGCGATGAAGGAAAGGAATGCGGTACCGAGCGAGGTCCAGAGTGCGACGACGATACAAAGACCCATTACGTAATCGGCATCCTGGAACCACAGGATAGGCTCGGCAATGATGCCGTATTTAATGAGCACCGCGATCGCCCAACCGTAGGAGTCGGAGGAGAACAGGGTTTTCCAAATCAGGTACGCCTGACCCGAGATGGAGGGGGCGTAGAATACGAGGGTTACAACCGCGCGGATCTTGGGGGGCAGCTCGTTGATGAACCACGCAACAAGAAGGGCGAGGATGTAGGAAACGGGGCCGGTTACCGCCGCGAAGATCAGTGTGTTCTGGCAGGCGAGGATGAATATCTCGTCATTTAAGAACAGTCGCATAAAGTTGTCGATGCCGACGATCTCGGGCATTTCCAGCATGTTGAAGTTGGTAATACTCAGGAAGATGGAAAGAAGAACGGGAAGAACGGTGAAGATAATGAAGAGGAGGAAGAAGGGCGCGAGCATGAAGTACGCGGTCTTGTTATTCTTCATTTCCTGCCAGGTCCAACGGAGCTTCGACACTTCCGAGCGCTTTACCGGACGGGATGCCTCATTTTTAGCTGACATTTCGTTCTCCTTTCTTATTTATTACGGCCGTCGAGCTGGGGAGGCTCGTCGGTGCTGTTTTCGGGCGTCCAAAGACCTGCGTCCTTGAACTCCTCACGCTTACGCGTGATCTCAATATTGATCGCGTCGATGTAGCCGCGCATTGCGTCGACGGGGTTAGCGTTCTCGTTTACGACGTCGAAGAATGCGAACTGCATGTATCTGTTGATAATGTAGGAGCCGGGGTAGTTTACGATAGAGGACATGTGGTCCATCTGGTTCATAATTGCCTTCTTCTCCTTTGCAGTCCAGGAGAGGTTGTTGATCGCCTCAAGGTTAGCGGTCTCGTACTTAGCGGAGGGACCGATAAGAGCAACCATGCGGTTACCGTACTCAGCCTGTGCCTCCTTGCCGGTCTGCCACTGAACGAACTGCCATGCGGGGAGAAGGTCGGCGCCGACACCGTGAAGGATTACCGTCGCGCTGACGCCCGCGAGCGAGTCGTAGTTGAAGCTACCGTCCTCTCTGTGCGAGCCGGGAAGCGAGCAGAACTCCCAAAGACCCTCGATCTCGGTTGCGTATACGGTGAGCTGGTTGTAAATGCCCGCGTAGTCGCCGATGATCAAAGGCATCTCACCCGTTCTGAAGCGGTTTGCCGCGTCGTAGGATACGGGGAACGAGTAGTCGGTGTAAAGACGGGTGGTGAACTTGAACGCCTCGAGAGCGATGTTGGTATCGAGGGCGATACGCGCACCCGCGTACTTACTGTCGTAAAGGTCCTTTTCGGTATACATCCACATGCTGCCGCCCTTCTGATAGATCATGAAGTCGAGAGCGCTGAGGTAGGATACGCCGATGGACATATTGTTAGCCTGAAGAACGTTGAGTATAGAGAGCATTTCATCCCAGGACTCGGGAACCTCGACACCGAGCTCGGCAAGGACGTCCATACGGTAGAACATCATTGCAAATCCCATGGTCTGAGGAATACCGTAGCCGACGTCAAGAAGGGTTACGGTATCGAGTGCCGCCTGAGAGAAGGTTTTGCCGGGAGCGATGAATTCGTCGTAGGGGCGGGACACGAAGCTTGCAGTCTCGCCAACGCGCTCCTCGGTCACGGTAGAATAGCTACCGTCCGCATTCTTGTAAGTGTAGTAGGTGGTCGAGAAGACCGCGTTATCCGCGTCGGTCCAATCGTTGCCCGTCTTTGCATTTCCGCTGATGCCGACGACGGCGTTACGAATGGCGTAGTTGATAACGTCGGAGGCACCGAGGCCAATGTAGACGTCGGGGCCCTTGCCCGAGAGGATCGAGGGCAGGAGCGTACCGCCCGTGACGAGCTTCAACGCGACGGCGTTGCCCGTGGAGTCGGTATAGCTGCCGCTGGCGTCGATCATGGTACGCCAGATCTGCGACTGGTCACGGCCGGATGCGAGCCAGACGTCGATGGTGGTGGTGTTCTCGTCGGGGATGGTGGTCAGACCCATCTGATCGTACTCGACGAAGAAGGAATTCCAGAAGGACTGGATCTCGAACCAGAGCGACTTGTACCAGGGAGCCTTTGCCCTGGGAAGTGCGTCGGTGTCGGACACGGCGTCGGAGCCGGATTCCTTAGCGGGGACGACCCAGATGGAATCGACGACGACGGTGCTACGCTTGGAGTTATTGATCCAGGTACCGAGAGTACCGAGGTAGGACTTGAAGGTGCTCATATTCTGAGCGATGTCCTCGCCCTCGTCCTTACCCATGGTATCGAGAAGGCGTGCAACCGTTTCAAGCGTCGCGGTATGCGAGCCGCTCGTGCCGCAGAGGGCCTCGAGCTCCGCCTTGATCTCCATGAGCTCTACCGCGTTTTCAAGAAGGCTGACGAGCACCTCGGGCATGATGGAGATGAAGCCGTAGTCACGGTTCTCGTCGGGGTCGGTACCGGTGAGCTGGAGGATGGAGAGATAGCAGGCGTTGACCTCCTCAAGGACGGTCTCGGCGCGCTGAATAAGGTCCTTAAGAGTACCGAGCGAGCACTCAAGGTACACGGTGTACTCTACCCCCTCCTCAAAATAGAAGAGGAATTCGGTATCGCCGTATCCGACGTAGCCGGACTGCCATTTCTTGCTGTAATGGAACTCCGCGTCGCTTGCCTCGATGAAGGGGGAGGTAGGCGTTCCGTCGGCGAGGCCGTAGTCACCGCCCGAGAGCTTGATCGAGCGACAGACGTACATACCCTCAAGGGCGCTCTGCTTATATCTCATAGCGAGGTTATAGAAGCCGTCCTCGGTTACGCGGAACTTATATGCGGCCCACTGACCGACCGAGTTGTAGCTGTTCTCGCCGATTACGTTAAACAGCTGGCTGTCGGCGGCGATGGGATAGGTGATGGCGGAGGTGTTATCGTTGGTGGGGGCAACCGAGGAGTCGGAGATCCTGTCGGGGAACTCCGCCTGGATTTCGACAACGCTGCCGTTCTGCGGAACGGGAAGCTTGCCGCCGTTCATCTGCTTGTACGAATCGAGGTACTGCTGATAGCTGGGGGCGGTACCGGATACGTCGCCGGCGGGGATGAGCTTGATCGAGCGGACGATCATGGGCTCACGCTCGGCCTCGAGGGTGATGGTACGGGTACCCGACGCCATGTAGATCGCAAAATACTCGGTATAGTAACCGGTAGAATCCTGGACGAAGTAGGTGTTCCAGGTGGGCGAGGTTACGGGCGTGGGGGACATCGAGTTGCCGTTGATATCCTTAGTGAGGGTGTAGGTCGTGACGGTCTTGACCCCGTCCTTGACCTCGGTGATGATTTTGAAGTAGCCGTCGGCGTTGTTATCGTAATCAACGTCGTAGCTGTCAGGCTCGCCTGCCGCGCTCTCTGTCTTTACGGTGACGTTATCGTAAATCCAGTTCTTATTAAGATTGAGGGTAGATACCTCGTCAAAGGGTACCTTACCGTCGATCTTAAGCTTGCGCTCGATGGACGAGATACTCGACTGAGAGGTGTTGCAGTCGTAATATTCGATTTGAATATAGTAGAAGCCTGCCTCCTCCTCAGTGAAGGTGACGTTCCAGGAGACCGAGCCCGTCGCATCGAGGTACACCGATTTATCAGCGTAGTCCCCGAAGGTTGCCCAGGCATCCGGGTTGTCAATCCTCGAGTTTTTGTAATAGTCGCTGTCGCTGACCTTCTCGCCACCGACGCAGTCAAGGATGTCCGTGACCTCCTTGGCGCTCAGCTCCTTATCGAAGCCGATACCGTCTTTAAGGAAGCTGTTAACGTACTCCTCGTAGGATAGGGTACCTACAAGTGACTTCATCTCCTCAAGCGTTGATGCGCTGTACGGATTTTCCTCATTGGGATCCGTTTTGAGGGAAGCCGCAGAAACAGTGAATCCAAAGCCGGTAGCCAGAAGCGTTACAGAAAGCAACAGGCATATTACTCTCTCTAACATTTTGTTCTTCATGTTCTGTTTTCCTCCGTAAAATTCTCTATACAAGGCGCCGAGGCTTTTGCACCCCAGCGGTAATATCAGCCTGCCCCCTGTGCTCGTTTAGAGTGCAGACTGATACCACCGCGGTTACGCGCGATATATATAAATGAATTATAACACACGCGCCGTGTTTTGTCAATAGAACCAAATCCACCCAGGCGGGTCCAAAAAACGAACGCGGACACGGGCGAAAAAATAAATGTAAACAATTGTTTACGCGGTTTTTGAGAATCGATGATATTTGATTTTTTATTGTAAATTGTATTTACCTTGATTTCAAGAGTTTTTGACACATTGCGGGGGTATATTTCGTAAATGTAAATTGGATTTACCCAAAATTGCGCATTTTTCGATTTGAAAAAGCAAGAAAGATTCGATTGGATAAAGTGCACAAAAGGGGGTCGAAAATTTCTACACCGCAAAATCGCGAACGGTTTTCGGATAATTGTAAATTTGAGCGGATTTCGGTGCGATTTTACAAATTTTTCGGCAAGGGTGAGGGGGTGCAGAGTGGATGATGGAGGGTTGACAGAGAGCGCGAAGGATATAGAAAACGAGGCGCACCGAGGATTGATGACAACAAAAAAACGCACCGCGAGGGTCGCGGTGCGAACGAGGAATATAGATTAATTTTCCACAACGGTGCGCGGGTATCATGAGTCGATAAAGCCGCCGAGGAGGACGGTATCACCGTCGTAGGCGACGAGCGACTGACCCGGGGCGACCGAGGCGACGGGCTCGTCAAGGGTAACCGTAGCGGTCGAGTCGGACGTGAAGGTCAGCGTGGCGGGGACGGGCCTTGCGTGGTAGCGGACCTTGACGAGGGCAGAGAGGCTATCCCCTTCCCTACGAGCGGAGGCACCGCTGAAAACGATATCGCTGATGCCGAGTGAGGTAACGGCGGTTGCACCCGTGGAGAGTGTGATCTCGTTGGTTTTCGGATTGATATGGCTGACGAAGGCGCGCTCGCCGAGGGAGATGCCGAGCCCCTTGCGCTGGCCGACGGTGTAGCCGATAATTCCCTTGTGAGTGCCGAGGACCTTACCCGTAGTATCGATGAAGCTACCCTCGGGGAATTTGCCAACGCGATGCTCGATATAGGAGCGGTAGTCGTTATCGGGGATGAAGCAGATCTCCTGACTTTCGGAGGTGCCGTGGTCGATTATCCCCGCCGCCTCGGCGCGGGGGGTGACCTCGCATTTCAGCTCGTCGGCGAGAGGTAAATATAAATAGGATAGAATTTCCTCGGGGAGGCGGTAGAGCATATAGGTCTGATCCTTTGAGAGGTCGCGGGCAGACGCCACGGCGTATCGGGTGACACCGTTATCCGTGCGGGTGACGATGCGGGCGTAATGCCCCGTCGCGATCCTGTCAAAGCCGTGTGCGACGGCGTAATCGTAGAGGCACCTGAACTTCACTTCCCTGTTACAGACGATGCAGGGGTTGGGTGTGCGAGCGTGGGTGTATTCGTTGACGAAGTAGGATTTTACCCGCTCCTCAAAGCGGTCGGTGCAGTCGATTTCGACGAGCGGGATGGCGAGGCGGGACGCCGCGGTGCGGGCGGCGGTGAGGTCGGTGTACTCGTGCATTTTGAGGATGGCGCCGACGACCTCGTGCCCCTCGTTAATCATTTTGAGAGCGGCAAAGGTACTGTCGATTCCGCCGCTCATACCAAGCAATATTCTCACGTTTTTGCCCTCCCATCATGGTAAAAATTCTTTGTTTTGTTACATTTTTTGCCGACTTTGCGTTTTTTCGGCAATTATCCGTCATAAAAGGATACGGACTGCGATTGCAGTCCGTTCGGGTATTAGTCCTCGTCCTCGTCGCCGTGGTGATCGTCGTCATCCTCGGGCAGCTCGAAGGGTACTTCCCTTCCCGAGCGCTTAAGGAAATCGGCGATGGCGTGCTTGATGGCATCCTCGGCAAGAACCGAGCAATGCACCTTTACGGGCGGGAGCCCCTCGAGCGCCTCGACAACGACGGCATTGGTGATCTCAAGTGCCTCCCAGATGGTTTTGCCCATAATGAGCTCGGTCGCCATGGAGGAGGTCGCGATTGCCGCGCCGCAGCCGAAGGTCTTAAACTTACAATCAGTGATGACGTCGTTTTCGTCAACGACCAGATATATTCTCATAATATCGCCACACTTGGCGTTACCAACGGTGCCAACGCCGTCGGCGTTCTCGATCTCACCGACGTTGCGGGGGTGAGTGAAGTGGTCCATTACCTTTTCGCTGTACTGCATGATAATTCCTATCTTTCTTTTTTTGTTCTGCCCGCGCGGTGAGGATTCCGTCCGTCCCGCGTGGGTGCTTGGTTGTCCACCGATCGGTGGGTATTCGCGTATTGCTATCAGCCGTTCTTCTTCAGCTCGTCCTCCCAGAGGGGAGAAAGCTCACGGAGGCGGGCGACGATGGGCGGGAGTGTTTCGATGATGTAGTCGATATCCTCGTCGGTGGTGTCGTGCGAGATGGACAGACGGATGGAGCCGTGTGCACGCTCGTGGGGGACGCCGATTGCGAGGAGGACGTGCGACGCGTCGAGCGACGCGGAGGAGCAGGCAGAGCCCGTGGAGGCACAGATGCCGGACATATCCAGCCACATAAGCACGCTCTCACCCTCGATGAACTCGAAGCCGATATTGACGTTACCGGGGAGGCGATGCTCACGGGAGCCGTTGAGGGTGGAATAGGGTACCTTCAGGAGCTCGTCGATGAGGCGGTCGCGCATGGTGCGGACGCGGTCGAGCTCGGGGAGGCGCTCCTTGGCGATCTCCATCGCGCGGGCAAGGCCGAGGATGTAGGGCACGTTTTCGGTGCCGCCGCGCTTACGCTTCTCCTGACCGCCG
The DNA here is from genome assembly GCA_045596865.1 of Eubacteriales bacterium. Classification (GTDB taxonomy): domain Bacteria; phylum Bacillota; class Clostridia; order Oscillospirales; family CAG-272; genus UBA1740. The sequence continues at coordinate 47,527 of JAZODF010000077.1, forward strand.
CCGTCGATGAGGTTTTTGATGCGGACGCCCTTTTTGACATAGAGGAGTCCGATGCCCTTAGGTGCGTGTATTTTATGGCCCGAGAGGGCGAGCATATCGACGCCGAGCTCGGGTATTGTGAAATCAATATTTCCGATGGCCTGAACGGCGTCGGTAAACATCAAAGCCCCGACCCTGTGTGCGATTTTCGCGATTTCCGCGACGGGCTGGATCGTGCCGATCTCGTTATTTGCGAGCATTACCGCGACGATGGCGGTGCGCTCGTTTACTGCCGCGGCGACGTCCTCGGGACGGACGATGCCCTCGGGGGTGACGTCAACGTAGGTGACGGTGAAGCCCTCCTTTTCAAGTGCGGCGCAGGTGTGAAGGACGGCGTGGTGCTCGATCTTGGTGGTGACGATGTGGTCCCTGCCCTTCGCACGGAGCTGATATGCGGCGCCCTTGATTGCCCAGTTGTCACTCTCGGTGCCGCAGGAGGTAAAGTATATTTCGTCGGGGCGACAGCCGAGCACGGCGGCAATGCGCGAGCGTGCGCCGTCCACAAGTGCCTTCGCCTCGTATCCCTTGCCATGCTGGCTCGAGGGGTTGCCCCAAGAGTCAAGGAAGGCGGGGGTCATAGCCTCCACAACCTCGGGAAGGACCGGGGTAGTGGCGGCGTTATCAGCATAAACGAATCTTGCCATGTGATATACCTTTTAATAAAAATTTATTGATTATTTTAGCGATATTTCGCGCATTTTGTTTTTCCGATATATTCTATACCAATTTCGTGTATTTTTCAATACGTTTAGAAAATTTCTAGGCGTACAAATGTTAATTTTCTGTGAACAGGGGGCTTTTTTCGCCGTTTAGTGCCGCGGGGGCGAATTACGCACTTGACAAAGTGGGAGAATTTTTATTATACTAGGCTTAGAAATACGCGCGCGATTTATACGGCGCGATAATTAAGGAGATAATATGTATACAATTGGCGTTGATCTTGGCGGAACGAATATTGCCATCGGGCTTTGTGACGAGAGCTGCAGCATCGTTGACAAGGGCTCGGTGCCCACGCTGGCAAAGAGGGATTCCGAGCTGATCATCAAGGATATGGCGGAGCTCGCAATGAGAATCGTTGAGCGCAACCACCTGACCCCCGCGGACATCGAATACGTCGGAATTGCCGCACCAGGCAGCGTAAACCCCGAGACGGGTATTATCGAGTATTCAAACAATATTCAGATGAAGAACTTCCCCATCGTTGAGATATTCAAGAAGTATTTCCCCATAGAGCGCGTGTATATCGCTAACGACGCGAATGCCGCCGCTCTCGGTGAGGCCTACGCAGGGGCGGCAAAGGGCGCACCCACCTCGCTTATGATAACCCTCGGCACCGGTGTCGGTGGCGGTATCGTTATCGACGGCAAGATTTACGCGGGTGGCGTAAACTTCGGCGGTGCGGAGCTCGGCCACACGGTTATTGCCGCCGGTGGCAGACAGTGCACCTGCGGTAGACGCGGCTGCTTCGAGGCTTATTGCTCGGCATCGGCGCTTTCCGCGATGACGAGGGAGAAGATGCACGAGCTCACGCTCAAGGGTATTCACTCCATCCTCTTTGACGAGGAGAAGAAGGACGGCAAGGTTTCAGCACGCACCGCGTTCAACGCGATGAGAAAGGGCGACGTTTACGGAAAGATGATCGTTGACGAGTATATCGGCTATCTTGCAATCGGTATCACCAACATGATCAATATATTCCAGCCCCACGTCCTCTCGCTCGGCGGCGGTGTTTGCAACGAAAAGGAATACCTCACCGTGCCGCTCAACAAGCTTGTCAGCCGTGAGCAGTACACGAGAGATAGCGCTCACAAGACCAAGATAGTCACCGCTACCCTCGGGAACGATGCGGGTATCATCGGTGCCGCCTGCCTTGGCAAATAATTAACGGTTTATTTACGGTTTGGATATTTTCCGTCATATTTTTGGTGGTAAAATAGACGAATCAACGTTACGGAGTAATTTATGAAAAGATTATTAGCACTTTTATTAACGCTGGCGCTTATTATCGGCGCCTGCTCGGTGCTCACCGCATGCAAGCCCGACACGGGAAATGACCCGAGCGGCGTGACACCGACACCCGACCCCACACCGAATCCCGGTGACGGCGAAAACGACGGACCGACGGTCATCACGCCCGAGTTCAAGGATTACGGACGCGGAACGGTCAACTTTGACGAGCTCACCTACGAGAGGCCCGACATTGCCGCGGTCATTGCGGCGTTCGAGGCGGTGAACGCACAGATCCGCGCGAACGAAAAGACGGTTGACGAGCTCATCGAGCTTATTGACGAGCTGAACGGACCGTACGAGCAGGTTTACACGATGTATACCATTTCCGAGATCAACAACTCGCGGGATTCCTCGGTTACCTTCTGGGCGGATGAGTACGAGTACATTTCGACCAACCTGTCGGCATTCTCGCAGGCGATTGAGGATATGTACGTAGCGGCGGCACAGTCGCCGAACAAGACCGAGTTTGAGGAGAAATACTTCCTCGAATCGCTCGACGAGTACGTTGACGGTGGCGTGTATACCGACGCGCTGGTTGAGCTGCTTGCCGACGAGGCAGAGCTTATCGCAGAATACAACGCCTTCTCCACCGCGACGGTCGAGATCACCCTCAAGGACGGAACGAAGGGCACGGTTGACGCGCTGATGGAGAGCGTGCCCGAGAACAAGAAGCAGGCAACGCTCGCCCTATATATGCAGTATTATCAGGATGAGGTGACCCGCCTGTCGACCGATATTTACGTCGAGCTCGTCAAGGTTCGTATGCTTATCGCGGACGAGATGGGCAAGGACAGCTACCTCGAGGTGGCGTACGAGGACCTCGGTCATGAGTACACGCCGGAGCAGATGCTGGCATTCCTCAAGAGTATCAAGGGCACGGTTGCGATTTCGAGCGATCTGTATATGAATAATTTCTATCACCTCTACAACGAGATCGAGCCTAGCGCGAACCCCGTGGACGTTATCAACGAGCTCTACGCCCTTTACGGCGAGGTTGATACCGAGATTGCGGACATTTACGCATACATGCTTCAGCACGGGCTGTACGACGTGGCACCCGCGGGCGGCAACCGTCTTGAGGCGGCGTACACCACCTACATTTACTCGAATGCGTCGCCCTTCATTTTCATGACGGCGACCGAGAAGTACAGCGATTACGTCACCCTCTCGCACGAGTTCGGACATTTCGTCGACAATTACATCAACTACGGTAATCAGGCGTCGCTCGACCTTAGCGAGGTTTACTCGACCGCATGGTCCTATCTGACTCTCCTCGAGCTTGAGGACGAGATGTGCACCACCACAGCGGGCGAAAAGGCGTACAGGTACATGCTTCACAACGAGATGGCAATGATCTCCGACACGCTTATGTATCAGGGATATCTTGCGGCGTTTGAGCATCTTGTGTTCGGCCTTGAATACGATGAGGTATCCAAGGAGAGCATCGAGGCGCTGATGGACGATGCGCAGAGGATGACCTGGGGCTACGAGATAGAGGAGCTTGCCGCCTGGGAGGCGGTGCTGATGGTGCATACCGTTGAGTACCCCTGCTACGTTCAGTCCTACTGCACCTCTCTTGTAGCGGCGGTTGAGATCATGCTGATGGAGATCGAGGAGGAGGGCGCGGGTCTTGCCGCGTTTAAGACTCTCGTTGACCGCGAGGGCTTCGAGGATCTGACCTTCGAGGAGCAGCTTGAGCGTGCGGGAATCGCTTCCCCGCTTCGCACTCTTTCAACCGTCGAGATGATCAAGGGCGTTTACCGTTACATCACCGGCAAGGATTACGGTAGCGGTACGAATAAGCTGCCCGATGCGGCGTAAATGTAAATTATTATTTACACAAGAGAGATAAGAGAAGGCACCCGCCGAGTGGCGGGTGCCTTTGTCATTTTGTCCGTGAAATTTGACACGGGTGCGGGGTAAATGCGTTTTTGGGGGTGTTTCGTGCGGTGTGGCGCGTGACGTGCGTGCGAAAAGCGCGCGGTGCGGTTATTCACCGTCGGGGGCGGTGAGGTCAATGCCTGTATAACGCTGTGCCTGGATGGTGAAGAGGTTATAGTAATTGCCCTTTTTACGCATAAGCTCATCGTGCGAGCCGACCTCGATCACCCTGCCCTCGTCGAGGACGACGATCTTGGTTGCGCTGACCGCGCTTGAGAGCTTATGGGAGACGAAGACGGATATTTTCCCCTTCGCAAGGGCGGCGTACTGGTCGAACACCTCGCGCTCGGCGATGGGGTCGAGGGATGCGGTGGGCTCGTCCATTATGAGGATTTCCGAGTCGTTATAGAAGGCGCGGGCGATGGACAGCTTCTGCCACTGGCCGCCCGAGAGCTCGACGCCGTTTTCCTCAAACATACGGGTGAGGGGGGTATCGTAGCCGAGGGGGAGATCGTCGATGAAATCGGCGGCACCGCCGCGACGTGCGGCGAGTGCGACGGCGGTGTCGCTATGCTCGGCATCGATATCGCCGAAGCGGATATTCTCCGCCGCGGTTTCGGCGTAGTGACCGAAGTCCTGGAAGATTATGCCGAAGGCGGAATAGAGTGATTCGGTATCGTATTCGCGAAGGTCATGGCCATCGAGATATATTGCGCCCCCGGTGGGGTCGTAGAGGCGGGTTAAGAGCTTGATAAGCGTGGTTTTTCCCGCGCCGTTAAGTCCGACGAGGACGACAGATTCGCCGTGATCGATACGGAGATTGACGTCGGAGAGGACGGTGCGCGAGGTGCCGGGATAGGCGAAGCTGACGCCCTTTATTTCGATAGTATGGGGGACGCCGCGCTCGACGGTGAGCGGCTTTTCTGCCTTCGGGATGATTTTCGGCTCCTCATTCATAAAGGTGATCATATTATCAATGAAGAGGGTGCCCTCGTAGATGGTAACGCTGGCGGCGAGGAGCGTGCCGACGTAATTGGAGATAGAGGTGAGCGCGCCCGAGTAGAGCGAGTAATCGCCGACCTGTCCGTCGCCGAAGATAACGCTGTATGCGACGAATACGAAGAGCGCGGAGGAAACGACGGTCGAGAGAAGTCCGACGAGAATCTGCATAATTCCCTCGCGGACGATGATGCGCTTCAGGCCCTTGTAGTATTTGGCGAATACCGCCTTGTACTTTGCGATGAAGGTGTCGCCGAGGCCGAGAATCTTGATTTCCTTTACTCTATCCTTATTAACCATAAGGCCGGAGTAGTAGTTCATCTGCCGTCTTTCCTTCGAGTGGCGGCGGATGTAGCGGAAATTGCGGTTGCGGAAGTAGAAATTGACGAATGCGCCGGGAATCGCGGCGAGGATAATAAGAAGGGGTGCCCACGGGCTCATCGTGCTGAGGACGGCGATGAAGGAAACCGCGCTGATGACCGCGCTGATTACGTTAAAGGATGCAGTGAGGATGTGGATGGGGCGCATTCCCGCCTCGCGGTTGGCGTTTTCGAGCTTTTCGTAAAACTCGGGGTCATCGTACGAGGAGAGATCGACCTCCTTTGCCTTACCGATTATCATCAGCTTAATGTGGTTTACAACGAGCTCGCCCGCGATGGAGGAGGTCATCGTGCTGAGCTTAGTCAGCACCTTTTTACCGAAGAGGTAAACAAGATTCAATATGAATAAGAAGAGGAGCGGGCGGAGTGCCTCGAAGGCGGCGGAGTCAAGTGCGCCGAGGGCGTTTTCGCCGATGAGGCGGGCGATCTCATTCAAGAGGTCGCGGGAGATATACGCGCCGAGGACGGGCAAAATACCGTCGGCAAGGCAGAAGAAGACGAGGAGGACGAGGAGGGCGGGTGCCGCCTTCCACACGAGGGAGAATATGTAGAAGAGGCGGGTGAGGAACCCCTTGACCGTGGCGAGGATGCCGCGGCGGGGCTTGTCCGCCTTTTCGTTATTACGGGATTTTGAGGAGGTATTCATACAGTTCCCTTTCCGTAGTTATTGTAAGCCGCGAGGGGTGCGGCGGAGTATGCGAATTTGGGTGCGGCGAATAGTGCCGCGGGGTGTCGGGTTTTAGGGTAATTTCGCGAGATAAGTCGGGGGACGTGTGCGAAAACGGGGGTATCAGAGGTCCATTTTGGAGAACAGGACGCCGCCGTCGGTAATGGTGAGGATGCCCGCGGTCGCGTAGCCGAAGCCGCCCTTGACCGAGCCCGGGTTGAAGTAGTAGACGCCGTGTATATACTCCTCGTGATACTCGTGAGTATGGCCGAAGAGGATGACGTCGGCGGAAGTTTGCTCGGCGAGGCGGATGAGCCCGTCCATGCCGTATTTAACGCCGTAGAGGTCGCCGTGGGTGAAGATGATCTTCTTGTCGCCGAGGGTGATGCTGTCGACCTTGTAGGTAGGGCGATCCATATAGACGCCGAAATCGCAGTTGCCCTTCACGGCGAAGAGCGAGGTGGTGGGTGAGATATCGTTTCGCACCGCCTCGAGGTCGTTAAGACCGTCGCCGAGGAAGAAGACGGCGTCGACGTCAGGCCGGCGTTTTATGGCGGTGCGCAATGCCTCCGCGCGACCGTGAGAGTCGGAGAGGACAAGACATTTTATTTGATTCATATATAGGCCTCCCGAAATTTGGTCACAGTTTTGCCTCTCCTGCATAGGATAGACTAGAAAGCACGAAAGGAGCACAAGCGGTATGAAGATTGACAAGGATAAGCTGAGGGCGGTGGCGGCATTGCCCGACGACGAGCTGTGGCGGCTGATAAGAGAGATAGCCGCGGGGCACGGATTCACCCTGCCCGAGAGGACGCCGTCACACGGCGAGCTTGAAAAGATACGCACGGCGATAAGTCACGGGGCGAGCCCGAATATTGCCGAGGCGCTAAGGGTAATCAAGGATTACAAGAGGGGGAATAAAAATGGCTGATGCACCGAGCATATCAAGGATTGTCGGCCTGCTCAGCGAGCATCCCGAGATCATCGGGCAGATCACCGCCCTGCTCGGTAATGAGGAGGCGATGCCCGCCGCGGAGGAGCCAAGCGAGTCGGTCGCGTCGAGCACTGCGGAGGTGCATATCCCCGAGAGACGGCGGAGTGACAGAGCGCGCCTGCTCGGCGCGATGAAGCCGTATTTGTCAGAAAGCAGGTCGCGGGCAGTGGAAACGATGATCACCGTCAGCGAGATTTTAGAGAGCATGAGAGGAGGGGGATAATGTATACGCGAAGCTATCCCGAGAGGGGTGCGGGGGTATTGCCCGAGGGTTATTCGGGCAGCGCGATACGCGAGGAGCACGAGGAGGAGCCCGTGCGCACCGAGGCGGAAAACAGGAATCCGTGGGAGGCGGGCGAGGATGCCGAGCCCGCGAGCGCGGAGGCAAAAAGCGAGCTTAGCGGTCTTATTGGCGGCGGTTTTTTATCCGACCTGTTCCGCGGGGGCAAGCTGAATATACGGGCCATCGGGTTTGAGGAGATACTCATCATTGCCGCGGCGGCGTATATGCTGATTTCACGCGACGGAGATCGCGAGTGCGGTGTGATGCTACTTATTCTTTTGCTAATATAAGTTTACATTTTCGGGTAACGCGGGGCTAAATTTTTGCCCGCGCGTTACCCTTTTGATTTTTGCCCGTTCCAGGGCGAAATAGCGAATAAGTATGGGGGCGTGTCAAATTTCGGTTAGTCGCCCATGGGGGTATCGAACTGGAAGATGGAGTACTGGTCGGTTTCGTTCAGCCCGTCGAGGACGCCGTTGCGGCGAAGAATCTCGATGACCGATTTAGAGATGCCCGTACGGAGGCGGAGCTCCTCGACCGAGTAGAGGTCGTACTCCTCACGCGCGGCAATAATCTTTTCTGCCGCGGTGTCGCCAAGGCCCGAGAGGCTGTTGAAGGGCATACGGATCTTTCCGTTCTCGGGAAGGAAGGCGGTGGCGTGGGATTTTTTGAGGTTGACGTTAAGGAACTGGACGCCGCGGGCCATAGCCTCTCTGACGAGGTAAAGGGTGGTGCACTGCTCGTTTTCCTTCTGGGTGGCGTCGTTGCCCTTCTCCTCAAGCTCCCTGATCTTCTCGGACACGCCGTTATAGCCGCGGTTGACGATCTCGGCATCGAAGCCGCCGGGGGCAACCGTTAAGAAGGCGGCGTAGAACTCCATCGGGTAGTATATCTTATACCACGCAAGGCGGATAGCCGACATGACGTATGCGGCGGCGTGTGCCTTCGGGAACATGTACTTGATCTTCTTGCAGGAGTCCATATACCAATCGGGAACGCCGTGCTCGCGCATCATTTCCTCCCACTCGGGCTTTAATCCCCTGCCCTTACGGACGCTCTCCATAATATTGAAGGCAGAGGAATTGTCAAGACCGTAGCGGATCAGCGTGTTCATAATATCGTCGCGGCATCCGATAACGTTGGAAATGTCGCAGATGCCGTTTCTGATAAGCTCATCGGCGTTGCCGAGCCAGCAGCCCGTGCCGTGGGTAAGTCCCGAGATCTGGAGAAGGTCGGCGAAGTTTTTCGGCTTGGCATCGATAAGCACCTGCTGAAGGAAGCGCGTACCCATCTCGGGGATGCCGTACGTGCCGATCTTGCACCCGCCGATGTCATCGGGGGTGATGCCGAGGGGACGGGTGGAGGAGAACAGCTCGTAGACCGCCTTATCGTTCATTTTAACGTCGAGGACGGAGGTATTCGTATAGCGCTCGAGCATCTTATACTTGGTAGGCATATCGTGTCCGAGCTCATCAAGCTTCAGTATCGTATCGTGAAGATAGGAGAACTGGAAGTGGGTGGTGATGATGTCGGATTTCGGGTCGTCCGCGGGATGCTGAACGGGGGTGAAATCATAGATTTCATATTCGGTCGGTACGACGATGATGCCGCCCGGGTGCTGACCCGTCGTGCGCTTGATTCCGACGAGCTTCGACACCATGTGGGCGACCTCGGCGGGCGGGATCTTTATCCTACGCTCCTCGAGGTATTTCTTAATGAAGCCCCACGCGGTCTTATCCGCGAGGGTGCCCGTCGTGCCCGCACGGAACACGTGTCCTTCACCAAAGAGCTCCTCGGTGTATTTATGCACCTTACCCTGCACGTCGCCCGAGAAGTTCAGGTCGATATCGGGTGATTTATCGCCGTAGAAGCCGAGGAAGGTTTCAAAGGGGATATTGTGACCGTCGGCGTACATTGGCGTGCCGCAGACGGGACAGACCTTGTCGGGCAGGTCAAAGCCCGAGCCGACCGAGCCGTCGAGGATAAACTCGCTATGGCGACATTTGGTGCAACGGTAGTGCGGCGGGAGCGGGTTAACCTCGGATATGCCGGACATCGTAGCGACGAAGGAGGAGCCGACCGAGCCACGCGAGCCGACGAGGTAGCCAAGGCTCTCGGAATATGCGACGAGCTTGACCGCGATCATATAAAGGACGGCGAAGCCGTTTTTGATAATGGAGGTGAGCTCCTTGTCAAGGCGCTTCTCAACCACCTCGGGCAGGTTGTCACCGTACCACTCGTGTGCGCGATTCCAACAGGATTCGGTGAGCTCGTCCGCGGCGCCCTCGATATTAGGCTCGTATCTGCCCTCGGGAATGGGGCGGATGACGTCGCACATATCGGCGATCTTATTCGGGTTGGTGATGACCACCTCGCGCGCGGTTTCCTCACCGAGATATGCAAACTCGGCGAGCATTTCCTCGGTGGTGCGGAGGTAGATGGGGGTGGGCTTGTCCGCGTCGGCAAATTTTCTGCCCGCGAGGATGATGCTTCGGTAAATCTCGTCCTCCTTGTCCAAAAAGTGGGCGTCGCAGGTGGCGCAGACGGGCTTACCGAGCTTTTTACCGAGGGCGACGATCTGGCGGTTGATGTCCATAAGGTCGGCGTCGGTGTTGATGGAGGGCAGATCCTTGTCATCAAACATGAATCGGTTATTACCGAGCGGCTGAATTTCAAGGTAATCGTAGAAGGATGCAATCTCCTCCAGCTCCTGCGTGGAGGCGCCCTTCTTGATTGCGGAATAGAGCTCGCCCGCCTCGCAGGCAGAGCCGATGATAAGTCCGTCGCGGTACTGCTCGAGGACGGATTTCGGGATTCGGGGCACGCGGCGGTAATAGTTAAGGTAGCTCATCGAGATGAGCTTATAGAGATTGCGAAGACCGTCGCGAGTCCTCGCGAAGATGATCATGTGTCGGGGGCGGATCTGGAGCGGGTCGGCGCTCTCGGACATTGCCTCCATAACGCGGTCGAAGCTGTCGACACCCTCCGAGCGGAGGCGGTCAAGCATAACGAAAAAGATGCGTGCGAGCATTTCGGCATCGTCATCCGCGCGGTGGTGGTGGAACCCACCGAGGCCGTAGTGGTCGGCGATGATATTCAGCTTATGCTGCTTCAACTCGGGGTTGACGTAGCGGGAGAGGCCGACGGTGTCGAGGTAGGAGTTCGTGAAGGGGAGCTCCTGCCTTTCGGCGGCGACGCGGATAAAGCCGACGTCGAAGCCCGCATTGTGCGCGACGAGCATAGAGTCGCCCGCGAATTTCAGGAACATCTCAAGCGCTTCCCTCTCCTTCGGTGCGCCCTTCACCATATCGTTGGTGATAGAGGTGAGCTTGGTGATCTCCTCGCTGATCTCGCACTCGGGATCGACGAAGGTATCCATACGGTCGATGATCTCGCCGTTCTTGATTTTCACCGCGCCGATTTCGATTATCTTGCAGACCTTCGGGGAGAGGCCGGTGGTCTCGAGGTCGAATACGACCATTTCACCGTCGAAGGCGGGGTAATTGCCGCCGAAGATGCATCGGGCGGTATCGTTGACGAAGTATGCCTCCATACCGTAGAGGACCTTGAGGTCGCCCTTGCCCGCCTTCTTCGCCTTTTCGAGGGCGAGCATGACCTCGGGGAAGGATTGCACGTTTCCGTGGTCGGTGACGGCGATGGCAGGATGGCCCCAGCGGATGGCGGTATTAACCAGCTCGGACGGGGTGATGATGGCGTCCATCGAGGACATATTGGTGTGGAGGTGGAGCTCAACGCGCTTTTCGGGCGAGTTGTCCATACGCTCGATCTTCTTTATTTTCTTTATTCCGCGGGGGAACAGGTATGTATCGTTATCGAAGTTATCAAGGCGGGTCTTGCCGAATACGGCGACGTGGGTGCCAATCTTCAGCCCGTCGAGCCAGCCGAGCTCATCGGGGGCAAACGGCCTTTTGATATAGACGCCCGAGGCGCCGTCGGAGATACCGACGGTGAGGTTGAGCTTATCTCCGCGGCGGGTCTCCTTGGTGGTGACCTCAAAGACGGTGCCGAGGAAGATGGTGTTCGTGCGGCTTTTAAGGACGTCGGAGAGGGGGGTAGGCTCGGAGATATCAAAGTCCTCGCCCCATATTGGCTCGGCGCCCTCGGTGTTATAGGTGCTCGCACCCATGCGGAATTTGGTATCGCTGATGACGCTGTTCTGCCCTGTCAGGGAGGACAGGCCTGCGCGCGCCTCAAAGTCATACTGCGGGTCGCGTGCGCGCTCCTCTGCTATTCTGTCCGCTTCTCTTTGCGCGCGCTCGCGTGCGGCGCGCTCGCGGTTGTCCGCCTCGGCGGTTTCGAGGGTCTGTCGCCTGCGCTCCTGCATACTGCGCTCGAAGTCCTCGGCACCCCTGCCCTCCTCGATAACAACCCTACGGGTCACGCCGTAGCGGGAGAGAAGGATGCGGGAGAGGATCGCGCCCGTGTCGGCGTGGTTGACGAAGCCGACGCCAATCTCGTTAAACGGGATGGAGATATGTACGGTTTCGCCGTCGTCCGAATACTCGGCAAGCGACAAAAAGCCGCGGGTGACAGCACCGAAGAGGGATGCCTCGTAGGCAATCTCGCTCCAACGGGTGACGTTATACTCGCTCGGTGGGAAGTGGACGAGGAGCTTAAACACCTCGGCAAGATAGAGGGTGCGGCACTCGTCCTCAATATCGTATAGTATATCGGCGTCGATATGCTTGTCAAAGGAGATATTCACCTCGACGCGCAGAGGCGCCTTGTTAAGTATTCTTACCTGAACGTCGGTTGCACCTTCGAGCAGCTGACGCTTTTTGGTATCCGGATTATATCGTGTAAAGACGTCAAAGAAGCCCTTCTTCAACTTGTCTGCCTCGCTTTCGTTTACTGTCGGCGGCATGCCGCGGGTTGCGATGTGCCGTGGATTATTTGCCAATAAGGCCCTTGATTTCAAGGATGAGCTCGTCAAGAAGCCTGTCCTCGGGGACCTTGCGAAGGATCTCGCCCTTTTTAAAGATAAGGCCCTCGCCGTTTCCGCCCGCGATGCCGAGGTCTGCCTCGCGTGCCTCGCCGGGTCCGTTGACGGCACAGCCCATCAGGGCGACCTTGATATTCAGGGAGTCGAGCCCCTCTCTCCTCACGCGCTCCTTGAACTCGCGAAGGAGGGGGATAAGGTTGATCTTCGTGCGCCCGCAGGTCGGACAGGCGACGATATCCATGCCGCCCCGTTTATCGAGGGCGAGGGCGCGGAGAATTTCGCGCGCGGCGTAAATTTCGTTTACGGGGTCATCGGTCAGGGACACGCGGACGGTGTCGCCGATGCCCTCGGCAAGGAGGGTGCCGATGCCGATTGCGCTTTTTACAAGGGCGCTGTCCCCTCCGCCTGCCTCGGTAACGCCGAGATGGAGGGGGTAATCGGTTTTTTCGGCGAGGATGCGGTTTGCCGCAATCATCGTGCGGGTGTCGGATGCCTTGACCGAGAGGAGGATGTTTCGGTAGTCGTACCGCTCAAGGAGAGAGGCGTGATATAGCGCGCTCTCGGCAAGGGCGGCGGCGGTGGGGGCGCCGTGGCGGGCGAGAATATGCTTTTCAAGCGAGCCCGAATTGACGCCGATGCGGATAGGGGTATTATTCCTGCGGCAGGCCTCGACAACGGCGGCGACGCGCTCGTCGCTACCGATATTGCCGGGGTTTATTCGTATCTTGTCCACGCCCGCATCCGCGCAGGCGATGGCGATCTCGTGATTAAAGTGGATGTCCGCGACGAGGGGCACGGGGACGCCGCGTGCCTTCAGTACCTCAAACGTTCTGACGCTTTCGAGGTCGGGCGCGGTGATGCGGACGACGTCACAGCCCGCCTCGTAGAGGCGCATCGTCTGGTCATAGGTGGCGTCGATATTATGGGTGTCGGTGTTGGTCATCGACTGAATGGAGATCGGGCTGTTACCGCCAATCTCAACGCCGCCGACGTTGACGGTGCGGGTATTTCTGCGTATCATATCACGCCTCCTTTTCGTTTTTCAGTGGTAATGCGCGGGTATTATCCTATAGGTCAGACAAAGAGCTGGAAGATATCCTTCGCCATTATGACGACCGAGAGAAGAAGCAGCGCGGCGAGGCCGACGGCGTTGATGATGCCCTCAACCTTGGCCGGCATTTTCTTGCGGGTGATCATCTCGATAAGGATGACCGCGATTCTGCCACCGTCAAGTGCGGGAATGGGCAGAAGGTTCATAAAGCCGAGGTTAATGCTGATTATGACGGTGATATTAAGCAGAGAGAGGATGCGCTGGGCGAAGGTGCCGACGCTGACCGCCTCGCCAATTGCGGAGGAGATGCCGACGGGGCCGGAGATGGCGGCGACGGTATATCTGCCCGTCAGAAGATCGAAGATGGATTCCCAGCACATACGCATAACGAGGCATGCCTTGCGGAAGGCGATACCAAAGGTATCGAAGAAGCCCTTGTCAATAGCGGTGACATAGAAGTCCATGCTGCCGAAGGTCTGTCCCTGGTCGGTGGCGGTGGGGAAAATGACGTCCTCAATAACCTTCACCTCCCCGTTACGAAGGACGGTGAGGTCAACCGGCTCGTAGCCTTGGCGCATAATCTCGTAGGAGAGCTCGTCGGCGATCTTAACGCGCTTGCCGTTGACGTGGGTGATGGTGTCACCCGCCATAAGACCGTAGTCGGACGAGGGTGCGACGTAGGTGTAGCCCTCCTCCGCGGGGAAGGAATCGGCGGGAATAAAGCTATGGACGGTGGTGTTACCGACCCTTATCGAGGCGGTGATGATTATCATTGCAAGGAAGCCGACGAGAATATTGACGGTGGCACCCGCGGCGGTGATTATAAAGCGCTGCCATGCGGGCTTTTTATTAAAGGCGTTGGGGTCGTCGGAGTCCTCGTCCTCGCCAACCATGGCGACGTAGCCGCCAATCGGGAACATTCCGAGCGAGTAGTTTATATTGGTTTTTTTAGAGGTGTAGGTGACGAGCTTCGGTCCCATGCCGATGGAGAAGTCGGTGATGGTGACCTTGAAGATGCGTGCGGTGATATAGTGTCCGAACTCGTGGATGAAGATAAGGAATCCGAACACGAGAAGTGCGAGAATAACGGTTAGTGCGGTGCCCATTTAGTAAGTCCCCTTGATTTTGCTGATTTCTTCGTTGGCGAGCCTGCGTGCCTCTCGGTCGGCAGAGATAATGCCGTCGAGATCGCGGGTGGTTTTATGCTCCTCCATACGGGAGAAGGTGTTGATGACGGTATCAAAAATGTCGGTGAAGCCGATTTCCCCGTCAAGGAAGGCGGCGACGGCGACCTCGTCCGCGGCGTTCATAATCGCGGGCATAGCACCCCCGAGGGTTATCGCCCGCTCGGCAAGGTCAAGGAACGGGAATGCGGCGCGGTCGGGTGCGGCGAAGGTGAGGCTGCCGATCTTCGTGAGGTCGAGGGGCGCGGACGCGCTCGGCTCACGGTGGGGGTAATCCACCGCGTACTGAACGCACATGCGCATATCCGGTACGGAAAACTCGCCCACGACGCTGTTATCAATATATTCGACGGCGGAGTGCAGTATGCTCTCACGGTGTATTGTGACCTTAATACGGTCGGGTGATACCGAGAAGAGGTGGACCGCCTCGATAAGCTCAAAGCCCTTGTTCATAAGAGTTGCCGAGTCGACGGTGATTTTACGACCCATTTTCCAGGTCGGGTGGGCGAGCGCGTCGGCGAGGGTGACGGTGGCGAGCCGCTCACGCGAATAGCCGTAGAAGGGGCCGCCCGATGCGGTGAGGATGATGGATTTGACCTCACCGTGGTTACCCGATTTCAGGGATTGGAAGATCGCGGAATGCTCGCTGTCGACGGGTATAATTTCAACGTCCCGATCGCGTGCGCGGGACATAACGATATCGCCCGCGATGACAAGGCTCTCCTTATTTGCGAGGGCGAGGCGCTTGCCCGCGTCGATGACGGCGAGAGAGGGGAGGAGCCCCGCCTCACCGAGGATGGAGTTGACGACGGTGTCGGCGCGGGTTTCGGAAATGGCGGCGAGCATCGCCGCCTCGCCCGCATAGACGCGCACGGGGGTATCGGCGAGGGCGGTGGCAAGTGCCCTGCCCGCCTGCTCGTCGGCCATGGCGACGGCGCGGGGATGAAGCTCACGCGCGGCGGCCTCGATAGCGGCGACGTCGCGGTTGGCACTCAGAAGGTCGACCGAGTAGCCGCGGGAGCGGACGACGTCAAGTGCCTGCATTCCGACGGAGCCCGTGGCACCGAGTATTGAAACGGTTTTAGACATAATTGTCCCTCCGATGGTTTTCACATTTAGCGGGCAAAAATCGCCGCGGTGTACGCGGCGATTTTGCCGTGGTGGCGCAGCCACCGAATATGCTGACGTGCAGCGGTAATTCCCTTCCCTCTCGTGGGTCGGGTGTTATTGACGAATTAACGGGTCGGGTGTCAGACGAGCGCGAACGGCGGGAAGAGGATGCAGATGACCATAAGCACGGGCGACACGATAAGGATGGAGTCGAAGCGATCCATAATTCCGCCGTGGCCGGGGAGGATGGCGGAATAATCCTTGACCCCGTGCTCACGCTTGATGAGCGAGGCAAAGAGGTCGCCAATCTGCGAGATGACCGAGATAAAGAGGCCCGAAAGACAGAGGACGAGGTAGTTTGCATCGAGGTCGGAGATCGCCTCGATAATCAGGCCGTAGACCGCGAATGCGGCAACGGTAAAGAGTATGCCGCCGACGGAGCCCTCAACGGTCTTTTTCGGGGATAGCTCGGGTGCGAGCTTATGCTTACCGAAAAGGCGGCCGGTGAAGTAGGCAAAGCTGTCACAGACCCACGCGCCGATGAATATCATCTCGAAGAGATAGACGCCGTTGCTCATATAGCGAAGCAGGGACATCGAGGTAAAGGACACGGTGGCGTAGGTGACGGCGGTGAATATTTTGGCAATATCGGTGTAGGTCGCATTGCCGCGGGACAGGACCGCGTAGGCGGCGAGGTACAAGAGATATGCAAACACGGCGAGTGCGACGATGAGAAGGTAGGTACCCTGCTTTTCCGACGGGAAAAACAGCGGGTAGGAGAAGAAGGGCAGGCAGGCCGAGAGTATATAGGTGGGAATTGCAATGGCGAGCCGCTTATGCATTCCGAAGACGCGAAGAAGCTCCCAGCAGGCAAGGGTAGCAAGGAGGGCAAGCGCAATCGGGTAAATTATATAGTCAGAGAATATCAAGAGCGGCAGGCCGAGGACGGCAATGCCGAGTGCGGTGAGCAATCTAACCTTCATTTTTGGTACCTTCTTTTAGCGGTGGATAAATGCGGGGTTCCCGCGGGAGACGTCTTCACATTTCCCGCGGGACAAAAACATTATTCCGCGTCCTCGGGGTCAAGACCGCCGAAGCGACGCTTTCTTTTGTAAAACTCCTCGACCGCACGGATCATCTCGTCGCGGTTGAAGTCCGGCCAGAGGGTATCCGTGACGTAATACTCGGAATACGCCCCCTGCCATATAAGGAAATTGGACACGCGAAGATCGCCGCCCGTACGGATGATGAGGTCGGGATCGGGCGAATCACAGGTATAGAGGTGGCGCTGAATGTCCGCCTCGGTTATCGGGGAGCAGCCCTCGGCAATGGCGGCGTTGACCGCGTGGACGATCTCATCCCTGCCGCCGTAGTTAAGTGCAAGGTTGCAGACGAAGGGGCGGTTTTTTGCCATTTCCTCAATTTCGATGCACTTATTACGCAGCTTCTCAGAGAGGACGGATTTGTCGCCGAGGAAGCGCATTGAAAAGTCCTTGTCGGTCTTTATCTTCTCTATAACGACCTCGTCGAGGTATTTATAGATGAGATCCATAAGCATATCAACCTCCTCCCTCGGCCGTTTCCAATTCTCGGTCGAGAAGGCGTAGAGGGTGATATGGTGCACGCCCATGGTGCGGAAGTCCTCGAGAATCTTCTGGATGATCTTCGCACCCGCGACGTGGCCGGCAGTACGCGGCAGCATACGCTTTTTCGCCCATCTGCCGTTACCGTCCATTATGATACCGATCGACTGCAGGCGCGAGTCAACGGTGGGAAGGGCCTTTTCTGCCTTTGCCATCATCAGATCTCCATGATTTCCTTGGTCTTAGCCGCGGTGATGCCGTCGATCTCCTTGATGTACTTATCGGTGAGGTCCTGGACCGCCTTATCGGAGGACTTAGCCTCATCCTCGGTCATGGTGGAATCCTTCTTCATTGCCTTGATCTTATCGTTTGCGTCGCGGCGAATGTTACGGATAGCGACCTTCGCATCCTCGCCCATCTTGGAGATTTGCTTGGAGAGGTCGCGGCGGCGCTCCTCGGTCATCGGGGGGAAGGAGAGGCGGATCGCCGAGCCGTCGTTCTGAGGATTGATGCCGAGGTCGGAGGTGAGGATAGCCTTCTCAATGCCCTTCATTGCCGACTTGTCCCACGCGGTGATAACGATGGTGCGAGCGTCGGTAACCTTGATCTCCGCGATGGAGGAGATGGGGGTGGGAGAGCCGTAGTAATCTACCTGTATTTTCTTGAGAACGTCGGGATTTGCCCTACCCGCGCGGATGGTGGAGAGGTTGTCGGCGTATGCGGCAACGCTCTTCTGCATTTTTACTTCGTATTCTCTGGTATCGAGCTTCATAGTAATTCTCCTTTGTTTATGTAAAATTTATTATTCAGCGGTGATAACGGTGCCGGGGGTCACGCCCTCGATAGCGCCGATGATGTCCTCGGGGCACTTAAGTCCGAAGACGCGGATGGGCATTCCCGTCGAAAGACAGAACGCGGTTGCGGTGGCGTCGATCGCCCCAAGGTTCATTGCGAGGACCTCGGATGCCTTGACGGTTTCGAGGCGCTTAGCCTCGGGGTTCTTGCGGGGGTCGTCGGTGTAGATGTAGTCGACGTTCTTTGCCATGAGCATAGCGTCTGCCCCGATCTCGGCAGAGCGGACGGCGCCCGCGGTATCGGTGGAGAGGAACGGGATTCCGAGGCCGCCGCCAAAGACGACGACGTGGCCACTCTCGAGGTATTCAACAGCCTTTTCGGCCGTGTAGGGCTCGGCGAAGGGGGACATCGGCACGGAGGTGAGCACCACGGCGGGTGCGCCCGCGCGCTCGACGGCGTCCTTGATGCAGATGGCGTTGATGACGGTGGCGAGCATGCCCATACGGTCGGCGGCGGTGCGGTCCATTTCCCCGCCCTGTCTGCCACGCCAGATGTTACCCGCGCCGACGACAACGGCGAGCTGATAGCCCTTGTCGGTACAGCTCTTCAAGGCGGCGGCAACGCGGTCAACGAATTCGATATCATAGATATCGCCCGAGCCGTTTGCGAGTGCCTCACCGGATAATTTCAGTACAATTCTATTCATTTTTCCTCCTCTTTCCGATCGGGGATAGCGTCACGGAAGGTCTTTTCATTTATTTCGGTAAGATAGGAGATGTCCTCGTCGGTGACGTCGATGCCGAAGGCGGCACAGGTCATGCGATAGACGAGAGGGTTGGGGTGATAGACGGCGCTGTCCCAGAGGTACAGGTCCTCACCGCCGAGGTAGCGGATGATGGCCGCGGCCATGCCCGCGCTACGCGATTCGCCGTAGTCGCAGACGACGTAGAGCGAGGTGACGGAGATATTTGCCTCCACGCTACGGACGAGGGAGGCGACGCGAGATGCCATCTCGTCGGTATAGGCGTAGGGGTCGGCGGGGTCGATGACGTCGTCGTAGTTAAGGACGAGGCAGTCAAAGAATTTTTCGATATATTTCCACCGCGGCTCGGCCGAGGTGGACAGGATGATCACCGATGTGTCGGCGTCGGTGACGACGCCCTCGTCGATGTCATAGATGAGCCGTTTAAGCCCGGAAACGATTACTTCACCGGTCATTGTTCCCTCCCGCTCACTTCTTAAGCGCGATGGCGGCGAGAGCCTTTTTCACGACGTTTTCGGCGGTGAGGCCGTAGATTTCAAGCAGCTCGGGCACCTTGCCGCTCTGGCCGTACTGATCCTCGACGCCGACGCGGAGGACGGGGACGGGATATTCGGCACCGACGGCCTCGCAGACGGCGGAGCCGAGTCCGCCGATAACGCTATGCTCCTCGGCGGTGACGAGGGCGCCGCTACGCTTAGCGGCGGCGACGATGAGGTCGGTATCAAGCGGCTTGACGGTATGGATATTGATGACGCCCGCGTCGATGCCCTGTGCGGCGAGGAGGTCCGCCGCCTCGACGGCGAGGTGGACCATATAGCCCGTGGCGACGATGGTGACGTCCTTGCCCTCACGGTAGGTGACGCCCTTGCCAAGCTCGAAATGATAGTCCGGGACGAGCTCGGGGGTGAGGTTGGGCACGGCGAATCTGCCGAAGCGGAGATAGACGGGACCCTCGTAGAGGATTGCCGCCTCGACAGCGGCGAATGCCTCGGTCGCGTCTGCGGGGCAGACGACGGTCATGCCGGGGATGGTGCGCATAAGCGCGAGGTCCTCGTTACACTGGTGGGTGGCGCCGTCCTCACCAACGGTGATGCCCGCGTGGGTTGCGCCGATCTTTACGTTAAGGTGGGGGTAGCCGATGGAGTTGCGGACCTGCTCATACGCCCTGCCCGCCGCGAACATTGCGAAGGTGGAGGCGAAGACGGTGCGACCCGTGGAGGCGATGCCCGCCGCGACGCTCATCATATTTCCCTCGGCAATTCCGCAATCGAAGAAGCGATCGGGATACGCCTTCTTGAAGCCGCCCGTCTTCGTCGCGGCGGCAAGGTCGGCGTCGAGGACGAGGTAGTCGTATTTTTCGCCAAGGGCGACGAGTGCCGCACCGTAGCTTTCTCTCGTTGCTTTCTTATCTGCCATTTCGTTCACCTCAATTCAAGCTTTCTTCAATAGCGGTAAGGTCGGCGATAGCGACGCGGTAGAGGTCCTCCTTGGGAGCCTGACCGTGCCACTCGCAGGCGTTTTCCATATACGAAACGCCCTTACCCTTGGTGGATTTCGCAATAATTACGGTGGGCTTGCCCTTGACGGTGCGAGCCTCGGCAAACGCCGCCTCAAGCTGAAGAAAATCGTGTGCGTCGACCGTAATGACGTGCCAGCCGAATGCCTCAAACTTCTTATCGTGGGGGGTGGGATTCATAACCTCGGTGATGGGGCCGTCGATCTGCAGGCCGTTCCAGTCGAGGATAGCGACGAGGTTATCGAGCTTGTAATGGGCGGCGAGCATAGCGGCCTCCCAGACCTGTCCCTCCTCACTCTCACCGTCGCCGAGGACGGTATAGACGCGGTAATCCTTGCCACCGACCTTACCCGAAAGGGCCATGCCGCAGGCGGCGGAGATGCCAAGACCGAGCGAGCCCGTGGACATATCGACGCCGGGGACGCCCTTCATATCCGGGTGACCCTGCAGGCGGGAGCCGGTTTTACGGAGAGTTTTGAGCTCCTCCTTCGGGAAAAAGCCGCGCTCGGCAAGCGTCGAATAGAGCGCGGGGGCGGTATGCCCCTTCGACAGGACGAAGCGGTCGCGGTCCTGCCATTTGGGATCGGCGGGGTTGACGTTCATCTCCTCGAAATAGAGGTAGGTCAACACGTCGGCTATAGAGAGCGAGCCACCGGGATGGCCGCAGCCGGCGTTATAGACCGCCTCGATTATTCCGAAGCGGATGGAGTTTGCGAGTTTTTTCAGTTCAAGGTGCCGTTTGTTATCCATGTTTCCTCCACGCACGCGCAAAACGCGCATAATATACGCTAATATTTTACTACACCGCGGGCGAAAAGTCAATATTTTTTGCGCGCGACGGCATTTTTCTATATATTAACGGAATTGTTTGGATAATTTAGACAGAATTTGTCATAAACGGAAAAGAAAAACGGGAGCGACGAGTCGCTCCCGTTTGGGATCAATATTTCTTTTTTCTCGTTGCCTGCTGGACGGCGAAGCCGATGAGGGCGAGAACGGCGGTGGCGCCGAGCATTACGGCCCACTCGTAGCCGGGGACGAGTGTGGTGAAGTCGTACCAGCCCTTTACGATACCGAGGATGCCGTACGCACCGAGGAAGGCGGTGCCAAGACGCTCGATAATGTTATGAAGGACGAGGGCGAGGACGAGCGCGATGCCCGCGACGATTGCGCCGACCATGTAATTGCCCGCGATCTCGGCGATGACCATGCCGCTGACGCAGAGGAGGTAGACCGAGTAGCCGACGGCGACCGAATACGCGACGTAGTAAAGAAGCTTACCAAGCACGGCGGCAAGAAGGCCGACGACGATGCCGACGACGAATGCGGGGATGGAGGCGAAGTAGCCGATGACGATGGGGGCAAGGTAATATACGCCGAGGGTGAAGCCCGCAAGGAAGAATGCGATAAAGCGGACTAGGGAGAACAGGCGCTTACCAAAGAGGAGAAGGATCGCATATACGCCGAGGAGGATGTAGGGGAGGAAAGGAAGGACCGCCGCGAGGGTGGTGTTGATCCACTCCGTTACACCGACTATATATTCATTTGCAAGGATGCTTGCCCAAAGCTCAGCTATGTATGCAAAGATCTGTTCAAAACCGTACGTGCCGTTTTTGATCGTTTCAAAAATGGCGGAAAGCTGTTCACTCAAGATATGAGCTCCTTTCGAAGAAGTTATTTTAAATAATTGTCGATTGGTAGGGACATTATAACACACCAACCCCTGCTTGTCAACAGGTTTCGGAAAATATTGGTTTCCATAATTTGTAAACTTTTCGACAGTAGTCGGGGGACGTGTGCGAAAAACGGGGTTCCCTGCCGCGTTTTACATAAGGTTAACGGGGGATATTTCGGTTTTTCGCAAGGGAAAAAAGATTTTTTCGCGGCAGGGTTGGCGGGGGTCAGGGTGAAAAGCGGAACGAGGGCAAAAGGAAAAGGGGCGGTGTTCACTGCCCCTTTCGGTGTTGATATTTGCGTGATTTGTCAGGTGGGTTAGTGAAGGGAGCGCACGATGGTTAGGTGCGGCACCCGTCGCTCAGGCGTCCTGTGCCTCGAGGGCACGGAAGAGGTTATAGACCTCCAGACCGCGGTCGACGGCGAGGCGGACGGTTTGTGCGGTGCCGCCCGAGTCGCGCTCAAGATAGGCGATGAGGATGTCGGCGCGCTTGACGAGCTCACGGTTTCTTGCCTGCATACAGCCGTTATAGTAGGCGGGGGTGAGGCAGACGACCTCGTCGGCGGAGTTGACGATGCGCTCGTACTCGGCACGGTCGCGGTCGGACCATTTCTTGTCCTGATTCATACAAGGCAGGATCATGACGAGGCGGATGTCGGGCATCTCGCGCTTCATCTCAAGGACGACGTCGGCGGCGAGAAGGTCAAAGCCCATGGCACCGCCGCTGAGAAAATCGCGGCACCCCTCACCGTAGGCGTAGCGAACGGCGCGGCCGAGAAGCGCACGAAGGCGCAGGGTATGCGAGTGTCTGATAAATCGGTGACCCGAAAATGCGCAGGCCTTCATGCTCTCCTCCGTAATGTTAATTATTGTTTACAAAAATGCGGGGTAAAATGCAATAAGTGGGCACCCGTGTCAAATTAACGGCGATTTGCCGCGGTCGAACAAGCGAGCAAAAAGTACGCAAATCGATGCCGAGGGATGCGCGGATTTGCCGAGAAATCCAAGCGAAAACGGCGGGTGACACGGGGTGTGCGAGGTGATGGTTTACCGCTTACTCAAGCTCGAAGGCGCCGGTGTAGAGGCTGTAATACTGGCCGCGCTTTGCAATCAGCTCGTCGTGGCTGCCGCGCTCGATGATCTCGCCGTGGTCGAGGACCATGATGACGTCCGAGTTCTTTACCGTCGAGAGGCGGTGGGCAATGACGAAGACGGTGCGTCCCTCCATAAGTGCGTCCATTCCGCGCTGGACGATCTGCTCGGTACGGGTGTCGATCGAGGAGGTGGCCTCGTCGAGGATCATTACGGGCGGGTCGGCAACGGCGGCGCGGGCGATTGAGAGAAGCTGGCGCTGACCCTGCGAGAGGTTGGCGCCGTTTGCGGTCAGCATCGTTTCGTAGCCGTCGGGCAGACGGGTGATGAAGTCATCGGCACCCGAGAGCCTTGCCGCGGCGATACACTCCTCATCGGTTGCATCAAGCTTACCGTAACGTATATTGTCCATAACGGTGCCCGTGAAGAGATTGACGTCCTGAAGTACGATGCCGAGCGAGCGGCGAAGCGAGCTTTTAGCAATTTTGTTGATATTGATGCCGTCGTAACGGATCTTACCGTCGGCGATATCGTAGAAGCGGTTGATAAGATTGGTGATGGTGGTTTTGCCCGCGCCCGTCGCACCGACGAAGGCGACCTGCTGTCCCGGCTCGGCATAGAGGGTGATGTTGTTGAGGACGCGCTTGCCCTCGACGTACTCGAAATCAACCTCGTGCATGCGGACGTCGCCGCGCAGCTCGGTATATGTGACGGTTCCGTCGGCCTTGTGCGGATGCTTCCAAGCCCATTTACCGGTGCGCTCCTCGCACTCGACGAGCTGACCGTTTTCCTCACGGACGTTTACGAGGGTTACGTAGCCGTCATCAACCTCGGGCTCCTCGTCGAGGAGCTCAAAGATACGGGATGCGCCCGCAAGACCCATAATGACAGAGTTTACCTGGTTGGACACCTGGCTGACGCTGCCCGTAAACTGCTTGGTAATATTAAGGAACGGAACGACGACGCTGACGGAGAGCGCCATGCGGGAGATGGAAACGTTCGGGACGCCGTAGATCAGCAGTACACCGCCGACGATTGCGACGAGAACGTAGAGGATATTACCGATATTATTAAGGATGGGCATAAGGGTGTTCGCGTACTTATTTGCGCGGCACGCCTCCTCGCAGAGCTCGCCGTTTATGCGGTCGAAGTCCGCCTTTGCCTCGTCCTCGTGGTTGAAGACCTTAACGACCTTCTGTCCGTGCATCATTTCCTCAATGTAACCCTCGGTCCTACCGATGGCGATCTGCTGACGGACGAAGTGACGGGCGGAGCCGCCGCCAATCTTCTTGGTGACGAAGGTCATCGACACGACACCGAGGACGATAACGAGGGTCATCCACAGCGAGAAGTAGAGCATGATGCAGATGAGCACAACGAGGGTGATACCCGAGGTGAGAAGCTGGGGGAGGGATTGCGAAATGAGCTGACGAAGGGTGTCGATATCGTTCGTATAATAGCTCATTATATCGCCGTGGTTGTGCGTGTCGAAGTACTTGATGGGCAGGTCCTGCATTTTTCCGAACATTTTGTCACGGAATTTCTTCAGGGTGCCCTGCGTGATGACCGCCATCAGCTGATTGTAGGTGAAGGCGGAGGTGAGGGATACGAGGTAGAGGGATGCGAGGGTGATTACGACGGGGATGATATCATCCTTGACCGCCGACCATGCGGCGGCGCCGCCGATGCCCGCGACCTCCTCGGTACCGACCGCGAGGTCGATTCCCTGCTCTACCCCGGCGAGGACCTTCTGCATAAAGATAGAGGGCATCGACGCGACGATAGCGGTGAATACGATACAGGCAAGGGTCAGAGGAAGAAGGACGGGATAGAAGGAAAAGACGGTTTTAAGGACGCGCGCGAGCGTGCCCTTCTTTGCCTTCGGGCGAGGCTGTCTGTTATGCGGTGCCATTATTCCTCACCTCCCTTGTTCTGCGAGGTGTAGGTCTCGCGATATACCTCACAGCTCTCCATCAGCTCGGCGTGGTTACCGACGGCGATTATCCTGCCACCGTCGAGGACGATGGTGCGGTCGGCATCCTGTACCGAGGAGATGCGCTGTGCAATTATAATTTTCGTGGTTGTGGGGATATAGGTGCGCATCGCGGCGCGGATCATCGCGTCGGTGCGGGTATCGACGGCGCTGGTGGAGTCGTCGAGGATGAGTATTTTCGGCTTTTTGAGGAGGGCGCGGGCGATGCACAGACGCTGCTTCTGTCCGCCCGAGACGTTGGTGCCGCCCTGCTCGATGTGGGTATCGTAGCCGTCGGGGAAGCCCTCGATAAACTCGTCGGCGCAGGCGAGGCGGCAGGCCTCGCGGATCTCCTCGTCGGTGGCGTCCTTGTTACCCCAGCGGAGGTTTTCCTTGATGCTACCCGAGAAGAGGACGTTTTTTTGCAGGACGACGGCGACGTTATCGCGAAGGACGGTGAGGTCGTAGTCGCGCACGTCGACACCGCCGACGGAGACGGTGCCCTCGGTTGCGTCGTAAAGACGGGAGATGAGCTGAATAAGGGTGGACTTGGAGGAGCCCGTGCCGCCGATTATACCGATGGTTTCGCCCGAATCGATATGGAGGTCGATGTCGTAGAGGGCGTACTTGTGGGCGGTGGCAGAGTATTTGAAGCTGACGTCCTTGAAGTCGATGGAGCCGTCCTTTACCTCGGTTACGGGGTTTTCGGGCGAGGTGAGGGTGGATTTTTCCTCAAGGACCTCGACGATACGGCGCATAGACTCGGCCGACATGGTGAGCATTACGAAGATGAAGGAGAGCATCATAAGGCTCGAGAGGATCATAAAGCCGTAGGTGAGGAGGGCGGACATCTGTCCCATTCCGAGGTCGACGCCCGCGGAGCTTATCGCGGTGTAGGAGCCGAAGGAGAGGACGAACACCATAACGACGTTGAGGCAGAGCTGCATCACGGGGCCGTTGAGCGCGAGGATGCGCTCGGCGCGGGTGAAGTCGCGTGCGACGTCGTCGGAGGCGAAGCCGAATTTCTGCTTCTCATAATCCTCGCGGACGAAGGATTTAACGACGCGCATGCCCTTCACGTTCTCCTGGACGGAGGCGTTGAGGTTATCGTACTTTTTGAACACCTTGCGGAACAGGGGCATAGCCTTGCGCGCGACGAAGATGAGCGCGCCGCCGAGGATGGGGATAACGCATATAAAGATCCACGCCATTTTACCGCCCATAATGAATGCCATGACGATCGCGAAGATGAACATAAACGGCGCGCGGATGGCGGTACGGATGATCATCATAAACGACATTTGCACGTTTGCGACGTCGGTGGTCAGACGGGTTACGAGCGAGGAGGTGGAAAAGCGGTCGATGTTTTCAAACGAATAGTCCTGCACCGCGTAGAACATATCGTGGCGCAGATTTTTTGCAAAGCCGGTGGACGCGGTGGCGCAGTTGACGCCCGCAAGAGCACCGAAGGTGAGCGAAAGTATGGCGAGCAGGGCGACGACACCGCCGTAGGCGAGGATATCCTTGATATCCTGCGTTTTCTCGTAGGTATTTACGAGGCCGGCAATGACCATCGGGATAAGGCACTCAAGAATGACCTCAAAGAATACGAGGATGGGGGTCATTATTGCGGGACGCTTATACTCACGCACACTTTTGAGGAGTGTTCCGATCATTGTTTTCTTCCCTTTCTATTGATACAAGTGATATTTTATCACCAATAAAAATAAAAGTCAACACGCACGGGGGAATTAATAAGGGAGAATTGTAAACTTTTTTGCCTAATGCGTCAAAAAAAGGGGGGGCGCGGATAATCCGCGCCCCCAACGGGTTTGACCCGTGACGGGTTTTAGTTACTCTCGCCGCCGGTTCCGTTATCGCTCTCGATACCGGGAGTGGAAGGAACGATGTCAACGACGGGTGTTTCGGGATCGAGCGAGGTGGTGATAACGTCCTCGGTGGTGATTACGATCACGTCAAGCTCGGGAGTCTCATAGTTATTGATTCTCTTCATATCTATTTACCTCCTTTAATTATGCCTTGTACGCTGCGGCTGCCTCGGCGTATGCGTAGATAGCCTTGAGGAGCTTGAGCGAGTACTGAGCCTTTGCTGCGGCGGGATCTGCGGCCTTACCGCCATCAACGTAGTTAGCGGCAACAGACTCAACGTAGGTGATGTAGGTGTAGAGGTTGTAGGTACCGCTCTTCTCGCCGACGGATACGGTGATATCCTTAAGCATATCGGCAGCGGAGAGGGTGATCTCAACGTAGCCAACACCAACCTCGTATGCGATCTCCTTATCGCCAACCTTGATAACAAGGCCGGAGATGTCGGCGCCCTCAACAACGTTGAAGCGGAACTTGAAGTCGCCGTTTACGTTAAGCTGAGCGGATGCGAGATACTCGTTAACCGCGCTCATATCGCCTGCGGTACCGGAGACGGTGGTCTCTGCTACGGGGTGAGCCTTAAGGAGCTCATCGATAGCGGCGGTAACGGGAGCGGCAGAAACAGCGGCGTGGTAGTATGCAGCCTTTACGTAGTTAAGGATAGCGGACATAAGTGCGGTAGCCTTAGCGTCGGATGCGTGCTGTGCATAAACGAGCTCAGCGTAGGAGATTACGGAGAGGTTGAATGCGAAGCCGTCAACAACGACGGTTACACCTGCGCCTGCCTCGGTAACGTCGATCTCATAGCTGAGGACGTAGTGAGGAACAAGCTTGATAGTGGTGGTCTCTGCAGCAGCGAGGTCATAAACAACGCCGCCGATGGTAACAGTCTGAACGTTTTCAGCGGATACGGGGATGTAAACGTTGAGAACGAGGCTGTCGGTAAGAGAGAGGTTAGCCTTGATCTGGCAAGGTGCCTTCTCTACGTTAGCGAAGGTGTACTCCTTACCTGCCTCAACGACCTCAACCTTAGCGAGAGGATTAGCCGCGGAAACGGGAGTAGTGCCGTCTGCCCAGAGCTCAACGGTGCCGTCGGGCCAGGTTACGGTAGCATACTTGTCGGTGTAGAGCACGGGGGTATTGCCATTGCCGCTCTTAACAGCGACAAGGCCGTCTGCGATAGTGCAGTAAACAAGATTGTCAACGGTGGGAACGGAGTTACCTGCGTGGATGGTTACGTTCTTGCATCCCTCTCTACCGATGATGCCGGTATTGAGCTCACAGCCGTAGAAGTCAACCTTGGAATCCGGATTCTCGTTCCATACGAAGCCCTGATCAGGCGAGTAGGTGACGGTGTTACGGTCGTTAATTACGCAATTAACGAAGGTAGCGGTATGTGCGGAGGTGTCATCCTTGTTAGCCTTGATGTAAAGGAATACGCCGCGGTTGTAGTCACGGGTGCTTCTGTGGTTGATGACGGTGTTCTCGAAGAGAACCTTACAAGGAGCCTTGGTGTAGTTGCCGTTGTAGTTCTCAACAACCTGGATGTAGGTTGCATCAAGAGTGTAGAAGGAATCGACCACGGAATTCTTAACGGTGAGGTTACCGCCGCGAAGGTTGACAAGACCGTTGTTCTGAATCAGGTGAACGTTATCAAGAATGATGGTGCCCCTGTAATCGTAGTTTGCGAAGAAGAGCCACTGAGTATTGGTCTTAGAAACCTGAATAAGGGTACCGTTCTTAATGGTGAGGTCGCCTGCGGCAGAGCCGGAGAGAGTCCAGTCGTGGCTGGCGCCATCGTTACCGGTGAACTCAAGGGTGTGACCGTTGAGGTCGATTACGGCATTCTTCTTAAGGCCGGAGCTGAGCTTAGCGGTGGTAACGTCCTTTGCAAGAACGAGGGTTACGTCGTAGTCGGCGTAGCACTGTCCAAGGAGAGCCTCGGGAGTCTGCTCGGACTCGATGATGGCGCCGTCCTTAACTGCGATGTAAAGGCCGTCGTACTCGGTAGCGGTGAGGTTAAGGGTAACGTCGCCGGTAACAACAGCTGCGGGAGCGGTCTCCCAAACGAGGTTGGTGTAAACCTTGCCATTCATTGCAGCGTATGCGGCGTGGATGCCGTTCTCTGCAAGGAGGTCGGCGATGCTGGTGCCTGCCATAGACTTAGCGGAAACGACGGGCTTACCGTTAAGGTTAACGGTTACGTTGTAGAGAGTGGTGTCGAGAACGACGGAAACGGTCTCGCCGTTATCCTGCGCCTTGTAGCCGGGGGCAAGGTTGAAGTTAACCTTGAGGCCGTGGGTCACGATGGTGGTCTCAACGCCTACGTTGTAGGAGTATGCACCCTCGCGAACGAGCTCAACGCTCTTGCCTACTGCGATAGCGGCGTTAACAGCGGATGCGCTGTAAACGTACTCGCCGTTTGCCTTAGCAAGAGGAGCAACCTTTGCATAAGAGCCCTCGATATTCTCGGACCAGCCTGCAAGATCGCCTGCAACGATAGCAGCCTCAAGGGATGCAATGGAGGAGATCTTTCTTACGGATACGTTATCAAATGCGAAGTTGTCGACGTTGGAGGAGAAGAGACGGAACTGCTCGAACATGAACTTGCCGTCATTTGCGGCGAAGTCACCGGCGCCGTTACCGCCGTAAACGCCATCATTAACGGAAGAAACGAGCTTGCCGTTAACGAAGGTGTATGCGATGTTGTTATTGAAGTCGAGAACGGTGGTAACGTGCTGGAACTCACCGAGCTCTGCCGCGTTGAGTGCAGCGCGGAGTCCGCCACCTCCATTAACGTTGGAGCCGAAGCGGCCGGAGCCACTGTAACGGCACACTGCGTACCAGCCGAAGGAGGTGGAAACCTCACCGTGGAGGGCAACGTCCATATCGAGAACGTAGAACTGATTAGCCTCGGTCTTGGAGATAGCCTCACCGGCGTTGCTGGCGCTGGGAGTTACGCTGATGTAGGAGTTGGAGCCTGCCGCACCGGGGCCGAGGTCAACGTAGGTGTTGCCGGTCAGCTTATCAACGGTGATACCGAGGGACGCGCCCTGCTTGGGAGCGGGTTGCCCGTTGGCGTCCTTAGAATCGTCGGGACCGTTGTAGTAGGAGAGGTGGATGTAGTTCCAACGGTTGTCAAGGTTAGGAGCCTTAGCGGCGGACATAACCTGAGCCTTATCGTTGCTGACGGTGTAGAGCTGGCTTGCGGAGAAGGGAGCGACGTAGGTGTAAACGGTACCCTCATTGGTAACGGTTACGCCCTCGCCTGCTGCGGGAGCCTTGAAGCCATTAGTCTCAACAACTGCGCTGCAGTTTACGGTGACGGTACCGCAAGCATCGCGGAGAAGCTCGACATTCTTTGCACCGAAGAGGAGCGCGGAATTAAGCTGAGGTGCGGCGTCAACGATAGCGCCGTCAACGATAGCGATGGGAGAAACCTCGGGAAGCTGATAGTTGTTACCCGACCAGCCGAAGAGGTTAGGACCTGCGTAATTAGCGTCGAGCCAAGCATCGGAAACGTTCATTCTGTAGGAAACGTTATCCATTGCGAAGTTTTGGTTAGCGTTAAGATTGGTTCTGGTATTAACGTTAACGCGGATACCCTGGAAGTAATGGCCGGAGGTGAGAGCCTCGCTTGCAAGGCCGTTAGCGGCGGAGTCAACCCTGACGCCGTTTACGTAAACGTAGATGGTGTTGGTGTCAACCTGACCGATCATGGCAACGTGCGACCACTGACCAACGGGGAGGTTCCAGTTCTTAACGTATCTGCCCGCGCCACCCTTGTTGGAGCCGCCGGAGTTACGGGAGGTGATACCGATGTAGAGGTCGGACATAACCTCGCTCTCGATGAAGGTATCAAACTCGGTGATGAAGTAGGTACCAGCCTGGTAGTTGGTGTTCGGGGTGATCCAGTTGAGGTGGTTGTGAACGGTTCCGTTATCGAAGTTGGGAGCCGGACGGAAATCAACGTACTGATTACCGCTTACGGTATCCTGTACGAGGTAGGGCCAAACGGTATTATCAGCGAAGGTATCGTGGGATACGCTGAGATACTGAGCGGGATATGCGCCCTTGGTAGCGTCAAACACCTCGGGAGAGTTGTTGGAGACGGTGTAGTCAATAACCTGCGAGCTTGCCTTGAAGGGAGCGTCGTAGGTGTTGACGGTGCCGTTGGTGGTAACCTTTACGCCGTCTGCAGCGACAAGTGCGGAGGTGATGCCGTTGGTCTCAACGGTAGCGTCGCCGTTAACGGTGATAATGCCGGCGTGCTCACGGAGGATCTCAGCCTCGACGGAGGTGTAGCCGGAAAGTGCGGTGGACGCAAGGCTAGCGCTGGAGTACTCAACGCCGTTAACGCTTGCAAGAGCGGGAAGCTTCTCTGCCTTGGTGGCGGTGATAGCCTTGTCCCACTTAGTGAGGTCCTGAGCAGCGACGGCAGCCTTAAGGGAGTCGTCGGAGTCAAAAACTCTGACAGCGACGTTGTCAAGGCAGATGGTGCTGCCGGGGGTAACCTCAACGGAGCCGCCGATATTTACACGGACGCTGTCAAGGAAGTAGGATCTGTCAGCAACGTAGTTAGCCGTCTTATAAGCGGTCTTTGCGGTAGCGGCAAGCTTACCGTCAACGAAGTGATAAGCAACGTTTGCTCCAAGGTCACCAACGATAACGTAGTGGTGCCAATCGCCACCACCAAGATCGAAGTTGGAGAGGAAGATGTTGTTGTCGTTATCAATTCTGTCGCCACTGCCCGCAGAGCCGCTCCAGCCGATGACGGGGTTCAGTGCGAAGCCGTTAATAAGCTCGCTCTCGGATGCGACGTCAGCCTCAATTACGTAATAACCGGTGGAGAAATTGAGGATGGGCTTGTTATTCATGCTCATATTGAGGAAGTGGTTGCCCGTGGTCTTGCCTGCCTCGGCTACGAGCATACCGTACTTCTCGCCCTCGGCGGGAGTTACGACGTAGTAGCCAATAGCGGTGTCGTCCCAGTTAATCAAGCCTGCGGTAGAGTAAACGAGGTTACCCTCGAGCTCAACCTTATACTCGGCGGCGTTGGAGCCATTGGGGCTTTCGACCATTGTTGCGGTGGGGGTGAAGCTCGAAGCCTCTTCAGCAGAGGGAACGATCACGAACACGCCAAGAAGGAGTGCCAGCGCAAGAACGAGCGAAACGATTTTGTTTTGCATTCTCATTTGTGTTTTTTTCCTTTCAAGAAATTTTTTGAGAAAGACGCGTGCATAGTTTAACTGCTCGGATAGCCGTAATGGAGTCGAACCGAATCCCCTGCCCCGCTCCGCAACGGGGAGGTTACGCGACCCACTTTCCTTGGCACAGAGCCGCGGTGAGAGTACGTTTCCGTCCGACTCTCTTACGGCTAAGCCGAGAAGTTATAATATGGTAATATAATTTTAACATTTTGCGCGCTACAAGTCAACAACCATACCTACCAAACATTTTCTCGCGGAATTGTGTATTCTTCACTAAACGCGCGTTCTTACGTTTTTGTATTTGTGCAAGGGCGCACATTTTTTCGGCGTGCACACGCGAGGGCGATGCGGTGAAGGCAGGGTTCGCCGCGGCGGGGTGAAAAATACAAATAAATTTAAATGGGTATTGACAAACGGCGCGGAATATGATAATATGTATAGCGTATATCGCCGCGACAAGGGCGGCGAAAATTTTCGGGAGGACGATATGGACGACGCGGACGCGGACACTTGTCAGTTTACCGCACTCATATTCGAATAGGCAGGCATAGACATACCGTGGGGTATGGCTACGCCTTTTTTTGCTGTTTTTCTGAAAATACGTTATCTATTCCCCGACGGGAAAATACATAAAACTGAGAGGTTATTTAACACTTTATCATGGACGGACACTTATCGGGTATGCTGGTCATAATTATCATCTGCGTTATTATGTCTGCCTACTTCTCTGCTACCGAGACCGCGTTCAACACCTTCAACAGAATAAGGGTGAAGGGATATGCGGAAAAGGGTAACAAAAAGGCACAGCGGGTTTTAAAGCTCGCCGACGGTTACGACAGACTCATTTCCACCATACTTGTGGGTAACAACATCGTTAACATTCTTGGCGCTTCGCTCGCGACCCTGTTCTTTGCGGGGATATTCAAGGATGTATCGAGTATCACCGAGGATCTCAATGCGACAATCTCCACCGCGGTGATGACGCTCGTGACGCTGACATTCGGCGAGATCACACCCAAGACGCTTGCAAAGCAGTTCCCCGAGAAATTCGTAATGTTCTCGGCACCCATTATCAACTTCTTCTCCATCATTTTGTTCCCTATTACGTTTATTTTCGGTCAGCTGCAGAAGCTGCTTGCAAAGCTCTTCAAGAGCGACGAGGATTCGGGCATGACCGAGGAGGAGCTCATCTCCATTATCGAGGAGGCCGAGGAGGAGGGTAACATCGACGAGGAGGAGAGCACGCTCATCAAGAGTGCGATCGAGTTCAACGATCTTGAGGTCGGGGACATCTTTACACCCCGTATCGACATCACGGCGGTCGAGACCGACGTGTCGAAGGCTGAGCTCGAGAGGATATTCTCCGAGTCGGGATACTCGCGTATTCCCGTTTACGAGGGCGACCTTGATAACATTACCGGTATCATTTACTACAAGGATTTCTTCACCACCGTTTATCAGCGGAGTGCACCCATTTCCGACATTGTTAAGCCTGTGATCTACGTCACCAAGTCGATGAAGATCAACGATCTGTTGAAGGAGCTGCAGGAAAAGCAGCTTCACCTCGCGGTGGTTACCGACGAGTACGGCTCGACCGCGGGTATCGTAACGCTCGAGGATATTCTCGAGGAGATCGTTGGCGAGATCTGGGACGAGCACGACGAGATCGTTGAGGAGATCAAGGAGGTTGGCGAGCGCGAATACATAGTTTCGGGCATGGCCAACATTGAGAAGCTGTTCGACGAGCTCGACATCGAGGTCGAGGAGGGCGAGATCGAATCGACCACCGTCAACGGCTGGGCAATGGACACCCTCGGCAGGATTCCCGAGGAGGGCGACGTCTTTGACGCGCTCGGTCTTACCGTCACCGTTCTCAAGATGGACGGCCGCCGTATCGAGGACCTTCAGGTCATCGACAACCGCGAGAGCGAAGAGGACGAGGATGACGGCGACGAGGAATAATTCCGCGTAGAATTGTAAACAACACTTTACGCACAATAGCGAATAACGCGACACGGGGTCGGCTCTACGAAGGAGCCGACCCCTTTTTTATTTGCGCGGTGGCGAGGGTGAATATTCGGCGAAGGATAGAGAGGACAAGGAAGAAAAGGGCGGTTGCGAGAAGGAGCGCGAGGGTGAGTCCCGAGGCGGTTTTCGGCCTCGCGAGCGAGAGGCGGGCGGTCAGCGCGGTGGCGGCGAGTGCGGCCAAAAGAGGCAGGATAGCAGAGGTGAAGGGCTCGATGCGGAAGGCGATGCGCGAGCGCAGGCGGACAATCGAGAGGGTGAAATTAAACGCCTCCATCCCGAGGATGACGGCAGCGTAGCCGACGATGCCCATGCGCGGCAGGAGGAAGAAAACGAGGGCGACGGAGAGGACGGCGTCGGCGATATTGACCCACATGGAATAGACGTGCTCGCCGATGCCCTTTAAGATAGAGTCGGCGACGTGGTCGAGGTACATAATCGGGATGACGGGGGCGAGGACGGCGATGAAGCGGCCCGCCTCGCTCGAGGCGTAGACGACGTTGCCGAGGGGTGAGGAAAAGAGAAACAGGATGACGGCGACGCCCACGGCATAGCCGAGGGTCGTATTGAGGGCGCGGGTGGCGAGGTTACGCATTTTAGAGGTACTGCCCGCGCCCTTTGCCTCGGCAAACTCGGGCACGAGCAGACCCGAGAAGGAGGACAACGGAGTCATAGGATAGAGGATGAGCGGGAGCGCCATGCCGTGGAGGTGTCCGTAGTCGGCGAGGGCGTCGGCGCGCGACTGTCCGTGGCGTTCAAGTCGGCGGGGGATGAGGTTATGCTCGAGGGTCAGGAGCGCCGAGCGCAGGTAGGCGGAGATTGCGAGGGGGAGCGCCATTTTGGCGATTGGGCGGACGGCGGCGCGCTCGCAAATGCGGCGCGCGGGTGATTTGCGTGGGGGCACGGCGGTATGCTTTTGCCCGTGAGTTGCGGAAGAGTGCGGGTCGGCGGGCGAGCCGCCGCGGAGGCGGCGTGACGCGATATAGCGGTCGACGAGTAGCTCAGGCAGGGCGATGAGCGCGGCGGCGAGCTCCGAGAGGGTGAGGCCGAGGGAGATGCCGAGGATGGGGTCTATCCCCCCACCCTGTGTCACGAAAACGAGGGTTAAGCCGATGCGAAGGAGCTGGGACGCGACGGTGGTGACGGCGTTGAGCGTGACGCGGCGGACGGCGGTAAAATAGCCCGCGACGACCGCGGAGACAGCCGAGGGAACGAGCGAGAGTGAGAGGACCGCGAGGGCGCGGACGGAGATAGGCGAGGATATGACACCGAGCCCGAGCGGGCGGGCGAGGAGCAAAAGAAGGCCGCCCGAGAGCGAGCCGAAGAAGAGCGCGTAGAGGAAGGCACCACGGATGAGAGCACCCGAGGTATGCTCCCTGCCCTGCCCAACGGCCTCGGCGACGAGGCGGGTGACCGTCAGGGTGATGCCCGAGGTGGCGAGGGTGAGGGCGAATGAGTAGACGGTCATAATAAGGGTATTGACCCCGACCCCCTCCGCCCCGAGGGCGCGAGCAACGAGGGCGCCGAGCATCAGCTGACTGCCGCGCATGGCGAGCCCGACCGCGCTCAGGAGAAGGCCGTTTAGGAAGAATTTTCGTTTTGCGTTCATTATTTCCCCGCTTCGATTAGTTTTCCGCTCGGGCGGCGCGCGTCCGTTGCGGAGCATTGATGGTAAGATATATGAAAAAGGCGAGGGAGATATGATAGGGTGTGAGAGCTAAACGAAACGCGACGGTAGCTAAATAAAACGCGACAGTAAATAAAACGCGACGGCAGGCAAATAAAAAGAGCCCGAAAAACGCATTTTGCGTTTTTCGGGCAGGCGCGACTTGTCAGGATTCGGAGATCAGGATAAGATAGCGCAGGTATTTTTCAAGGAGTGCGGTGGAGCGACCCGGGCTGTCCGCGACGGTGGCGTAGAGCGAGAGTATTCCGATCTCCTCGGTGCGGGTTTCGTCGCCCGCCGTGTAGAAGACGACGATCGTGCAGGACGGGTCGAGGCGGAGGAACGGCATTTCAATAATACCGTCGGAGGCACGGACGATGACGTCCTCGTCCTCCCAGGTGAGGCTGAGCTTTTTCAACTCGGTGCCATCGGAAGGGCGAAGGATGATGCGGCATCGCTCGGCATCGAAGAACACGCTCGATACAAAGTCGGGTGCGGTTGGGACGGGGACGTCAGCGCGGCTGACGTAGGGGGCGAGCGCGGTCAT
This sequence comes from Eubacteriales bacterium, assembly GCA_045596865.1. Lineage (GTDB taxonomy): Bacteria > Bacillota > Clostridia > Oscillospirales > CAG-272 > UBA1740. Next base: position 83,819 of record JAZODF010000077.1, read on the forward strand.
ATCGACCACGACACCGAGAGCAGAATACGCGAGGTCGAGATAGGTAGCGACTGCGCGCTTGAAGGAATCGTCATCCGATACGTCGAAGGAGGCAAGCATAAGGTCCGACACGGTCGTGCTCACGGAAAGCTCGGTGCCCGATGTGATGATGCGCACGCTAAGCTCGCCGAGGATGTCGGTCGGGTAGATATGCCTGAAGGTGAATTTGACATAGTCGGTGCCGTCAATCGAGAGGGGTGTGCCGTCGGTCACGTCGGGGGCGTAGACGATGCCGTCAACCGAGATGACGGTGAGCGCGTCGAAGTTATAGACGTGGGCGGGCACGAGGACGTTAAGGGTGACGTAATTCGACATCGAGATCGACAGCGAGAGGTGGTCGGGCGTGTCGGCGCAATAGGCAAACCGCACCGAGGCAAGTCGCGGGTCGGTCACGGGTGTATCAAGCGTTTTGCAGAGCAATCCGCCCTGTTCGGTGGGGGGCGTGTCAAATAAAACGCCGTTTTCCGCCCTGACCGCGGTAGCGGTGATCGAACCGCTGACGAGTGTATTACCCGCGAGGGAGACGTCGGACATCACGTCGAAGGAGGTCACGCCAGATGCGACAAGCGAGTCGGTAACGTAGACCGAGCGGCCCGAGCTGACGGCAATGCCGTCGGAAAGGATAAGGGTGTTATTGAGGTGGAGGTCGGCCGCACCGTATGCAATTAACGCGTCGGCCGTGGTATGGATTTCACCACCGTTGACGGTAACGTCGGCGGCAGTCGAGGTTACGAGGTTGGGTGCGCTGACCGTCGCGCCGTCGAGGTTAAGGACGGTCGGGCGGGTAGTCGCAAGAAGCGGGTGGTCGGACGCAATTTTGCCCGAGGAGGTGAACGTAAACGGGGTGTCACCGCCGACGTTGAAGATAGCGCCCGTGCCGCGAACGGTCAACCAAGCGGGTGCGGTAGCGGTGAAGGTATGCTCGCCGAGGTTCAAAAGGTCGCATTTTAACGAGGCACCAAAGGCGAACGGTATGGAACAATCGGTGAGGAGCGAGATATCCGAAACCGAACCGTCGATAAAGAAGGGATAATACAGGGGAGCGAAATATTCGCCGCCGTCGGTGGTGGTAACCCGCCAAGCGGAGCTGTCCGTGGGGGTGTCGGTGGGCTCACCAATCTCAACGGTATAGCGCAAAATCGGACAGGGGGTGGCACTTACGGCGGTATAAGAGTCGGGTGCGACGAAGTCAAGCCCGACTAGCGAGGCGGTGGCGTCGATATTAAGCTCGCTGACGCCGGGAGCAAGAGAATAGCCCGAGGTGATGGGGAGATAGCATCCGGGGCCAACGGTGAAAATCCCCTTTTGATTGAATCCGCAGGAGAACACGGTGCCCTCGGCGTAGAGGGACGCGGTCGCGGTATCGACGAGGACGGCGTTTTTGAGGTCGGTGGAGATGACCTCGCAGTCATAGAGCGAGAGGATGCCCGTCGAGGTGGAGTATGCGGCGGTCCATCCCTGGCTTGAGATGAGGCGGCAGTTGTATGCGCTGACGCGCGAGTTGGCGCGGGCGCAGAGCAGGCCCATCATATTGGAGCAGTGCTTGACCATGGTGACGTTATAGAGGTCGACGATGGCGTTACCACCCGCGTCGAAGGCGTCGGGTGCGAGGACGGTCAGCCCCTCACCCTCACCGAGGACGGTGAGCTTCCCCTGCACGGAGGCGAAGGAGCGGACGCCGATTTGTAAACAAATCTTTGCACCGTTAGCGCGGAAGGTAACGTCGCAATTTTGCGAAATATTTAACACGGGTGCGGTGATATTGGGGTTTGGATAGACGATCGTCGAGTCACCGAGGTCGAGCGTGAAGGGATTTGAGTGCGATACGGTAAAGATGCGGTCAAGCTCGATATAATCGGGGATAAGACGGAGAGTGTCGCCCGCGGCGGCGTTCGTTATCGGGGTGAAGAAGTCATCCGCATAGGTAACGGTGCCGTCGGCCGAGGTTATCTCCCAGACGTGGGAGTCCGCCTCCCCTGCCCCGCTATCCGCGGCGAGTGCACCGACCGAGAGGAGCAAAAACGCAAGCGTCGCCAATACGAGGGCGAGTAATATTCTCTTTTTCATTTTAACTCCTTTCGTTCGTTTTCTTTATTTTAGCACAGTATAGGGGTAAAAAACAAGGCTATTCTTAAAAATTGCGTTATTTTGCCCTTCCCTTTTTCTTTTTCTCAAGCGGCATAAGGCGGGAGATGCGCCAGAACGCGCGGCTACGCTCGCGGGCGATTGACTTATCAAAGGCGGCGAGAATACGGTTAAATGCAAGGAAAAGGAGAAACAGGATCACGATCACGTTAATCGCCGCATTGGGAATATTATCGCCTATCGTGAAAATCAATATCGCCGTTATAGCAAGTGGCGGTATTGAATATAGGTGATAGCGCGCCAGGAATCCTGTGAGCCGCTCGGTCCGCTTAAAGACTGCGAGAGCGGAATACGGCAGGTGACGGCGGGAGCGGAGGAAAAGATAGCTTCCCACGTCGCCAAGTTGTCCAACCAGATAAAATAGCATTGCAGAGTTAACGAACCACCGATGCTGTGTACTGCTGTAAATCTGCCAAAGAAAGCACTCGACAAGCATGAAGCCTACAACCAATAAAATACCGGTAAGGATAACCAGCGCGTTCCCGCGCAGATTATAGAGGTGGATATCCCTCTCACTCTCGAGGTGGGATTCGTCGGGGTAGAAGTTGAGCTTGCCCTCCATTGCGAGGCTCGAATACTCCTTCCACATTTCCTTATCCTCGCGGGTGCGGGCGGATATATCGGAATATATGTCCGAGAGGCGCTCAAAATCACGGGGACGGGCGTGGTTTATTGCGTTGTCCGTGGCGGTTTTAAGCATGATCGCGTGGTGATAGTCGGCGAGGTGCGGCTTTTTCATCGCGTAGTAGAGCGCTTTATAGGCGGAATGGATGCGGTTATACACCCACTCCCAGAGGTCGGCACCTGCCCCCTTTGCCATTTCCTCCGCCTCGGCGAGGATGCCCTCGGCGGCCTTATGCTCCTTGCGGGCAATGGCGATGCGGGCACGGTAAAGGAGTATTTGTATCGCGTGGTTTATTTTATAGGTCGCATTCCTTGCGACGGCGGGGTTAGCGCAAAGCTCGCTGACTACGGCGAGCTCCGCCTCGGCGTCATCGGGTTTATCGAGGAGGAGGTAGCTTTCAAGAATGCTACACTCGAGGAAGTAGATTTCGGAGAGGTAGTACGTACCGCTTTCGTAGGCGAGAAGGCCTCGGTAGAGGGAAATGGCCTTCCTGCAGGCACAGATAGAGCCGTCATAGTCCTCGAGGCTATCGCAAACGCTACCGAGGGTGTCGTAAACGTCGGCGGCGAGGATGCGAAGTCGACGGTCATCGGCGTGGCGGTGCTCTCCCTCATCCTCCAAGAGGTGGAGGGCGGCGAGGATAAGGTCAACCGCGTCCTTTGCCCTGTCCTCGTGGAGGTAAAGACGCGCCGTGGCACGGAGGCAATCGACGTAACCCTCGAGGTCTTCAATCGCGGAGGTCACCTTATATAAATCGCGCGCGTGGCGAATAGCCACCGTGTAAATCGAGATCGCAGCGGAGTAATCGAGCTGATCGCGCAGGACGGTTGCATAGCGTGCAAGGGATCTGACGAGCAGGCGGTAGGCATCGTCGCGACCGGTTCGCTCGACGAGGGTGAGGGTGTGATTCGTTGCAATCTCGGCAAGGCTTCGGCGCTCGGCAAGCTCGTTTTCGTCAATCACGAGATAGAGGAGCCAATATGCGTTGATGAGTGTCTCAAGGAGGGTATCCGAGGATTCGTCGGTATTGAACAGCGTTTTGCACCCTGCGACGTATTTACGGTAGAGGGTGACGGCGGCTTCCTTATTTTCCTCGACACCGTTGCCGAAGTAGTACATTGCGCCGAGGCGGCGGTTCGCGTCCACGCAGCCAAGCTCTGCCGAGCGGGTCAAAAGTGCAACGGCACGGGCATTGTCAATTTCGACCGAGACGCCGAGGTGATAGGCGATTCCAACGTAATAGAGGTGGAAGGGGTCGTTATCGTTATCGCGATTCAGGCGGTCGCCGAGCAGGGCGGGCAGAGCCGCGGATATTTCCTCGGGGCAGATGGGGTCGGGGATGCCCGGGTATTTCGCACGGAGGGCGGCGAGGTCGGTTTCCTGCATCATAACGGGCAGGACGGGGACGGATGCGCCGACGGCGGAGGGGTATTCCCGCGTCATGACGTAGTTGCCGTCCTCAAGCAGGCTCGGTGTAACGGCGAGGACGAAGACGTCGGCGGAGCGGACGGAATTGAGGATTTCCTCGTTATAGTCGATGCCGACGGTGAGCTGATCATCATACCATATTGCGACGTCGCGTAGGACGGGGGTATCGTGGATCACGCCCATCAGGCGGTTGGCGAGCGGGCGGTCGACGTGGCGGTAGCTAAGGAACAGGGTGGCATCGAAATGCCCCGCGATGGATGCGCGGAGGGTGTTATCGAGGTCAAGCTCATCGAGGCGTTCACGAAGTCTGCGCGAGTAGTCGGAGGTGAGCGTGCCGCGGCGGTCGAGCAGCTGGACCGTGCCGAAGCGATCCTCGAAATTGGGGAGCGAGATCTCCTCGGTGAGGATGGGCAAGACGGGGAGCATACGGGAGCGCGCCATATCAAGGATGCGGGCGGTGTCAGAGAAGTCCGAAAGAAGGCCCTCCGTCACGGAAACGATGACGAGGTTGATGTCCGAGAGGTCGGCGTCGGAGATATCGGCATAGCCGGAGTCCGAGTACCAAAGTGCGGCATCAAGAGCCGTGAGGACGTCGTCGGCAAGCGCGGAGATAGCGAGCGAGAGATCGTCGGGATGCGCGACGAGAAGGATGTTCGGTTTATTGGTGGGCAAATCGCCACCGCGAGTGAGATATGACAGTCCCTGCATAGGTTACCTCCGTTCGTTTTTCTTCATTATACTATAAACCCGCGCAAAATACAAGAAAAATCCATAAAATAGGGCGAGGGATTTCCCCGCCCTTTTCTGTTTGTTTGCGTTTTTTTGGAGTTATGGCGTACACAGGTACGTCGAGCGGGAGCAGACGGAGATAGAATAAGAAAAGGTGGCAGGAATTCCTGCCACCCTTATTCGGTTATGCCAAAAGTTCTTTTGAGCAGAAATCTTCGTGTGCGACCCGATGGCGTACACGGGTACGTCGAGCGGGAGCAGACGGAGATAGAATAAGAAAAGGTGGCAGGTTTTCCTGCCACCCTTATTCGGTTATGCCAAAAGAATTAGCCGTTAACCATCTTAGCAATCTCTGCTGCGAAGTCTTCCTCTCTCTTCTCAAGGCCCTCGCCCTTGTCGAAGCGGACAAAGCCGGTAACCTGGATAGAGCCGCCAAGCTCCTTAGCAACGGACTGAACGTACTTGCCAACGGTCATGGAGTCATCCTTGACGTAGAGCTGCTCAAGAAGGCAGTTGTTCTCGAAGTACTTGCCAAGCTTACCCTCAACGATCTTCTCAAGAACCTGCTGGGGCTTGTTAGCCATCTTGGGATCCTGCTGCATCTGAGCGATGAGGATGTTCTTCTCCTCTGCGAGGACGGAAGCGGGAACGGACTCCTTGTTGAGGTAGAGCACGGGCATAGCCGCAACCTGGAGTGCAACGTTCTTCGCACACTCAGCGAATGCGGGGTTAGCCGCAAGGTCGGTTACGAAGGAAACGATAACACCGGTAGAGCCCATACCGTGAATGTAGGTGGAAACAACGCCCTCAACGATTACGAAACGGCGGATAGAAAGCTTCTCACCGATCTTGTAGGTGTGCTCGTTGAGCTCGTCAGCGATGGTGCCCTCACAGCCGGACGCCTTGCAAGCAAGGAGTGCCTCGACGTTCTCGGGCTTGTTCTCGATGATAGTCTTAAGGATGGTCTTAACGAACTCCTGGAAGATTGCGTTCTTTGCAACGAAGTCGGTCTCGGAGTTAACCTCAACCATTGCGGTAACGTTGTCGATGGTCATGATGTCAACAAGACCCTCAGCAGCGATTCTGGACGCCTTCTTTGCGGTAGCGGCCATACCCTTCTCACGAAGGATCTTTACTGCGGCGTCGAAGTCGCCGTCAGCATCCTTGAGCGCGTTCTTACAATCCATCATACCGCAGCCGGTGAGCTTTCTGAGCTCGGCAACGGCCTTTGCACTGATTTCTGCCATTTTTCGTTCTCCTTTCGATTACTCTGCTGCTTCCTCGACAGGGGTCTGCTCAACTGCGGCCTCCTCGCCACCGTGAGCGGCGATTACAGCGTCAGCGAGTGCGCCTGCGATAAGCTTGATAGCGCGGATAGCGTCGTCGTTACCGGGGATGATGTAATCTGCATCATCGGGATCGCAGTTGGTATCTACGATTGCGACAACGGGAATGCCAAGCTTCTTAGCCTCGAGAACGGCATTTCTCTCCTTGCGGGTGTCAACGATGAATACGCAAGAGGGGAGACGGTCCATCTCCTTGATACCGCCGTAGGACTTCTGAAGGTCCTCGATCTCCTTGAGCTTCTTAGCAACTTCCTTCTTAGGAAGAAGGTCGTAGGTGCCGTCAGCCTGCATCTTCTCAAGGTCCTTAAGTCTCTTGATGGACTTGCGGATGGTCTGGAAGTTGGTGAGCATACCGCCGGGCCAACGTACGTTGGTGTAGTACATTCCGCATCTCTGTGCCTCTTCCTTAACGGTCTCGGCAGCCTGCTTCTTGGTACCTACGAAGAGGATGGTGCCGCCCTCAGCAGCGAGCTCAGCAACGTAGTTGTAAGCCTCCTCAAACTTCTTAACGGTCTTCTGAAGGTCAACGATGTGAATACCGTTTCTCTGGGTGAAGATGTACTCAGCCATCTTCGGGTTCCACTTCTTGGTAGGGTGACCGAAGTGAACGCCTGCTTCAAGCAGCTGCTTGATTGAAATTTCGAACATTTTATGTTCCTCCTTGGTTTTTCCGCCACAGCAACATAATATTGCGACGTCGCATAACGACGCACCTGCAACAAACCTACTTGCTGTGTGAGATATAATATTTACTGCGATTTTGCGCAGCCCTAATATAATAACACACGTATTATAAAAATGCAATAGCTATTTTCAATCTTTTTGAATATTTACAAAAAATTCACATTTCGAGACTCATTTCCCCACTTTTCCGCTCATTTTTCAGCGCTTCCGAACAAAAAATCCCCCGTCACGCGCTCGACGGGCTTGAAAAAGCGAAAAGTTTATGCTAAAATCATAAGGTAACCACAAATAGGTAACCACAAAAATGCTTGGAGATAAATATGAAAATGAATGAAAAAACGCTTTTCAAGCGGACGCTGATCTTTCTTGCCGCCTCGTACTTTGCCGCGTTTCTTATCTACCATTTACTTATAAGAATGATCGGCGGCGCGGTATGCGCTTACGCCTTCTTCTATTTTCACGAGATAGTTGAATTCACCCTTCCCGTTATAGCGGCGCTGTCGCTTTATGCGACCTACCTTGAGCGCGGCTCATCGGGTATGCTCTTAAGAGCGCTTCCCTACGCGCTTATGACGGTGCTATTCCGCTTCCCGTATCACGCATACGAATATGCCTACGAGGGAATTGAGATCGGCGGCGTTATGCTTTTCAGCTCGCTGAACGCGATTCTCAGCGCCGCGGTAGCCTACCTTGAGACGGTGGTGCTCTGCCTTCTCATACGCATTGTGACTGAGAGGGCAAAAAGCAAGAGAGCAAGCAAAAGCGGTGAGCCCCTGCTCGTCGCGGCACCCGCATTCGACCTCGACGTGCCGATCAACCTCGGTATACTCTCGGCATCGGGAGCTATGCTCATATACAAGCTTGCGCGTGAGATCACCGATACGGTCAGATACTTTATAAATTACGGCAGCTCCTACCGTATCGAGGAGATAGCTTATATGTCCTTCCGCTATATATTCCTTCTCGCGCTTGCGCTCGGCGTTCATTTCGTTGTCGCCGTCATTAAGAACAAAGTTCTTAAAAACGAGGAATAAGCGAGAAAAACGGGAACAAATTATTTAAGCTGAGCCCCTATAATAAGAAAGAGATAACAAAACGGCACGTAGCCGAATGCTATCTCTTTTTCTTTTGATTTAATGAAGCGCGAAATTTTTGTCAAAATATTTCGCC
>JAZODF010000078.1:0-16157 GCA_045596865.1 Eubacteriales bacterium
CGGGTGATTTTTCCACAAAACGCGGGAAATGGGGCGAAAATGGGGTGATTTTTGACTACGGGACGGACGTCAAAACCGTTCACAGGGTCGGGGATGCGGGGGTGAAATCTGCCGCGGAATTAGTATGTAATTATGAACAAAATGAAAATTATCCCATAGGTTAATTCATTTCGGGATGAAAATATTGCAATTTTTTGAAAAAATATGCAGGGTTGTAGTCGACGCGTAGTCATATTCCCCTATAATTTAACCATCTGTGCGCCCGACGGGGGAAAATTGGCCTTTTCGGGGTGCGGATAAATTACATAGTATCCAAAAGGCGAAATGCCATTTTGAGATAAAACTCTAAAAAACAATATTTTGAAAGGAGAAAACAAAAATGAAGAACAGGAGAATTGCAATCATCGCATTCGTGCTCGTAGCAGTTATGGCTATCGGCGTAGGTTATGCAGCTATTTCCGATCAGCTCGGCATTACAGCTACCCTTGGCGCTAACTCTGGTGCAAACTTTGAGGATAACGTTCATTGGTCCGACGCAGCAGCAGTAATTACCGCTTCTGGTGATTCTAGTAAGGTTTCCGCAGAGGCTGGTGCTGGCACCGTTGACGCTGTTCCGTACGATGAAAAGGATCTTCTTACGGTTGAGGTTGATAATGGTGCGCTCGTTAACAAGGACGACACCGTTGTTATCAAGAAGAACATCGTAAACGACTCTGACCTTGATGCTACTGTTGCTGTTGATGTTGATGAAAAGTCCAATACTAACTTCAAAGTTAATGTTGCTCTTAGCAATGCAAATCTTGCTGCAGGCGGTGAGGTTACTGTTACCATCACGATCACTCTCGTTGAGGCTTCTATTGATGATATGACCGGTAGCTTCAATTTCGTCATCACTGCAACCGCTGTCAATCCCTAATCCCTATTCGGATTTTTTGCTTTGATACTTTATAGATTAAGGAAAGGAGGAGAGCAATGCCGCGTAACAAAAGAGTTTTATACATTCTATCATCGATTATGCCCGCCGCACTCCTCCTCGCCTTTTTCATTCCGAGGGTATCAAGGCAGGTGGCGGCTGGCGTAACGTTGGTAATGGCGTTTCTCGTCATTCTGCTCGTAAAAAAACGAAGCATCCTTGCCATTGAGCGAAGGCAGGCGACCCTGATCGTCGGGCTTTATGCGTTGATGTATGTTGCCTTGACCTACATCGTCGGCCTTCGCTATGGCTTTGGAAACCGAGGCGTTTACGGCTTTACCGCAACCAACCTACTTAACAACGTTATACCGATTACCGTTATAATCGTTACATCCGAGATTATAAGAAGGGTTTTAATAGCCCAGGAGGAGAAAAAGGCGGCCGTCCTTTGCTACCTCGGCTGTGTGCTTGCCGATCTTCTTATATTCTACGGCTTCTCTGACATTACGAGCTTCGGAAAATTTATCGACGCTCTGGCGCAGGTATTCCTGCCCGCGTTTATATCGAATCTCGCCTACCACAAGATTTCAAAGCGGCATGGCGCCCTGCCGAATATACTCTACCGCCTTATCACGGTGTTGTATCTCTATCTGCCGCGGCGACAGGCGTTGATTCCCGACGCATTCCTCGCAATGTTCAGAATCTTTGCACCTCTTTTACTGCTCCTATTCGTAAGCGCCCTGTATGACAAGCATTTCAAACGGGCGACCGAAAAACGGAGCAAATGGACCCCGATCGTAAGTGCGGTGTTACTCGTATTTATGATTTCGGTTGTAATGCTTATATCCTGTCAATTCAAATACGGCGCAATTATCATCGCGACCGAGAGTATGACGGGAGAGCTCGACAAGGGTGACGCCGTCATATTTGAACAGTATGACGACCAAACCATTGAGGTCGGGCAGGTAATCATTTTTGAAACTAACGGATCAAGAATAGTTCACCGTGTAGTCCGTATCGAAAGAATAAACGGACAAAACAGGTATTTTACCAAAGGCGATATGAACAACCACGAAGATTCGGGATTTGCTCTTGAATCCGACATCATCGGCATCGCCAAAGGGAAGGTCCCGTTCGTGGGATATCCAACCATCTGGTTGAGAAAATTAATTGCGAAAGGAGTTGGCTAAGTAAATGTCTGAAACCGAGAAGCTGCGACGCTCAGCCTTTAAGCGTAACAGAAAAAGATGGATCCTTATCCAGACCGTAATCGTCGCTATACTTACCCTTGCGGTAATTGCCTCCGCAGTCGCGTACAACCGCATTGATCAGACCTACTACATCAATTATACCGAGGATGCCAACGTCGACTACAAGGTATATCTGAAGGATAATAGCTTCTATGAGGAGGAGTACCTCGGCGCGGGACAGTCCTACGTTTCCTCGCTGATTGACAAGGTTGTCGCCGACCTCAAATATGAGCTTGATATAAAGGCGGACGGTATGGAGTACGAGTATTCCTACAAGATCGACACCGTCATGACCATCAAGGACAAGAACGTCACCGTCCTTGAAAAGGTTTACCCCGTCAAGCCGCTCCAAACCTTCACCGAAAGTGAAAACAAGGTCGTAATCACCGAACAGGCGACCATCGACTATACTCAATATAACGGCTTCGCATCGAAATTCTTCGAGGACCTAAACCTCACCTCCTCGAAGTATGACAGCACCCTCTCCCTCGTTATGACGGTTAACGTCAAGGGCGCCTCCGCGGAGCTTGCCGAGGACACCGCAAATACATACCGCCTCTCGCTCGATATGCCGCTCGTCCTCTCCACGATGGAGATCGAGATGCAGTCCACCGTCCCCACGGGGGAGAGCAAGGTTGTCGCCTCCACCGACGCCATCGACACCACCGTGTTCATGGACGTTGTTAAGTTCGGCGGCATCGCGGACGTCGTCCTCATCCTTATTCTCATCGCGTTCATCTTCCTCACCAGGAACGATGACATCAACTACGACATCAAGGTGCGCAAAATTCTTCGTAATTACCGCTCCTTCATTCAGATAATCACCCGTGATTTCAATTCGGATGGCTATCAGGTTGTCGGCGTGACCCGATTTGACGAGATGCTCGGCATTCGTGACACCGTAATGTCCCCCATCCTCATGTTTGAGAACGACGACCAGACCATGACCCGCTTCTACATCCCCGCATCCGCTTCGCTTCTCTATATGTTCGAGATCAAGGTCGATAACTTTGACGAGCTGTACGGCATCGGCGACGAGGAGGAGGGTATCCCGATTCCCACCGAGCCCGACGAGCCCGACCCCACCGATCCCGCACCCACCCCCACCGAGGAGGTAGTTGAGGAGAGCGCGGAGGAAACCGCACCCGAGGTTGTCGAAACCGTAGAGAGTGCAGAGGCACCCGCAGAAGAGCCCGCACCCGTTGACGAGGCACCCGCAGAGGAAACCCCCGTCGAGGAAGAGCCCGCAGAGGAAACCCCCGTTGAGGAAGAGCCCGCACCCGTAGAGGAGAGCGCGGCGGCAGATCCCGTACCCGAAATTATTGAACCCGTGAGCGAGGAGATCGCTCCCGTAGCCGTAGAAGACCCCGTTGTCGACGACGCGACCGCCGTGTCCGAGCCTATCCCCGAGGAGAAGGCAGAGGCACCTATCCAGGGCGCACCCACCGCACCCTCCGCCCCCGAGGCAGAGAGCGAGCCCGAGAGCGCAAGCGCGCCCGTCGAGGAGCCCGCCGAGGAAAGCGCGCCCGCAGAGCCCGAGCACAAGGACGCGGTGAGATTCATCCCCGAGCTCATCGAGCTTGGCGGTGATGATGACGATGACAGCGAGGACGGACCGACCGCAATCGCCTACGTTGGCGAGGGCGGAAACCTCATTAACATTCGCTGCTCGCGTAGCTTCATTGCAAACCTCATCCAGAGCGGCTCCGCCGTTAAGGAAAACTACTCCGAGCTGAAAAACTACATCCTCTCCTTCAAGGGAGTTAAGGATAGGGCAAGCTGGCGTGTCGAGTCCTACAAGAAGGGCAGAATCCAGCTGTTCAAGATCAAGATCCGCGGTAAGACCATCTGTCTTTACTGCGCACTCAACCCCGACGAGTTCGACGAGTCCCGTTACTACCACGAGCGCACCGACGCCAAGGTTTACGAGAACGTCCCGATGCTCGTCCGCATCCGCTCTGACCGCGGACTCAAGAGGGCGAAGGAGCTTGTCGATGCCGTTATGAACCGCTTCGAGATCGCACCCAACCCGAAGGCAAAGGCCGTCGATTACAGAGAGGCGTACCCCTACGAAACCACCCGCGACCTCGTCGCGAAGGGAATGATCAAGCTGATGAACGAGGATGGCACCCCGATGGTTATCCCCGGTCTGACCCCCAACGAGGAAAGCGCACCCGCAAGTGCAAAGGGCACAGACGAGGTCAAGATCATTGACCCCACCGCAGATAAGGCGGAGATCGATGCCGCAATGGCAACCGTTATCCCGAGTCTTGATGAGCTCGATTACACCAATTGCGAGATCGTCGAAACCGCGGACGGTGTTGAGATTATCGGTGTCGTCATCCCCGAAAAGCCGAGCGGAAACACCGTTTACCCCTATGACCCCAGCGGCGAAAAGGTAGAGAAGGGCGACGTCGTCCTCGTACCCGCGCACGATGAGGCAAAGGGCAAGGACGTTGTTAAGAAGGGCGCCGTTGCCTACGGCAACCGCAAGGTTGACCCCGCAACCGTATCCCCCCTCAAGAAGGTGATCGGTATCGTTAAGCGCAAGCTCGAGGACGCCCTCACCCCCAAATTCGACGAGGATAAGAAGTAATCGCCGAAAGGGAACCCCCGCGGCCGGCCGACCCCCGCCGCGCACCGCGCAAAACCAAAAAACACGCTAAAATTTAACACGGGGCGGTACATCGCCCCTCGTGCCTCCATCTTTGAGGGAGGGGGACCGACGCCCCGCGGGCGTTGGTGGAAGGAGTATCTTCCATCCCCCCAAAAAACACTAAAATTTAACACGGGGCGGTACATCGCCCCGTGTCTTGTAAAGAAAAGGTTACAAACTGCAAATCCACAGGAAAGGAGCAAGTACAATGACAAAAGGACTCAAAGCACTCGTTGGCGTTGTGCTTGTCTTTTCATTATTAATATCCGGCGTCGGCTACGCCAGCCTGACCGATACCCTCGCCGTAACAGGCTCCGCCTCTGCCGAGGCGGCAAAGGGAGTATATATTTCTTCGGTTGAAGAATCAACCGCGCTTACAAGCGTACAATATGCTACCGATTCCGAACCAACGTTAATTACTGCGATTGCAGATTTGACCAATGCGGTAACGGTGCGGGTGACTGTTAAAAACAACACCAACGATGACTATATGTACTACGGTGTTAATTACGCCGTTCTTGACGCAACCGGTCTTGATTACAGGGTGGACGTAACCTACAATGGCAATCCTTACATCGCTGCCCGTGACGGTGATTCAGAGAACAGAATCGACGCAATCGAAGGTACGATAATCGATGCAGGGGACTCGCACGAACTTATCGTCACTATAACGAGAACGGGCGGCATTAACACATCCGGTAATATCGGATTTATTCTTAACTACAAGCCCGCAACCGAGTTTACAGACTGGGTTAAGACATCATACATCATAACGTTTACGGATGGTACGAATCCGGTTAACGTAACCGTGGGCGGCACTGCCACAGGCAAGAACACGATCGAGGTTGAGCTTGGCAACGGCTACAACGTTTCGTCCTCTAATGTTAAGCCCACCACTATTCCGAGTGGCAAAACCTTCCAAGGTTGGTATCTTGCTACCGATTCGGATAACGTAATTACGTCAATTCCTGCAGATAACACCGAGGACATCACGCTATATCCCTCTTGGTCATCCTTCTATACGATTACCTTCCAAATAGAAAACTCCAGCGGTGACTTTGTGTATTATTATTCCGAAACCTTTGTTCCCGGTCCTACTACAACTTTGTCGCAGACGGGTCAGGATAAATTGAATGAATATCTAGAAACCGCAAACGCCGACCCCGACCGCCTATATACCGCTTCGTGGCCGACTTACGATCTTACCCTTGAGCAGGATATCACCGTTAATATCGAATGGACATACACCGGCACGGCAAATCTTGAGCCCGGATATACGGACGGAGTGCACGACCACTACACGGTTGGCGTAATGGATAAAGAAAACGGAAAACAGGACGTCATTATTCCTTCTGCGGTTGATGGAAAACCCGTAACGGGCATTGATGAAGGGGCTTTTGCGGAGTATGATGATATCACCAATATCAGAATCCCTACGTCGATAACGACAATTGAGGCCGATGCTTTCGCGGATTCAGGAACGGACGAGACCCCAATAATTGGACACAAGGAAACGATACAGTTCTACTACGAGGGAAACAGATCGCAGTGGGATGCTATAAGCAAGGATGCTAACTGGGATCGCTATCTTGGAGAAAATTCCGTTATCGTTTGCACAGACGGAGTATATAGGCTCGAAAATACAGGCAGCTGGCTTAGGCCGAATTACGTGTGGGTCTTCTATCCTTGGGTTGTGAATGGTGAAACGCAGCTTGGCCCTTACGATTGGAGCGATATAGATTCGATCAAATGGAGTGGAGATGATGCTACTGTCAGCTTTGACGGTCTTACATCCGTTGATTAATTACCCCGCCCCATCAAAAACCGAACAGCACCCGAAAAATTCGGGTGCTGTTTTTGCGATATGGCGGGGGACGTGTCGCGTTTTGAGGGGTTTTTGGGGGAGCGGGGGGCGTTGTAGGGACCAGCGTCCTCATGAATCATCGTAGGGACCGGCGTCCTCGACGGTCCGTAGAGAGCACGGCGAAAAACGAGGCAAAGGAAAGAGGTAACCGAGCCCGACAACCACACGCGACGGCATTGTTTTTTATCCCCGCTTGGCTCGGACCGTCGAGGACGCCGGTCCCTACGATTTTACGCGGTCCCGACGGTTATGCTTTGTCGGGTTTTGTGTTTACCCCGCGGTTGTCGCGTTTTGGCAAGCGGTGTCAACTATTTGGACACGTGATATTGACAAAGGGCTTTTCTACGTATATAATAAAGAAGAAAACTCTTGCTATTATTAGGCTTTGTCTGTTTTAATAAATTCCTCGGAGGTGATGGCATGAGCAGAAAAATGCGAATATTCATCGGCGTGCTTGTCACGTTCTCTATGCTCGTCAGCGGCGTCGGCTACGCCAGCCTGACCGATACGCTTAGCGTAACGGGTACCGCCAGCGCGGAGCGAACGGGCATCTTCATTACCGACATCCGTTTGAAGGGATATACCGAGGCCTATGAGGATGCGGTGTTCACCGATGACAAGGTCTTCACCCTCAACAACGTCCTGCTCTCAACCGAGAGTGGGCCGACCACCGAATACCTCAACGAATTCAGAGATAGCGAAACCAAAACCACCGTTGACTCAAATTACAAATCCACGATAAAAACCTACGATAATGACAACAAGACGCTCACGACTACCGTGGTTAAGCCCGTCGTCTTCACCATCACGGTAGCAAACAATACCAACGAGCCGATACGCTACTACTTCCATAACGTGGCAAAAACCGATACAAACTACACCAATACCGACATCTACTACGCGGAATCCGTCTCCGAGTACGCGCCGTCGGACACCAATTTTAGCGCGCCGTCCTTCACAGATGGCGAGCAGATGAAGATCGACGTGGTCTTCTACATCCGCGAGGACAACAAAAAGCCATTTGACGAGCTGTCGCTGCTTCTTGGTTCTGCGACATTCAGCCTCGTGTTTGGTGTAATCGAGGCCGAGGTCGAGGATGCCGTCGTCTCTAACGTAACCAAGTCGCTCGTGGATCTTCTCAACGATGAGAAACAGTACGAAACGCTGACCGATGCGATAACCGGCAACTTCGACGACAACCCCGAGCGCTTCTGGACGGGTACGTACATCGGTAACGTCGACGGCTCGGAGGACGAGGACTCCGAGATCATCAAATCTCTCTTTGGCGAAGACATCAAGCAGATCATCGGCGACACCGAGCAGAGTGTCACATTGATCATCAAGTGGGAGAACATCGACGGCGACGAGAACACGGGTACGGATTACACGCTCACGACCTCGAACGGCATGAGCTCCAAGACCTACAAGGGCTGTGAAATGACGCTGTATATGACGACCGAGGATCTCATTGACGGCTGGGCGTACGGCCAATATGCACAGAAAATCTACGCCACCGTCTACACCTGCACCAAGACCGTCACCGACGGCAAGACCACCTACGGCGAGTGGTATCAGCTCGGCAAAACCTATGCGGGAAAAGCGCAGGTTGTCGGCTACGCCGGCGGAGAAACCAACGGCTCGTTCAATACGGGAGAATGGAGCTCGGTCGAGAGCTACCACGACCTCGGCACAGGGGCGAAGCTCGCCGACATCATCGATGCGTTCAAGAAGTCGCTATCCTGACGAAATAAAACGAACAGCACCCGAATTTTGGGTGCTGTTTTTGTGATATGTCGGGGGACGTGTCGTGTTTTGAGGGGTTTTTGTGGGCGTTGTAGGGACCGGCGTCCTCGCGGCGAGGTAACACAATGCCTTCCCTTGTGAGGGAAGGTGGATTTCGCGTAGCGAAAGACGGATGAGTAGTCAAGCCTCCCCTGCGCAAGGGGAGGTGTCATACGAGCGACCGCGTCGGCGAGTATGACGGTAGGGTCGGCGAAATTCAGTCAACGATACAAGCCGCAAATTCATCCCTACTCTGTTACGACCCTTTCGGCTTTCAATTTGCTTGCAAATTGAAAGCCACCTCCCCTTGCGCAGGGGAGGCTTGACATAACCCCGTCTTGGTTCGCAGGGGAGGCTTGACAACTCATCCACCGCTCAGTTGCTTCGCAACTTTTCGGTCCCCCTTCCCTCGCTAGGGAAGGCTATGGGACGCCGGTCCCTACTGTTTTACCATTGATTTCTGTATTCACCCACTATCCCTTGTCAGGTTCTTTATCCAATTGTAGCTATTTATTTTGATGGCGGCGACGATGCATTTGATGAGCTGGTCGATTTTGAGCGCGAGGAAGACGTACCACGGCGCGAGGCCGAGCCGCGTGGCGATGAGGCCGAGGGGGAGGTTGACGAGCAGGACGAAAACGAGGTCGAGCTTGAACACGAAGGAGATGTCACCGCCGCTTTTGACGAGGCCCGTGAGGCAGGCGGACTGATACGCCGTGCCCATGAAGCAGATCGCGACGACGTTTATGAGCTTATCCGCGACATCCTTCGCCGCGGGCGAAACGCCGTAGAGCGAGATAAAGGGCGCCTTTAGGAGCAGGAGCGTGACGCCCGTGAGTATGCCGAGGACGGCGAAAATGACCTGCGTCGTGCGGGAATATTCCTTGATCTTCTCAACCTCGCCCGCGCCGACCTTCTTGCCGACGATGATGCCGACCGCCGCCGACATACCGCCAACGAGGACGTAGGCGAGATTGTGCATCGTGTTCGCAACCGAGAGGGCGGCGCTCGTGCCCTCGAGGGTCTGGTGACCCATAATCGACGACCCGCAAAGGATGTTGACCGCCCAGACGAGGTGCCCCATCAAGACGGGCACGCCGTAGCGAAGAAAGTCAACGAGCAGCCCGCGATCGAGCGTGACGAGGTATTTCGGACGGAATTTCAACCGCTTGTCAATGCACAGCGTGTAGATTATCATTATCGCGCATTCAACTGCGCGGGAGATCAGCGTGGCTATCGCCGCGCCCGTGACGCCGAGGGCAGGAAGCCCCATTTTGCCGAAAATGAGCATGTAATTGAGCCCCACGTTAAGGGCAAACGACACCGCCGAAACGATAAGACCGATGCGCGCGACCTCCGCGCTCCTTGCCGTGGCGATAAGCGCCTGTGTCAGGCAAAACAAGACGAAGGATAACGCCAAAATCAGCAAATAGGTGGCACCCGTGTCAATTATTTCGGCATTTTGGGTGAATAAACCGATAACGAACCGCGGGAACGAAATGCAAACAATTGTTAACAATAAGCCAACAACCACCGACAGGCGAATGCCTATCGAGGCAATGCGGTTTATGCTCTCGGTGTCCCGTTTTCCCCAATACTGTGCACCGAGGACGAGGATCGCGCCCTCGACACCGCCCGAGAAGAATTGAAGGAGGGTTTGCACCTGATTTGCAAAATACACACCCGATATCGCCGCGTCGCCGAGCGAGCCTATCATCACGTTGTCGGCAAATCCGACCGCGAAGGTTATGAGGTTTTGCAGGGCGATAGGCAACGCAAGCAGAAAAAGCGACCTGTAAAACTCACGGTCGCGGGTGATTATTCTCTTGCTCTCTATTGCTTTATCCATATTATCCGTTAGTTAGGGTGCCGCGACACAGGTCGCGGCACCCCTCTTTATATTGGTTGTTGATCCTGCTTTACTTATTCTTCTCCGCCCAGCCGATTTTATACGCCTCCTCGGCCGCGAGGCGGAGCTTCGCAACGCTGACGCCGTGGTTTTTCGGCAGGCAGTAGAACAGGCACTCGGCATCGCCGACCGAAACGATGTCGCCAATCTCGTACCAATTGAAATCGGCGTTGATGCTGTAATTCGCGGTTGCCTTCTGGTGGTAGTCGAGCTGTCCGTCCTCGCTCACGAGGGTGAAGCCGTCCTTGTCGTGCGTCAGCCGACCGCTACCGATGGAGTAGAGCTTCTTCGTATCGACCGCCGCGAAAATATCGACGGGGAAGTCGGAGAGATATTCACCGCTCTCGACCTCGGCACGGGCGCACTCGCGCTCCCAACGGTACCACGCGGGCACGCTGTCGAATTTTGCCTCGGCGTTCTCGCACACGAGCACACCGTATTCGTCGAGGGTGTATTTCACGCCGCACTCGTTACAGACGAGGCTCACACCCTCGCCGTGCATCTTGCCCTCTTTTCCGCAATGCGGGCACTTGTAGCAAACGCGGTGCAGGCCGTCGGCGCGGAATTTCTCGTCGATTTCGACCTCGTTCTCCCTCTGCCATGCGAAATTATCGAAGGCAAACTGCTCGAAAATTATCTCGTTTATCTCCTCGGCGCTCTTTTCCTTGATCTCGTCGGGCGAGAGGAGGTATTCCATCCGCGCGGACACCTTGATTTTGCGCCGCTGGAGGTTGTTATATACGGGGTCGCGGGTAAACGCACCGTAGGTGCGAATCATCACGAGCGGCATACCGAGCAGCTTGACACACTTGCCGAGCGAGTTGGGCAGGGTTGTCGCCGTGCCGTCGAGGGAATAGCCGACCTCGGGGTACATAAGTATGTTGTCACGGAGCTTGCGCGAGGCGTGAAGCATATCGCGCACGAGAGCCGGATCGGACACGAATTTCTTCGCGGGGATGCAGCCGATTTTGTGCATCAGCCAATCCTTGCCGATGAATCCGTCGGTGGTGGCGACGATATTGAACGGACGGGGGTAGAGCAGGTCTGCCGCGATCTCGAGGTCGATGAAGCTCGAATGGTTCATGAGGTAGAAGGCGGGCTCGTCCTTGCCGAGGCGCTCCATACCCACGCGCTCGTGGGTGAACCTCGTGGCGATGAGGTCGGGCTGAGCGACGACCTTCATCAGAGTGCGGAAGAAGATATTCGGGCGGATGGGCTTGCGGTGCGGCTTTTTGTTAGCGCGCGCCCCCTCGATGAGGGTGTTGTAATCGGTCCGTGTGAATTTGATTTTCATAAAAACTCCCGTCGAAAATAGACGTTTGATTCTTTAACGCCAACATTGTAACATATTATTCACAGTTTGTCAATATTTAAATATTCTCGCGCGTCCGTGAGGCGCGCTTGTCCAAGTTGCAACGCAACCTTCGGGAGAGCGGGTTGCAAGGCAATTACGGAGGGAAGGCGATGGGGTGACGGATACATATTTGTAGGGACCGGCGTCCTCGACGGTCCGAGGAAGGTACGGCAATGAAACAAGGCAAAAAAAGAGGCAACCGAGCCCGAAACACGCCTGCGACAACAATCGTTTGATTTCTTACTCTCCTCGGACCGTCGAGGACGCCGGTCCCTACGATTTTACACGATCCCTACAAACGCCCCTCGCCCGCAAAACGCCGTCGCGGAAATGTGTCCAAATTGTAAATGAAAGAAATTTTCAAAAATTGCAAGAAAAATCGAAAAAATGCAAAAAAATGAAAAATTTTTTCACTTTGGGCGGTTTTTCGGCGTGGGCAATATAAATATTTTAAATATTTAGACGCCCGAATTTTCATACAAAAATAACAAAAAATTGGCTGAAAAATATTGACAAGTACCATTTTCTGTGCTAGAATCGAAAATGTGAAAGTAATTTTCACCAAAAACGAAAACAATTTTCAAATTAGCGCAAAAATACCGCAAAACTCGGCGAAAAAATGAAAATTAATTTCAAAATGAAACAAATTTTCACCAAGCCGCGGCGGGAAAAAGCAGGAAATTCCGAAAAAAGATAGCGTGTGCCAAACGCACCGCTAAAAAATCCCAACACCGTTTTCGTTTACCGTGAAATGACCCCCGGCACCATCAACACGAAAGGAGGCTACGTATTGAACAGGACCCTACTTCAGGCCCAGCTCTTGTATAACGAGATGGGTAAGTCTGAACGCAGAGTCGCTGACTGGTTATTTTCCCACTCGGGCGAAATGCTTCCGTACTCGATATCCGACCTAGCCTCCATGTGTGACTCCTCGGAGGCGACGATAGTCCGCTTCTCCAAGAGGCTCGGCTGCTCGGGATATCACGATCTGAAGCTCACCCTTGCACGCGAGACCGACAAGAAGGTCATCGCGCCCACCATCACCGAGGATGACGATTGCTACGAAATCTTCGAGAAGGTCTGCAACGACGCCTACATGACCCTCGAGAGGACGAAGAAGACCCTCTCGCGCGAGGCTATGTCTGCCGCCGCCGACCTCATCGCGGGTGCAAACCGCGTCGTGCTTATCGGACTTGGTGCGTCCGCCTCGGTTGCCGAGGACGCGTCGAACAAGCTCCTGCGCGCGGGATGCAACTCTGCCGCCTACGCCGACACGCACATGCAGGCTGTCGTCGTCTCCCAGCTCCGTGCGGGCGACGTCGTGATCGGCATTTCGCAGTCGGGCTCCTCGAAGGACATCGCCGAGGCGATGAAGACCGCCCGCTCTCGCGGTGCGGCGACGATAGCGATCACCTCGCGTGAGCGATCCCCCGTGGCAAGGCTCGCGGACGTACTGCTCCTCACGGATACCGAGGAAACGCGGCACTCCGACCTTGGGCTGAGCTCGCATCTGGCACGCCTCGTGGTGGTTGACGCCCTCTGTTACAGCATCGTCTATCGCAATTCCGCCCGCGCCGAGGGCATCGGCGAGGAGGAGGAGGGACTCCGCTCGAAGCGAATCCCCGACTAAGTGCGCGGCCGTGCAAAAAAGGAGGGAGCCCCCACCAAAACGGCAGGGAGCCCCGACTCCGCGGCGAAAAATCAAGCCAAACGGCGAGAACACCCGACCCGTGGAGGTGAAAACGCGGCACGATGGGCGCACAGGTGTGCGTACTAACGCCCCCACCAAAACGGCAGGGAGCCCCGACCCCGCGGCGAAAAATCAAGCCAAACGAAAATAACCCCGAAACCAACGGCACTCACGTTCAGTAATCAAAAAAATAAATATAAAACGCAAAGAAATTTGCAAAGGAGAACAAAGATGAAAATACTTGTTGTCAATGCAGGTAGCTCTTCCCTCAAGTACCAGCTCTTCGATATGGACACCGGCGAGGTCCTCGCCAAGGGTCTTTGCGAGCGTATCGGTATCGACGGCGCGATCACACACAAGCGCCCCGGCAAGGAGGACTACTCACAGAATGCGGACCTCCCCGATCACAAGGCGGCGATCGAGCTCGTGCTCTCGCTCCTGACCGATGCGGAGCTCGGCGTAATTTCCTCGGCCGACGAGATCGGCGCGGTGGGTCACAGATTCGCCCACGGCGGCAAGATGAAGAAGTCCGCCATCCTCGGCGAGGAGGAGCTCGCCTACCTCGAGAGCATTATCGAGATCAACCCCCTCCACGGCCCGCCCGCGATCAGCGGCTTCAAGGGCTGCAAGGCGGTAATGCCAAACATCCCCCACGTCGGCGTGTTCGACACCTCCTACTATTCCTCGATGGAGGAGCACGCATACGTCTATCCCATCCCCTACGAGCTTTATGAAAAGTATCAGATTCGCCGCTACGGCTTCCACGGCACCTCGCACCGCTTCGTCGCGGGCAAGGCACAGGACCTCCTCGGCGACAAGAACGCAAGAATAATCACCTGCCACCTCGGCAACGGCTCCTCCATCACCGCTACGGTTAACGGAAAGGCAATCGACACCTCGATGGGCTTCACCCCGCAGGACGGCGTTCCGATGGGCACGCGCAGCGGCGCACTCGACCCCACCGTTCCTTCCTATATTATGAAGAAGGAGGGGCTCACCCCCGACGGTATCGACAAGCTCCTTAACTCGAAGTCGGGTCTGCTCGGCGTTTCCGGCGTATCGAGCGACTGCCGCGACATTCGTGCCGCCGCCCGAGAGGGCAATGCACGCGCCGCCCTCGCGATGAAGATCCTCGTCCACAATATCAAGAAGATCATCGGCTCCTACGTCGCAGAGATGAACGGCGTTGACGCGCTCGTGTTCACCGCGGGCATCGGCGAGAATGACCGTGCCCTCCGCGCGGAGGTCTGCCGCGAGATGTCCTATCTCGGTATCGCGATCGACGAGGCACTCAACGAGAGCTGTCCGCGTGGCGAGGACGTCGAGCTCACCGCGAAGGGTGCAAGCGTACGCACCTTCGTCCTCCCGACGAACGAGGAGTATATGATCGCGCTCGACACCCTTAACCTCTCGAAGTAAAGAAAACGAATTAATCAAATATAAAAACAACGAGATATAAGAAAGGAAAAGACAAATGAAATCCCCTTACGAAATCAAAAAGGAAATCTGCGAGGTCGGCCACGTTCTTTATCAGCTCGGCTTCGTAGCGGCAAACGACGGTAACATCTCCGTCAAGGTATCCGACAACGAGTTCTACTGCACCCCCACGGGCGTGTCGAAGAGAGTCCTCACCCCCGATATGATCATCAAGGTTGACAAGAACGGCAACAAGCTCGAGGGCAAGCTCAATCCCTCCTCCGAGATCAAGATGCACATGAGAGTCTATCAGGAGCGCCCCGACGTTAACGCCGTAGTTCACGCGCATCCCCCCATCGCTACCGCATTCACGGTTGCGGGCGTTGACCTCGACCAGTACATCCTCCCCGAGGCGGTCCTCACCATCGGCGAGGTTCCCACCTGTGCATACGGTACCCCCTCCACCATGGAGATTCCCGACAGCCTTGAGCCCTACATCCAGAACCACGACGCATTCCTCCTTCAGAACCACGGTGCACTCACCGTCGGCTGCAACCTTATGAAGGCGCTCTTCATCATGGAGGAGGTTGAGTTCAATGCAAAGATCTGCAAGAACGCAATGGAGCTCGGCGCGGTTCACGAGATCCCGAACGATCAGCTGAAGAAGCTCATGGAGCTTCGTAAGAAGATGAACCTCCCCGGCCGTCACCCCGGTATCGAGTACGACGAGCCCGCCGCATCCTCGAACGACGAGCTTGTGGCTATGATCACCCGCAAGGTGCTCGAGGCACTTGGCAGATAATCTCCGAAAAGGAGCGAAAAAATGGCTATTAATTGGACAGAGGCAGATATAGAAAGGGTTGTCGCCGCGGTGCTCAAAAACATCGCCGCGACCCCGACGGCCGCCTCGGGCGTGCCCGAGTGCGAGTGGTGTGCCTCCGGCTATCAGGGACGCAGGTTCGTCGGCGTTTTTGAGGATATGAACGACGCTATCGCCGCCGCGGGTCGCGGCTACAAGGCGGTGCGCGCAATGTCCCTCGCCGAGAGGGAGCGGGTGATAGGTATTATCCGCGACCTGTGCCGCAAGGAGGCTCCCATAATGGCCGCCCTCGGCGTAGCCGAGACCAAGATGGGCAGGGTGGATCACAAGACGGCGAAGCATATCCTCGTCGCCGACAAGACCCCCGGCACCTCCGACATCGTCGCACAGGCAAAGACGGGCGATTACGGCCTGACCCTCACCGAGATGGCGCCCTTCGGCGTTGTCGGCAGCATCACCCCCTCGACCAACCCCTCTGAAACCGTTATCTGCAACTCCATAAG
>JAZODF010000079.1:0-29889 GCA_045596865.1 Eubacteriales bacterium
TGTCTTCCTAAGACCGCTTGGCCTCCGACTTCGATGCCTGCTCTCCAATCACCTCGTTGGGCGGGATGCAAACCGCGGTATGTGTGCCCAGCCCTGCCGCTGGAATTACACCGCCCACGCCTACGAGATCGTCGAGGAAAAGCGTCCCGACTGCCGTATGCCCGTCGAGGAGGTCGGCGGCGAAACCTTCATAATGTCCAGCCGTGACACCTGCGTTATCGAGCACATTCCCGCCCTTGTCGAGGCGGGCATCGACTCCTTCAAAATCGAGGGGAGAATGAAGTCGGCGTATTACACCGCCGTAGTCACCAACACCTACAAAATGGCGCTCGATTCCTACTTCTCGGGTGGCTACGAATACGACCCCCGCTGGCTTCGCGAGCTGGAGAGCGTCAGCCACCGCGACTATAACACCGGCTATTATTTTGCCGACAGCCACGCGGACGCAAATACCGCCACCACCACGGGATATATCCGTGAGAAGGCATATCTCGCCGTCGTCGAATCATACGATGAAAATACGGGCCTCGCCCTCTGCACCCAGCGCAATAAAATGCTCTCGGGCGACGGGGCAGAGCTTCTGACCCCCGGCTCGGTCGGCAGACCCTTCGTCATCGGCGACCTCTTTGACGAGAATATGCAGCCCATCCCCGCAACCCCGCACCCGTATATGAAATTCTATATGCGCGCGCCCTTTGCCCTTCGTGCGGGCGATATCATCCGCGCAAATTAAGCGAGGTAAATATGACCTTTCTCCTTAATGCCGACCTCTCGGCATTTGAAAAATTCATCGAAATACTGAAGGCAATCCTCCTCGGAATCGTTGAGGGCATCACCGAATGGCTGCCCGTCAGCTCGACGGGGCACATGATCCTGCTCGACGAGCTCATCTCCCTCCGCGTCAGCGACGGCTTCCGTGAAATGCTCCTCGTCGTTATCCAGCTCGGCGCAATTCTCGCCGTGCCCGTCCTGTTTTGGGACCGACTCGTGCCGTTTTCGCGTAAAAAGAGTGACGCGGAGAAAAAACGGATATACTCCCTTTGGTTAAAGGTCATCGTCGGCGTCATCCCCGCCGCGGTGCTCGGTTTCCTCCTCGACGATTTTCTCGACGCGCATCTATACAATTTCGTCACCGTTGCCATCGCCCTCGCCGTCTACGGCGTTGCGTTCATCCTCGTCGAGCGGCTGAAAAAGGGAAGCGCACCCCGCATCGACAGCGTCTATGACCTCACCTACCGCGACGCGCTTACCATCGGCGCGTTTCAGTGCCTCTCGCTCATCCCCGGCACCTCGCGCTCGGGCTCGACTATCCTCGGCGGACTTCTCACGGGCGTCTCCCGCACCGCCGCATCCGAGTTCTCCTTCTTCATGGCTATCCCCGTGATGCTCGGCGCCTCGGGCCTCAAGGCGGTCAAATTCTTCCTCGAGGGCGGCAGCCTCACCTCATTTGAGCTACTTATCCTCCTCGTCGGCATCGCCGTCTCCTTCCTCGTGTCCCTCCTCGCCATCCGATTCCTTATGGACTTCGTGAAGCGGCATTCCTTCGCCCCCTTTGGCGTCTATCGCATCATCCTCGGCGTGCTCGTCCTCGGCTATTTTCTTGTCGAATTACTGTCGCGCGGATAAGCGAACGCTCGCCTTAGTAACCTTAACCTCAGGGGAAAATATAAAAAAGCACTCTGCAGCCGGCGGTTAGCAGAGTGCTTTCGCTTTCTGTCGAGATATAATTAATAGTTGCTTTTTTAGGCGGAGTATGATATAATGTATTCGTTAATTGTCTTGGCGTGAATGTTCGTCACAGCCTACGAAAGAGGTGAACGCGGTTGAAAGAAGCAACTAGATACGTATATCCTACGGTGAATGCGTCAAATTCCTTTGACAGCCGTGATTATCTTGACGATTCATCTCAACGCGTGCTCCTGCCGTATATTCAAAAAACACAAGTGCTTCTGAATCGTGCGATTGAACGGCATGACCTTAACGGCGGCGCAGAAATAATCCCGTCGTTTGATCTTGGATTCACATATAATACCGCTAGGCTGGCGGGCGGATTTACTACGGGAATGGCGGTGAATTGGTGCACCGATATTCCTTTCGTTCCGATAGATATGACTATCAAGGAATGCTCCGGAAGCGTTGTCGCACTCGACGTACGGGACACCTCGTTTTTTACGGCAGACAAAATAAAAAAGGCGCTCGTCAAGCTAAGGAGCGCGGGATACCGTTTTAATTTCAAATCGGGAAATCACTTCATCTCCTTGTTTCGGGATGATGAGTGGCGTTACTATCTCGTTATTCACTCGGGCGATGACGGATATAGGGATAATGCGATAGGTGTCTATCCATCCGATGACGTATGGTACAAGGGGGACGTTCTTTCGGTTTACGACGATGACGGTGGGCGCTATCTCAAGTATCTCGTCGGCGCTCCCGCGGAAAAATTTATCAATTTTGCCTTGGATAGACGGCATGCGCTTGCTGACTTCCATCGACTGTTGGCGGATGAGCTGGTTTCGAATTGCGGACGGGTCATTGCGTCGGAAACCTATCGGCATTACGGCTTGGATTCTCCTCATACCGCCGTCCTCGGTACGGGCCTCGTTTATGAGGGTGGGGATTTTCCCATATTCTCAAAGGAGGGGTTACCCATCGTTCTCGCAAGACCGACGGGGGAAACGCGGTATGCGCTGATTGACGGTGAGCGTCGATATGTGATCCCCCACGGCTGGGGACAAAGAATCAAGGGCGTAACGTCGCTTTCGGTTTCCTCGGTTGAGAAAAAAATCAGCATTGGCATCGGTAAGGAGAGCCTTTGCTATGATTACGGATATACCGTCAAGCTGCCGCGGGATATTGCCGACGTAAGGGAATTTGAAAACTATTCCGATTTCATCAGCGGTAAAATACCGTTTGAGGCCTGTTGGAATGATAATTTGATCGTTGACGTGCGGAAAATTTTGTATCCCGTCGCGTCCTATCGGGATGAAGAAGAAATTATTTTGCTATGGAGGTAAATATGAGTATCGGTGAGGCATTGAATAACCCAATTGTCCAGCTTGTTTTGGCTATCATTGCGCTCGTTGAGTTTGCTGTTTCGGTTGTCAGTTATTTTAAGATTTTGAGTGTTAAAAAATCTCAGGTAGAGTATCGCGACGTTATTGAGCTCGATACGATTATCAACAACCTTAATAATAACACCGAGGTGTTGAAGCGTATAAGAAATCATTCGGGAATCGACATGCCCGAGGAAATAAAGGATGATATTGATCGGCTTGTAACCGCTAACAGCGTCTGCTACGGCGCGGTGAACAAGGCAAATCAGATACTCCTGAACGCAGGGGCTGAGGGCAGAGCGCAGGATGGCGTCGTTTATCACGAGAACGGGTATTTTAATAAGGCGTTCTTCGATGACGTTGTTCTTGGAGCCAAGCATAGGGTCGTTTTGTATTTGAAGCGTAATATCCGTCCGTTTACCCTCGATAATCTTAATTCGTTGGCCAACCTTGCGGACAGGAACGTGAAAATTGACGTTTTTGCATTTTCACCGAGCATTGACCCAACCCTTCTTGAGGATATGAAAAAAAGCATCCCCAGCTGCCCGAGCACCAAGGAGCTGATCGTAACCCAGGAAACGAACAGGCAGGCCTTCGTTGACAGAAAGGCGAAAATGAAAAAGCCGGGTAATTTTAACTATTTCGAGTATTTTGACTATCCGCTCAGTCAATATATCATCGTTGACAATAAAATGTATTGGGGAATAGTTAATTTTAATAAGTCCGATATGTCCGACCCCTTCGGCGACAGACCCTATCTGGAAATGGACGTTTCAACGAGGTTCGCGAAATACATAATAGCACAGCATGATAATATCAAGAAACAATGCCGCGCTAACGATTCTTGCTTTTAACGGTGACTCGTATGCATAAACTGATTTACTTTGAGAACGTTCGTGTCGTTCTCGCAACCTCACGCTTTTGCGTGTTTGTTCCCGAAACACCGCACGTTGACAGAATCGACGGCGGACATATCTGCATTTCCGCAATCCGCGGGGGTGCGTATTGCTTGCAGGACCTTACCGATGAGGAGCTGTTTGAGCTATCGGTTTTACAAAAGCTCGTTGGTAAATCGATGATCGATGCCCTAAAGAACAACGGTATCGACGTCAGACTTGTCAACTACCAGATAAACGGAAACTGGACGTTCGGCGAGGCAAATCGCCCGTTGCTGCATCTTCATTTGTACGGGCGTGCATATACGGGCAAGAGGCAGATTTTTGGACAGAGCCTGTATTTTCCTTCAAAGAAGGAGAATCCGGAGTTTTATGCCGATAACCAAGCCCTGACGGAGGATGAGATCGGCAAAATACGGCGGGACGTGCTGAAGGAAATTGATACCAAATATAACGATTTAATCGACGTGGTGGAATAGGCTTCATTCCTGTTAACCAATATCTTAAATAAGAAAAGCGGCCCTTAAAGCCGCTTTTCTTATTCCTTATTCGCAGAACTTGATTCCCGTCTCGATATCGAGCGAGGCGATCCTTGCCAGCGATTCGATGCGGTATCCGCGCGCACGGATGTCCGCGCCGCCGCCCTGGAACACCTTCTCAACCGCGATACCGACACCTACGACCGTCGCACCCGCCATCTCGGCAAGGGTGATGAGCGCGCGAAGCGCGCTTCCGTTAGCCAGGAAATCGTCGATGATAAGGATACGGTCATCCTTGCTGATGAAATTCTTCGACACGATGACGTCGTAGGACTGCCCGTGGGTGTAGGAGGTCACCTTCGTCGCGTGCACCTTGCCCGACAGGGTCGCACTGCGCTTTTTCTTGGCGTACAGAACCGGCACACCGAACTTCATTGCGGTGATGCAGGCAATGCCGATGCCCGACGCCTCGATGGTGAGGATCTTCGTCACGCCCTCGCCTGCAAAGCGCTCGTACCACTCGTCCGCGCATTTCGATAACAGCTGAACGTCGATAAGATGGTTAAGGAAGCTGTCGACCTTAATCACGTCACCCGGCAGGATAACGCCGTCCTCGCGAATCTTGTCCTCAAGAATTTTCATTACTGCACCCTCCCACGCCTTTTTATTTTATTATACAACATCCCGCCCGCCGTTTCAATAACCGACGGGAATTTTTTACATTTTTTAATAATATTGTCAGTTGAACTCTGAAAAATCGATTGGCTGACGCCCGATTTTGCGAAGGAAATCGTTCATCCGCGAGAACGGACGCGACCCGAAGAAGCCGTTATACGCCGACAGCGGGCTCGGATGCGCGGATTCGATGATGAAATGCCGCGACGTGTCGATGAGCGCGCGCTTCGCCCGCGCATTCCCACCCCAGAGGATGAATACGACAGGCTCCTCGCGACGGGAGAGCAGGGAAATCACCCTGTCCGTGAATACCTCCCAGCCGTGCCCCTTGTGGCTCTGCGGCGCACTCTCGCGTACCGTCAGCGTCGTGTTGAGCAGGAGCACACCCTGTCGCGCCCAGCCGTACAGCTCGGGGCAGGCGGGCGCCCTGATACCGAGGTCGCTCTCCAGCTCCTTGAAAATGTTTTTGAGCGACGGCGGCGGTGGCGTGCCCGCACCGACAGAGAAGCAGAGGCCGTGGGCCTGTCCCGGCTGATGATACGGGTCCTGCCCGAGGATGACCGCCCGCGTCCCCGCGTAGGAGGTGTAGCGAAACGCATTGAAAATATCCCCCATCGGCGGATAAACCCTGTAATGCGAGTATTCGTATTTGAGAAATTCGCGCAGATTCAGATAATATTCGCTCCGAAACTCGGGCGCAAGTATCTCGTCCCAATCGTTTCCAATATGTACCATATATCCCCCTCGGATGCGTTTGTTCGATGTTCTATATTAAGTATAGCATAAAAAATCCCGCCGCGCAACAAAAAACGGCGGGAAAACACAATTTCCGTCAAAAAACCGCAAAAAAGGGGCTGAGTCATTAAGAATTTAGAAAAATCAATGCTTTCAAAGCAAAAACAAGAATAATATGCTGAATTCTTAATGCGAAGCAACTTCTGGGGCTAGCTTGATTTTGAGCAGAAATCGCCGATTGCAACCGACAGGCGTATATAAATACGTCGGAGAGCGCAATCGGCGATAGAAAAAGAGCATAAAAAAGAAGAAATTCGTAGAATTTCAACCTTACAAGCAAAAAAACATAAAGTTAGAGCAAAGATGCCTAGTATTTTGACATCTTTGCTCTTTTTCGGTTATGCCTAAATGAAGCAGCCCCAAATCAAAATACGCTCTCGATAACCCGTTTGCAGGAGGCGGGCGAATACCGCCACCTGTCGATATGCCTGACCTCGCCCGTGTCTATGAAATACCGCGGCGGCACGGGTGCATTCTCCCCGTCCTGCGTGTCAATGATGACGAGCTTTACCTTCATCTTCTCGGGTATGATCGCCTTGATGAAAACGGCGGCAACCTGCCCGCACTCGGCATCCTCTCGCCATTCCGCAAGCCCCGCGAGATTCGGGCACAGCTCGACGAAAACGCCGTAGCTCTCCACGCTCCGCACGATCCCGCGCACCGTCTCGCCCTCTTTAAAGAGGGCGGCATTCTCCTCCCAGCTGCCGAGCAGCTCCTTGAAGGAGGCGTAGATCCGCCCGCGCTCGTCGCGCCCCTTCACTACAACGAATATGTAATCTCCGACCACAAGCCGCGCGGACGGATGCGAAATCCGCGATACCGAAATCGAATCGATTGACAGAAGCGAGCATATCCCGCACCCCACGTCCAAAAACGCGCCAAAGCTCTCAAGGTGCGTTATCCTCGCGGGAATCACGTCCCCGGGAAGGAGGCGGTCGATATACTCCCGCATACACTCCGCCTGCGCCATCCGCCGCGACAGGATGAAGAAGGGGGCACCTCCGCCCATCCGCACGTCGATGACCTTCACCGCCACCGTCTTTCCGACGCGGGTGAGAATGGCAATATCCTTTATCCCCTCGCCCTCGGGTGGCAGCTGACTCTCCTCCCGAGGTATTATTCCGTATATCTCCTCGCCAAGCTCAACGTGCAGGTTGTATCTGCGGTCGCACATCGTGACCCTTGCCTCGATTATTTCTCCGCGCTCCATCGCACCGAGAATCTCCTCGATGCGCATATTACCTCCGCGCCCCTTGCCCTCGGGCAAATATTCCTTCATTTTATCCCCCCGAATATATAATATATTAAAGGGTATGAAGGAGCAGGGAAAAATATGACCGCCACCGCTCGGCTAACTATATAACCGTCCGTCGTGGCTAATAGCCCCGTCGATCGCCCGACAGCGACGCCGCGCAAATCTCTGCGCCTATCCGCTTTGCCGAAAGATCACGAGCCGCTCGGAGGCGTCGCGAGCCCGAAGCTTACCGAAATTGCCGAGTTGACCCCGCGCATTATCTCGTCGTCGAGGTGGCCCATCCGCTCCTTTAGCCGCGCCTTGTCTATCGTGCGGATCTGCTCGAGGAGGATAACGCTGTCGCGTGCGAGACCCGCATCCGCGCCCCCGACGTCTATGTGCGTTGGTAGCCGCGCCTTGCCGAGCTTTGATGTAATTGCCGCCGCAATAACGGTCGGGCTATGCTTGTTTCCAACGTCGTTTTGCACTATTAAAACGGGGCGAAGACCGCCCTGCTCACTGCCGATAACCGGACTTAGGTCGGCGTAAAAAATATCACCGCGCCGAATATTCATTTTTTTGTCATCCTTTCATTGCATTTACACCTTTATTTTGGCTGAAAAAACGGGAATTAATCTCTCAGGCAAAAAATCCCGCCAATACCATTTTATGCGTGTAAATAAATGTTGGCACGGTGGGGAGCAGTCGGGGGGAATAAATGATGAATGAAAAAGGAAAAAAAGAAAAGGCGGGGTAAAAGCCCCGCCGCATCCCTTACGCGTGGTCGCCGATGTAATCGACGTCACGGGTGAAGAGAAGGTTGATACACCAAAGCCCCGCAATCGCGACAACGGTGTAAATGATTCGTGCGAGAACGCTTCCCGCACCGCCCGTGATCCATGCCACCGCATCGAAGCTGAAAAGGCCGACAAGACCCCAGTTCACACAACCGATGATAGCAAGCACGAGGGCGATTTTGTTGATGATCATCATCATATTTTCCCGTCCTTAATGCCGTCGGGCACCTCTCTCGGGCACACCCGACCGTATAGTTTTGCACCGTTCTGCCAATAAATAACAACGGAATATGGCAAAACAGATGTGCATATCTATTTTTGCATCATTTGCGGTGAAATATACCTATCCGTCGAAATCGGGCACCGACGTGCCGAACGCATCCCGCATTTTGAGAAGCGCTCGCTTCTCAATTCTTGACACGTACGACCGCGAAATACCCAGGTGCTTTGCCACCTCTCTTTGCGTCAGCGGGCGATAGCCGTGAAGCCCGTAGCGAAGCACGATGATCTCGCGCTCCCGCCCGTCGAGCAGCGTGTCGACAAGCTCCAAAACCCGCTCGCTATGTATCCGTAGGTCGATCTCGGCGGCAATGTCCTCGTTGGTGCTGATAACGTCGAGGTAGGTCAGGGGATTGCCGTCCTTGTCAACGTCTATCGTGTCGTTTATCGACACCTCGTTCTGCTGTTTTTTCTTCGCACGGAAATACATCAGAATCTCGTTCTGCACGCACCGTGCGCCGTAGGTCGCAAACCGCGTCCCGTACTCGCTTTTGAAGCTGTCCACCGCCTTGATGAGTCCAAGCGACCCCACCGAGATCAGCTCGTCAACCGCCGCCTCGGAGGAGTAGTATTTTTTGATTATATGCGACACGAGTCGCAAATTCCTCTCAATTAAAATATCCCGCGCTCTTTTGTCCCCCTCTCTCATCCTCCGAAACATCTCGGCCTCCTCCTCCCGCGACAGGGGCGGCGGAAAGCTCTGCAGCTGCTCGATACCGAGGATGAGTGAGATGAATTTTACGATGATCCGCGTCAGCTCGTTCATATCACCTCGGGTGCATATCGTTACGGTTTCCCGTACCCTATATTCTATGTCGCACACCGCCGCGATATTCTGTCAGCGCGCTATACCGTCACCGCCTCCCGCAGGATTAGCCTGTACCCGCCCTCGGAGGAAATGAGCGGGCGCCCGCACACCGCTTGCACCTTTCTGTTTATCGCGGAAATGTGCGTGCGTACCCCCGCCTCGGTTGGCATTCTCGCCGTCTTGAACGCGTGCGTCAGCACGTCGCGTGCCCGCACCGCCGTCGGGTCCATGCAGATAAGGTAGCGGAGAATCCCCGCCTCCGTCCTCGTCAGGCCGAGCGGCACCTCGCCGAGGGTCACCTCCCGCCGCCCGACCTCCGCGCACAGCGCGCCCGCGCGGTATTCGCCGATGGGGACTTGTCCGCGCTTGTTTGCAAGGCGTATCAGGTCGCCGACTATCCCCGCCGAATACACCGAATTGGGGTAAACCCCGTCAAAATACCTGTACGCCTCTGCCGACAGGTCGTCGCGCACCGAGAATATCGGCACCGGACCTCTTACCGCCCGTAGCTCGCCGACGAACTCGCCCGCATCCGCGCACGCCCGTCGCCCGAGCACAAGCACACCGTGATGCCTGTGGGCAAGCACCGTCGCCGCCCGCTCGGGTGTGACGCACTCGGTCACAAACCCCATCGTCATAAATATCTCCGCCACGGTCGCGCTCATTCCCGCGCTCCTCGAAACAATCAAAATCATTCTTTCTCCCTCCTCCCTCTATTGACATTTTGTCACGAAGGATGTAAAATATATAAAAAGTCTTCAAAAACCGAAAGAGGTAATAAATGAAGGTTGCACTTATCACCGGCGGTACGGGCGGCATTGGACAGTCGCTCGTCCGCTCGTTCGCATCGGCGGGCTACGCCGTTGCCTTTACCTACAAATCGAATACCGACGCGGCGTCCGCCCTCGCGGCAGAGTGTCACGCCATCGCCATCCGCGCCGACGGCAGGGTGGAGTCCGACGTGGTCGCCGCCGTCGACCGTACCATTTCCGAATACGGCCGCATCGACTGCCTCGTCAATAACGCGGGCGTCGCGGGCTTCTCGCTCTTTACCGACCTCACCCTCGACGCGTGGCGGGATATGCTCGACACCAACCTCACCTCCGCCTTCCTCTATTCGCGCGCGGTCATCCCGAATATGCTCTCCCGCAAATGCGGCAGGATTATCAATATCTCCTCCATCTGGGGGCTCGTCGGCTCCTCTTGCGAGGTCGCATACTCGACGGCAAAGGCGGGAATGCTCGGCATGACCAAGGCACTTGCCAAGGAGCTCGGTCCCTCGGGCATCACGGTAAATGCGATCGCCCCCGGTGTCATCGACACCCCGATGAACTCGAGCCTCGGTGAGGACACCCTCGCCGCCCTCACGGAGGATACCCCCGTCGGTCGCCTCGGCAGCCCCGATGAGGTTGCCTCCCTCGCGGTATATCTCGCATCCGACGCCGCCGCCTTCATAACCGGCGAAACGGTGAATATCTCCGGTGGCTTCGTCGTTTAACCGCGGGTCGCTCGCCCTCCACCGTCCTTAAGACTCCTAGCGCCCACAGGCGCGACTGCTCCTCCCCTCGCTCTTTGCGAAGGGCGGGTGTGGGCAGGGAATTTGTCGAAAAGAAATTCGTCAACCCCCTTGCAATTTTCTATCTTATATGCTATAATCTAAAATACTGAAAATAATTGTCCGTGTGTCGGACGGAGTCATACCAGCCGGGGTGGTAGCGGTACCTTGTACCTGAAATCCGCTATAGCAGGGGTTCATTCCCCTCGTGAGGGCTGGGGCTGTGTAGTCTGCACCGTCACTTACCGTGATGACGGATGGGTCTTGCGCAATCCGAGGCTGTGAACCATGTCAGGTGGGGAACCAAGCAGCATTAAGCGGTTTATCGGGTGTGCCGCGAGGAAGCCTGTCCTGAGCGGTGGTGGCGGTTACCGTATGTATCTCCATTTTCGACCGAGGGGTGTATGGCTCTTTTCGACACACGGAGGATGCTTTTCTCGTAGTGCGTGCGCGGTTTTCGCTTACCGCTACGCGCTTTATTTTTTTGAGGAGGCAAAATGTCAGATTACAAAGCGTTATACCGCAAATGGCGCCCCGTCGACTTCGACGACGTATCGGGTCAGGACGCCATCACCGATATCCTTAAATACGAGGTTGCCTCGGGTCGCCTCTCTCACGCCTATCTTTTCTGCGGCTCCCGCGGAACGGGTAAGACCAGCTGTGCGAAGATTCTTGCAAAGGCTGTCAACTGCGAAAACCCGCGTAACGGCAATCCATGTAACTGCTGTGAATCCTGCCGTAGCATTGAGGCGGGCATCGCCACCGACGTCATCGAAATGGACGCGGCGAGCAACAACGGCGTCGACAACGTCAGGGATATGAAGGATGAGATCGCCTTCACCCCCGCACTCCTCAAATACCGCGTCTACATCATCGACGAGGTGCATATGATGTCCGGCTCGGCGTTCAACGCCCTGCTTAAAACTCTCGAGGAGCCGCCCGCATACGTCATCTTTATCCTCGCAACCACCGAATTTCATAAGCTGCCCACCACCATCGTCTCCCGTTGCCAGCGCTTCGACTTCCGCCGCATCTCGAACGAGAATATCATGGCGCGTCTTATGAAGATTGCCGCCGCGGAGGGAATCGACCTGACCGAGGACGGCGCGCGTGTCATCGCCCGCGTCTCCCGCGGAGGTATGCGTGATGCGGTCAGCCTTCTTGAGCAATGCGGCGGCACCCGTCGCACCGTCGACGCCGACCTTGTCTTTGAAACCGTCGGCAGCGGTAATAAGGACAGCGCCTACCGCCTCATCCGTGCCATCCTCGACCGTGACTATACCACCGTCTACGATACCATTAACGAGGTGGTGATGAAGAGCGGGGATATGTCGGTATTCTGGCAGGAGATCATTGACTCCTACCGCGACATCATGGTGGTGAAGAACACCGACCGCGCACAGGAATTTCTCGACCTGACCGAGAGCGAGTATAAGGAGCTTGTGCCCCTCGCGGCAGAGCTGACTCCCGCCCGCCTCGTCTACCATATCTCGATTCTCGAGGGCGCAATGGCAGATATGCAGCGCGCCTTCAACTCCAAGCGCTCGATTGCCGAGATCGCCCTCACCCGCATGTGCGACGCGCGTAGCGCCATCACACCCGAGGCACTCGCCCTTCGCGTCGACGAGCTCGAAAAGGAGGTATCGATGCTCAAAATGGGCGTCGGCACCACCGCCGCTCCCGCCGCCGATGCGGTCACCGTACTCCCGCCCGTGAAGGAATCCACCCCCGTCACCGAGCCCGTGAGCACCCCCGCACCCAAGACGGATAAAAAGAGCGCAACTAATACGAAAACCGCAAAACCCGAAAATAAAGCAGAGCAGAGCACATCCGCCCCCGCTCCTGCACCGACCAAAAAGAGCGTACCCTACGCCGCTTGGGAATCGGTTGTTGAGAGAATCGGCGAGATCAAAACCTCGCTCTCCGTACAGTTTATCAAATCCCGTGCGTACGTCCGTCCCGACGGCACCTACCTCATCCGCATGAACTCCTTCTTTGCGGGCAGGCTCGCGGGAAATGAGAACGATCTGAAGATCCTCCGCGGCGTCATCGCCGAGCGCGAGGGGGTCAGCCCCGCCGACGTCCGCATCGTCATCGAGCCGCAGGACGCACCGAGCGCCGATGACCTCGCCGACGAGATCGCGGGCAATATCGATTGATTAATTTTTGAAAGGTAACGAATAAAATGAAGGTTAGAATCCCCCAGAATCAGGGCGGCGGCAATATGCAGCAGATGCTCAAGCAGGCACAGAAAATGCAGGAGGATATGCAGGCAAAGCAGGCCGAGCTCGAGGCAAAGGAATACGAGATCTCCGCAGGTGGCGGAGTCATCGACGTCAAGATCAACGGTAAAAGAGAGATCCTCTCGGTAAAGCTCGCCGAGGAGATCGTTGACCCCGACGATATCGAAACGCTCGAGGACCTTATCACCGCCGCAATTAACGAGGCGATCAAGACGGTTGACAAGGACGCCGCCGATGAAATGGCGAAGATCACCGGCTCCATGGGCTTCCCCGGTATGCCCGGAATGTTCTGATATGGCTGAATACATCGCACCTATTAACAAGCTCATTGAGCAGTTTCGCCGCATCCCCGGCGTCGGTGCCAAGACCGCGGCAAGGTATGCCTTCGCCGTGCTAAATTTCACCGAGGAGGATGCAACCCGCTTCGCCGACGCGATAATCGGCGTCAAGCGCGACGTCTACCGCTGTCCGACCTGCTTCGGCCTCTCTGCCGAGGAGGGGGAGTGTGACATCTGCACCTCGCTCGACCGCGACCATTCGCTCGTCTGCGTTGTCGAGGACCCGAAGGACGTCATGACTATGGAGCGCATCCGCGGCTTCCGCGGGGTATATCACGTCCTCGGCGGCGTGCTCTCGCCGCTTGACCACGTCACCCCCGCCGACCTCAACCTCTCCGAGCTTGGCGACCGCGTCGCCGCGGGCGGAATCCGCGAGATCATCGTCGCCACCAACCCCACGCCGAAGGGTGACACCACCGCCGCGTACATCGTCCGCATGCTCGAGGGCTCGGGCGTGCGCGTATCCCGCCTCGCCTACGGCATTCCCGTCGGCGCCGACATCGAATACGCCGACGAGATCACCCTCGCCCGCGCAATGGAGGGCAGGCGCTTCCTCAACGACGAGGGCTAAGCCCTCGTTGCCAAACCACCGCGCGCAGCGTCCACGCGGAACAGGCACCAAAGCAACATAAATAACCGCACCATAAATTTACGGGCGACCCGACGGGGTCGCCCTTTTTCTTTTCTCGCCGCGGTTGCCCTCACGTCGGGGGCGGGGTGTACCCACCCCCGCAAATCCGCACCGACCGAAAACCCGCTTAAACCGTCGCGTACTTGTACTTCAGGCGCAGATTGTCCGCGATCATCGCAATAAACTCGGAGTTGGTGGGCTTTCCGCGCGTGTTCTGAATCGTGTACCCGAAGAAGGAATTGAGCGTGTCAACGTCACCCCTGTCCCACGCGACCTCGATTGCGTGACGTATCGCCCGCTCAACGCGCGACGTGGTCGTGCCAAACCGCTTCGCAACCGAGGGGTAGAGCACCTTCGTCACCGAATTGATAACCTCGCTGTCCTCAATTGTCATAAGTATCGCGCATCTGAGGTACTGGTACCCCTTGATATGTGCGGGCACACCGATCTGGTGGATTATCTTCGTCACCTGCGCCTCCATGTCGGGCATATCCGTCACCCTCGCACCGCGATTGCCCCGCGCACGGTTGCGTAGGCAGGACTCGATGTGTGAGATCAGCGAGGACAGGTCGAACGGCTTCAGCATGCACACGTCCGCACCCGCCTCCGACGCCTCGATAAGTATCGATTGCTTGCTGACGGGGGAGAGAAGTATGAACGACGGCCTTTCGGATAAGCCGAGCCCGTGCGCCCCTCGAATAATTCCAATCCCGTCAAGCCCCGCGAGCCACAGCTCGGTGACAACTACGTCAATCCCGCCGTCGGCGATACGATTGATTGCCTCCTCGCCGTCGGTCGCCTGCAAAACGGTGAAGCCCCGCTTCGTCAGCCCGTCGTAAATTCGACGGCGCTCATCGCCGTTTTCTGCGACGAGCAGTATTTTTGCCTGTGTTTCCATCCTGTTTCTCCTTTTTCTCTGTTAAAATTGGTAAAAAATGGTAATTTTCAAACGCACCAACATTTTACCACAAAACCCGATAGGAAATCAAGAGTCAAAAGCGCGAAAAGTTTGACAAAGATAATTGGTAATAAATGGTAAAAACTACCAATTTTGCAGATGAATCAACCGTTATCGCCTACCCTCGACCCTCCGTGTTAAAATTCGACCCGTCGCGCGTTTTCATACACATTGACGCCTGCCGTTAATTTGTTGATTTTTACCGCCGCGACTCGCCGAATTAACAGAAAATTCACCCGCACGCGTATAAATATTTTCAAAAAAGTTATTGCAAATAAAAAATGTATATGCTATACTGTAAATGTGAAAAGTTGGATTTTCATAAAAACGATTATTAATTATAAGGAGATATAACCCATGAACACTAACGTTACCAAGAATCAGCACGTTAACGAATGGATCGCCGAGATGGTAGAGCTTGTTAAGCCCTCCGAGATCATTCTCATCGACGGCTCCGCTGAGCAGACCGAGGCACTCCGCGCCGAGGCTTGCCGTACCGGCGAGATGCTCAAGCTCAATCAGGATGTCCTCCCCGGCTGCTACCTCCATCGCACCGCGGTTAACGACGTTGCACGTGTTGAGAACAGAACCTTCATCTGTACCTCTAAGAAGGAGGATGCGGGTAACATCAACAACTGGATGGATCCCAAGGAGTGCTACGCAACCCTCTCCAAGCTCTACGACGGCTCCTATGCAGGCAAGCCCATGTACGTCATCCCCTATTCGATGTCCGTCGTTGGCTCCGACTTTGCAAAGTACGGTATCGAGCTCACCGACTCCATCTACGTCGTGCTTAACATGCTCATCATGACCCGCGTTGGTCTCAACGTTCTTGACGCCCTCGGCGACAGCCCCGACTTCATCAAGGGCCTGCACGCTAAGGCTGAGCTCTGCGAGGAGAAGAGATACATCTGCCATTTCCCCGAGGACAACACCATCTGGTCTGTTAACTCCGGCTATGGCGGAAACGTTCTGCTTGGCAAGAAGTGCTTTGCACTTCGTATTGCATCCTACCTCGGTAGAAAAGAGGGATGGATGGCCGAGCACATGCTCATCCTCGGTGTTGAGTATCCCGACGGCGAGATCAAGTACATCTCCGCCGCATTCCCCTCCGCTTGCGGTAAGACTAACCTCGCAATGCTCATTCCTCCCTCAATCTATAAGGAGAAGGGCTACAAGGTATGGTGCGTCGGCGACGATATCGCATGGCTCCGCGTCGGTAAGGACGGCAGACTCTGGGCGGTAAACCCCGAGAACGGCTTCTTCGGCGTTGCTCCCGGTACCAACGAGCACTCTAACCCCAACGCACTCGCAACCTCGATGAAGGATTGTATCTTCACCAACGTTTGCCACAACCTCGACGACAACACCGTTTGGTGGGAGGGCCTTAACGGTAATCCTCCGACCAACGCGCTCAACTGGCGTGGCGAGCCCTGGGATTACAGAAAGTATGATAAGAAGGATAAGGTTGGCACCTCCGGTGCTCACCCCAACTCCAGATTTACCGCAATGGCAATCAATTGCCCCTGCATCTCGGATAAGTTCATCGGTCCCGCAGGCGTTCCGATCTCGGCTATCGTCTTCGGTGGCAGACGTGCTAAGACCGCTCCCCTCGTATATCAGTCGATGGGCTGGCAGCACGGTACCTTCGTCGGCTCCATCATGGCGTCCGAGACTACTGCCGCGGCCGCAGGTGCGGTCGGCGTAGTTCGCCGCGACCCCATGGCAATGCGTCCCTTCGTTGGCTACGATATGGGCGACTATTGGGCACACTGGCTCAATATGGGCAAGGCTATTTCCAATCCTCCCAAGATCTTCCACGTCAACTGGTTCCGCACCGATGACGAGGGTCACTTCATCTGGCCCGGCTTCGGCGACAATATGCGCGTTCTTATGTGGATCCTCGCCCGTTGCGAGGGCAAGGTTGACGCCGTTGAAACTCCCATCGGCTACGTTCCCAATCCCGAGGACATCAACATCGAGGGTCTTGACATCTCGATTGACACCCTCCGCGATCTTCTCTCTGTTGATAAGGAGCTCTGGCTCGAGGATTGCGCAGGCATCCGTGACTTCTACGCACAGGTTGGCGCACGCGTCCCCGCTGAGCTTTACGCCGAGCTCGAGGCGCTCGAGAAGAGACTCGGTAAGTAATCTACCACAGCAAAGATTTCACGCGTAGTTGACCCTCGCGCAATTTCGCCGTGGGTCCCTCGCACACCGACCGCGTCGGTAAATACGGCACAAAACCAAAGGGCGCCCATCTCGGGCGCCCCGCGGGAATAATAATAAGGAAGGCAAAAAATGAAAAAAATCATTGCGCTCCTCCTCCTGCTCGTCCTCGTCATTTCGTGTGTATCCTGCACGGATAAGAATGAGGGTAGCGGCACGAATAACCCCTCTACCGGTGGCGGCAACGACGTCGGCAACACCATCGGCGGAGGCAATCAGGGCGGCGGTAACGGTGACGGCGTCATCGACGGTCCCATCATCGACGTCCCGATGAACTGAATAAAAGGCACCCGAATTTTCACGGGTGCCTTTTATTTTTGAATTTGTAAATACTCATCTACAATGCGCAATCCTACACGAAAAACCTCCGCGAGGTAAAGTCACAAAATAACATATTTGCGTTTATCGAAATGCTATGGATAACAGGGAATAGAGCAGGGCGCAAATTACCCCTTGCGTCAGCTTTACGGGCAAATATCTGCGCATTGAGAGACGCCCGCCTATCAGCGCCGCAGCCTGAAGCATAACCGATAGCCCGCCAAATCCTAGGGTAAACGCCACCGCCGCCCCGCGTAAAAGCAGGCCTATCCCCGCAAGGCCGGCGAAATATTCCACCCCTCCCGTCACCTCGGTAATCGCAAAAACCACCGCCCGTAGCGGAGCGAGGGTGACCGCATCCGCAAGGAATCCGAGCAGCACGGAAAACGCGATAATGAACCCCGCAACCGTCACCATCCCC
Source organism: Eubacteriales bacterium (assembly GCA_045596865.1). Lineage (GTDB taxonomy): Bacteria > Bacillota > Clostridia > Oscillospirales > CAG-272 > UBA1740. The sequence goes on from JAZODF010000079.1 coordinate 17,710, forward strand.
TCCGCCGCCGAGCGCACGCTTGCAACAAAGCAGTATCTACTATCGTCAAACTGCCCCGAAATAAACGGGGTCTTTTTTACTTTATCACGCCTTTTGCGGAATAACACGCCGACAAGCACCGCTGACAGCTCCACCGCCGCAAGCAGCATCACACCCGCTCGCCCGTCGCCGAGCATTGCCGCCCCGACCGCCCCAACGATGAAGGGCGGCGACGGATTCATCGTCAAGGGTATCAGCCGCTCCGCCTCCTCTTTCGTCAGCCCGCCTGCCTCGTGGGTGGCGAGCACCTCGCGCGCCCCCATCGGAAACCCGCAAAGGTTGCCGAGGATCACCGCCCGTACTCCCACCCGCGGCAACCCGTATAGGAGCGAGAAAGCACCCCCGACCGCTCGCATCCGCTCGGGTCTGCCATACGCGCGGTACAGGTCACAAATTAACATCCCAACGAACGCACTCGGTAAAACGCTCCGCACCGCGAGCAGAATCCCGCGGTAGGCATATCTCGCCGCCCGAGGGGAGAGAAACACCGCGAATCCGAGCACCCCTGCCAGCATCAGGGGCGGCGCTATCATCCGCCAAAGGAGGACTGCGCTCCTTCGCCTCACCCGCCCGCGTATCTCCGCGCACTCACGTCGCGCCGCCCTCACGCCCGCTCCCGTACTCGCCGTCATAACACACACCCTCCCGCCATATATTCTAACAGTTGAAATTATGCAGGAAAGGGTTCAAAAATGACGAAAAAGCAAAAACGTATCACTCCCGCCACCCTTGCCGCCTCGCTCGGCCTCGGCTCGCTATATATCGAAATACGCAAATCCCGCCTCGGTGCCTCGCTCCTTCTTTCGGGTGTTCTCGCCCTCGATGAGCTGAGCGACACCCTCATCACCGTCCTATCGCACTCGGGGCGGGTCATCCTCCGCGGCGAGCGGCTCTCCGCCTCCGCGCTCGAGGGGCGCACCCTCACCGTCTACGGCAAAATCACGGGGGTCGAGCTCGGCTATGCTAAACCTTGATTACCTCCTTTTCGGCTACCGCGTCCTCACGGTCGCGCCGTCATATACCGCTACCCTCGTCAACACAGTCATCCGTGCGGGGCACACCTGCGATATCCTCGACGGCTCCCGCGTCCGTATGTCCGCGCGTACCTATCGCACACTCTCGCATACTCTCAACCACTCGCAGATTACCTCGGTCGGCAAAATTCGCGGCGTCGGCGGTGCGGTCCGCGACCTTCCGCGGCATATCCCCTCACTCCTTGCATTTATCCTCGCCGTCACGGTCTATTTTCTCTCCGGCGCCACCGTCCTTGACATCCGCGTCACGGGCAACGAGTCCCTCACCGAGGCGGAGGTGACCGCCATGCTCGGCAGGTCTGGCCTCGAGGTTGGCGACCTCTGGTCACGCGTCGACACCGATACCGTCGCGCTCGACGTCCTCGCGGGAGGGCAGGGAATCTCCTGGCTCAGCATAAACCGCCGCGGCGCGGTCGCCTACGTCGAAATAGTTGAAGCAAGCGGCAAACCAACCCCGCCGCCCGACACGACCCCCGTCAATATCGTTGCCGCCTGCGATTGCGTCATCGATGAAATTACCGTCACCTCGGGCACCCCCGTGGTGCGCGTTGGGGACACCGTCCGCCGCGGTGACCTCCTCATCTCGGGCATCGTCGAAACCGAGCGCGGCACGGAATACGTCCACGCGAGCGGGAGCGTGCGGGGTACCACCTCGCAAACGCTCACCACAAAAACCGCGCGAACCTCCTGCGAAACCTCCTTTTCCGAGGTTGAAACCGCTTATTTTGCGCTAAAAATTTTAAAATTTCGCATAAATCTTTTAAATAACTATGGAAATGTACCGAACGGTTGTGTTATAATAGATGATGTAAAGGAATGCTCGCTTTTCGGCAAACGCCTGCCCGTCGCTATCCTCTCGGGCAAATACGCGACCGAGGAGGTCACCGAGCGCACCCTCACGGATGCCGAGCTCGTCCTCGCCGCCTCCCGCGCCCACGCCGCAGAAATTTGGGCGAGCCTGTCCGCCGCCGACCTCGTGTCGCTTAGCACGGACGCCCGCTTCACCGACGGCGGCTACGAGATGACGAGCCGCATCGTCTATTCGGCGGAGGTCGGCGTGACCGAGCCCATCGTCAGCACCGACTGACCGAATTTATAAGAGCTAAAACACCCCGAAAACGGAGGAAAAATGGTAGAAAGAATTGTTATGACCCGCTCAAACGAGGCAACCGCCGCCCTGTTTGGCAGTTTTGACTCGAACGTCCGCCTTATCGAGCGCGCGTTTGACGTGCGCATCTCTAACCGCAACGATGATCCCGACTCTGGCGACGCCATCGTCGTCACGGGCACCGCGGAAAATGCGGACGGCGCGGTCCGCGTCCTCGAATATCTCAAATTGATGGTCGGAAATGGCGAGACCCTCTCGGAGCAGAGCGTCGAATACGTCATCGGCCTCGTCCGCGACGGCAACGATGAGCGCCCCGAAAACTTCTCGGGCGACGTTATCTGCATCACCAACCGCGGAAAGCCCATCAAGGCGAAAACGATAGGTCAGAAAAAATACATTAGCGAGATAAAGAAAAATACCGTTGTCCTCGGCCTCGGTCCCGCGGGCACGGGCAAGACCTTCCTCGCCGTCGCAATGGCGGTGGAGGCACTCCGCGATAAAACGGTCAGCCGCATCATCCTGACCCGTCCCGCCGTCGAGGCGGGCGAGCGCCTCGGCTTCCTCCCCGGCGATCTGCAGAGCAAGATCGACCCCTACCTCCGCCCACTCTACGACGCCCTCTTCGAGATGCTCGGCGCGGAGAACTTCCAGCGCTACCTCGAGCGCGGCACGATCGAGATCGCCCCTCTCGCCTATATGCGCGGCCGCACGCTCGACGATTCCTTCATCATCCTGGACGAGGCACAGAATACCACCCCCGAGCAGATGAAGATGTTCCTGACCCGCCTCGGCTATAATTCGAAGGCGGTTGTGACGGGCGACCTCTCGCAGACCGACCTGCCGCGCGGTGTCGGATCCGGCCTCTCCATCGCGGCGAAAATTCTGAAGGGCATCGACGGCATCGGAATCTTCGAGTTCTCCGAGCGCGACGTCGTCCGCCACCACCTCGTGCGAAAAATCATCGCCGCATACGACGGCTACGAGCGCGAGCGCGCCGCAAGAGGGGCCGCCTACCGCGATAAGAACAAGAAGGGCTGACCCAAACGAAAGAGCAGGGAACCAATCCCCCGAAAAGAAAGGACGAAATAATGAAACTCAATATATATTTCTCGAAGAGCGACGGCTTTGCCGTACCCTATGAGCTCAAAACCGCGGTCCGCGCCGCCATCCTCGCCACCCTTAAATACGAGGAATTTCCCTTCGATACCGAGGTATCGGTGACCTTCGCGGACAACGCCTACATACACCGCCTTAATAAAGAGTACCGCGGCGTGGACAAGCCCACCGACGTCCTCTCCTTCCCGATGTACGACGGCGAATTTCCCTACGAGGAGTGCTCGCTCGGCTGTGCCATCGGCGACATCGTCATCTCCCTTGAGCGCGCGGAGGAGCAGGCGGCAGAGCTCGGCCATGACCTCATCCGCGAGGTTGCCTTCCTCGCCATCCACTCGACCCTCCATCTCCTCGGCTACGATCACGAGCGCTCGCCCGAGGCCGACGAGGAGCAGTGCCGCCGCCAGCGCGAGATCCTCGCCACCCTTATCGGCTGATACGCCGACCAATAAAGAATACGAAAGAGTGAAAATATGACAAGAACAGCCTTTATCGCCCTCGTCGGCAGACCCAACGTCGGTAAATCCACCCTCCTTAACACCATCATCGGTGAGAAGGTGGCGATAGTATCAAAGAAGCCCCAGACCACCCGTAACCGCATCACGGGCATATATACGGTTGGCGAGGATCAGTTCGTCTTCCTCGATACCCCCGGTATGCATAAGCCGCGCACCAAGCTCGGCGACTTTATGGTAAAAACCACCTCCGAGACGCTCGGCGGCGTTGATTTTGCCATCCTCGTTGTTGAGGCACGCGAGGAGGTCGGCGACATCGAGGCGCAGATCATCAAGCGTTTTAATCAGGACAAGATGCGCGCCATCCTCGTGATCAACAAGGTGGACACCGTCCGCCCCGCGAATATTGCAAAGACGATTGCCGCCTATGACGCCGCCTTCAAATTCGACGCGGTCATACCCCTATGCGCCAAGAGCGGAAAGGGCGTTGACATCCTTCTTGAGGAGTGCAAGCAGTACCTCACCGAGGGCGATTGGCTCTTTGACGAGGATATGATCACCGACCAGCCCGAGCGCGTCATCGCCGCCGAGATCATCCGCGAGAAGCTCCTTCGCACCCTCGACGAGGAGATACCCCACGGCACCGCCGTCACCATCGAGGAATGGACGGAGAAGCAGGGCGTCGTCAGCATCCGCGCAGAGATATACTGCGAGAAGCAGTCGCATAAGGGCATCATCATCGGCAAGCGCGGTGCCACCATCAAAACTATCGGAACGCACGCGCGCGAGGACATCGAGCGCATGCTCGACACCAAGGTGTTCCTCGACCTCTACGTCCGCGTCAAGGAGAATTGGCGCGACAGCGATTTCAATATCACGGGCTTCGGCTACCGTGACGATGACTGATGCTTGACGTAGTAAGGGGGATCGTCCTCCACACCGTCGATATTGGCGAGCGGGACAGAATGCTCACCGTCTATACCCACGAGCGGGGGATAATCGGAGTTTGCGTCAAGGGGGCAAAGACCTTCAAGGGCAAGAAAAACGCCTCCTGCTCCCACCTCTCTTATTCCGAGTTCACTCTCTTTGAGAGTGGGGACAAGCTCTGGGCACGCGAGGTCAACCTCATCCGCTATTTCCACAGTCCGACCTTCTCGGTTGAATTTCTCGCCATCTCCACCTATATCTCCGAGCTCGTCCTCGCCGTCGCAACCGCCGAGGCGGACGAAACGCTGATGCGCCTCGTCCTCAACACCCTCCACGCCCTCGAAACCGAGCGGTACGACCACCGTATCGTCAAGGCGGCGTTTGAAATGCGCCTTCTGTCGGTCATCGGCTTTATGCCGCAGGTCACCGCCTGCTCGGGCTGTGGCAGGGGTGACGGTGAGTTCTACTTTGATATCATGTCGGGCACGTTATCCTGTCCCGATTGCAAATCCGCCGCCGAATCGCTTGCCGACCCCGACGACGGCGAGCGGCGCATCACCTGCATTTTGACCGCGGGCGCACGCGTCGCCCTCGCGTATTCGGTGCACTCACCGCTTGAACGGCTGTTTTCCTTCTCCCTTTCGGGCGAGGATCTGTCGCTCTTTGCCCGCGCCGCCGAGACCTACGTCACAAACCAGCTTGAGCGCGGCTTCGTCACCCTCGACTATTACCACGCCGTCTGCGGTGACTGACCCCGTGACGGATTCCGTCACTTCCGCGATTCCGTAGAACAGAGCAGGGCACACCCTGCAATAACCCTTAAGGAACGACAATGCTTTTTACAGAAAAAACCTTAAACACACTCGAATTTGATAAAATCATCGATATGCTCGTCGATTGTGCCGCAACCGACGGGGCGAAGGCACGCGCCGCCGCCCTTATGCCCACCGACGATATCGAGGAGGTCCGCGCACGTCAGCGCCGCACCGACGACGCCAAGCGCCTCATAAACGGCAAGGGCTATCCGTCCTTCACCGCGCCCGAGAGCTGCTCGCCCGCCGCCGACCGCGCGTACAAGGGCGCCATCCTCTCCCCGCGTGAGCTGCTCGACATTGCCGCGCTTTTGCGCTCTGCCGCCGCGCTCCTTGACTATATCGAGATCAACCTCCCGTTTGAAACCGTTCTCGAGCCGATCTTCCGTCGAATGCTCCCGAACCCCGACCTCGAGCGGCGTATAACCCGCGCGATAATCAGCGAGGAGCTCATCGCCGATGAGGCAAGTCCCGCCCTCGCCGACATCCGCCGTAAAATCAAGAACACCAATAACAAGATCAAGGACACCCTTGCAAGCTACGTTGGCGGTACCCGCAACAAATACCTGCAGGAGAATATCGTCACCATGCGTAACGGCAGGTACGTAGTACCTGTTAAGGCGGAATACCGCTCCGAAATACGCGGACTCGTCCACGATACCTCCTCCTCGGGCGCGACCCTCTTCGTTGAGCCGATGTCGGTCGTCGAGGCGAATAACGAGCTTAAAAGCCTCGCCGCCGAGGAAACCCGCGAGATTGAGCGAATCCTCTCCTCCTTCTCGGCGGAGGTCGCCGATTTCTCGAGCGCGATAACCTCAAACTACCATAACATAACCGAGCTGTCCTTTATATACGCCTGCGCCACCCTCGCAATGCGCATGAGGGCGGAAATGCCCGCCGTCACCGACGAGCGCAGGATGAATCTCCGCCGCGCGCGTCACCCCCTTATCCCCGCGGATAGGGTGGTGCCCATCGACGTCTCGCTCGGCGGTAGCTTCGACACGCTTATTATCACGGGCCCGAACACGGGCGGTAAAACCGTCACCCTCAAAACGCTCGGTCTTTTCTCCCTGATGGCACAGTCGGGATTGCAGATTCCCGCCGCCGAGGGGTCGGAGGTCTGCGTATTCTCCGAGGTGCTCGTCGATATTGGCGACGAGCAGAGCATCGAGGCGTCTCTCTCCACCTTCTCCTCGCACATGGTCACCGTCAGCGAGATTCTGCGCGTTGTCGGCCCCCGTTCGCTCGCCCTCTTTGACGAGCTTGGCTCGGGCACCGACCCCATCGAGGGCGCGTCCCTCGCTATCGCCATCCTTGAGCGCACCCGTGCGGCAGGGGCACTCTCCGCCGCCACCACCCACTATGCCGAGCTGAAAATGTACGCCCTGAACACCCCCGGCGTGCAGAACGCATCCTGCGAATTTGACGTCGAAACCCTTCGCCCGACCTACCGTCTTGTGGTCGGAACACCGGGTAAATCCAACGCGTTTGCAATCTCCGAAAAGCTCGGAATCGACAAGGACGTCATTTCCCGCGCCGAGGAGCTTATCGCCACCGATGACAAGCGCTTCGAGGACGTGATCGACCGCCTCGAGGGCGACAGAATCGCCATGGAGCGCGCAAGAGAGGAGAGCGAGCGCATCCTCCGCGAGAGCCGTATCGAGCGCGAGCGCGCCGAAAAGGAGCTTAACGCGAAAATCGCTAAAAGCGAGGAAGAAATCCAAAAAATGCTACAAAAAGCGCGGCAGATTCTCGATAGCGCCCGCGCAACAAGCGAGTTTATCTTCCGTCAGCTTGACGATATCCGCCGTCAGGAAAACCGCGAAAAGCGGGATGAGATGGCACGCCTCGCAAGGGCGGAGGTCGAGCGCCGCCTCCACGAGAGTGAGAAGCTCTTTGAGGGCGTTGACGTCCGCGAAATTGCCCTTGACGAGGATTACAAGCTCCCGCGCCCCCTGAAGGTCGGCGACAGGGTCTACCTCACCACCGTCGAGCGGGAGGGCGTCGTAACCGCCCTCGCGGATAAGAAGGGGCTCATCTCGGTCACCGCGGGCATCCTCAAAACCAAGGTCCCCGAGGACAAGATACGCCTGATCGACGGCGACGTCAAATTTGTCCGCCGCGACGAGCCGAAGCCAAAGGTGTCCGAGGGCAAGGTCAAGCGCTCGGTCGTGTCCTCCTTCAAGCCCGAGCTTGACGTGCGCGGCATGATCGGCGACGACGCCTGGTTCCTCGTCGATAAGTACATCGACGACGCCATCCTCGCGGGCATAAAGATACTTCGCATCATACACGGCAAGGGCACGGGTGCCCTCCGCGCCGCCCTCTGGAAATATTTCAAGAGCGATAAGCGCATCAAATCCTACCGCCACGGCGAATACGGCGAGGGGGATGCGGGCGTCACCGTGCTTGAATTAAAGTAAACCTTCGTTTACAAAACTAACGAATCACCGCCGCCATGCGGCTACAAATAACAGGAAAGGAAAATGCTACCCATGAATTTTCAGCCTCTTCGAGATTTTCTTGATTTCTATCTCCCGATGCTTGGTGTCCCCGGCAGCGACACCGTAATCTACAAGGACCACCGCGAGGTGTTCCGCTACCAGTCGGGCTTCGACAGCATCCGCTACCGCACCCCCGTGCGCGATAACGCGCTCTATCACATGTACTCGGTAACTAAGGTCGCAACCTGCATCGCCGCAACCCAGCTTATCGAGCGCGGCGAAATGCTCCTAACCGACCCCGTCTACGCATATTTCCCGGAGTATAAGAATCTCACCGTCAAGCGCCCCCGTCCCGACGGCGGCTTTGATATCGTCCCCGCGACGCAGGTGATGACGGTCAAGCACCTGCTCACCATGACCGCGGGCCTTGACTATAACCTCACCCGTCCGTCCATCCTCCGCGTGAAGGAGCAGACGGGCGGCAGATGCCCGACCCTCGACGTCGTCCGCGCATTCCCGTCCGACCCCCTCGACTTCGAGCCCGGTGAGCGCTTCCAGTACAGCCTCTGCCTCGACGTTGTCGGCGGCCTTGTCGAGCTTATCTCGGGTATGCCCCTGCGCGACTATATGCGCGAGAACATCTTCGAGCCGCTCGGTATGTACCGCACCTCCTTCGGAATGACCGAGGAAAAGCGGGCTATGCTCAATACCCAGTACGAATACGATTCGATGAACAAGCGCGCCGTCGAGATTCCCGTGACCCGCAACGATTACAACTTCGGTCCCGAGTATGACAGCGGCGGTGCGGGCCTCATCTCCTGCGTTGACGATATGATCCTCCTCGCCGATGCGCTCACCCACTTCGGTAAGGGCAAGAACGGCAACCGCATCCTCTCCCGCTACGGCGTTGAGCTTATGCGCGCCAACCACCTCGACGAGAAAACGCTGCCCACCCTCAAAATGGACCAGAATCCGGGCTATGGCTACGGCTTCGGCGTCCGCACGAATATCACCCCCTATACCGCGGGTAATCTTGCACCCGTCGGCGAATTTGGCTGGGACGGCGCACGCCTCTCCTACCTCTCCGCCGACCCTGAAAACCGCGTCGCACTCTTCCACGCGGAGCATATGGGCGGCCTTCACGCCATCGTCATCCCCCGCCTGCGTAACGTCGTTTACGCCTGCCTTGAGGACTGAAAATGATTTTTGTCAACCACAAAACCACCCTCACGCCCGACCGCCTTACCGAAATGCTCGAAAATGGCGAGGCGGTCAACCGCGGCGTAAAATTTGATGAAAAGCGCGGTAAGCCGCAAATGCTCGTTAAGAGAAAGGGGAACCGCCTGAATATCACCTGTCGCTACCTCGGCGGCGCCTCGAAGGATAACGGCTTCCTCGTCGGTAGCTTCTTCCACGGCAAAATGACCGTGAAAAACGGCGAGACTCGCCTCCGCGGCATCATCCTCACCGCACCGATATACCACGCCGCGCTCATCGCACTCACTGCCTTCTATATCTACCGCTGCATCTCCCTCGGCGGCATCAATCCCGTGCCGATCATCCTCATCGCATTCAGCCTTATGATGTTCTCGGGTGAGTTCAAGAAGCAGGGCGTCATCTCCCGCTTCATCGCCCGCGCCATCCGCTACGGCGAGCGGCTCGATAGCCTTAATATCGCCGATTGACGGGGCAGGGAAACCCGCACCCCGCCTCCCTTGCTCCCCCCTCGTGAAAAAGCACCCGTTTTTTCAAAAAAAGCCGAACAAGCGCCGTGGTTTTTCGTACATATAAGATGGGTGTATAAATCCGCCCGTCGTAAATCAGCGCAATTTTTGTAACCTCCGACGGATTTTTCCGTCGTTAATAGTATCAAAGAAAGGAGAAAGCTATGCTTGAGGTAAAAAACCTGTCCTTTTCCTTCCCGCAAAAGTGTGTGCTTAACTCGGTGTCCTTCTCTGTAAGCGACGGCACCGTCCTCGGCGTCGTTGGTATCAACGGCGCGGGCAAGACCACCCTCCTTCGTCTGCTCTCGGGCGTCTATACCGAGCATTCGGGCGAGATCCTCTTCGACGGAAGGAAGCCCACCGACCCCGACACCCGCCGTGACATCTTCTTCCTGCCCGACGATCCGTATTACTCGGGCGGCACGACACCGTTATCGCTTTTTGAGCTTTACTCCGCACTCTATCCCGACATCTCCATCGACGTATTCAAGGAGCTTATTGCCGAATACTCCATCCCCGAGGGTGGGGCAATGCGCAATTTCTCGAAGGGCATGCGCCGCCAGGTGTTCATCGCCCTTGCGCTCGCAATTCGCCCGAAATATCTCCTCCTTGACGAGGCATTCGACGGACTCGACCCCCTCTCGAAGCGCATCTTCCGCGCCGCCATCGAAAAATACGTGCGCGCCTCCGGCTCCACCGTCCTTATCTCCAGCCACTCGTTAAAGGAGCTTGAAACCCTCGTCGATTCCTTCATCCTTATTGATAATAATACCGTGCGCACGGAGGGCGAGCTGAATAGCGACGGACTTCATAAATACGCCCTCGCCTTTACCGCTCCCGTTGACCGTGCCGCGTTTGACGGATTGCCCGTCGTTTCCATATCCATTCGTGCCCGCTTCGTCGACGTGACCCTCAGGGGAAATCCCGATGAGCTTTATTCCGCCCTCGCCGCCCTCGACCCTGCCGTCATTGACGAGCTGCCGCCCGATTTCGAGGACACCTTTATCACCGACGTGAAGGGAGGGGAAGAGAATGCGTAACGAAACCAAACGCTACGTAGCCTATTATCTCAGGCAGTGCTTAAAGCCGTTTTTGTTCATCCTCACCGTCGCACTCGTCGTCACCCTCGTCACCTGCTCGGTTGGCAGGGCCGACGTATATCAGTATCCCGCCGATGAGCAGTGGACCACCTACTACGAGCGCGTGGTCATCAACCTGAAGCTGGAAATACCTGCAATCATCGCGGCCGTAGTTTCCTATATGCAGGTGCATTATCAGCTCTCCGTGTTCAAAAAACGGCGCAATCTCGATTGCTATTATTCGCTCCCGCTGTCCCGTAAAACCCTCGGTGTGATACACTACCTGACGGGACTCGGCATCACTCTTACAACCTTCACCGCATCGATCGCCGTCAACCTTCTGACCCTCATTCCCACGGTTGTAAAGTATTCGCCGAAGATAGATTACGCCTATATTCTGCTTTACTTTATCATTTCGATTATCACAATTTCTGCTCAATATTCGGTTCTCGCATTCGCCTTCGACAGGGGCAACACCGCGGGTGACGGGCGTTGGATGATGGCGCTCTACACCTTCCTGCCTGCGCTCACCTCGGGCGCGGTTATGGCCGTCCTCGGCGAGATTAACAGCAAGGGCTATTACGGCAACGGTGACGGTATTCTTCCGTATTACGGTACCAATACCGCGAATTCGTTTGAGAAGCTTGCGCTTGGCAATAACCTTAATGACACCTACACCTTCAACCTCGTCCTCTGGACCATCCTCTGGACGGTATTGGGTGCCGCCGCGGCCATCGGCTTCCTCCTTCTGTTTGCGAAACAGCCGACGAATAAAACCGAGGAAATTTCGGATAGCATCTTCGCCTACAAGACGCTTATCCCCGCATTCGTCTTCCTCGGCCTGCTCAATTTCAACGACGTGCTGGAGCTTATCCCGCTTATCATCATCAGCGTCCTTGCTGTCATCGGCTACGTTATCTACCGTCGCGGATTCCGCTTGAAGCGCCCGGATATCATATCTCTCGGCGCCTCACTCCTCGCCGCATTCATCGTCGGCGCATGGATGGGAGCATAACCAAACAAAAAACAGCCACCCCGCGTGGCTGTTTTTCTTATTCACGAAAATCTCGCCGACGGCGAGTATGTAATCCGTCAAAGACGGTATGTTCGGCATTGGATGTAATCGGGACCGAAGGGGAAATGCACCTGCGGTGATGCCATACGCAGGGCGGCGATTGCATCCACGGCTTTGCCGTGATTACATACCAAGCCCTTCGGTCTTGAAAGAAAAATAACGGCTCCCTCGGGAGCCGTTATTTTTTGGTGCCGGTAGTCGGGGTCGAACCGACACGGTATTGCTACCTTCGGATTTTGAGTCCGACGCGTCTGCCAATTCCACCATACCGGCGTAACGCGTGTCATGATATCATATAAATTGGAAAAAATCAAGTGTTTGGCGAAATTTTAAGTAAAACTTTGGTTCTGACACAAAAAAATCACGTGCA
>JAZODF010000080.1:0-89347 GCA_045596865.1 Eubacteriales bacterium
AGTGGATTTATTCCGACGAAGGCGGATTTAACTGAAAAAGACTCAGAATTGTATCCAATCCTGAGTCTTTTTCTGGTGGAGCATAGGGGGTATTGCTATGCAAGATATCCACGCTTGCCGCTTACGAGCGAGCTCGACGCGCTCTGCGCGGGATTGCAGCATACCGCCTTTGGCGGTATCTTGCCAAGCGAGAGCAGAAATTAAAATCACACAAGCCGCGGAACAAACAGAAGAGAGTTCATTCGAGCTGGCAATACCCCTCGCCTACGGCGAAGGGGCTCGAGGGGGCCCCTATGCGCAACCAAAAGGAAAGAAGAAGGGACGGCAGAGGCCGTCCCTTCTTCTTTTGGTGGAGCATAGGGGATTCGAACCCCTGACCTCAACACTGCCAGTGTTGCGCGCTCCCAACTGCGCTAATGCCCCGAAGAATATTAAGTTGTTTGTCTTGGGATACGGCTAGCGCGCGGACGCCCCGCGGTAACTGTGCCGCCCTGTCGGTAATAAAAAATTGTCACGCGCAAACGCCGGATACCGCTACGCAGTATGCGAACCCCTGACCGTGGCACTGCCAGTGTCAGCGCTCCGGGCTGCGCTAATGCCCCGACGCAGATGATTGTAACACAAAGATGGCGATTTGTCAATAGATTTTGCGTAATATCCGATTTGACGGGCTCGGCGAGGTGAAAAATTTACCCTCACGGAAATTATAGGGGTTTTTTAGGGCATATTTGTGCATTTTCGCGAAAATGCGGCAGGATGCAAAAATTGCTTGACAAATCGCGGGGGCGTGTGATAAAATATATAAAAGTATAAACACGGGTGCGTGGATGCGGGCGCGGTTGCGTTATGCGCGACTGCGTGCGTTTGCGCGATTGCGTGTGCCGGCGTGCGGCGCTATGTGCAATTTCGCGGTCTTGCGACCGCGCGATTTTGAGGTCGTGCTACCTTATGACTGTGTGGCTATGCGCGGGCGGTGGCACGCGTCAGACCGACACCCGAGTACCCATGGAGGTTTTTTATGAAGGCGCTTTTCAAGAATGCGAAGATCTTTGTCGACGGCGAGCCCCGCGTGGCTGACGTTGTTTTTGACGGCGTGGCGCTTCACCCTGTTACGGGTGAGGTATCCGTTTCTGCCTCCCTTCCTATCTTTGAGAATATTGCGGTTTTTCCCGGCTTTTGCGACGTGCACGTTCATCTTCGCGAGCCGGGTTTTTCTTATAAGGAGACCATTGCGAGCGGCACCGCCGCATCGGCGCGCGGAGGCTACACCGCGGTTTGCAGTATGCCGAACCTGAAGCCGACACCCGACAGCATACCTCACCTCGCCGAGCAGCTTGACATTATCGAGCGGGATGCGTGCATTGCGGTTTACCCGTACGGCACCATCACCGTCGGCGAGGCGGGCGAGGAGCTGTCCGACATGGCGGGCATGGCACCGAGCGTTATCGGATATTCCGACGACGGGCGCGGTGTGCAGAGCGAGGGGATGATGCGTCGGGCAATGGAGATCGCCAAGTCGCTCGGCAAGCCGATCGTCGCGCATTGCGAGGACAATTCCCTGCTTCACGGCGGGTATATACACGACGGTGATTACGCACGCGCGCACGGTCACGCGGGCATTTGCTCGGAGAGCGAGTGGGGTCCGATCGCACGCGACCTGCGCCTTGTTTCCGAGGTTGGGTGCGCGTATCACGTCTGTCATATTTCGACGAAGGAAAGCGTCGATATCATCCGCGAGGCGAAGGCACGCGGGGTCAACGTGACCTGCGAGACGGGTCCGCACTACCTCGTTATGGACGACACCGACCTGTGCGAGGAGGGTCGCTTTAAGATGAATCCCCCCTTGCGCTCGCCCGAGGACAGGGTCGCACTGGTTGCGGGCATCCTCGACGGGACGATAGATATGATCGCGACCGACCACGCGCCGCACAGCGCGGAGGAGAAGTCACGCGGCCTGCAGGGCAGTATGATGGGCGTTGTCGGTATTGAGACCGCCTTCCCCGTCCTTTACACCGAGCTGGTTATGACCGACGTGCTCCCTCTCGAGCGGCTGGTCAAGCTGATGTGCGACAATCCCCGCGAGCGGTTCGGAATCACCTCGGACGTTGGATTCACGGTATTCGACCTCGGCGAGGAGTACGAGATAGACCCCGACGAATTTTTGTCGAAGGGGCGGGCAACCCCGTTCGCGGGCAGACGCGTGTACGGCAGGTGCCTTGCCACCGTTTACGGTGGCAAAGCCGTCTATCTTGACGGAAAATTAAACGGTTAATAAAATTTGGAGGATATATAACAATGGCAAAGAGAACCGACCTCAAAAGAATTATGATCATTGGCTCCGGCCCGATCGTCATCGGACAGGCGGCAGAGTTTGACTACGCAGGCACGCAGGCCTGCCTCGCCCTCAAGGAGGAGGGCTACGAGGTAATCCTCGTCAACTCGAACCCCGCGACGATCATGACCGACACCACCATCGCGGACAAGGTGTATATGGAGCCGCTGACCCTCGAATACGTGGCGAAGATCATCAGATACGAGCGCCCCGACGCCATCGTCCCCGGTATCGGCGGACAGACCGGCCTCAACCTCGCGATGCAGCTTGAGAAGAAGGGCATCCTTCGCGAGACGGGCACGAAGCTGCTCGGTACGTCGAGTGAGTCGATCGAGCGCGCGGAGGACAGAGAGCTGTTCAAGAAGCTCTGCGAATCCATCGGCGAGCCTGTTATCCCCTCCGACATTGCGAACACCCTCGACGAGGCGGTCGAGGCGGCGGCACGCATCGGTTACCCCGTCGTGCTTCGTCCCGCGTTCACCCTCGGCGGCACGGGCGGCGGCTTTGCCTACTCCGAGGAGGAGTTACGCGAGCTGGCGGTAGGTGCGCTTGCCGCATCCCCCGTTCATCAGGTGCTGGTTGAGAAGAGCGTCAAGGGCTACAAGGAGATCGAGTTCGAGGTTATGCGCGACGGCGCGGACAACGCCATCACCATCTGCGGCATGGAGAACATCGACCCCGTCGGCGTTCACACGGGTGACAGTATGGTCGTCGCGCCCATCATGACGCTGAACGAGCACGACCTGAAGATGTTGAACGATTCGGCAATCAAGCTCATTCGCGAGCTGAAAATAGAGGGCGGATGCAACGTGCAGTTCGCGCTCAACCCCCATTCGAGCGAGTATTACCTCATAGAGGTAAACCCCAGGGTTTCCCGCTCCTCCGCGCTTGCGTCGAAGGCGTCGGGCTATCCCATTGCGCGCGTCACCGCGAAGATCGCGGTGGGCATGACCCTCGACGAGATAGAGGTTGCGGGCACGCGCGCGTCCTTCGAGCCGAGCCTCGACTACGTCGTGGCGAAGTTCCCCCGTTTCCCCTTCGACAAGTTTACCTCGGTTTCCAACAAGCTCGGCACGCAGATGAAGGCGACGGGCGAGTGCATGGGCATCGGCTCCAACCTCGAGGAATGTATTCTCAAATCCGTCCGCTCGCTGGAGATTGGGGTTTGCCACCTTCACATGGCGAAATACGACGGCAAGGATGACGCCGCCCTGCTTGCATATATCGAGGATTTCCACGACGACAACGCGTTCGTGATTGCCGAGCTTCTTCGCCGCGGACACACGGTTGAAAGGCTGCACGCTATCACCAAGATTACCCCCTTCTTCCTTGAGTCCTTCAAGAAGATCACCGACATGGAGGCCTCCCTCTCGGCGAGCAAGGGTGACGCGGAGATTCTCCGCGCGGCGAAGCTGATGGGCTTCTCCGACAAGTATATTGCGAAGCTGTGGAAGTGCGGCGAGCTTGACGTAGTCAAGGCGAGAAAGGAAAACGGCATTATCCCCGTATTCAAGATGGTAGATACCGCGCACGTCGGCGCGTATATCCCCTACTTCTACTCCTCCTACACGGGCGAGAACAAGTCCATTCACACCGACCGAAGGAAGGTCGTCGTGCTCGGTGCGGGTCCCATCCGTATCGGACAGGGCGTTGAGTTCGACTACTCCACCGTTCATGCGGTGAACACCATCCGTAACTGTGGCTACGAGGCCATTATCATAAACAACAACCCCGAGACGGTTTCCACCGACTATACCACCGCAGACAAGCTGTATTTCGAGCCGCTGACGGTCGAGGACGTTATGAGCGTTATCGATTTTGAGCAGCCCGACGGCGTTATCGCATCGCTCGGCGGACAGACGGCAATCAACCTTGCCGCACCTCTCGCGGCGCGCGGGGTCAGGATCATCGGCACCGATTGCGAGGCAATCGACCGCGCGGAGAACAGAGATACCTTCGAGAAGATACTCGAGGAGCTGGAGATCCCCCAGCCGAAGGGTCAGGCGGTCACGAGAATCGAAGACGGCGTAAGGGTAGCAAAGGAGATTGGCTATCCCGTTCTCGTCCGTCCCTCCTTCGTCCTTGGCGGACGGGCAATGCAGCTCGTCGGCAACGAGGAGCAGCTGCGCCACTATCTTCGCACCGCGGTTGAGATCGACGAGGACAAGCCCGTGCTCGTTGACCATTACATTCAGGGCAAGGAGGTCGAGGTTGACGCCATCTGCGACGGGCATGACGTTTTCGTCGCGGGTATTATCGAGCTCGTCGAGCGTACGGGCGTGCACTCCGGTGACTCGATCAGCGTGTACCCCGCCTTCTCCATCTCCGACAAGGTGAAGGGCAAGATCCTCTCCTACTCGAAGAAGCTCGGCCTCGGTATCGGTATTATCGGTCTATTCAACATTCAGTTCATCGTGGACGATAAAGAGGACGTATACATTATCGAGGTCAACCCGCGTTCCTCGCGTACCGTTCCCTTCCTGTCGAAGTCGACCGGCTACTCTCTCGCGGACATCGCGACCGAGGTCATTCTCGGTAGGTCCCTGAAGGAGCAGGGTATCTTCTGCCTCTATCCCGAGGAGAAGAAGAGATGGTACTGCAAGGTGCCCGTATTCTCCTTCAAGAAGATCAACGGCATCGACGCATACCTCTCCCCCGAGATGAAGTCGACGGGTGAGGCAATCGGCTACGACGACGACCTTTACCGCGCGTTCTACAAGGCGCTTCAGGCATCGGGAATGACGGTGCAGAATTACGGCACCGTGCTTGTCACCATTGCAAACGAGGACAAGATCGAGGCGCTCCCCCTCATTCGCAGATTCTACAATCTCGGATTCAATATCGAGGCAACGAGCGGCACCGCCGCCTTCCTCAAGGAGCACGGAATCCGCACCCGTGTGAAGAAAAAGATCTCCGACGGGTCGAACGATATTCCCGAATCGATCCGCTCGGGTCACATCGCGTACGTAATCAACACGTCGAACCTCGACTCCTCCGACCAGCAGAAGGACGGATATGAGATCCGCCGCCTTGCAATCGAGACGAACACCACCATCTTCACCTCGCTTGACACGGTGCGCGTGCTGCTCGACGTGCTTGAGGATATTACGATAACCATTTCGACCATAGACAGCTAAATGGCGGTTAATTTGATTAACCGATAAGAAAAACAAGACAGATAGCGCCGCGGGGCTCCCCCCTGCCCTGCGGCGCGATACAACTCACCGGCAACTGTAATAATTTATTTTGCCCAAAGGCATCGCGTATGTGCAGAACGAGCACGCGCGTGCATAATAATACATAAGAAAGCAAGCATCGATTAACGCCGCCGAAACAGGCGAATACGGTATCCGACGCCCTTTTTAAATACGGGAAAAGCACCCGCAGGGTGTAATGTAGTCACCGCCGTATATAATCATAGCAATACGGTCGCGCGTGAAAAAAAACGCGCACGTACATACCGCCTGCCGCGCGAAATGACGGCGAACGCGGCGTTAATCAATATGCCCCGATGGGCAAATCAATTCCAGTAAATAATCATCACACGGAGGATATCATGGCAAGAATCGAGTACGAAAACGGCATTTACATCGGTGACGATCAGGACGGCATCGCTCACGGAAAGGGACAGTTCACCGCCGCAAACGGCTACGTAGCCGAGGGCGATTGGTTCAACGGCCAGCTCCACGGCAAGGGCACCGCCCTCTGGCCCAGCGGAGAGAGATACGAGGGTGATTTCCTGAACGGCGAGCGCACGGGCTGTGGCAAGTACCTCTGGCCCGACGGCTCCTCCTACGAGGGCGACTTCTTAGACGGTAAGCGTCACGGCAAGGGCAAATACACCTTCGCAAACGGGGACGTTTACGAGGGAGATTTCGATAACAACGTGCGCTCGGGCGAGGGCAAGTACACCTACGCGAGCGGTAACGTTTACGAGGGCGGCTTCAAGGGCGACGAGCGCGACGGCAAGGGCGTATATACCTGGACCGACGGAGACAGATACGAGGGCGAGTGGATCGCAGGTCACCGCACGGGCAAGGGCAAGTATATATTCGCAAGCGGCGAGGTCTACGAGGGTGATTTCCTCGACGGACAGCGCACGGGCGAGGGCAAACTCTCCTTCCTTGACGGCTCCACCTACGAGGGCGGCGTTTATCACGGAATGATGCACGGCCACGGCAAGCACACCGCACGGGACGGCGAGGCAAGCGAGGGTGTCTACCTCTTCAACAAGCCCTGCCCCGACGAGGCTCTTGCCTCCTTTGGTGAGCGCACCGAGGGCGAGGTCGCATATAACGGCGAGTACACCGAGGACGGCCCGCGCGGCTTCGGCAGCGAAAAGAGCAGAGAGGGCAGCTACACCGGTGAGTGGTCGGGCGGCAAGAACGGTTACGCCGTCGTTACCACCGAGGGTGGCGACCGTCACGAGGGTTATTTCAAGGACGGTGTAAAGAACGGCGTCGGCGCAGAGATCAAGGCAGACGGCGAGACCACCGTCGGCGTGTGGCAGAACGGCGAATACGTCGGCAAGCCCGTGTCCGACAAGGTCGAGTTTGAGAGCGGCTCGAGCTACGACGGCGGCGTCATCGACGGCAAGCCGAACGGCAAGGGAACCTACAATTATTCGAGCGGCAACACCCTCGAGGGTGATTGGCTCGGCGGTGAGCCGAACGGCTACGGCACCTACACCTACGCCGACGGATGCAAATTCACCGGATATATGAGCGAGATGCAGAGAAACGGCTTCGGCATCTTCACCTGGCCGAGCGGAACGAAGTACGTCGGCTACTACAAGAACGGCGTGCGCGACGGCCTCGGCTACTGCGAATACGCGAACGGCAACGTCTACTTCGGTGAGTGGAGGGACGGCGAGCGTCACGGCTTCGGCGTTTATACCCTCGCGGGCGGCGAGGTCCTTCGCGGTCAGTTCGAGCTCGGCGAGTTCAAGGGCTGATAGGCGGAGCGAAGCCAACGGCAGTCAAAGCAGGCTAAACGGCGCTCTCTACCGAGCGCGACCGACGGCAAATAAGGACAGAGGGCGCATTGCGCCCCCTTTCCTGCGGAAACAATCATCTTGGCACATCATAAAGGTAACATCATGGGTAAATCATACAAGTATTATTACAGAAACGGCAACGTTTACCACGGGCAGATGCGCGGCGGACGCCCGCACGGCAAGGGGCGTATGGATTACGCAAACGGCGACGTGTACGAGGGCGATTTCGTCATGGGCATGCCCCACGGACAAGGAAAGTTCGTTTTCGAGGACGGCTTATACTACGAGGGTAGCGTTGAGAGCAATATATTCAGGCGGGTGCGCGGAAGCGGCACCTTCTACATAGCGCCGGGTGACGTGTACGTCGGCGGGATGAAGAATTGGAAATTCGACGGCGAGGGTGAATACCGCGACGAAAACGGCAAGGTCACCTACGTCGGCTCCTGGCGCGACGGCAAGAAGCACGGTCACGGCACCAAATATTACGCCGACGGCGGCAGGTACGAGGGCGAGTTCAAGCGCGGTCTGCGCCACGGATACGGAATCCTCTACTACCCCGCGGGCGGCGAGATCACCCGCTACGAGGGGAATTTCAGGGGCGGCGTTCCGTACGGACGCGGCAAGTACTATCGCGCGGACGGCAGCGTGCGCGAGGTAAAATGACGGGCAACCCCCTTTACACAAAATACGATAATCGGGTTATCCCAAAAGGAGCAAAATGCCAACAAAGGTTTACAACAACGGATCAATATATCAGGGCGAAATGCGTGGCGAAATTCGACACGGGTACGGCAGAGTGACCACCGCGAGCGGAAACGTTTACGAGGGCACCTGGGAGAACGACCTGCCGCACGGTGAGGGCGTTTACACCTTCGCCGACGGGTCTGTCTACGACGGACAGTTCAAGGAGGGCAAGCCGCACGGAGTGGGTAAGATCGACCTCGGCGGCGGTGCATACTACCAAGGACAGTGGCAGGACGGCACCTACAACGGAAACGGCACCGAGTGCACCGCGGACGGCGCGACGTACGTCGGAGAGTTCAAGGACGGCGTGCGGTGCGGAAAGGGAGAGGAGACCCTACCCTCCCGCGGTGAAAAATACGTCGGCGATTTCCTTGACGGAGAGCGGCACGGCAAGGGCAAGCTCTACTACGGCGAGCACCTATACTACGATGGCGACTTCGAGGAAGGACGGCCGAACGGCGTCGGAAGGATCACCTACAAGAACGGCGAGACCTACGAGGGTGATATCAAAAACGGCAAGAAGCACGGCGAGGGAAAATACGTTTTCTCGAACGGCGGCACCTACGAGGGGCATTTCAATAACGACGAAATCGACGGCTACGGAGTAGAGACGATGATGCCGAGCGGCGATGTGTTCAAGGGCACGCGCGTAAACGGCAGGCGCTCCGGGCAAGGTATATACATTCACAAGAGCGGTAGCCGCTACGAGGGCAATTACAAGGACGGTCAGCCGAACGGCTTCGGTATCTACTACTACTCCGACGGCGACAGGTACGAGGGCGAGTTCAAGGACGGCAAGCGCTCGGGCTACGGCGAATACTACCACACCTCGGGCTCGGTCTACAAGGGCGAGTACCGCGGCGGACTGCCGAACGGAAAGGGCATTTACACCTATGCAACCGGCTCCTCCTACGAGGGTGAGTTCAAGGACGGCGTGCGGTGCGGATACGGCATTTACCGCTTCACCGACGGCGACTGGTACGAGGGCGAGTTCAAGGACGGTAATTTCCACGGCAAGGGCAAATATTACTACCACGTTTCCGGCAGGATAAAGGTCGGAATATGGAAGAACGACGTGTACGTCGGGGAGGGCGAATAATTGAAGGACACGACCTTTCGTCTGATTTCAAACAGACAGATTGCAAAAAACACCTACGAATGGGTGATGACGGGCGACACCAAGGGCATACGCCCCGGGCAGTTCGTCAATATCAAGCTCGACGGCTTTTACCTTCGCAGGCCGATCTCGGTATGCGATATGCAGGCTGACAGGCTGACCCTTATCTTCAAGGTGGTCGGCGACGGCACGCGGGTGATGTCGGAGGCAAAGGCGGGGGATGAATTCCTCGTCCTCACAGGCCTCGGCAACGGCTACACCCTCTCGAAAAGCGGACACGCCCCCCTACTTATCGGCGGCGGCGCGGGTGTACCGCCCATGTATATGGCGGCACGCCTTCTTCGTGAGCGGGGCGTCACCCCGACGGTCATTCTCGGCTTCAACACCGCGGAGGAGGTATTCTACCGTGAGGAGTTCGAGGCAATCGGCTGCAAGGTCATCGTAGCCACCGCGGACGGCAGTATGGGCGTCAAGGGCTTCGTCACCGATGCGATGGCGGGTCTTGAATACACCTACTTCTACACCTGCGGTCCCGAGCCGATGCTCCGTGCGGTTTATAACGCGACGGTCACCTCGGGCGAGTTCTCCTTCGAGGAGAGGATGGGATGCGGCTTCGGTGCCTGCATGGGCTGCAGCTGTGAGACGAAATACGGATACAAGCGCATTTGCCGCGACGGTCCCGTGCTTGTTAAGGAGGAGATTAAATGGTAGACACGAAGATAAGCCTCGCGGGTGTTGAGATCGACAACCCCGTTATCCCCGCCAGCGGCACGTTCGGCTTCGGCTACGAGTTCGCGGCGCTCTACGACATCAACGTCCTCGGCTCGCTGTCCTTCAAGGGCACGACGCTGAACACCCGCTTCGGCAACCCCACCCCGCGAATTGCGGAGTGCCCGTCGGGTATGCTGAACGCGGTCGGCCTGCAGAATCCCGGTGTTGACAGGGTCGTCTCCGAGGAGCTGCCGAAGCTGTTCAAGGTATTCAAAAAGCCGGTTATGGCGAACGTGTCGGGCTTCTCGCTCGATGAGTACGTCGAGACGGTCAGACGCCTCGACGAGGTTGACAGGATCGGCTGGTTCGAGGTGAACATCTCCTGCCCCAACGTGCACGGCGGCGGAATGAGCTTTGGCACGTCGCCCGAGATGGCCGAGACGGTCACCCGCGCGGTGCGCGACGTGACGAAGAAGCCGATAATCATCAAGCTCTCCCCCAACGTGACCGACATCGTGTCGATCGCCAAGGCGTGCGAGGCGGGCGGTGCCGACGGTGTGAGCCTTATCAACACGCTGCTCGGTATGAGGATAGACCTCAAGAAAAGGAAGCCCCTGCTCGCCAACAAGACGGGCGGTTATTCGGGTCCCGCGATCAAGCCGGTTGCCGTCAGGATGGTTTACCAGGTTTACGACGCGGTGAAGATTCCCATCGTCGGCATGGGCGGTATCGCCACGGCGGAGGACGTGATCGAGTTTATGCTCGCGGGAGCGACGGCGGTCGAGGTCGGCGCGGAAAACCTCGTCAACCCCTACGCCTGCCGTGACATCATTGCGGCGTTGCCCACGGCGATGGAAAAATACGGAATCAATAAATTAAGTGATATAATAGGAGGAGCACACTAATGGGCAAGGACGTAATTATTGCTTGCGACTTCGCGAGCGCAGAGGATACCTTCAATTTCCTCGACAAATTTGAGGGCAAGAAGCCCTTCGTTAAGATCGGAATGGAGCTTTACTACGCGGAGGGTCCCGCGATCGTGCGCGAGATCAAGAAGCGCGGTCACAAGATCTTCCTTGACCTGAAGCTGCACGACATTCCCAACACGGTCAAGAAGGCGATGAGCGTGCTCTCCCGCCTCGACGTCGACATGACCAACCTTCACGCCGCGGGCACCGTCCCGATGATGAAGGCGGCAATCGAGGGCCTGACCCGCCCCGACGGCACCCGTCCCATTCTCATTGCTGTGACCCAGCTCACCTCCACCGACCAGGCAACGATGGAGCACGACCTGCTCATCAAGGAGCCCATTGCAGAGGTCGTTATGCACTACGCAGAGTGCGCGAAGGAGGCAGGCCTTGACGGCGTCGTCTGCTCTCCCCTCGAGGCGGAGGCAGTGCACACAAGATGCGGCAAGGAGTTCGTAACCGTTACCCCCGGCGTCAGATTCGCCGACGGTGACAAGGGCGACCAGAAGAGGGTCATGACCCCCGAGCAGGCACGCCTTATCGGCTCCGACTATATCGTTGTCGGCCGTCCCATCACCGCCGCACCCGACCCCGTCTCCGCGTACGAAAGATGCTGTCGCGAGTTTTTCGGCTAACGGTCGGCGTTCAGAGTTTGGACTTGACAACAACTGTTTACAAAAGAATCAACTGCACCCGCGGATAATTTGACACGGGGCGGCGGTTATACCAAAAATATGAGAAAAGGATGATAGACAAATGGAGAGCTATAAGAGAGAATTTATCGAATTTCTTCAGTCCGCCGGCGTGCTTAAGTTCGGCGACTTTACCGCGAAGAGCGGCAGAAAGATCCCCTATTTCATTAACGCGGGCGAGATCAAAACGGGTGAGAATATTGCAAAGCTCGGCTCCTTCTACGCCAAGGCGTACATCGACAAGCTCGGTATGAAGCAGGCGGCGCTCTACGGCCCCGCGTACAAGGGCATTTCGATCGCGGTTTCCACCTCGGTGGCACTCGCGGGCGAGGGTCTTAACCTTCCCTTCTTCTTCAACCGCAAGGAGGTAAAGGACCACGGCGAGGGCGGTATCTTCGTCGGATACAAGCCGAAGGACGGCGAGGAGGTCGTTATCGTTGAGGACGTTATCACCGCGGGCACGGCTATCCGCGAGACGATGGACATTATCGGCACTGCCCTTCCCGGCGTGAAGGTTGCCGCACCCTTCGTCATGGTTGACCGCAAGGAAAAGGGCCGGGGCGAAAAGGGCGCGATGGTGGAGATCGAGGAGCAGTTCGGCTTCCCCGTTTACTCGGTCGTTGACGTTTACGACATTATCGAGTACCTCGAGGAGGATCCCGCAAACAAGGAGAACGTTGACAGAATCAAGAAATATCTCGAGGTCTACGGAGCGAAGGCGTAAATGAGAAACCTTATTGATATTCTCGATTTTTCGACGGAGGAGCTCGACGGGCTGATCTCGGTGGCGAACGATATTATCGCGGACCCCGACAAGTACCGCGAGGTATGCCGCGGCAAGATCCTCGGCACCCTGTTTTTCGAGCCGTCGACGAGGACGAGGCTGTCCTTTACCTCGGCGATGATGTCGCTCGGCGGGCAGGTGCTCGGCTTCGATAATGCAGGCTCAAGCTCGGTCGCCAAGGGCGAGACCGTCGCGGACACGATAAGAATGGTATCCGCGTATTCCGACATTATTGCGATGCGCCACCCGAAGGAGGGCGCCCCCATTGCCGCATCCCGCGTGGCAACCGTGCCCATCATCAATGCGGGCGACGGCGGGCATTTCCACCCGACGCAGACGCTGACCGACCTTCTGACCATTAACCGCAAGTGCCGAAGGTTTGACCACCTGACCGTCGGTGTGTGCGGCGACCTCAAATACGGGCGCACGGTGCACTCGCTCATCTCGGCGATGTCGAGGTACGAGGGGGTCAAATTCGTGCTCATCTCACCCGATGAATTGAAGCTGCCCGACTACGTTAAGGAGGACTTCCTTGACGGGCGGTGCGAGTATGTGGAAAACCCCGACCTCGAGGCGGCGATACCCGAGCTCGACATCCTTTACATGACGCGCATCCAGGCGGAGCGCTTTGCCGACCTCGCAGAATACGAGCGGCTGAAGGATAGCTACATCCTCACCGCGGCGAAGCTCGCGGGAGCGAAGCCGACCCTCTCGGTAATGCATCCCCTGCCCCGCGTGAACGAGATCGACGTGGACGTGGACGATGACCCGCGCGCACACTATTTTGACCAGGCGGCGTACGGACGGTATATCAGAATGGCGCTCATCCTCTTCTTACTCAACACGAAGGGCGTAGATGACAGGCGCACGGGTGGCGAGGAGAACCCCTCACTCGAGTGCATAAACCCGCATTGCCTCTCCCGTACGGAGCGCGGAATCAAGCGCCTCTTTGACGGGGAGCGTTGCATCTACTGCGACCAGCGCGCGGCAAGAAAGTGATTCTCTATACGATAGGATAGATCAACACAGATCATCTTCTAAAGGAAGCGAAAAATCAACCTGATAAAGCAAAAGGGCATCCCTCATCGGGATGCCCCTTTTTTGACTATTCAATTACTCGCCGAGTGCCTCGCGGAACTTGGCAAGGTTCTTCTCCCAATTGTCGTTGAAGAGGATCTGCATTACGTTGAGTGCGCGCAGAGCCTCGTCATCGGCGCCAGCCTCGGGATCGAAGCCGCCCTCGTCAACCGCGTCAAGAAGCATGATGAGGTTGAACAGGCACTCCTGGAGCTCCTCGTAGTAATTTCTCTCCTCATCGAGAAGGTCGATCGCAGAGAAGAAGTAGGTGAACTCGTCGGCGTACTTGGAGATTGCGTTCGCGCAGATTGCGGCGAACTTGTTCTTGTTCTCGGGGGTGAGGTGGTCAATGTCATCCCAGGTAACGTCAACCCAATCGGAGTACTCCTCCTTTAAGAGCTTGTTGACGGTTACGAGAATGTCGGCGTACTCGGTGATCTCCTTGATGAAGACCTTCTCGAGCTCGCAGAACTCCTTATCCTCAACGGCGAGGTTAAGAAGGATAGCCTGAACGATGAAGTCGAACTGACGCATTGCGATGTCGCCGTTGAAGGTGTCGGAAATCTCCTTTGTCTTTACGGTGAGGTCGGCGATAATACCCTTCGCCTTCTCGTACTTGTCGCACGCGAGGTCGAAGCACTGCTGGGGGGTAAGCTTTACCATTTTGGTTTTCTCCTTAATATATTTATTATTGATTTTCATTTAGGTCAACCGTCGGTCGGGCGAATTTTCGCAAACGGTTGAAATTCACGGCAGAATATGTTAAAATACCCTTGAACGGGAGCCGTTCATATATATTTTATCACAGTATAAATCATATTTCAAGTGGGTTTTATATGAGAAATGAAATAGTTAGGAGCAACGTGCCGAAGGTCACCGTGTACCTCCGCAGAAACGAGTTGATCCCCGCGGGGATGCAGGTCGGACTACACTATCACGACGAGCTCGAGCTGATTGCGGTCACCGCGGGAGAGTTTCACGTCACGGTCGGCGAGAGCGATTACGCCGCGGGGGCGGGCGACGTTATTTTCATCAACACGCGCGTGCCGCACAGCACCTACGCCGCGACGGACAGCGGCTACATCCTACTGCAATTCCGCGAGACCGATTTTATCGACGGGGAGATTTTCAAGATAATCAAATACTCCGCGCGATTTCGCGAGATCGGCGACGAGCCGGTAAGAATAATTCGCTCGGATTCCCTGACGCGGGAGATTGACGGCATCCTCCTTGAGAGTGAAGGACGGGAGGTCGGCTACGATTTCCTTATCCGCGGGGGGATATTCCGCCTGCTCGGCTCGCTTTACCGAATGGGTGTTCTATCAAACGCGGAGGAGATGTACCTCTCAAAGGAGGTGCAGAAGATACTGTCCGCCCTGTCCTACATCAACTCGCACTACGGCGAGGATATCTCGCTTGACGAGGTGGCGGCGCTCGAGCGGCTGGACCCGAGCTATTTTTGCCGCGTGTTCAAGGCGGCGACGGGTGCCACCTTCACCGAATATCTGAATTTCGTGCGGGTGTGCAAGGCAGAGACCCAGCTCGCGCGGACGAATGACAGTATTCTAGAGATCTCCGAGCGGGTCGGATTTTCCTCGGTTTCCTACTTTGGCAGGATGTTCAAGAGGTACCGCGGCTGCTCGCCGAGGACCTATCGCAACGCAAGATACATCGCCATTTCCAAGGGCGAGAAGGAAGAAATATAAGCGACCCCCGGGGGGGTAAAGGTACGGATGCCTTTTTTGCCCGGGAGAAATAATAAGCGCATCGCGTGATAGCCTTAACCCAAGCATCGCGCCATGCGCTCTTTTTTTGTGGTGAGGGGGATAATCCCCAAATAACGTTACACGGGGTGGGGTTTTAAGCCCATTTAACGTTACACGGGGTGGGGGTTAACCCTTTTTATCGTTACACGAGGTCTTCCTTTGCACCGCGGAGCATTTCAAGGCACTTTGCGTACATGCGCAGAGTGTGGAAGGGACCCTTGTAAATAAAGCCCTTGATCATCGTTTCATTCGGTACGCCATCGCGGCGGAGGGTCGCGTACCATTCGCCATCCGAGTCAACGAAGCGGGCGAAGGAATACTCCACCGCTTTTTCAAAGATTTCGCGGTATAAGTCGGACCCTGTGTCGCAAAACAGGGCAAGTGAGGCGATGATCGCCTCGTTATGGACCCACCAGATCTTCATATCCTGCTCATACGCCTCAACGGGGTACGGGAGGACGTCGCGGTAGTAAAGAATGCCGCCGTATTCGCGGTCAAGCCCCATCGCGTACGCGCAGTCAAACATCCGCGCCGCAAGTGAGCACATTTCCGTATTTCCGAGGCGGCGCCCCTCCTCGAGGAGGAACCAGGCGCACTCCATATCGTGGCCGGGACAGCATACCCGCTCGGTCGCGGCGTCGAGGATCACCGAGCCGTCGGGGGCAATCGATTCGAGCGTGCCGCCGTACTCCTCCTTAAAGAAGTCGCGGATAAGCCCGCCAAGCCAGAGGGCGTTTTCGTTGTAGAGCGAGATGCGCTCGGGGTCGCAGGCCGCCATAACCGAGCCGACGTTAAGAAGGATCATCGGTTGATTGAAGTGGCGGGTAGGACGCGCCATTTGGCTGCCGCCGTGACTGACCTTGTACGGGTCAACCGACGGGTCGCGGAAGATGGCGAGGATGAGATCGTAGGTCACGCGCGCCTCGTAGAGGTAGTCGCGGTCGCCCGTGGCGTGGTAGTATTCGGCACAGGCCATTATATAAAATGCCTCCGAAAACCATTCACCCGACTTTTCAAGGGGGGCTCCGTCCTTCGTCACCTTCACATACATTCGCCCATCCGTGTCGGTGCACTTTTCACGGGCAAAATCGATACAGCTTTTTGCAATTTCGAGAAACTCGGGGCGTGGCTGATAATGGTTGTAAAGATAGGAGAAGGTCCATCCCGCCCTGCCCTGCATCCACACGCCCTTGTCACGGGAGAAGACGTTGCCATCCCTGTCAAGGCAGTGGTAGATTCCGCCGTGCTCACGGTCGGGGGAGCGGGTCAGCCAAAGGTCGATGGCCGAGTTGAGGTTTGTTTCAAATAAATCAATATATTTCTGCTTGTTCATAGGGCGGTTAATCCTTGTCGGTGGGCTTTTTGCGCGCCTTTTTCGCGGCGGATGCCTTCACCTCGGTGTATGAGTTGATGTAGAGGGTAATGGTTTTTTCGAGCGTTTCGCGCAGGGCGGCGCGCATCTTCTCGGGCATGGTGCGCGAGCGGCGGTAGAGGTGCAACAGGTGCAGCTCCTCCTCCGAGAGCTCGGAGGTATCGCGGCGGAGGGGGATGTCCATCAGCTCGCTGATATTGACGCCGAAGCGGGTCGACAGCTCGGGCAGCATGCGCATAAAGGAGGCGGAGCGACCGCGTCGCCAATTGTTCACCGTCTTGTCAGGGATGCCGAGGGCGCGCTCGAAGGCGGCGTCACTCTCGTAGCCCGCCTCGATAAGCGAGAGGACGCGGGCACGGATTCGCTCGGTATTGTCCTTATCATGCTTCATTTCCTTTTACCTCCCTTTTTCCTGCCGCGCGGCGCGTCGAGATAAAACGGACGGTGAGTGTCGGCGGTATTTTCGGTTGCGGCACCCCCCCGGGTGCCGTTTTTGCTTGCGGTGGTTTTCTTATTTGAGGTGCCATTTTCGTTTGCGCCCTTTGTGGGGGCGGTTGCTTTGCTTGCTGCGCCCTTTGTGGGGGCAGACGGTTTCGTTCCGCTATTGGTGGCGGAGTTTCCCGCTGCGGGGGCGGGGGTGTTAGCCTTGTCGGCGGCAGGCTTGGGGGCGGGCTTTTTGCCGCCCTTTTTCGGTTTATCGGTGGAGAAGCCGAATTTGCCGACCTTCTCGCCGAGGGCGTAGTATTCGCCGTGGGCGTAGGCAAGCAGACCCGCGCGGTCGAAGCACAGCCTGCCATCCCCGTCAAGGATGGAGTCGTCGACGCTGACGGCGACGACGTCGGCGATAAACACGTCGTGGGTGCCCATCGGGATAACCTCGACCACGCGACATTCGAGCGAGAGGGGGCACTCGCCGATTGCAGGCACCTCGACCTCCTTGCTATCGACCTTGGTAAAGCCGCATTCCTTGAACTTATCCACCTTCGCGCCGGTGTAGATGCCGCAGAAGTCCACCTTGCGAGCCATCCGGGCGGTGGTGAGATTGATGACAAACTCACCGTGGCGGCGAAGGAGAGAGTGCGAATGCCGCTCGGGTCGGACGGAGATATAGGTGCGCGGCGGATGGGTGGAGAGAATACCCGTCCAGCCGATTGTAATTATGTTTGCCTCATCCCCCGTGCCAACGGTTACGAGCACGGGAGGGAGGGGCGCGGTGAGAACGCCTGCCTTTAATGATTTTCTAGCCATTTTGACCTCAATTGTAAAGTATGGTTGCATTTCGCGCTTATCACAGGATGAAGGTTAGTGCGAGAGAAAATGCGTGAAATTTAACACGGGGTGGGGGTTGCGAGAAATTTTACGCGGTTTTCGGAGTTGGTGTCGCGTCCGCGACGGTACAGAGTCATGACCGCGAGCTTGCCCGTTTGCCGTGATTCGACGCCGACCGCATGCGACCGAGCGCCGAGAGGCTTTTCGACGGAATAAGTCAGACCTTTTTGTTAAGCATGCCAAGCCACATACGGGAAAGGAGCCCGTCGGGGAGTATCTTAAAGAGGAGGTGCTGGAGCTTCGTATACCAATTGGTGACGCACATTACCCTGCCCTTGATGGATGCCTTGACGCACTTTTTCACAACCCTCTCACAGGAGAGCATCGGCTTCATCTCTCGAGGTGCGGTGACGCCGTCGCGAGCGGTAGCCTTGCCGAGAAATTCGGTTTCGACCCAGCCGGGGCAGAAGCAGGTGGCGCGCAGGCCGTACTTTTTGATCTCGAAGTTGAGCGACTTGGTATAGTGGAGGACGAACACCTTCGACGAGGCGTAGACGTTGAATGCGGGCAGGGGTGTGAAGCAGGAGCCGCTGCCGAGCTCGATGATCCTGCCGCCCTTTACCATATAAGGGATGGTCATGTGGGTTATGAGGACGAGAGCCTTTGCATTGAGGTCGATCATTTTTGCGACGTCATCCTCGGGCAGCTCCTCGAAGGTGCCGAAATTGCCAAAGCCCGCCGCGTTGACGAGGAATTTGACCTCGGGCTTCTCCTCCTCGAGGGCGCGTCTGACCTCGCCCACGCCGTCCATGGTGGTAAGGTCGGCGGTGATGATGCGTGCCTTCACACCGAGGCGGTCACGTAGAGCCTCCATGCGCTCGCGCCGTCTTGCGACGAACCAAAATTCGTTGATGCCCGCGGTGCGTTGAAGCTCGACGGCGAACTGCTCGCCGATGCCGCTTGATGCGCCTGTAATAATTGCGATTGCCATAATTCGTTTCCTTTCCCGTCGACGGGCGACGGTGCTTTTATTTGGTTTCGGGGTGTGCGGCAAGGCCGCGCGTTCGTGGACAAGCCGCAGGAAAACGGAAAAGCAGATAGAAGTCGGAAAGAAAAAGACCCGCGGATGCCCCACGGGTCTATTTTAGCATAAATTACGAAAAAAGTAAACCGTTTTACGAAAATTCGTCGCAGTTTACATTTTGTAGAATTTCTCCCGCTCTTTTTGCCTTGCTCCTTGCCTCCTAGGTAACCTCGTCGGCGTTTTCGGTGAGGATGTCGTTAATGACCCGCTCGACCTCGGCGTAAGTGGTGGCGGTGTTGATCGCCGCGCGCAGGGTCGCCGCGCCGCGAAAGCCGCGGAGGTAGAGGGCAATCTGCTTTCTCGCCTCGTTGACCGCGCGGTATTCGCCCTTTTCCTCAATGGAGAAACGTAGCTGTCGGAGGGCGACCTCACAGCGGGTGGCAAGCGAGGGCGGGGTAAATTCGCCGCCGTCAAGAGCGGCAAGAATCTCGCGGAAGATGAAGGGGTTGCCGACCGCGCCCCGACCGACGGCAACGCCGTGGGCACCCGTGTCACGAAGCATTGAAAGGGCGTCGGCGGCAGAGGTGATATCCCCGTTTGCGATAAGCGGGATATGTAAACTGTCATTTACATTTTTGATAACCTCGCGGTGCACCGTACCCGAGTATAATTCGACACGGGTCCGCCCATGCAGGCAAATCATGGCGGCGCCGCCCTCCTCGGCGGCGAGGGCGCACTCGACGGCGTTGATATGCGCCGCATCAACACCGATACGCAATTTCACCGTGACGGGAAGGTGGGTCGCGCCATTCACAGCGCGGACGATTTTCTCTATCAGCTCGGGCGAGCGCATCAGCGCCGAGCCCTCGCCGTTTCCGAATATCTTGTTGACGGGACAGCCCATATTGACGTCGATCGCCGTCGGGGGGACGAAGCCCTCTCCAACCGCCTCCGACAGGCGGTGTGCGGCGAACGCCATTCTGTCGGGCTCCTTGCCGAATATTTGCAGGCCGACGTTGCCCTCGTCTTGTCGGATGGCCGCAAGGGCGAGCGTCTTTTTGTCACCGAAGCAGAGGGCGGTTGCGCTGATCATCTCGGTCACCGAGTATTCGGCACCCCACTCGGCGCAGACGACGCGCATCGCGCGGTCGGAATATCCCGCCATAGGCGCGAGCATCACCCGCGGGGGTGTCCATAGCTTTTTATCGGTCCTTCCCGTTTTCGCGGTTGTCGCGTCAAACGCCTCGGTAGGGTGGGTCGCACCGACCGTTTCGGTGGTGGTTACGGCGTCCCTACCGATGGCGGTTGCCATGCCGTCGCAAGCCGAACGGGCGGTTGCCCTGCCCGCCGCGGAGGTGGGGTTATTTTCTGCCATCTCTCCTCCTCTTTGCATCGAGGATATACGCCACCACGAAGGCAACAAATGACAGCCCGAAGACGACGTACATGGAGATTTTGAGTACGGCGTTTATCGCGCCGACGCCACCCGTCAATTTTGCGGTAACGCCCATCGCGCAAAGGAGCACGAGCGTCAGTCCGACCGAGCCGAGCGCGATATAGGATGCGATTTTGTGTTTCATTATGCGGTTCTTCCTTTCATACCGGTTCTTCTGTATTCGCCGGGGGTCATGCCGACGATGCGGGAGAATGCGCGGAAAAAGCTACGCTCGCCCGAGAAGCCCGACTCCAGCGCGACGTCGATGAGCTTAAAGGAGGTGGTGACGAGCAAAATCTTCGAATACTCGATACGCAGAGTGTTGACGAGGGTGCGGATATTCATCCCGCCAAGGGCGTCAAAGCAGTGCGAAATGTAACACGGGGTGTACCCAATTGCCTCACAGACCGAGGCGAGGGTGATCGGCTCGCGGTAGTGCATACCGATGTAGATGAGGGTGCGGGATAGGGCGTTTTCCCTGCCCGTTTTCTCCACACGGGTGACCGAACGGAGATATTCCTCGAACACCGCGCCGATGGCGGCGCGCACCACGCGACAGCAGGAGTCGGTCCAATCGAAGGCAAGGCAGGTGTCGATAAACCTGATGGATTCAAGATAACCGACGAGCCCGTCGCTGAGCGTATGGACGGGGGTGGACCAGCGGGCGTACAGGTCCTCGTTCCCGAGGAAGCCGAGCGCGAAATCGTTAGAATAAACGCAGATCCAGATGCGGCAATACTCGGGCGTGCGGAAGGAGTGCACCGAGAAGGGAGGCACGAGGATCACCTGCCCCGCCGTGGCGGTAACGGTATCGCCGCCGACGGTCATCTCGAGCTCGCCCGCAAAGACCCAAATCAGCTCGGAAAACTGGTGCAGGTGGGGCGCGTCGTTATATTTGCCGTCGTGGTAGCCACACCGCACTATGGTCATTGAGCCAAAATTCGGTTGTTGAATATACACAAATGCACCCTCCCTTCAAAACGCAAATAGCAACTTTTGTCATCTTATTATAGCATTAATGACATATATTGTCAACAGAAAAAATATAAAATATAATTGGATACGCAATAATACACCCATCCAAAACAAGAAAGGACACAAAACCATGAACGTTAAAAACCGCATTGCTCTTATTTTGTCAGTGCTCGCGGTTATCGCGCTTCTCGTCGTCGGTATGACCCTCGTCGCATCGGCGGACGACGGCGATATCGTAACCGAGTACGGCACAATTCCCGCGGCACAGGTTTCGGCGGATAAGCCCTTCGCCATCTTCACCAAGGCGTCGGGTGCCACCGAGTGGACCCTGCTCGGTACCTATGCCGATGCATTTGCAGATAACCCCCTCACCTCCTACTGGAAGGTGAACGGCGAGGTCGTCATCCTCATGCTCGATGACGTTGACTTCACTAACAGAGATCCCTTCACCAACGGTATCCGCGTTCAGCCCTCGCTTACCCTCGATATGAACGGCCACACCATGACCGCCGCCAACAAGAACGGTCTTGGCACCTTCTTCTATCAGGTTAAGACCCCGACCAACGGTACGGGCGCACGCAATTTCACCATCAAGAACGGTGAATTCATCCTCTCTGCCAAGGCGCTTATGATGTTTGCGGAGAACAACTCGGCAGACCCCGGCGTTGACCTGCTCGAGGTTAACGTAACCTTCGACAACGTTAAGTTCATCCGCACCACCTACAAGGATCAGCCCGTAGTACAGGTCGGCGCACAGAACAACTACGCAGAGAAGGTCAACCTCACCTACAACGATTGTACCTTCGACCTCACCGGCGGCGCCAACACCAACAATGTTTACCTCTTTATGGTAGGTAACAGCTCCACCACCAAGCTTGAAATGAACATTCAGGTCAACGGCGGCGAGATCCTCCTTAACGAGATGAACAACTTCAAGCTCCACTTCGACAACGCACCCGGTCAGGTTACCTTCGGCAAGGGCAAGGACGGCTTCACCTCCATCCGCGTTCCCGTCGGAATTGACGCAAGCCATACCGTAAACGGCGGCTCCACCAAGTTTGAGAAACTCTCCACCGACGGCACCTACGACTACTACGGCGTTAAGACCGGTATCCCCACCAAGTACGGCGAGATCCCGCTTGAGTACGAGTCGGTTGCAACCTATCCCTTTGCACTCTTCAAGAAGGCGAGCGGCTCTGACTCCTACGTCTTCCACGGCGCGTATGCAAACCCCTGGATCGACGCTAACATCACCTCCTATTGGAACTTCGACGGCGAGGTAGTCGTCCTCCTTCGTGATAACGTTGACTTCACCACCGTTGCAAACTGCTCCAACCTCTTCCGTATGCGTCCGACGATGGTGGTTGACCTCAACAACTTCACCTTCAGGGGCTCCGACACGGGCTACGGCACCTTCTACATCGCTACCAAGGTGCTTTACAACGCGGGCACCGTTCGTAACGTAATTTTCAAGAACGGTACCATCCTCACCGGCAAGAGCCAGTTCATCCTCTTTGCAGAAAGTGCAACCATCGAGGACACCGCGGTAATGAACATCACCTTCGACAACGTTATCTTCGACCGTGTTGAGGGCGCGTCCAAGGACCAGCCCTTCGTTCAGGTTAACAACTGCCCGAATTACGCACACACCGCAAACGTAACCTACAACAACTGTACCTTCGACCTTCGCGGCGTTGGCTCGGCAAAGGTTTACCTCTTCGTCGCGGGTAACAATGCAAAGTCGCTCCTCAAGATGAACGTCGCAGTCAACGGCGGTAAGATCCTCGCGGACAGCGCACTCAGTGCTAAGCTGCAGTTCGTCCTCAAGGGCGCACCGGACAGCAACGTTACCTTCGGTAAGGGCGCAGACGGCGAGTACATCACCCTCACCCTTCCCACCGTGGAGAACAACTTCACCAACCAGACGGTCAGCAGCACCATCGGCACCGCGCTTGACTTCATTCCTCGAGAGACCACCGAGGGCGGCACCGTTATGAAGCTCTTCCCCGTTCGCCTCATCAACTACGTTCCCAAGACGAGCGTTACCCTCTCGTCCGACCTTATTTACAACATCTACCTTCCCAAGAATCGCCTCGTTTCCTTCAACCTTGGTGGCGTTGAGTACACCGATCTCGCCTCGCTCAAGGTTCGTCAGATCGACGGCGTTGACTACTACCACGTTGAGGTAATGGGCGGCGTTATCGGCGCGGCAAAGGACATCGACCTCGTCGTCACCGTAAATTGCGACAAGGAGAACGCAACCGCGACCAGAACCCTCGGCGTCGTTCAGTATGCGAAGGCCCTGCTCGCCTCCACCACCGATGCAAACGAGATCGCACTCGCGAAGGATATGCTCGCATACGTTAAGGCGGCGTCAGAGCTCGCAGGCGTGAACGCAGAGGAGGTTGCGGCTATCAAGGCTATCCTCGGCGATTACGCTCCCGAGGTTTCCGTCGGCACCCCCGCACAGAGCACCGTCGCTCTTGCAGGCTCCGCGCTTCTTATCAGCGAGCATCCCGCATTCGTCTTCTATCCCGAGCTTGACGGCGAGGGCAATCCCGTTCACGCTGTTGAGGATTATATCTTCCACATCGGCGAGCGCGCAGTAAAGGGCGAGGTCAACACCGATAAGGATGGCAAGACCTGCATCATCGTACACGCATTTGCATACGAGATGAATTCGACCGTACACTACCACGTTCTCAACAAGGAGATCTACGGCGAATATAACCTCGCGGCATATCACGCATTTGCAAAGGCAAGCGGAAACGAAGCCCTCGTAACCGTTGTTGAGAGCCTCATCAAGTATTCCGAGTCCGCCCTTGCATACAAGAATGCAAAGAACGCATAAGGAAAGGAGAATCACAATGAAGAAATATGAATTTCCGATGCTCGACATCACCGTGATCGACGCAAACGACGTCATCACCACCTCGGTCGCACCCGAGTACGTCGACCAGACCATCGAAAACACCCCCGGTCTTGAATCTCCCATCCTCGGCGAGTCTAATTTCAAGTAATCGGATAACCCCATAAGCCGCACCGCGGCAAAGGAGAGAACGAATCGGCAACGAGGAGTTCTCTCCTTTTTCGTTTGTCAAGGCGGCCAACCGCACACCGATCGTGCATAGAGCGAATTGTACCCCGCATAGCGGGAATACCACTTTCGCCCTCGGCGAAAATACCACTTGTGCGTAGCACAAATACCACTCCCGCATAGCGGGAATACCACTTTCCCTCTCAGCGAAAATATCACTTGTTCATAGCACATCCCCCTCACCCGCCGCAAAATAAAAAACGTTTTCCAAAAAACCGAACAAACGCGAAATCCCGCCGTACTTATTAATAGAGGGAAGTAAAATTGTAGGGACCGGCGTCCTTGCGCCGAGGTAAAAACCGCGTCCGTTGTAGGGACCTGGCGCAAAAGTTGCTACGCAACTGAGACGGTCCGTAGAGAGTCCCGCGAAAAACGAGGCAAAGGCAAGAGGTAACCGAGCCCGAAACGCACTTGCGATAGCATTGGTTTTTATGCTTGCTTGGCTCGGACCGTCGAGGACGCCGGTCCCTACAAAACGGGTGGGTTTCGCGCTCCTAATTGCGGACGCCGGTCCATTCATAACGGGTGGGTTTCGCGCTCCTAATTGCGGACGCCGGTCCCTACAAAATCGTGCGTTTCGCGCCGAAATGCGGACACCGAGCCCTTACAACTATCCCCTATTGACAACCCCACGCGGGGGATGGTACAATTTGCTTATAGATGTTTACTATGTTCTTTAAATCTGTTAATGGAGGCTTTGTATGACTAAGATGAAGATGCAAAAGAAAAAGGTTCTTGCTCTTGTAGCTGTTATTATGGTCCTACTATTGGCGGCGCTTTCCGTTTGGTAT
Organism: Eubacteriales bacterium; assembly: GCA_045596865.1. Lineage (GTDB taxonomy): Bacteria > Bacillota > Clostridia > Oscillospirales > CAG-272 > UBA1740. The sequence continues at coordinate 25,151 of JAZODF010000080.1, forward strand.
AGCCTTTTTGATACCACAGGGCTTCGTTTTTATAATGGTGAGGACATTGAAGCAATGATTCCGTTCTCCAATCAGATTTACATGATTGACGGCGACGGCAAGGTTTTTCTGACGGGAGGACACGAAAGAACGGGCAATCGAAAATACCGCAACGCAGAATTTAAGAGGGATGACGGTCTTGGTTGCTTTTCACCCGTGCTCATTTTTGACGGGCTTGCAACGGAGGTGTTGCCGTATGACGATTTATGCGCACTGATAATTACCGAGAGCGGCACCCTTTACAACTTCGTTGATTTTGAATCAACCGATCTGATTGCGGAAAAAGTGCAGTATGCCTTTTACGGTAATACCGACGGAAGAATTTATTATATCGACCTCGTCGGCAGGCTTTATTCGGCGAACTCCGACAAACCGCTATATCAAGGCGTAAAAAAGGCACACCAATACAACGGTGCGCTGTATATTTTGAATACCGACGGTGAGTTGATCGTTTTTGACGAAAACCGCAACGAGATGTTATTTGATGACGTGCTTGACTTCGATATACTCGATACCTCCGCGCGAATTATAGACGGCAAATATACCGTTAACGATCCCGATGCGCTAAACAGTCCGTTAATCAACCTGCTCACCGGCGACGGCAGGCTGTACGCAAATGGAACGTATAATCATCTTTCCTGTGGAAACAGGGATTACGCGTCGAGCGCGATAAAGACGTATGACGAATGGACCGTGATAGACGATGAGGTCGATGTCTTCTCCGCCTCCGAAATAGGCACCGTATATACCAAGCTTGACGGAAGCGTATGGTATTACGGATTTGATAGCATACCGCAAAAGGACAGCGTATTTGAACATATCCTGCTCGAAATTGATAACGTAACAAGCGTTTATGCCGACAAAACCGTGTTTTGCATAAAAAGCGAGGATGTGTTCTTCCTTTGGGGAGGCGAGTTTGAGTTGGTATTTGATCGTCCGAGCAGCTCGCACGGAATTATCTCGGGCAGTCCTATCGAAATCTCGCCTCGCCATTAACAACCCCCGCGCGGGGGATGGTATAATTTAACCAGAACCTCGTTAATTATGAAAGGAGATAATCAAGATGAAAAAAGCGAAAATAATTGCCGTTGTGACGTTGCCCGTTCTTGGTACCTTATTGGCGTTTGCGGCGATTATCCTCAAAATCAAGGGGGATGATAATTATCTTTATCCGCGGCTCGACCTTCTCCGGATCATGCCTGCGCTGCTCCTGCTGATGATGCTTTTTGCGGTCATATACTCCGCGTCATCCGCGGTGTTTTTCACGCGGGCAGGGATTGTTGGCAAGACGACCGTGGCGCTGATTCTTCTTTTCTTTTTCCTCGTATTCCTGATGCTTTCCAACCTCGCATTAATCCCCGTTTGGGTGTCTAAAACGGATGACACGGCGCACTTTGCGCGTATTGACGCAGACGCGGAGGACGTAATTGATAGCAATTTTGACGGTGTATTTGATTTTGACAATCCGACCGTTTCGGAATACCACTACTCATACAGACGCGGAATTACCAAAAAGCTGGAGATTCGATACAAGGTGACGCTCACGGAGGATGAATACCGCACTTGGGTCGAGATGATGGTGGCGAAAAACGATTTCACCATCGAGGAAACCGACGGCGGGTATTCGATGAATCTCTCCTTCGGCGAGTCCCCCTTTGATATTACGGGTACGGGCTCTTGCTCGATCGAGTGCGATAGCACCGAGCGGACGGTAAGCCTCGCACTTGAATACGTCTACGAGCAATGACGGCGACCTGCCCTCCTGCCCGCGACAAAAATGCCCCGAGCGGATCGCTCGGGGCGTTTTGCTTTTATTTGATTGCGTGGAATTGATGTGCATCTGCGACGGCACACGAGCACATAACAATCGATAGAGTGCGGAAGGTTACCATTTTTCCCTCTCCACTCCCCTAACGCGAGAGAAATGGTGAGATTTCGTGCTTCGTGAGCGAAGGCGTACGAGGGTACGGCGAGCGAGGGAAGTGCGAAAGATTACCGTTTATATCGCGTTACAGATGAAGGACGCGGTCCTTGATCTCGGACGTCCTCCCCTGATTCCAGTATTGGGTACCGATGTAACCGCACGTGCGACGGGCTACGTTCATTTTCGATTGGTCGCGGTTCTTGCAGTTCGGGCATTCCCAGACGAGCTTGCCGTCGTCATCGACTATCTCAATTTCGCCGTCGTAGCCGCAGATCTGGCAGAAATCGCTCTTGGTATTCAGCTCGGCGTACATGATATTATCGTAAATGAACTCCATCACACCGAGGACGGCGTCAAGGTTGTTCTGCATATCGGGTACCTCGACGTAGGAGATGGCGCCGCCGGGGGAGAGTGCCTGGAACTTTGCCTCGAGGGTGAGCTTCGCAAAGGCGTCGATCTCCTCGGTCACGTGGACGTGGTAGGAATTGGTGATATAGTTGCGGTCGGTCACGCCCTCAACGATGCCGAAGCGGTTTTGCAGGCATTTTGCAAACTTGTAGGTCGTGCTCTCGAGCGGGGTGCCGTAGAGCGAGTAGTCGATATTCTCCGCCGCCTTCCATTTCGCGGTGTAGGAGTTGAGCAGGCGCATGATCTCGAGGCCGAGCTCCTCGCCCTCGGGCTCGGTGAGCTTTTTACCGATGAGGGCGTAGACACACTCCCAAAGGCCCGCGTAGCCGAGCGAGAGGGTGGAATAGCCGCCGTGGAGGTATTTATCGATGGTTTCGCCCTTTTTCAGTCTTGTGAGCGCGCCGTACTGCCAGAGGATGGGTGCGGCATCCGAGAGGGTGCCCGTGAGGCGCTCGTGACGGCATTGAAGCGCGCGGTGGCAGAGCTCCATACGCTCGTCAAAGACCGAGTAGAATTTGTTCATATCGCCGCCCGCGGAGAGCGCGATATCGACGAGGTTGACGGTTACGACGCCCTGGTTGAAGCGGCCGTAATATTTCGGCTTGCCGTCCTCGTCAATATAGGGGGTGAGGAAGGAGCGACAGCCCATGCAGGTGTAGCAATGCCCCTCGCCGTTTTTGTCGATCTTGCTTTTCAGCATGATCTTCTCGGAGATGTAGTCGGGTACCATCCGCTTGGCGGTGCACTTTGCCGCGAGCTCGGTGAGGTAGTAGTATTTCGTGCCGGGGCGGACGTTGTCCTCCTCGAGGACGTAGATGAGCTTCGGGAAGGCGGGGGTGATCCACTGGCCCGCCTCGTTCTTTACACCCTGGTAGCGCTGGAGGAGGGTCTCCTCAATGATGACCGCGAGGTCGGCGCGCTCTTTCTCGTTCTGTGCCTCGCCAAGGTACATAAAGACGGTGATGAAGGGGGCCTGTCCATTCGTGGTAAGGAGGGTGACGACCTGATATTGGATGCACTGGACGCCCTTGCGGATCTCCTCGCGCAGGCGACCCTCGGTGATCCTGCTTATTGCCGCCTCGTCGGTGACACCGACCTCTGCGAGCTCGGCGGTTACGGAGGCGCGGAGCTTTTTACGGCTGACGTCAACGAAGGGGGCGAGGTGAGTAAGGCTAATCGACTGGCCACCGTATTGGTTAGAGGCGACCTGTGCAATTATCTGGGTCGCGATGTTGCAGGCGGTGGAGAAGCTATGCGGCTTTTCGATCATGGTGCCGCTGATGACGGTACCGTTCTCTAGCATGTCCTCGAGGTTGACGAGGTCGCAGTTGTGCATGTGCTGGGCAAAGTAGTCGGCATCGTGGAAATGGATGATGCCCTCCTCGTGCGCCTTGACGATGTCCTCGGGCAGGAGGATGCGGCGGGTGATGTCCTTCGACACCTCGCCTGCCATATAGTCGCGCTGTACCGAGTTGACGGTGGGGTTCTTGTTGGCGTTTTCCTGCTTGACCTCCTCGTTATTGCACTCGATGAGCGACATGATCTTGTCGTCGGTGGTGTTCGAGCGGCGGACGAGCTCGCGCTTATAGCGGTAGGTAATATACGCCTTCGCAAGCTCGAAGGCGCCGAGCTTCATTATCTCGCGCTCGACGAGGTCCTGCACCTCCTCAACTCCGACCGAGCGGCCGAGGGCAAGGCAGGCCTGCTCCACGACGAGGGCGATGGTGTCGACGTCGAGTTCGCTTATACGGTACTGTTCATCGACGGCGAGGTTTGCGGCGCGAACGGCCGCGGATATTTTGGAGCGGTCGAAGGTTACCTCCGAGCCGTTTCTCTTAATAAGCTTCATATTTTTACTCCTGCCTTAGAATTGCAAAAATGGTGAGTGCTACTATTTTACACGATATATAGATATCTTGTCAAGTAGAAAATACTACATATTGTGTTTTAATATTTTGTATATAATGCCGACCCGTGGAAAAAGGGGGGCGTGTTTTCGGGCATTTTGGGCGATGCTGACGCGTGGGGGCGGGTTATTTTCGGGCAGAAAATTTCGGGGTGATTTCGGGTACTTGACAACTTGGCGCGCGGGTGATAAAATAGGTAGGTAAAAATCCGTTTTTTCAGGGAAATTTTGCACCGCCGTCGGTTTGACGGGCCGTGTTTGAAGGGAGGGCGTGGTATGTCCGAGAGAAAAATAGCATTCATATCGGCGCACCCCGCCGACAGATACGGGGTGATCGACAGGATCTGCGAGGCGGTCGAGGCGACGGGTGAGTACACCGCCCTTTACAACGACCCGCCGAGCGACAGGGGCGAGGGCCTGCCCGCGAGGGTAGACGTGCTCATCATCCTCGCGTCGGTGAAGTATTTCACCTGGGCTAACAGTGGGTACCAATCCGAATATTTCGCCGCGGTGCGCGACGGTGTGCGCGTCCTGCCCATTCTTATCGAGGCGGGGCAGAATACCATCGACCTTGTCAACATGCGCCTCGGCAAGATACAGTACATTGACGCGACGGGGAGCCTTGATTTCGCGATGGACGCCCTGCGGGCGCACCTGACGGCGAGGGAGCGCGAGGTTGACCCGAGCCTGCCGTCGGTGTTCATTTCCTACCGTCGCGGCGACCGCGAGGTGTTGCGCGAGATCGTAAAGCAGATCGAGGGGAGCGAGGCGGGAAAGCGGGTCAACCTGTGGTATGACGAGGTTATCGCACCCGGTGAAAATTACTCGCAGTCGATTATGCGCGAGCTATGCTCCTGCGACCTTTTCGTGCTGCTTGTTACGCCGCGGATTTTGGAGCCGGGCAATTACGTGCACCGCGTGGAATACGCCGAGGCGAAAAAAAGGGGCAAGCGCATCGTCGCCCTCGAGGCGGCGAAGACCGACCGCTCCGCCCTCGGACAGATGTACGGCAGCCTGCCGCGCATTTTCACGCAAAAGCAGTTGGGTGCGCTGGCAAGCGTGCTTGCCGAGCTGAAGCGCAAGGACAAAAAGTAAGGAATAGTTTACATTTTAGTGATGAAAAGCATATTGAAAAGACTTACGTCGCCGCTGATTTTGCTTGCGGCGGCGGTGATTTGGGGCTTTGCCTTCGCGGCGCAGGACGCCGCGAGCGAGGTTCCCGCCTTCTCGCTCGGGTTCGGGCGGAGCCTGCTCGCCTGCCTGTTCCTCATACCCGTTATTATGGTTTTCGACAGGGTGAAAAACAGCGAAAGACGGCTGTTTTCTTCACACGGGGTGGGGCTTAACCGCGCGGAGCTTGTTGGCGGGGCTATCGCCGGGGTGATGCTCGCGCTGGCGAGCGCGCTTCAGCAGCTTGGCATAAACAATGGCACCGACGGGGGCAAGGCGGCGTTTATTACCGCGCTCTACGTCGTTATCGTTCCGATATACGCGCTCACCCTCGGGAAGCGGGCGGCAATTAACGTATGGGGCGGCGTGATAATTGCGGCGGTGGGCTTCTACTTCCTCTGCATCAAGAGCGACTTTACCGTCGCGCCCTCCGACCTGCTCGTGGCGGGGTGTGCCCTGCTCTTCCCTATTCAGATATTGGCGATCGACCGCTTCTCGCCGAGGTGCGACGGGGTGCGGATGTCGCTGGTGCAATTTGCGACGGCGACGGTCGTCAACGCGATTTTCGCACTCGCGGTGGAGGGTGGCATCGACTTTTCTGCGATGCTTGCGGATATTCTCCCGCTTCTGTACCTCGGTATCGGGTCGAGTGGTGTAGCCTACACCCTTCAGATAATCGGTCAGCGGGGCGCTGACCCGTCGGCGGCGACGCTCATCCTCTCGCTCGAGTCGGTGTTTGGCGTTATCGGCACCGCCCTCTTCCTCGGTCAGTCGCTCACCCTGCGCGAATACCTCGGCTGTGGTATCGTGCTCGTCGCGGTTATCCTCTCGCAGCTCGATTTCAAGGCCATGAAAAACGGCGCGCATAAGAACAAGATCGGCGAGGAAAAAATCACCGAGGCAGGCGATAAAAGCGCTTGAAAACCCCGCAAAACGCGACACGGGGTCGGACTAACGCAAAAAACGGCACACAATAACGGCAATAACTAAACAGGAAACAAAATAGAAAAAAGGACTCCAAACGGAGTCCTCTTTTTTGTTGGCAGAGTGGCACAATACGCCAAATCCGCCGAGTTTTAATGTCGTTCTAATCGTGGGAATTTTAGGCGGGAGTGCCGCTATCCGACCCGAAGCGGTAGGTGGCTACCGCGAGTGGGAGGAGAGGGGTGCTATACGCCAAAATTCGCCGATTAGTGAGCGAGCAACCAACTTTCAGCAGTTGCCTTGCTCATTCTCGTGATCTTCTCGGTGGTGTACTTCGACTCTGCACCGCCGTTGGTGTAGAGGAAATACTTGCCGCCCTCGGTAACGAAGAGGGTCTCCTCAAAGCCGGCGGGATCGCCGTAGTAGCCCTCGGTATACTTCTTCACCACGGTGGAGGTGGTGGTATCGTATTCGGTTCCGCAGATAATCTTCTTCATTTGCTTTCTTTATCCTTTCTATATATTTGATGGCGCGGCGGGCTTTTTCAGCCGCCCTCGCCGTCCTTAATCTTCATTATGTCATACGGTGTCGTCTGATATACGAAGTAGTTGAGCCAATTCGTAAATAAGAGGGTCGCATGACCGCGCCAGGTAATCAACGGGCGCTTGGTGTCATCGTCGTTCGGGTAATAATTCTCGGGCACGGCGGGGTTAATTCCGAGTGCCTTGTCGCGCAGGTACTCCTTTTCAAGGGTGTTGCCGTCGTATTCGGAATGACCGGTGAGGAAGACCTGCTTGCCGCCGGGGGTGATGACGGCGTAGACGCCCGCCCTCTCGGACGAGGCGAGGATGCGGAGCGCGGGTGCGTGTGCCTCGATATCCTCACGGCGGACGGTGGTGTAACGCGAATGGGGCACGTAGAACACGTCGTCGAAGCCGCGGAAGAGTATCGACCGCTTGTAATCCACGGTGTGCGGGTAGACGCCCGACAGCTTCTCCTCCATCATGACCTTTTTGATGCCGTAGTGGTAGTAAAGGCCCGCCTGCGCGCCCCAGCAGATGTGAAGCGTGCTATGAACGTGGGTCTTCGACCACTCCATGATCTCGCAGAGCTCGCCCCAATATTCGACCTCCTCGAACTCCATCTTCTCGACGGGGGCGCCCGTGATGATCATACCGTCGAAGTACCTGTCCTTCACGTCGGAGAACTCCTTGTAGAAGGCGAGCAGATGCTCCTCGGACACGTTTTTCGATTTATGGGTGGCGGTGTGGAGCAGCTCGATCTCGACCTGCAGGGGTGAGTTGCCGAGCAGGCGGGACAGCTGTGTTTCTGTGTCGACCTTAGTCGGCATGAGATTAACGATGAGTATTTTAAGGGGACGGATATCCTGCGTGATTGCACGCGTCTCGGTCATTACGAAGATATTCTCGTCCTCGAGGACCCTGACGGCAGGGAGCTCGTTCGGTATTTTGATGGGCATATTTTCTCCTTTCACCCGCTCGGTGAAGGAGCGGTTGAATTATACTTTTTCGAGGGCGGATGCGATGTCGGCGATAAGGTCATCCTTGTTCTCTATTCCGCAGGAATAGCGCACGAGGTCGGCGCTGACGCCCGCGGCGAGGAGCTCCTCGTCGTTCATCTGGCGGTGGGTTGCGCTCGCGGGATGCAGACAGCAGGTACGCGCGTCGGCAACGTGGGTTTCGATCGCGCCGAGGCGAAGCTCCTTCATAAACCTCTCCGCGGCGGCCCTGCCGCCCTTGACGCCGAAGCTGATTACGCCACAGGTGCCGTTCGGCATATACTTTTTCGCGAGGTCGTAGTATTTATCTCCCTCGAGGCCGGGGTATCTGACCCAGGAGATCTTCTCGTGGTTTTTGAGGAAGGTCGCGACGGCGAGCGCGTTTTCGCAATGGCGCGCCATCCTGACGTGCAGGCTCTCAAGACCGAGGCCGAGGATGAAGGCGGACTGCGGCGACTGGGTACAGCCGAAATCGCGCATCAGCTGTGCGGTGCATTTGGTGATGAATGCGCCCTCGACGCCGAATTTCTCGACGTAGGTGACACCGTGGTAGGAGTCGTCGGGGGTGCAAAGACCGGGGAATTTATCCGGGTAGCGCGACCAGTCGAATTTGCCCGAGTCGACGATACAGCCACCGACGGCGGAGCCGTGACCGTCCATATACTTGGTGGTCGAGTGGGTGACGATGTCGGCACCCCATTCAAAGGGGCGGCAGTTGATCGGGGTCGCGAAGGTGTTGTCGATGATGAGGGGCACGCCGTGCTCGTGCGCGACCGAGGCAAACAGCTCGATATCGAGGACGTTCAGGGCGGGGTTAGCGATAGTCTCGCCGAAGACCGCCTTGGTATTCGGGCGCATTGCGGCGCGGAGCTCGTCCGCGGTGGAGTCGGGGGAAACGAAGGTGAACTCAATGCCCATACGCTTCATCGTGACGGCGAAGAGGTTGTAGGAGCCGCCGTAGATCGCCGAGGAGGACACGACGTGGTCGCCCTGCCCCGCTATATTGAATACGGCGAAAAAGTTTGCCGCCTGACCCGAGGAGGTGAGCATAGCGGCGGTGCCGCCCTCCAGCTCACAGATTCGTGCCGCGACGGTGTCGCAGGTGGGGTTTTGCAGGCGGGAGTAGAAGTAGCCCGACGCCTCGAGGTCGAAGAGCTTGCCCATATCCTCGCTCGTGCCGTATTTGAAGGTGGTCGACTGGATAATGGGGATCTGGCGGGGCTCGCCGCTTGCGGGATGGTAGCCACCCTGAACGCAGGTGGTTTCGATATTGACTTTTCTTTCTTTCATTTCTGCCTCCTCACGGGGTTGCCGTGGGTTTTTGTGCCGCCGTTGGCGGAGTGGTATTTCGCCAAGGGCGAAGTGGTGTTCCCGCGTGGCGGGAGTGGTATTTCGCCGAGGGCGAAGTGGTATTTGTGCGAAGCACAAGTGGTATTCTCACGGAGTGAGAGTGGTATTCGCTGATGCGAGTGGTATTCTCGCGGAGTGAGAGCGGTATCAGATGGTGTATTTTGCGCGGTAGGCGGCGCACTTTGCCTCGTAGTCGCTGCTGCCGTCGCGGAGGTCGGAGAGGTACTTGTGCATATCGAGGGCATCGTGTGCCGAGATCTCGATCACACAGCCGCCGATGTTCGAGCAATGGTCGGCGACGCGCTCAAAGTTGGTGAGCAGGTCGGCGAGGACGAAGCCGTGCTCGATGGTGCACTCGCTCTTCTGCAGGCGCTTGATATGGTGGCGGCGGATCCTGTCGCGAAGCTCGTCAACAACCTGCTCGAGCGGCTCAATGTCGGAGGCGCGGGTGAGATCGTTGGTGGCGAATGCCTCGGAGGTGATGGAGAGAATGTCCGCAACGGCGGCGGTGAGGACGGAAAGCTCGCGGCGAGCCTCGGGGGAGAAGGTGAGCTTCTTATCCCGCATTTCCTCCGCCGACTCGACGATATTGACGGCGTGGTCGGAGATACGCTCGTAGTCGCCGATGATGTGCAAGAGCTTGGTCACCTGCTCGGAGTCCTTTTCATCGAGGCTGCAGGCGGATACCTTAACGAGGTAGGAGCCGATGGTATCCTCAAAGTTGTCGACCTTCGACTCGACGTCGCGGATGGCGTCGGCAAGCTTCGGGTCGTAGCTGTCGAGAAGGGAGATCGCGTCGATTATCGAGCGGGTAGAGAGGTCCGCCATGGTGCGGGCGACCTGAGTTGCACGCTCAACCGCGACGGCGGGAGTATCGAGCAGACGGTCGTCAAGCAGGCTGACGGTCTGGTTTTCGTCCTTCTTGTCGCGCACGAGGAGCATTGAGAGCTTTTCAAGCTGCTTATAGAAGGGGCCGATAAGGATGACGCAGACGATCTTGAAGGCGGTGTGAATCAGCGCAATGCCCCAGGCGTCGATGGGGCCGGAGAGGAAGTCCATTTTGAGGAAGGCGTCAAGCGTATAGAAGATCGCCGACACGGCGGTAACGCCGATGACGTTGAAGGAGAGGTGGATGACGGCGGCGCGCTTACCGTTCTTGTTCGCGCCGAGCGAGGAGAGCATCGCGGTGACGCAGGTACCGATGTTCTGACCCATTACGATGGGGATCGCCGCACCGAAGGAGATCGCATCCGTGACCGTCAACGCCTGCAAAATACCGACGGAGGCGGAGGAGGATTGAACGATTGCGGTGAGGACAAGACCCGCGAGAATACCGAGGAAGGGATTCTCGAACATCAGAAGAAGGTTGGTGAACGCCTCGTTGGATTTGAGGGGGGCAACCGCGTCGGACATCATCGTCATACCCGTCATAAGGACGGCGAAGCCGAGGAGAATTGCGCCAAGGTCCTTTTTTCTGCCGCGCTTGACGAACATGACGAGGCAGATGCCGATGACGGCAACGATGGGAACCCAGGAGTCGGGCTTCAATACCGAGAGGGCGCCCGTGATGCTCGCGCCGCTCTCGCCACCGAGGGAGTTAAGCGCGGTGAGCCACGCGGTGATGGCGGTACCGACGTTTGCACCGATGATGACGCCAACCGACTGCAAAAGGGTCATGGTGCCCGAGTTGACGAAGCCGACGACCATAACCGTGGTCGCGGAGGACGACTGAATAATGAGGGTGACGCCAAGACCGAGCAGGAATCCCTTCACGGGATTGGAGGTCATTTTACCGAGGATGGATTTGAGGCTGTTTCCGGCGCTCTTTTTGAGGCCGTCGCCCATAACGTCCATACCGTAGAGGAAGAGGGCAAGTCCGCACAAAAGCGCGAGAATATCCGCGAGTCCGAAATTACCCGCCTCGAGTGTGAAGCCGATGGTGTTAAGCATAGTGTTCCCTTTCTGTGTTAGTAAGAGTATCGCGACCGCGACGGGTCGCCGCTATATCCTATTAGCAAAGAGTGATTTAGAGCAGACGCTGACCGTTGATGTCAAGGCGGAAGGTGGTGCCAAGGCGCTCGGCGGCGCGGCGGCACAGGAGCATTCGCTCAAGGAAGATCTCAAAATATTCCATCACCGCGGAGATGGCGGTGTCGACCGTCAGCGAAAGAGAGATGGACGCGTCGGCGTGGCTGACCGTGAGGACCGACCGCTCGACCGAATAGTTGACGCGGTCGTGGATGTCATAGCTCTGCGGGTCGGTGTTGCGAACGCGTGAGCGGCGCACGTCGGACTTGTCCGCGATAATGAGCGCGGCGGCAAGCGGGCTGACGGGGACGCCCGTGCCCTCGTCGTGGTTGCCGATGGCGGTGACGATCTCGGCGATGTCGGCGGGCGGAATGCCCATTTTGTCAAGGACGCGGAAGGCGAGGAGCGCACCCGATTGCGAGTGGTCGACGCGGTTTACGAGATTGCCGATGTCATGCATATACCCCGCGATGCGGGCAAGCTCGACCGTGTGGGGATCGTACCCGAGGGCGGCAAGGATCTCGGCGGCGTCGGTGGCGACGCGGGTAACGTGGGCGAAGCTGTGCTCGGTGTATCCGAGGGCAGCAAGAGAAGCGTCGGCGTATTCGATGTAGGTGCGGATTGCACCGTCCTGACGTATGGTTTCGTAGTTTATCATATTACCCTCCGTTCGGGGTGGTTTTTCTTACGTCGCGGCGCGCGGGCGGAGTTACGTGAACCCTCGCGGCGAGCGGATAAAGGACGTGCGGGTGTGAGCGAGAGCGGAAGCGTGCATAGCACCGCGCGCGTAATAAAGGTGGGCGCCCGCATTCCCGCCCGATTATAATATACCATAGATTTTAAGCGATTTGCAAGGATTTTTACTAAAGTGGGTGCATTTTTTACATTTGCGACAATTAATCGGGCGGGGGATTTGCCATCTTTGTCAACTCTAATCAAGAGAAATGCGAAAGAGGCGCACAAAACGGAGCGCAAAGTATTGACTTAACAAACGGTTTGTGTTAGAATATACTGTACTAAGAACGAAAGGAGGGTCGATATGAGAGAGGTATTAGAATACCTTGGCTCGCAGACCGAGCTGTGGCGGGCGGTATTCCGCGTAACGATGGCAATGATTGTCGGCGGTATCGTCGGAATGGAGCGCGGCAGACAGGGGCGCGCGGCGGGCATGAGGACGCATATCCTCGTCTGCCTCGGTGCGACGCTGACCGCGATGACGGGTATGTACGCGGTAAACGTCCTCGGCATGGACAGCGACCCGTTACGCATTTCGGCACAGGTTATTTCGGGCATCGGTTTTCTCGGAGTCGGAACGATCCTCATCAAGGGGCGTTTCCAGATCACGGGTCTTACCACGGCGGCGGGTCTATGGACGGTTGCGGCGGTCGGACTTGCGCTCGGTATCGGGTATTACGAGGGTGCGGCAGTCACCTTCGTCTTTGCGGTGACGGCGACGACGATCATGGCGCGCCTCGAGTACAAGATCACAAGGCGGAATACCCGCTTCGGCATCTACGTCGAGATAAAGTCGGATGAGTATATCCGCGCTATCATCAACCACCTCGAGGAAAATTTCCCCACCACGGATATCCAGGTCACCCCGCCGCGTAGCAACACGCAGGGTAACGTCGGTATCGAGGCAAACGTACATACGACGGCGAAGAGATATTCCTCGCTCACCCCGCGGACCATGGTCACAGCACTCGAGGAGCTATCCTACGTTGTGTTCGCCATCGAGAGCATTTGACAACCTTTGTTTACATTTAACAAACACCCACCCCGTTTTAATTTGACACGGGGTGGGTGTTTTCTCTTTTCTCGGGACCTTCACAACGCTTTTTCTTTGTGCTTTTTTCGCCTTTCGGGTGCTTATTTACACTCGGTAACAAAGAGGCCGTGGACGTTACAGTAGGCGAAGGCGGCGATGGGTCGCTCCCCCTCTGAGAGGATGAACTCTGCCTCCGCCCTGCCGTCGGGGCTGAGGGTTTTACGGTGGCTGCCCTCATTCGTCACGAGGCAGACCCAGCCGATTGCGTGGTCGGCACTCATAGGATGCCCGCCAACGGCGGGGCCGACGCTGACGCGGACGGTGCCGCGGTTGTTCTCGATTTTCGGGGTATGCTTCTCTCCCCTCTCGTCCATTTCCCCGCGGGGGATGGGGGTGACCTCGGTCATATCCTTGCCACAACAGCCGATATTCCGCCCCGTGTCGTTCACCATTGCAACGAGATTGCCGCAGTAGCGGCAGGTATAGTGCTTCATATTCCTTCTCCTTCACTTCGGGCGAGCCCGTTTTATATAAACATTGTTGCCGCGGTGTTCAATTTTATTCTAAATTTGCTCTTTTATATTGATTTTTCCCGCCGTTTAGTGTATAATCATAGGGATGAAAATAAATAAAATATAGGAAATATGAAAGGAATCCCGAATGGACATTTTAAAGACCCTGTTCCAGACCATCGTCGACCTGTTCGCAGGCTCGACGAACGGTACCCCCAACTGGATGATGATCCTTATGTGGATCATCGGCGGAGTCCTCATCTATCTCGCCATCAAGAAGGAGATGGAGCCCACCCTCCTGCTTCCCATCGGATTTGGCGCGATCATCATGAACTTCCCCGGTCTCATCCAGACCACCGAGGTCCTCGTATGTAAGGTTTGCGACCTGCCCGCCGCTGAGTGTATCGACTCGCTGGCACACGCCGCATCCCACATCACCGAGACCGTCAATCATTTCACCGGCGCGGCGGAGCCGCTCAATACCCTTTACAACGCGGGTATTGCGAACGAGCTGTTCCCTCTCATCCTCTTTATCGGTATCGGTGCAATGATCGACTTTGGCCCGCTTCTCAATAACCCGAAGCTCATGCTCTTCGGTGCGGCGGCACAGTTCGGTATCTTCTTCACTCTTTGTCTTGCATCCATCTTCTTCCCCGAGGCGAAGGACTACGCCTCCATCGCCATCATCGGCGCGGCGGACGGTCCCACCTCCATCGTCGTTGCGAACACCCTCGGCTCGAATTACATCGGCGCCATCACGGTTGCGGCCTACTCCTATATGGCTCTCGTGCCCGTTATTCAGCCCCCTGTAATCAAGCTCCTCACCACCAAGAACGAGAGAAGGATCAGAATGTCCTACAAGGCGGCGAGCGTTTCCAAGACGACCCGCATCCTCTTCCCCATTATCATCACGGTTATCGCCTGCCTGTTCGCACCCGGTGCGGGCTCGCTCATCGGCTTCCTTATGTTTGGTAACCTCATCCGTGAGTGCGGCGTGCTTGACTCGCTCTCCGACACCGCGCAGAAGGTGCTTGCCAACCTTATTACCATCTTCCTCGGTATCACTATCGCGTTCAACATGACCGCGTCGCAGTTCCTTAACGTGAACACCCTTCTCATTATGGGTCTCGGTCTTATTGCCTTCATCGTTGATACCGCGGGCGGCGTCCTCTTTGCAAAGCTTTACAACGTGTTTGCAAGCGTATTCAAGTTCGAGAAGATCAACCCGATGATCGGCGCGGCGGGTATCTCCGCATTCCCGATGGCGGGCAGAATCGTGCACAAGATGGCCCTCGAGGAGGATAACCAGAACTTCATTCTCATGCACTCTATCGGTGTTAACGTATCCGGACAGATCGCGTCGGTTATCGCGGGCGCGCTCGTTCTCGGCTTCTTCTCTTAAGGAGGTAAACCATGCAGTTTGAACCCATGCAATTCATCCATAACCTCAAGTATATGGGCATCGGTATGCTCGGCGTTCTTATGATCGTTGCAATCATCATGATCGCCACCTACGCAATCAATGCGACCATCAACCGCCTCGCCGCAGTTAAGGCGTTGCAGGATGACGACGAGGATTAACCAATCCGCCCCCGTCAAGCTAATTTCAGGTTATTTGATTAAGTGAATAATAAAGCGACAGCCACCCGTAATTTAACACGGGTGGCTGTTTTTCTGTTTTTGGGGGTTATTCCTCCTTCGGCTCCTCGTCCTTGGTTTCCTTGAGGGCGTCAAGCTCCTTCTCGAGTTTTTCTGCCTTTCGCATTGTAAATGCAAGGAGAGACCCTACAATGCCGAACAGAACGATTTGAATAAGATCAATTATCAACTCTCCCTTTCTGGGCATCCACGAAAAGTGTTTGATCAGGAACAACGTCCAAGCAACCGAAGATAGTGTCATCAATATGTTGCCGAGCTTTTTCATTTTCATGGTTTATTCCTCCGTTCTTTCTTTAACAGGTTTGTTTTCCTTTTTAATAATCAGGATAGCGACAATTATTTGTGAAACAATAAACAACAGCACCGTAAATATCAGCAACGCAATAGGAGCAAAAGCAGATAAGCCTGACGCCTCATACAGGCGAACGGACTCTCCATCCTGTGATATTTTATCAAGGGTGGTATATCTACCGAACCGTACTATCCGACTTTTCAAGCCATAGCTTTGGGCAAGATAATTATCCGTGCCAACAATGCGACAGCTGTTATTGATTTGTTCGCGCCACACCTTGTCATTGCTTGCCGTTTGCTTAACGTCTTTAATATCGATAATCACACCCGAGCGATCGAAAGTATACGCTCGATCTCCTCGCAAGGAATATATCGTCAAATACTCTTCATCAATCCAACAGCCGAACGTTCCATCCTCATAAAAGGAAAATCCAACCAAGAAGCGCCCCTCGGAGTCGTATAAGAGCAAGTAACCCTTGTTTTCCTTTCGATAGCAGATGGCAAACTCGCCATTTTCGTTCACGTCAAAGCAAATAAAAGTTCCCTTGTAGTCGGGATCGTCAATCACAGTCAACCCCAATCCATCGGCAGCTTCATCAAAATGACCTTCTTGCACATCTTCATATTCCAAGGAAGGCGTCGATGCAAAACAGGTTATGCTGCAAATCGATATCAGTAAAAGAAAAATAGTTAGAAAAACCGTCACTTTTTTAATATTCACATTAACACCTCCGATTCTGATAAATTGATGCGTTTGATAATTGTGAATTAATAACCTATACCGACTATAATAATTATATCACCCCCCCGATTTGTCAATAGCGGGTTTTCGTGGGGGCGCGGTGTCCTCGCGGCGAGGTAGTGTACGCACCCGTTTGTAGGGACCTGGCGTAAAAGTTGCTCCGCAACTGAGACGGTCCGAGCCGAGCAAGGTGAAAAAAAAGAAAACAAAACACAAGGCAACCAAGCCCGACACGCACGGGCGACGGCAATCGATTGTACCCCGCCGTGTTACGGACCGTCCGGGAGGCCGGTCCCTACGATGATTCATGAGGATGCCGGTCCCTACAAAAGATACACGGTCCATACAATTCCATTGCGGTTTTTATCAAATGGTATAAATCAGTAATGCGATATAGAGGATATAGACCGCGATGAGGAGGATGAGGCCGAGGATCGCCGCGATGCCGACGGGGCGGGCAAAGTCGCGGCGGCTCCTATTCCAGGCGATAAAGAGGACGAGGCCGAGCGGCGGCAGGAGCATGCAGATAAAGGTCAGGGCGCCCTTCAAGGCGGAGTTTGCGAGGCCGGGTCGCTGCTCCTTATTTACCGACCAGAGAATGAGGCCGAGCCACCAAAGGAAGAAGGAGAGGATAGCGATACCGAGGCGCGGCTTATGGTCGCGGGTATCGACGTATTCCTCGGTCGAGCCGAAGACGGTTTCCGCCTCTGTCGTGGGGTGCGGGCGGGTGACGGGGCCGAAGGAGGTGCCCATATCCTCGGCGGTCTTGCCATATTTCGTGCCGACGGTCGGTGCGGTGGGCTGTGCGTCCTGTCCCGCGGCGTCGGTTGCGGTGGCGGCGGTATCGGTCGCGGTATTTTCGGTCGGTGCGGTCGGATTTACGGCGGGGTCGAGTGCCTCGACGGCGGCAATCTGTGCCGCGGCGTCGGCGAGGCTTTGTCCGCAATTTATGCAGAAATTGGCGGCGGGTGGCAACAGCTTGCCACAATTCATACAGTATTTCATTTATACCCCCAAACGTTCAAGGATTGTTACGGTTGACATATCGATTTCGCACCCGTCGGCGTCAAGACAGCCGAGCGGGACGGTTTTATTCACGCCGTGGTAGTCGCTGCCCGCGCTGACGAGCAGGCCGTATTCACGCGCCGCGGCGAGCACAGGCGCGCGGTCGGTGGCGGTGTAGCGGGAATAATAGCACTCCAGCCCCTCGACACCGAGGTCGCGGAGGATACGGGCGCGGCGGAAAAGCTCGCCCTCGCTAAGGCGGGTCTCGCGCTCACCGCCGATGGGATGCGCCCAGACGGCAATGCCGCCAGAGGCACGGATGGCGTCGATGGCCATTTTCGCGTCGATGCGATCGTCGGGCGAGCGGACGCCGAGGTATTTGTCGATGGCACCGCCGACGTCGGCGGCGTAGCCGTGTGCGATAAGCAGGCGGGCGAGGTGTATCTTGCTCACCGAGTTGCAGGCGGCGAGGGCGGCGACCTCCTCTGCGGGAAATTCGATGCCGAAGGCGACCCGAAGGTAGTCGAGGCGGGCGTCGAGCTTTTCCCTTCTCTTCCTTGCGCCCGCGGCGATAGCGGCGCGCATCGGGTCCGCGTCGGGGTCGAAGCCGTAGCCGAGGATGTGACAGCGAAATGCGCCCTCACCCGCGCTGACGCAGGAGAGCTCCACCCCGTTTATGAGAGTCAGCCCCGCGGGGAGTGAGGCACGGGCGGGGGCAATGCCCGACACCGTGTCGTGATCGGTGATGGAAATTACGTCTATCCCCCCACCCCGTGTGCGATTTACGAGGGTTTCGGGGGTGTCGGAGCCGTCGGATGCGGTAGTATGGAGGTGAAGGTCAATCCTCACGGAGCTCACCCCTTTTAGCAATCGTGCGGCGCAGAGCGAGCACGAGGAAAACGGTCAGGGCACAGGTCACGGCGGCGGCGAGGAATATCTCGGGTGCGGGAATGTAGGAGGTAGTCATTGCGGTCGAGCCGATGTCGCCCTCCATAAGATTGCCGCGCGCGGCGTTGATGCCGTTGCCGATCATCGGGCCGAGGAGCATCGGGATAAGGACGGAGAACACCATACGCACGCCCTGCAGCTTTCCCGTATCGGCGGCGGGGGTGTAGTCACGCATGATGGAGCCCGTCAGCTGGGCAACGAAGATGTAGCCCGTGATCATAGCAAGGCCCGAGAGGGCGAAGAACACGAGGTCGGCGAAGTGCGACATTCCGCGCGCCATATACATTGCGAAAAGGCCGATCGACATCACGGTGACGGCGAGGTACAGAAGGCGGCTCTTCTCGCGTTTATCCGACATACCGCCAAGGACGACGTTGATACCGCCACCAATGAGGATGGCGCCGCCGAAGACGACGCTGTATTCAATTACCGAGAAGCGAAGATACTCGGTCATATAGATGATGAGATAGGGCATGAATATCTGGCAGGCGATACCGTAGACGCAGACGATAAGGAAGGTCAGGTACAGGGGGGCGTTTTCGCGCACGACGGACGGGCGGAAGCCGTAGAGAATGTCGCGGAAGCCGCCGTTTTTCACAAGGCGCTCGCTGTCGCGGATGAGGAACAGACCGACTACGCCGCAGATCGAGATAACGATGCCGAGCACGAGGAAGACCGTCGAGTAGCCGAGCGCGCCGACGAGGATACCAAAGCCGCCCGCGACGATGAGCATTGCAAGAAGGGGGAGGATGGCGACGACGCCCTCCACCTTTCCGCGGAAGGAGGCGCGGGTGTTATCCGTCAGCCAGGCGTTGAAGGCGGCGTCATTCGCCGTCGAGCCGAAGAGCGTCATAATGCAGTCGCCCGCGATAACGAGGACGAGGGTGACGCTGACCGCGGTGGCGGGGTCGAGGTTAAAGAGCGCGCCGACCGTTTCGTCCGAGAGGAAGCCGAACAGCGCAACCGTGACACCCCAGATTATGTAGCCGATGGAAATAAAGGCACGGCGGTTACCGAGCTTGTCCGAGAGGGTGCCCGCAATGAGCGTGACGACGGTGGCGACCACGCCGCTTAACTGTACCATCAGGGTGATGGCGTCGAGGTCGCGGGCAATCGTGTCGAATACGAACACGTTGAAATACATATTCTCGACGCTCCAGGCGATCTGGCCCGCGAGCCCGAAGATAAGAAGGATTATCCAATTCCGTTTACTGAATTTTTCGGTCATATTTACCTCACAAAACAAGAAAGGATGGGGTATTATTCCCCATCCTCCTCTACGAGCTTCTCATATTCTGCGAAGACGGCGTCAACAACGTCATCCTCCATAACGATAGAAAGAAGGGGCTCGTTATCTTCATCCTCCTCGATTACGAAGACGATAGCCTCATCCTCGCCAACGCCCTCGATAGGATCAACGGGAACCAGAAGGACGTAAACGCTGTCATCCATGGGGATAACGGCAACCTGTTCAAATTCAACGGCGTTATCATCCTCATCGTAAAGGACGATGTTATCGTCACAGTTTTCATCGAGAATCTTCTCGATCATGCTGAGCTCTTTTTCTTCCATATTGCACCTCACAGTAATTTTTTACTATATTATACCCCCGCACGGGGGAAAAGTCAACCGAAATCGATATTTATTTTTATAAAAACGCGCGGATAATTGACAACGGGCGGGTTTTATGCTAAAATAGTCAGTCGAAAAGGATACCGCCGCCGAAGGGACGTGCGCCCGCGGTGCGGCGAAAAGGAGAAGATATGAAAAGAATATTATCCGTTATTATTTTGCTGGCAACCCTGATTTCGCTCGCGGCGTGCGGGAATACGGGCGAGCCGAAGGACCCGACGCGTGAGTTCACCCTCGTTGCGGTAGATCAGTCGAGCGCGACGGTCGCGGGGGTCGGGCTCACCGTCCTTGAGGGCACGCGCGTGATTGCCGAGCTGACGACCGACGCCGAGGGTGAGGCAAAGGCCGTCCTGTACCCCGGTAAGTACACCGTGCGGATCGACACCCTGCCCGAGGGGCATGAGGCGGTGATGGAGAAGATCGAGCTGACCCTCGACGATAAGAATCCCACCGCGATGATCCCGATAAAAAATAATATCCCGAACGGAACGGCACAGCGGCCGTTCGTCATAGACGGTGAGACCGAGATCAGCCAGGCGGCGGGCAAGGGCTTCTACTACCGCGTCGTGACGGGGGAGAAAAAGACGCTTTGCATAAGGAATGCAGAGGGGCTCAGCGTGACCTACCAAAGCAAGGTTCACACCGTCAACTCGGCGGGGATGATAGTCGTTGACATGGTCGACGGGGTCGACACGGTATTCATCCGCGCGGGCGGCAAGGACGTCACGGCGGTGGCAACTCTCGAGCACCCGTTCGGCACGGCGGAGAATCCGCACACGCTGAGGCTCGGTAGCGAGTACCGCTTCGACGCGACGGGCAAAGAGATGTATTACAAGTATATCGCAGAGTCGGCCGGCGCCCTTTTGCTCACGGCGAGCGCGGGCGAGGGCAGCTACACCCTTCGGAACCTCACCACGGGTGAGACCGTCACGGGTACGGGTGCGTGCGAGGTGCGCCTCCTTATGAGCGCGGGCGACGAGATCATCCTGACCGTTTCGGGCGAGGGTGAGATCTCCTACACCGTCGGTCTTGCCTCGGCGGAGTAATAGAGCGTTCGACGCGCGACCGACAGGTCGGATGTAAACAAAAGATTACAAAACACGCCCCGAAGCATCGGGGCGTGTTAAATTTTATGCGTTTTTTTAAAATTTGCGAGGCGCCCTTTTCGGGGCGCTTTTTTGGTGAAGACGTGCTACGCGCGGTGAAGTTCACTGCGTGAGTGAAGTTGTGCTACGCACAGTGAAGTTTTTGCTGTCGCAAAAGTGAAGTTCGCTTCGCGAGTGAAGTTGCTCGCCAAGGCTCGCAGTGAAGTTCGCTTCGCGAGTGAAGTTGCTCGCGGGTGCTCGCAGTGATAGGTGGGGTTACGCCTGCTTATCGTAGATCTGTTTGAACTGTGCGACGCAGGAGGCAAAGTCGGCGACGGCGGACTCGACCACCTCGGGGCTTGTCATATCGATGCCCGCGACGAGCAGGCTATCAAGCGGGGACTTGGAGTCGCCGCACTTGAGGAAGTCGATGTACTTGGCAACGTACGCCTCGCCCTCGGTTTCGATGCGCTTGACGATCGCGGATGCCGCGGAGATGCAGGTCGAATACTTATATACGTAGAAGGTGGAGAAGAAGTGAGGAATACGCATCCACTCGCAGGCGATCTGCTTGTCTACGGCGACGTCCTTGCCGAAATACTTCTTCACGAGCTTGTAGTACTTCTTGCAGATGAGCTCGGCGGTGAGGGGCTCGCCCTTCTCACAAAGCGCGTGCATATCCCTCTCAAACTCGGCAAACATGGTCTGGCGGTAGAGGGTGCCCTTATAGGTTTCCATAAGCTGGTTAAGGATGTAGAGCTTCTCGGCATCCGACTCGCACTCGGCGAGCTTTCTGTGCGCGAGGAGGAGCTCGTTTACCGTGGAGGCAACCTCGGCAACGAAGATGCGGTAGGAGGAGTTATGCGGCTCGTTATAGGTTGTCGAGAAGTAGGTGTGCATCGAGTGTCCCGCCTCGTGCGCGAGGGTGAACACGTCGTCGAAGGTGTCGGTGAAGTTGAGGAGGATATACGGCTCGGTACCGGGTACGCCCGAGGAGAATGCGCCGCCGCGCTTGCCGCGGGTGGGATATACGTCGACCCAGCCCTTTTCCTTAAGACCCTTGGTGAGGGTGGACTTGTACTCCTCGCCGAAGATTCCGACGGTATCGAGGACCTCCTCGACCGCCTCCTCGTAGGTGTACTTTTTCTCAAACTCGCCGATGAGGGGCGCGTAAACGTCGTAGAGGTGGAGCTTATCCACGCCGAGGATGCGGCGCTTCAGCTCGTAGTAATCGTAGAGCGGCTGCAGTCCCTTTCCAACCGAGGAGATGAGGTTATTGTAGATAACCGGGGTAACCTCATCGTAGGAGGTGGAGGCGGCGATGGAGCTCTTGTAATTTCTGACCTTTGCAAGGGTGGTCGACTCCTTGACGTGGGCGTTATAGAGGGATGCGAAGGTGTTGCCGAACTGCGAATAGGTCTTGTAGAGGGTGCGGAAGGCGGCCTGTCTCACCCTTCTGTCCGAGGACATAAGGAAGGGGACGTAGTTGGTGTCGGTGAGCTCAACGAGCTTGCCGTCCTCGCCCTTGATCTTGCCGAATTTGAGGTCGGCGTTGGCAAACAGGCTACGGGTATCGTCGGCACCGCCGAAGGCGTTCTGCAGCTTCGACATCATGATCTCGCACTCATCGGAGAGGGTGTGTGCCTTTCTCTGCATGATCTTATCAAGTGCGCGGCGGTAGGATGCGAGGGCGGGATATTCCTCTATCCATTTTTCGATAACGGCGGCATCCATACGGAGGATGTAGGGGCGGACGAACCAGCCCGCGCTACCCGCCGAGATGGCGAGATTCTGCACCCTTGCGTTGAGCGCCTGGAATTTGTTGTTCGAGGTATCCACCGCAAAATTGAGCGACGCATACTCCCAGAGCTTGCCGATGATCTTCTCGATCTCGGTGTCTGCGGCGAGGGTCTGATACAGCCCCTCGGGGGATGCGGTGACGAGCTTCTCGTACTTCGGGAACTCCTTCACGAGTGCCTCGGCGCGGGCGTAGTCGGCGAAGAATGCCTCCTCGTCGGCGTAGATCACGGTAAGATCCCATTTATATTTCGGATCTATATCCTTTCTTTCCTTAATCATATTAACCTCCAAAAAAGTAATTTGAGTTTATTTTACCACAAAACCCGTAGATATGCAACGGTTTTTTAAAACAATTATTCCCGCCGACGCCGTTTTTGCGCGCGGGGGACGACGAAGGCGAGAGGGCAACGTCCTCTCGCCTTTTTGCGGGTTATGGATATGCGGTCAGCTCACGGGCAAAAGCTCAAAATCCGCGTCGTCCGTGTCGGTGACGGGGGGACGGTGCTCGACGATGAGGGGCACGCCCGGGGTAACGTCGACGAGGACGTAGGTGCCGCCCTCATCCGTAAGGACGGTGAGCGATTTTCCGTTTGCGACGACGTCGGTCCAATCGGCGGGAATATCCACGCGCACGGTCATCGCCATGCCGTACATTTCGCCATCCTCACGGTGGGTAAGCTCAACGAGGATGCGCCCGCCCGAGGTGCGCGCGTTTACCGATGCGCTCGACCACTGGTTATAGTAGATCTGTACCTCGTCGTAGGTGGCGATCCAGAGGCGCGCACCGTAATCGACGGCGTAGGCAAACATGGCGTCTGCCTGCGATTTGAAGATGTCGTACTCGCCGGGGACGGTGTTGTCCGCGATGACGTTATGAAGAAGGAAGCACGCCCATCCGTTCTGCTCGACGGCGTTGTCGATGTACTGCTCCCACGCGGCGATTCCGTTATCAATATAGGTCGCGGAGGAAAGCCCCTTGTCAAGAATATTTTGATGATTCGTGCGGAAATACTGCGTCGTCAGGGCGGGAACCTTGTAGCGGATATTGTAATTCGCCATATCCTCCAGCCGCGTTGCGTTTGGCACGCTCGTCGGGGAGGTGATGCTGAAGCCGCTGCGGGCGCCGATGTAGTAGCGCCTGACGAGGGAGAAGTAGTAGTCCGACAGCTGCTTAACGCGCAGACCGGGGAGGATGTAGGAGTAGCTATGCTGACCTAACAGTTCGGAAAGGACCTGCTGCGAGGCGGCGAGCTCCTTGGTTACGTTGCCCTTCGGGAAGTTCTCGGAGGTCATGGGCGCGCCGGTGTTGTCAAGATATTCGAACACGCCCCCGCCGTCGTCCTCGCCCCAATAGGCGTGGGTGTGCGAGTGGCTGACGAGCTCTACCCTTCCGTTTCTTATTATCTCGCGCCAGAAGTTAACCTCCGACTGACGGGGGACGTAGACGTAATTGCCGTGGACGTCGGTCATCCAGCAGTCGCCCGCGTCGTCGTACACGAGGTCAACGACACGGTTGGTGATAATGCCGAGGGTAACGGTGATCGTTTTGTATTTCTGCATTGCCTCGTTAACGAGGTAGGATGCGGTGAAGTGGTCGCCGTCATCGAAAACGAAGGTAACGACGCCGTCGGCACCGTTCTTATGCACTATCTGTGCACCCGTGGAGGTGGAATTATCGCGCAGGGCTACGGTATATACGCCGACGTGTCCGTCCTCGGAGATGACGGCAATGCGACAGACGCCGCCGTTATGCGCAGCGGGGGCGCTCATGCTGACCGAGGAGCCGCCAAAATATGCCGAATACTCGACACGGGGGTAGCCTTCCAGCATATCCACGGCGAGCTCGTACTCGCGCACGGAGGGGTCGAAGCCGTCGATCCTCACCCCGCCGACGGTGATGTGGGAGAGGGTGGTATCCGCCGCAAGAGCCGCCCTGTCAAGCAGGGAGCCCGCCCCGTCGACGAAGACGGGGGAGGCGGTGGCGGTCACGGCGCCAGCCGAGAGCGAGGACGCCAATGCGTCAGCACCCGCACCAAGCGCGGCGTCGGTCGTGCCGACGAGGTAGAGGTCGCCGTCAAGGACGTAGATCAGGTATGCTCCGACGCTACCCGCAAGGGTGCGAAGGCGGGCTTCGATCACGCCGCCACCGCCGACGGGAAGGATGCGGAGGAAGGGGGTATCCCCGCCGATCTCCTCATCCCGAAGGGGAGTTACGCCGAGGCGAGCGGCAAGCGCGTGCGCAAGGGCGGCGGTGGTCGGATCGTCGTAATCGTAGTAGATGCGGGTGGATGCGTCGAGGGCAAGCGTGCCCGCCTGTGGCAGGGGGGCGGAGATGCCTCCCGTCACGGGAACGTACTCAAAGTCGGATTCGTCGCCCGTTATCTCGGCGGTGCCGTCAACGGTCACAAAGCCGCCGCGCGGGATATTCATTATAATATATTTGCCCGACTCATCCTCCATTATTTCGTACTCGGTGCCGTTTACCGACGCGCCCGTCCAATAGGAGGGCAGGCTGACGCGGACGGTGAGGACGACGTCGCTGTATACTGCGGATTTTTCGGTATCCGAGAGGGCGACGGTGAGGCTGAGCTCGTCGACGAGCTGTGCGGTGACGGTGGTGGTGGAGCGGAGGAAGTAATACTTCGCCGCATCCTCAAGGGTTGCGACCCAGACCTCCGAGCCGTAGGAGTTGGCGTGAGCGAACAGGGCGTCCGCCTGCGACTGATAGATGAAATGACCGCCACCCGTATAGGAATCGTGACGAATAAGGTGGATGCAGAAGGTTGCCCATCCGCCCTCGGCGATCGCGGTGTCGATATAATCCGTCCAATAGGAGATGCCCGCGCTGTGACAATCCGCGGGGGAGGAGGTCGCGTCGGTCGGGAGGCTCGGCGAGGTGTTATAATGCTCGACCATATACGACTTGATATTGAAGCGGTTACTCGGGGTGGCGAAATCCTCGGCAAAATTGACCATTGCAATAGGCCGCGTTGGGCTTGAGGAGGTGTTTCGCGCGCCGATATAGTAGCCCGCAGATTCAAGCAGGTCGAAGTAATACTGCGAGAGGACGGCGCCGACGCCGGGCTTGATAAACACGCTCGAATCCACGCCGAACAGGTCGCGAAGGATCTGCTGCGAGGCGAGAAGCTCCATCGTCACGTTGCCCTTCGGGAAGGATTGCGAGGTGGCGGTGCTGCCGTTGTTGAGCGTGTAATCGTAGGAGCCGCCGTTGTCGTCCTCACCCCAATAGAGGTGGGTATGCGAGTGGGAGGTGAGGTCCGCCCTGCCCGTTGCGACGACGTCGCGCCAGAAGTCAACCGTGCTGTCGTTGGTCGTATAGACGTAATTGCCGTTTTCGTCCTTCACCCATTCGGTGCCGTCGTCGCTCTTTTTCATAGTGGCGAGGCGATCGGTGATGATGGCGAAGGTCGCCGTGGTGTTACCGTATTTCGGGAAAAGGGTGCCTGTTACGAAGGAGGCGGATTCCATATCGCCGTCGTCGATAATGAAGGTGACGGTGCCCCTCGTGTTATCCTTGTTGATCACGGCGGCATCCATAAATACGCAGTCAAGGCTGACGGCGATCGAATATACGGTGGTGACACCCGCATTCGTGACCGAGATGAGGGCGGTGCCGCCGTTATCGGCGGGGCCGAGAATGTGGACGGTGGCATCCGCGCTCGTGGCGCGTGCCGTCACGGTGGGATAGTCCGAGAGCGACGGGAAGGATACCTCGTACTCCGTGGTATGGGGGTTAAAGCCCTCGATACGCTTGCCGTTCAAGGAAATATAGTCAAGAGTCGTCATTTTTGCAATCTGCTCCTCGTTAAGCTCGACGAGAACGCCCGTACGGGATTTGTAGTTATCAAACGTCTTCTCCTCACGGAAGCCGACGGCGACCTTAAAGCCGCTTGAGCCCATCATCTTATAGAGCCTGCCGACTGCGAGGGACATTGCCCTCTCGTCCGAGGCGCGGACGACGAGCCGCTCGCCGTCGAGGATGATGGAATAGCGTCCGACGGCGCCGCCGTCGGTGACGTCATAGCCGTCAAGAGGAAGAAGAAGGATGGTTGCACCGTCGGGATCGCTCGTAACGGGCAGATCGACGCGCGCGTAGGCGGAGATGCGGACGAGGAGGTTTTCGGCATAGGGCGCAAGGCCGGGTGCCGCATAGACCGAGTTCCCCTCGGTGGCGAGGTTCACCGTATCGGTGGGTGTGATGCCCGGGTCGGGAGTGGGGTCGGGAGTGGGATCGGGTGTGGGGTCGGGTGTGGGACCCGGATCGGGGGCGGGCGGCTTTTTACCGCCGCAGCCGACGAGAGTGAGCAATATCAGCGCAAGGCAGAGGATCATTCCCGTAAGGGTCAGAAGCAGCTTTTTGTTCGTTTTCATGACACGCCCCCTTACTTAGACTCTCTATACGCCTCGGCGGCGACGGAGTAGGAATAGAGTGTGCCGAGCAGATCGGATAGCTCCCGATCGGTATCGGACATTGCGTTTATATAGGTGTAAAGATCGTAGGAGCCGCTGAGGTAGCCGCCGCGTCCGTCGGAGATGGAAACCGTGACGGGCGAGCGCATATCCGCGGCGTCGAGCGACAGGTCGATATAGCCGTAGCCACGGTATTCGCCGTTAACGACGGTAAGCTCTGCCACGGTGCTCACGCCACCCGAGAGGTAGTTAAGACGGACGGTGCCGCTGAAGCCGTCGGAAAGCTCAAGGCGGAGCGAGAAATCCGAGGTAAGGAGCAGACGCGCGGAGGTGACCGCAGAGGTGACGGCGGACATATCGAGCGGTGTGCCCGTCGGACGCACGGCGGAGGAGCCGAGGTCGTAAAGCGAGCGAAGCGCGCTCATTTCGGCGTAGGCGGGGTCGGAGGTGCTATGGGAGTAGATATACGCCTTGTCGATATAGTCGGCGACGGCGACGGCAAGCCTCTCCGCCGCGACGGAGTAGCCGCCCGAGAGGATACGCTCAAGGTAGCCGATGAGCGACAGCTCGTAATCCGCCTCGAGGCTGGAATCCGCGCCCGCGAGAACGAGGCGAAGCGGCACGACCTCACAGGCGGAGTTGGGGGTGATGCCGCGATATACGTACTTGCGATAAGCCCTGCCACCCACGGTAACGACGGATGCGTCCGCGTTAGTATAGCTGACGCCGCCGATGCTGATGGCGAGAAGCTCCGCATCCGCGGGGATATACACGCCGAGGTCAAAGTCGTAGGAGAGCGAGAGATTCATCATCGGGGTAAAGGCCGGCATTTCGGTGAGGACGT
This sequence comes from Eubacteriales bacterium, assembly GCA_045596865.1. Taxonomy (GTDB): domain Bacteria; phylum Bacillota; class Clostridia; order Oscillospirales; family CAG-272; genus UBA1740. Next base: position 53,136 of record JAZODF010000080.1, read on the forward strand.
ACTCAGCGTCACCCGTGACGACCGCGACGTCGGGGAAGGCATACTTGACCGTGGGGGTATCCGCGGGCAGGTCGAAGGGGCAGACGGGCATCGAGCCGAGCACCCAAGCCTCGGTGAGGTATTCCGCGCCGACCTTCCAGGTAACGTTGCCGTATTCCGAGGTCAGAACAAGGGCGGATTCGCCGCGGGCAAAGGCGGCGCCGCCGTCGCAATTGACGGTGACGTTATCCACCACGCCCGAGACGACGGTGTTGCATTTGACGGGGGTGCCCTCCGCGATATATACGGTGGAGGGGACGTCGCCGCCGCAGACGAGGTTTGTCAGCTCGAGGCTACCGCCCTCGATTCTCACGTCGGTGCAATACTCGACGCCGAGGAGGGTGCCCGCGGCGATGGAGGAATTCCTGACGGTCACGGAGGCGTATTTTTTAGTTGCGGCGTCCTTGGTATGACTGCTCACGATCTCGTAGCCCGCGCTGAAATCACATTCGTCGACGAGCACCGAGGTGGGTGCGGCGTGATCGGAGGTCGCGAACAGGATGATGAGGTCACCGCTCACGCCCGCGGTGCATCTGCGGAAGGTGGTGCTGCCGCTTCTTACGTCGGCGATGGCGGTGGAGGTGGTGAAGCGCACGTCCTCGATAAGAACGCTCGCGCCCGCGGAGTTCTCCGAGAGGAATACGAGATTTTTGTGCAGATCTACGCTACCGTTTTTGACGGTCGCGCTCACACCCGTAAGGATGAGGAGGTGATTCGTTGCGTCCTTCGCCTGGGTCAGGGTGTTGCCGCCCAGGTCGAGCGTGAAGGATTTATTTCCGCTGACGGTATAGGAGGAGAGGGTTGCATCCGCTTGAAGAAGGATGACGTCACCGTCGGCAACCGAGGTGATGAAGCCCTCGAGCTCGGAATCGGTGTAGGCGTAATCGACCGCGCCCGAGGAATGCGTGACGGTTGCGATGGGTGCGCGGTATACGAGCCAGAACTCGCAATTCTTCTCACTGACGTAGCCGAGGTCGGTCACCGCGCCACCGTCGGTCCTAGAGAAGCCGACGGCACAAAGGGTCACGCCGTCAACGACCTTCGTCGCCTCGTAGCTGCCCTTGAACACGGCGGGTGCGGGCGAGGTGTATACCTCCTCCACTATCTCGTCGCCGATATGCCATTTTACGGTCACCTCATCAAAATCGTCGAGGAAGGTGATGCCGTCCTCCCCCTCAACGAGGGTGAAGCCGTCGTAGGTGTAGTTGAATTTATAGCCGCCCGGGTTTTTCACGGTGATGGGTGCGGTGACGGTAAAGATGTCCTCCACGTCGCGAAGGACGGTGACGGTCTCGCCACCCTTAAGGGCGGAGTAAAGCTCGGGCAGGCTGGCGTAAGCGACCCCGTCCACGTCAAAGAGGGCACGGGCGGTCGGGAAAACGTAGCCGTCGGTGTAGGACGCCGCGTCAAACTCGGTGAGCGAGCGGGTCGTGTCGGAGAGAATATCGCCGAGGTTGCCCGAATAATCGGCACCGAGAGCACGCACGAGGACGTTGTCAAAGCAGAAGGTTTCGGTGGAATTGACCGTCGCGCCCACGGACTGATTGATCCTCATAATCCCGAGGTAGGTCGCGTTCGAGGTGATGATGGAGGTGTTGACACCCGCAAAGGCGCCGTTTAAGTAGATATACGCGGCGGTGCTCTTCGCCGCCTCGGGGGTATTATCCTGCGGAATATCGAGAACGACGGTCAGGTGGCTCCAGACCGAGCGGTGCACGGGGAGGGGCGTATCCTTGCTTGCCGTACGGAGATACGGTGCGCCGTTCTTGTAAACGAAGGTGGCGATATTGGTGGTCGCAGACGGGGAGTCGCCACCGGTGGCGGTTGCCTGATAACGGGGAACAAAGCCCAGCGACAGGGCGGCGGAATACGCGCTCTCGGTGGTGAAGTCCATCTCGAGAATGAGATACCGCGCGTCGACGCTCTCCACGGCGGTGGTCTTCGGGTTATCGCAGAGGTTGATCGGGGTGAAGCTGACGTTCACGAAGCCGTGAGCGGGATTTTTGCCGTCGTAATTCGGGTAGAATACGGCGTAACCGCCGCCGTCCGTTCCAAACCTGCGCTCGAGCTTCGACTGATCGCTGTGGCTACCCGTCGAATCGGTGTAGGCGGCGTTCGCCAACGCGGCTCCCGTAAGACCCGTGGTGAAATTGTAATTGCCGAGCGACCTCGGTGCCGTCGAGGCAGAGATGCCGACAGGGAGAATCGTTGCAAGGAAGACAAGGACGATGAGGACCGATACCAAAGCTTTGAATCCGTTTTTCATTGTGTCAACCTTTCTTTACGTTTAGTATTTTTAATAAAGCAAATAATATCGAACAATTTAACACGGGGTAGCCGCGCTCTATGCGAGGCGCGTAATGAAATCCACCGCGGAGGGGTCGGTAAAATCCACCGCGTGCGGAGAAAAATCCTCGCCGAGGCGGGGCGTTTCGCTTGCGCGAGCTACGGGCGCGGGGTGCGGCGGCGCTTGACCGTGCCGAAGGCGACGTAGACGTCGTAGAGGTCGGGCGGGAGGTATTCAAGCAGCCTATCCTCCATTTCGACGGGCACGCCGTAGTACGCCTCGGCCACCGAGCCCGCCATTGCCGCGATGGTGTCGGCGTCGCCGCCGATGGAGATGGCGTTTCGTATGGTGTCCTCGAAGGAGTCCGCCTCGAAGAAGGCGCGGAGTGCCTGCGGTATTGAGCCGCGGCAGGTGACCCACTCGCCCATATCGTCGATCTCGTAGGTGGGGCGGATCTTGTCAAGCGTGAAGGTATCAATGACGGGATAGTATTCCCGCACCATCCGCTCGTATATCTCCTCCTTCGTGCTGCCCGTGCGGGCCATAAAGATGGCGACGGCGAGCGATTCGGCACCCAAGAGGCCCTCGGGGTGTGAGTGGGTTATCTCGGTGACGATGCGGCTTAGGCGCTTTACCTCCTCCTCGCTCTCGGCGACCCAGCCGACGGGGCTGATACGCATTCCCGCCCCGTTACCGAGGCTATGCGGCGGGGTGGGGTCAAGCTCCATCACCCAGCGGTAGAAGCGACCGCCCCAACCGACGTTCGGATGCTTTTTCGCGATTTCGTGCATATACCGCGCGGTCAGCTCGGCGAGGATAGACTCGTCGCCCTTATACATCACGAGCGCCTTCGCAATTGCGAGGGTCATAAGACTGTCGTCCGTCGGGCGGCAGTTCGGCGCGAACATTAAGAAGTCGCGGGATTTGAAATTCTTGAACTCGAAGCGACTGCCAACCACGTCGCCGATAAGTGCACCGAGCATTTTTTCTCCTTCGGGTCGCCTCCGGCGGCCCTTCCCTCCCTTTTCGGATAGTTCGTTGACGGCGGGCGTTTTTTGTTAAAAAGGCCCTGCTTTTACTAAATTATACCACATTTTCGCGCGCGACGCGTAACATTTTCAAATTTTTGTTAAAATGTACTATAAAAATTCATAATTATGTAGTATAATGGCAGGGTAAGAAACACGAGAAGGATATAATATGCTGCAACTAAAAAACATCAGAAAGGATTACGTAACCGCGTCCGAGACGGTCAACGCCCTCAAGGGGGTCACCATCTCCTTCAGACAGCGGGAATTCGTATCCGTCCTCGGCCCGTCGGGCTGTGGAAAGACAACCCTGCTTAACATCATCGGCGGACTCGACCACTACACGTCGGGCGACCTTGTTATTAACGGACGAAGCACCGAATCCTACACCGACCGCGACTGGGACGTTTACCGTAACCACCGTGTCGGATTCATCTTCCAGAGCTACAACCTCATCCCCCACCAGACCGTGCTCGGCAACGTTGAGCTCGCGCTCACTATCGCGGGTATCGGCAAGGAGGAGCGGGTTGAGCGCGCAAAGCGCGCACTCGACCGTGTCGGCCTCGCGGGACAGTATTACAAGCGGCCAAACCAGCTCTCGGGCGGTCAGTGCCAGCGTGTTGCGATCGCGCGTGCGCTTGTCAACGATCCCGAGATCCTGCTCGCAGACGAGCCGACGGGCGCGCTCGACACGCAGACGAGCGTGCAGATCATGGACCTCATCAAGGAGATTTCGGGTGAGCGTCTTGTAATCATGGTAACGCACAACCCCGAGCTCGCCGAGAAGTATTCGACGAGGATCGTTCGCCTGCTCGACGGCAATCTTATCGAGGACACCAACCCGATGACGGATGCCGAGGAGGCGGCCGAGCTTGCCGCACAAAGGGCGGCAGAGGACGCCGAGCGCGAGGCGTTCGAGGCGGCGAGCGAGACCGAGCAAAAGCGCATCAAAAAGGAGAAGAAAAGACGCCGTGAGAAGGCGAAGATGTCCTTCTTCACCGCGTTCCGCCTGTCGGCGAGAAACCTGCTCTCCAAGAAGGGACGCACGACGATGGTCGGCATTGCCGGCTCGATTGGCATCGTGGGTATTGCTATGGTGCTCGCCTTCTCGGCGGGTATCAAGGGCTACGTCGCCGCGATGCAGGACGATATGCTCTCGGGCAACCCCATCACCATCACCGAGACCGCGTACGATATGGAGGCGATCTCCAAGATGATGAACGACACGATGGGCGAGGAGACCGTCCGTGAGGAGCACAAGGTATATATCGATTCGATGATCGAGTACATCGCGAAGATGACCGAGTTCTCCAACGCCTTCTTCATCAAGAACGAGATAACGCGCGAATACGTCGAGTACGTGCGCAATATGCCGAAGGAGTATTACAACGCGATGTCCTTTGGCTACGGGCTCGACCTGACGCACTCTATTTACACGAATTTCGTGCACGACGACGGTAACGGCAACGAGGTCACCGACCGCATATCCATTGCCGCCCTGACGAGCATATATACCTCGGTGCTCGAGGAGACCGAGTATTCAAGTTACGCGGGGTATATCACGCAGATCGTCCCCTCCTTCCGTCAGGCACCGAATAACCCCGATTACATCCGCTCGCAGTACACCGTGTACGGTGAGGTTGCCGACGAGTACGACGAGGTAATGCTTGTCCTCAACGGCAATCAGGAGCTGTCCGACGTGCTTCTCGCGCGGCTCGGTATTTACACCGAGGCGGAGTTCTACAACATCGTTTACAAGAACGCGAGCAAGCCCACCGAGGAGGAGCTCGCGGCGGGTGAGTTCGACCTCACCACCCTTTATAACCCCGAGCTGGACGTCGAGAGCTTCGATTACGATTACCTCCTCTCCGAGGACGTGTCCTTCGTTTGGTATCCGAACGATCAGATCTTCGAGGCGACCAAGGGCATCACGATGCCCGACGGCAGCGTTATCAACACCAACCCCTTCAAGTACCACCACAACGCCAAGGATATCTCGGGCGAGGGCGTGACCCTTCGCGTGTCGGGCATCCTTATCGCGAACGAGGGCACCAATTTCGGCTGTCTTTCCTCGGGTATTTATTACACCGAGGAGCTGACCGACTACATCCTCGCGGCGAATGCGACGAGCGAGATCGTCGAGTACGTTAAGGAAAACGGCGCGATCACCTCGATGAACTACGGCGGTATGCCGATGGGCGTTTACTACACCTACGATTACAAGCACATCTACCCCACCGTGAAGGATGACGGCACCGAGGAGATCCTCGGCAAGGATATGACCTTCGTCGGCGAGTCGTTCGGCATGGACGATATCATGGGCTCGATGGCGCAGGGCGGCTCAGGCGGCTCGGGTAGCGCGGGCGGCTCGGGTGGCGCGGGCGGCGCAGGCGGCGGCGCGGGCATTGATGCAAGCACCCTCGCACAGATGAAGACGGTCAGCCTGCGTATGCTCGGCGGTGATGACGTTGCCAACAGCATTTCCATCTACCCCATCAGCTTCGATTCCAAGGACCTTGCAACGGGCTACCTTGACGCGTGGAATGACGAGGATATCGCCATCACGGTGGACGGGGTCGAGTATGCGGGCGACAGCCGTGCAAACGTGACCTACACCGACACGCTTGAGATCATCATCACGATGATCAACACGATGATCGACGTTATCTCCTACGCGCTGATTGCGTTCACCTCCATTTCTCTCGTCGTTTCGACGGTTATGATCGGTATTATTACCTACGTTTCGGTTGTCGAGAGGATCAAGGAGATTGGCGTTATCCGCTCGCTCGGCGGACGGAAAAAGGACGTCAGCAACCTCTTTATTGCGGAGACCTTTATCATCGGTCTGCTTGCGGGTGTTATCGGCGTGCTGTTCACCTATTTCGCATCGCTTATTGCGAACATGATCCTGCACCCGCTGATCAATTACCCGAACATTGCCGCACTCCCCGTGTCGCAGGCGATATTGCTCGTCCTTCTCTCGGTCGGTCTGACCCTTGTGTCGGGACTTATCCCCGCGTCCAGCGCGGCAAAGAAGGACCCCGTCGTCGCCCTCCGTACCGAGTAAGAGGATCGCAACCGCAAAGGTCGCATTTCAACGTTTTGCAAACAATGATTTACATTCTCGCAGGTGCGCCACACGGCGCACCTGCTCTTTTTATGCCGATAATTTGACACGGGTAAGGGGGAATGCCGCGCGGGGCGCGGATTACATGCCATCGCGAGGCGATGGATTACATACCATCGCGGGGCGATTGATTACATGCCGTCACACGGTGACGGATTACATACTGCCTTTCGGCAGATTACATACCTCTCGTGCGGACACCCCCTTGACACGCGCGGGGGCGGTGTGATATAATATGTGCGTGAAAATATTTTACTCGCGGAGTGTTTTATGAAACAGAGATCTATCGTTTTCGGTCGCACGGCGATCACCTTCCTTATCGGTGCGCTTTTATTCGTTGGCTTTGCCTCCTATTTCTTCGTTATGCACGAGTCGCTGTGGGCTTGGATTTCGGTGGCGTGTGCCGTCTTCTTCCTCATTTCGGCATCCTTCGTTCCCCTTTTCTACGTCCTTGACAAGAAGGGTATCCGTATTCGTTACTTCACGGGCGACAAGGAAAATTACGAGTGGAAGAACGTTAAGCGCATTTGCGCCGAGTATGATTCGGTAATTCCCTTCATCTTCGATACGTATCGCATTGACGGTGACGATTACACCGTATATATGTTCTACAAGGAGGGGCGGCTTGAGCGGTCGAAGAGGCTCGCCACCCTTATTAAGACCTATTTCGGCAAGGATGTCGAGGGGCTTATCCCCGAGGGCCTGTCCGCGGGTGCGGCACGCCGATTCAAGCAGTCCTACGGCAAGGCTATTGACTCCTCCGCGGCACAGGCGGCAGAGCGCGAGGCAAGAAAGGTGGTCCGCGCGGTCATTTCCGAGCTTGGCGAGGGGGCAAAGGCACTCACCCTCGAATACGCATACTTCACCGCCGACGGTAAATGTGACAAGCGCCCGTCGGTCGATTACACCTACTCGCTCGAGCTCGAAAAGGGCGGCGAGGCGGTCGGCTCGATCACACTCGTACAGGCGAAGCGCGGTGTGAAGGCAATGAAGGTCACCCTGACCGCCGAGCACGAGGCAGTTAAGGCGGAGATAGGACAGTACGTTTAACAAAAAACGCGACAAAAACGCGCAAAAATGCAGGTCAACACCGCAATAATTTAACACGGGTAGCCACAAACACAAAAAAACACCACAGCCCTCCCCAAACGGGGGGCTGTACTTTTAGGGGCGTGCCCCGGGAAGGAGAGACGGATGAAGAATATCGTAATGGGCATAATCGCGCACGTTGACGCGGGCAAGACGACGCTGTCCGAGGCAATGCTCTACTCCTCGGGTGCGACCGACCGCCTCGGCCGTGTGGACAAGCGGGACGCACACCTCGACACCCACGCGCTCGAGCGTGAGAGGGGCATCACCGTCTTTTCAAAGCAGGCCATCCTCGACGCGGGCGACACGCACGTCACCCTCATTGACACGCCCGGTCACATCGACTTCTCCTGCGAGACCGAGCGGACGCTCGCGGTGGAGGATTACGCCATCCTCGTCATCAGTGCGACCGACGGCGTGACCGCGCATACCAAGACCCTCTGGCAGCTATTGTCCGCGCGGCGTATCCCCACCTTCATTTTCGTGAACAAGACGGACATTTCCGACCGACTGCGCCGCGAGCTGCGCGACGAGCTACGCACCACCCTATCCCCCTATTGCGTCGATTTCGTCGCCGAGGGGACGGAGGAATTTTACGAGGACGTCTGCTCGTTTGACGAGAGGCTGATGGAAAAATACCTCGGCGGTGAGAATCCGAGTGCCGAGGAGATAAGCGCGGCGATACGCACGCGGCGGGTGTTTCCCTGCTATTTCGGGTCGGCCCTGAAATTACAGGGCGTGCGCGAGCTGCTCTCGGGCATTGACCGCTTCACCACCGAGACCGAGTACCCGCGTGATATGTTCGGCGCGCGGGTGTTCAAGATAACCCGTGACAAGAACGGCAGGCGCCTTACCTTCGCAAAGATAACGGGCGGCGAAATTCGCCCGAAGGATATTATCGACGTACCGACGGCGGACGGGGTCATCCCAGAGAAACTCGAGGAGCTACGCATCTTTTCGGCGGACAAGTCACGCCCCGTGAGCGTTGCGGAGGCGGGAACGGTGGTCGCGATGCTCGGCCTCTCGGCGACGAAGGCGGGAATGGGCCTCGGCTTCGAGCAGAACGACACGTCGATGCTCGCGCCGCCACTGTGCTATCGGCTGATTTTGCCCGAGGGGGCGAATCCGTACGAGGTTTACCTTCGCCTCGGCGAGCTTGCCGAGGAGGAGCCGTCGCTGTCACTCGCATACGCGGCAGAGAGCGCGGAGATACGCGTTAGCCTGATGGGTGAGATACAGCTCGAGGTGCTGACGCGGCTGATACGCGACCGCCTCGGTATCGAGGTGTCCTTCGACGAGGGGAAGATTCTATACAGAGAGACGATTGCCGCCGCGGTGCGCGGTGCGGGTCATTTCGAGCCGCTACGCCATTATGCGGAGGTGCATATAGAGATGGAGCCACTGCCCGAGGGGAGCGGTGTCGTCGCGGCGAGCGATTGCGACCGCGACGTGCTGGCACTCAATTGGCAGAGGCTGATAATGACGCATATCGAGGAGCGGGTGCACCGCGGGCGACTGACGGGCTCACCGCTTACCGACGTGCGGATAACCGTGACGGGCGGCCGCGCGCACAACAAGCACACCGAGGGCGGTGATTTCCGACAGGCGACCTACCGCGCGGTGCGACAGGCGCTGATGAAGGCGGAGGTCATCCTTCTCGAGCCGACGTTTGATTTCGTAATTGAACTGCCGCTTGCAAATCTCGGGCGGCTGTTAACCGACCTTAGGTCGATGTGCGGCTGTATTTCCACCACCGACACGGTGGGCGACGTGGCGACGGTGACGGGGGTATGCCCCGTTAAGACGATGCGCTCCTATGCGCAGGTGCTACGCGCCTACACCCGCGGATTCGGGCGGATAACCCTGACCCCCGGAAAATACGCGCCCGCGCACAACACCGACGAGGTTGTGGCGGAGATTGGCTACGACCCCGAGCTCGACGAGCGGAATCCCGCAGGGTCGGTATTCTGTCGAGCGGGTGCGGGCTACTACGTCCCGTGGGATGAGGCGGATGCGCTGATGCATGCCGCACCCGACAGGGGCGATGACAGCGCCGACGGTGGCGAGAGCGAGATACCCGTTCGTGCGCGTGCCGTAAGATACGGCGGCACGGTCGAGGAGGACAAGGAGCTGATGCGTATCTTCGAGGCGACCTACGGCAAGCCGAAGAAGCGCACCGCCCCAGAAAAGCAGGTAAACGCCGCCCCGAAGGAGGAGCGCCCGAAAAAGAGGCAACGTCCGAGGGCACGCGGCGAGGAATACGTCATCATCGACGGGTACAACGTCATTCACGCCTGGGGCGAGCTGAAAACGGCGAGCGAGATCGACTTCTCGCTGGCGAGGGAGACGCTGATACGCCTGATGTGCAGCTACTCCGCATTCCGCAGGTGCAAGGTAATTATCGTTTTCGACGCGTATATGGTAAAGGACGGCAAGGGCAGTATCGAAAAATACGGCGGCGTCACCGTGGTATATACGAAGGAAAGGCAGACCGCCGACGCGTATATCGAGCGGGCGACCTACGAGATTGCCGAGAGCAATTACGTTCGGGTGGTGACGAGCGACCTTGACGAGCAGTTTATCATCCTCGGTAACGGGGCCCTCAGAGTCAGCCCGAAGGAGTTTCGCGAGGAGCTCGACGGTACGGATAAGGAGATCAAGGAGGCCATCGAGCGATATAAGCGCAAAAGGCAGTAGGTGCGTATAAAACCACCGTTTTGTAAACGGTTATTTACAAATACAAGTCCAAGCAAAGCAGGGCTAAAAACGAAAAAGCCACCCGTAATTTAACACGGGTGGCTATATTTTTACAAATTGGCACAAACAGTCAGCGCCTGTGCGGGGTTTGTCGCCGAGGGGAGGCAAGCAATCCCTCCGAGGTCAGAGGGCGAGGGTGAAGTGGGTGATGCCGTCGGCGGTTTCGGTTTCGGTCATATAGCGCGCGGTCATTTTGATTGCGGGGATATTCGCCGCCATTACGCGGGCGCGGAGGTGGCGGATGCCGAGGCCGCGGCAGTAGTCGATGAGCATACCGAGCACGCGCGAGCCGAGGCGGTCGCCGTGGTATTCGGGCAGGATGCGGATGCCGATCTCCGCCGAGCCGCGGTAGTCGAGGTCGTAAATAACCGCCTCGCCAAGGTATTCCCCGCCCCTGCGGATAGCGAGGGAGAGGGCGATGCCGTCGCGCATCTCGCGCTCGGCGACGAGGATAAACAGCTCGGGGTCGGCGGTGGGGTTGTCCGCAAGGTCATCGAAGCCCCAATGGGCATTGAGCGCGCGGTCGGAGCACAGGCGGGCATACGCCGCGGCATCCGAATCGCACAGCGGAGAGAGGGTCAGCCCGTCCACCGTCACGGCGGGATAGGCGTCGGCCATATCAAGCTCGTTCAAGACGATGGCGGCGAAGGTGTCGTCGTCATCCTCGTACACCTTCGCATCGACGTGCGGGAAGATGGCGGTGAGAAGCGAGATCCCCTCGCGAGGCACGTCGGTCAGGCGGATCGGCAATAGCTCACGGCGGGCGTACTCGGAGATCTTAACGAGTGCCGCGCCCTCGTCCGCGTCGGCGGTGAGTGAAAACGGATAGAGGAAGAGGTAGTCGCCGCCGTCACACACACGCACGAGAAGACAGCCGTCAGCGGCGGTCGCACCAACTCCGTCAACCTCGGCGGCGAGGGACAGAAAGCTGTCGAGCATCATCCAAAGCTCCTCGGACGCGTCCGCGTCGAGAGAAACGAACATATCCCGCACGCGCTCGAGCGAGGCGGTATCGGTAATTTCAACGAAGCTTATCATTTTTTGGGATCCTCCCCGCAGGGCATTTCAAGGCGGGAGGTGAATTTACCCTCCGCCTCCTCGGTGGTGAAGGTGGCGCCGATGAGGCTTGAAAGCTTGCGACAGGTTTTAAGACCGATGTGATTGCTCTCGGCGGCGTTCGGGCGCACGAGGACGGTATTGGTTATCGACAGGTCGAGCAGATCGCCGTTTTTCCTCGCAGAAAATAACACGGGGTGCCCCTTATCGGCATATTTGAGAATATTTTGGATAACGTTTTCGATGATTCGCTTAAGCAGATTTGCATCGGTGGTGACGGTAATTTTACCGCCCGCAAAGGAGGCGATGTCGAGCTCGACCTCATAGCCCTGCTCGCGCATAAGGAGCACGTGCTCGGAGAGCATCTGGTCAAAGAGGGTGTATGCGTCATACTCCGCGAGCTCCACGTCGGCGGCGCCGCCACCGAACAGGAGGAAGTAGTTGAACATATCGTCCGACATCTTTTTAAGGCGCAATGCGGTCTTCTCGGAGGCGTTGATGTAGCTTGTCATTTCCTCGTCGGGGGAGTGCAGCTTCATCACGTTGAGGTAGCCGAGAAGAACGGTAAGGGGTGTGCGGATATCGTGCGACATCGAGGTGACGAGCTCGGCGTTCGCGTCCATGAGCTCCCTCTCCTTCGCCATATTTTCAAGCATCGAGGTCCTCATACTCTCCACGTCGCGGGACAGGCGTCCTATCTCGTCCATTCCGTCGGGGCGGATGGTGTGGTCCATGTCACCGTCGGCAACGACCGCGACGTCGCTCGCGATACGGGAGATGCGGCGGGAAACGCCGTGTGAGTAAAGAAGGACGACGATAACCAGCACGATGACCGCGAGGATGATCGCGGCAATGTTGGTAAGGTCATAGTAAAGATACTCGGAGAAGTCGGCCATCGATACGAGTATCGAGCCGTCCGAGGTGGAGATAAGGTGCGCGCCCTTCTCCTGTGCGTATTTCATCAGCTCCTCACGAGAGGGCATGTTAACCGTGATACCCGAGCCGATGAAGCTGTTCTCGTCATCGGGGTCCTTGCCTTGCTCGGGGTTGTTTTCGTCGGTCGGATCCTTTCCGTCCTCGGTGCCGTCGGGGTTTTCGCCACCCGTTCCGCCGTTTCCTTCCGTGTCGGTGCCGTCACCCGCGCCGCCCTCGGGGTCGGTGCCATCGGGGTCAGTACCGTCGGGATCGGTTCCGTCGGGGTCTGTGCCGTCCGGATTCGTGCCGTCGGGGTTAGTGCCGTCGGGTGTTCCCTGCCCGTCGCCCGTGTTATCACCGCCCGTGGGATCGTCGGGGTCGGTGCTATCGGTGCCCGTCTGGTCATTTTTGTCGGTGACGTCCTCGTCATCCTGCTTTGGCGGGGGCTCGTATTTTCCCGTTTCAAACAGGAGCTTGTCGTCCTTGTGTATCATAACGTAGAGGTATCGGTTGTCCTGTGCCCAGCTCGCCAGCTCGGCGACGTCGACGCTCGACAGCTCGTTTTCATTGACGTATTTTTGCAGCTCGGCGGCGTATTCACGCTCGCGCGCGAGCTTGTTTGCCTCGGAGAGGTAGGATTTCTGTATATACGCGTTGGCGGCAACCTCCACGGTGACGAAGGTCAGTATCGCAAACACCACGGCGACGAAGGTCGCGGCAAGCATCGCGATACGCATGGAGCGGTAGCGCTTACGCGAGAAGATATTCTTTGCCATTAGTCTACCTGATAGCCCTTTCCCCATACGGTGCGGATGATCTTCGGCGAGGAGGAATTGTCCTCGAGCTTTCTTCGCAGGTTGAGGATATGGACGGTGATGTTATTGCTCGACGAGGGAAGCGGGATCTCGCCCCAGACCGCCTCGTACAGCTCGTCGGCGCCGATGGCGCGGCCGCGGTTTTTCACAAGGTACATAAGCACCTCGAACTCCTTGTCGCGCAGGTCGATATGCTCGCCGTTTTTCATTACCTCGCGCTTTTCGGGGATGACGATGACCCCGCCGCCGAGACGGATGCTCTCACCGCTGTCTGCCTCCTTTGCACCGTAGGTGTTGTAGCGGCGGGTGAGCGCCTCCACCTTCAAGAGCAACTCGGGCGCGGAGAACGGCTTGACAAGGTAGTCGTCGCCGCCCGCGGCGTATGCGGACATTTTATCGCTGTCGAAGGATTTAGCCGTCAGAAAAAGCACGGGCACGGTGGAGAAATTGCGTATGCGCGCGGTAGCCTCCACGCCCGACAGGCGCGGCATCATTATATCCATAATCACGAGATCGACGTCCCTCTCCTCACCGAGGAGGTTGACCGCGGCCTCACCGTCGGGTGCCTCGAGCACCGAGTAGCCCGCGTTTTCAAGAAGAAGGCGGATAATCTGTCTTATATCCTTCTCGTCGTCTACCACAAGAACTCTCATAAAGTCCTCCAAATTCATCGACCCGTATAAGGTCGGTATTGTTCCTCTATATTGTATCATATCTTTTCCCACAAATCAATAATCAAAAAGTTAAATATTATTTATGGGGTAGCGCGAAGCGGTGGATGAGTTGTTAAGCCTCCCCTGCGCAAGGGGAGGTGTCGCGCGTTTTACTTGTAAATCGCGTGACGGAAGGGTCGGCAGAACTTAGACGAACAAACAAACTTATATAGTCGATTGTACTCTATAAACGACCCTACCGTCTTTCAATTTGCCTGCAAATTGAAATCCACCTCCCCTTGCGCAGGGTAGGCTTTGGTTATCTTTGCACAGGGGAGAAAACAAAACGGGTGCGCCAAAAGGCGCACCCTGTGTCGTATTTTACGGCTTTTACCGATTAGTAGTTCTCTTTTCTGAGCTCGAAGTATGCCTGGGGATGAGCGCATACGGGGCAGACGGCAGGAGCCTTGGTGCCCATTACGAGGTGACCGCAGTTGCGGCACTCCCACATTGCCATTTCGCCCTTCTCGAAGACCTGCTTCATCTCAACGTTGTTGAGGAGCGCGCGATATCTTTCCTCGTGTGCCTTCTCGATTGCGGCAACGGCGCGGAACTGATATGCAAGAGCCTTGAAGCCCTCCTCCTCTGCGTCCTTCGCAAACTGGTCGTACATCTCGGTCCACTCGTAGTTCTCGCCCTCTGCTGCTGCGGCGAGGTTAGCGGCGGTATCGCCAAGGCCACCGAGTGCCTTGAACCAGAGCTTAGCGTGCTCCTTCTCGTTCTCTGCGGTCTGGAGGAAGATAGCCGCGATCTGCTCGTAGCCCTCCTTCTTCGCTACGGATGCGAAGTAGGTGTACTTGTTTCTTGCCTGGGACTCACCTGCGAAGGCGGTCATGAGATTCTGTTCAGTCTTGGTTCCCTTGAGATTCATTTTGAAATTCTCCTTATATTTAAATTAATTTATGCCAGATTTTTGCAGGCATCGCAAAGATGCCGTACCTTCAGCTCGTAGCTGGAGTAGTCATTACCGACCGCGTCGGACAAAAGCGAATCAAAGCCCTCGAGGTGGAAATCGGTGATCTGCTCGCACCTCTCGCAAATGAGGTGGCCGTGAGGCACCGAGGAGCTGTCATACCTGTCGGCAAGATGCTCGGCGGTGATGCGGCGGATGAGGCCCGCCTCCTCGAGTGCGTGGAGGTTGTTGTAAACCGTGGCGAGCGACATCCCCGGCAGGTCGCGCAAGGCGATCCGGAAGATCTCGTCGGCGGTGTGATGCGCCTTGTCCCGTCGGATGATATCAAGTATGAGAGCGCGTTGCTTCGTCATATCGTTTCTCCGATCTTTTAGAACAATTCTAAATATATTATACACGAGCGTTTACCGCTTGTCAAGGGGTTTTTGAAAGTTTTTAGAATAATTCTAAATGATTTTTTCGGAATGAAAACGGCGCCCGAGATTCCACGGTCGGTTACATATTAATTATATCCCGCGCGGGTGGCTATTTTTCGTCCGTGTGGGGATTTTTTACGGGGATTTGCGTTTTTTCGCACAAAACCATGCAAACGGAAACAAAATATTAACATTTCGGTGGTATGATAGGTGTGTTAGAATCGCGTGGTGTGGCATTTTTGCCCGCGGCGCGAGGAAATTATGACAGAAGGGGAGGCAGGAAATGTTCAAAATTCTTGTTATAGATGACGACCGCGAGCTGTGTCGGACGGTGTGCACGTTTTTGAATAACAGCGGGTACAACGCCGTTGGTGTAAATTCCGCCGACGAGGGATACGACGCCCTGACGGACGGGGTATTCGACCTCATCGTGTCGGACGTAATGATGCCCGGGACCGACGGGTTTGAGTTTGCGCGGAGCGTGCGTGCGGTCAACCGCGAGATACCCATCCTCTTTATGACGGCGCGGGGCGACATCGCGTCTAAGGAGCGCGGATTCCGTATCGGTATCGACGACTATATGGTAAAGCCCATCGACCTTGACGAGCTGTTTTTGCGGATCGGTGCCCTGCTCCGTCGGGCGAAGATCGCCTCGTCAAAGAAGCTCGTAATCGGCGGCTTTTCGATGGATGCGGACGAGTTTTCCGCCACCCTAGACGGCGAGGAGCTGGCCCTGACGAACAGGGAGTTCAATATTCTTTTCAAGCTCCTCTCCTACCCGAAGCGGACCTTCACCCGCGCACAGCTGATGGACGAGTTCTGGGACGCGGACACCGAGACCGCGCCGCGCGCGGTTGACGTGTATATGACGAAGCTGCGCGCGAAGCTCGCGGGGTGTGAATATTTCGAGATACTGACGGTGCACGGACTCGGCTACAAGGCGGTGATAAAGTGACACGGGGTAGGCGTTTTTTACGAGAGGTATATAATTTCCTCATGTTTTTCCTGCTCGTGGCATTTCTTGTCACCTGCACGACCATGCTATTCGTTTCGGTGCTCTCACGGACGGCGGGAATCGAGCTGACCCCCGAGGTCATCGGCACGGCGGCGAAGCTGACCCTAGGTAACGTGGTGCTCCTGAGCCTTGCGGTGACGGGGTGCGATCTGCTCCGCCGCAGGCTCACCACGGAGAGGGTGACGAAGGAGATCTCCGAGGGAGCAAGGAGGCTTGCCCGCGGGGATTACTCGGTCAGGATAAAGCGCGTGAGCTCCTTCGGCATTGACGAGCAGTTCAACGAGATCATCGACGCTTTTAACACGGTGGCAGAGGAGCTGTCGGGTGTGGAGACGCTTCGCTCCGACTTCATTGCGACGGTGTCGCACGAGATAAAGACGCCGCTGGCGGTCATTACCAACTACGCGCGCCTGCTTCGCGCGGGCGGCATCACGGATACAGAGCGGGAGGAATACGCCCGCGGCATCTCCGACGCGGCGGCGAGGATGTCGGATATGATAACGAACATTCTGCGCCTCAACCGCCTTGAAAATCAGAAAATTTACCCAAAGGGCGAGAGGATCGACCTCGGCGAGCGGCTGATACGCTGTGTCCTCGATTTCGAGGAGGTTTGGGAGCGCAAGGGGATCGAGCTCGACACCGATATTGAGGAGGGCGTGGTGCTTGTTACCGACGGTGAGCTGCTCGACCTTGTGTTCACCAACCTGCTCTCAAACGCGTTCAAATTTACCGAGTCGGGTGGCAGGGTTTCGGTCAGCCTTCACCGCGACGGCGAGTGGTGCGAGGTGCGAATTTGCGACACGGGGTGCGGCATAGACGCCAAGGTGGGAGGTCACATCTTCGATAAATTCTACCAGGGCGACACCTCCCACGCGACCGAGGGCAACGGCCTCGGCCTCTCTCTTGTCAAGCGGATAGTTGACGTCCTCGGCGCGACGCTCTCCGTTGAGAGCGAGCTTGGCGCGGGGAGCGAATTTACCGTGAGGATAAAAAATGAAGAATAAATTACCGCGGTGGCTCGGGGCCATTCTCTTCCCTCCCGTACCGCTGATAATCATACTTGTGATAGTGTCGACGGCGGTGCTCGCGCTCTCGCTGTCCTATCTCGATGCGGCGAGCGGTCTTGCGATTGCGAGCTACGTCATCGCGTTTTACACCCTGTCGGTGGTATGTCTGCGTCTGCCCCCGCTCATCGGGTGGCTTCGGCGGGTGAAGGAGGACAACCGCTTCCTTCGCGCGTATTTCACGAGCCCCCGTCTGCGTATCAAGACGTCGCTCTATTTCAGCCTGATACTCAACGGCGCGTACACGCTATTTCAATTTTTCCTCGGTCTTAAGCACGCGTCGGTGTGGTATTACACCCTCGCGGCATATTACCTCATACTGACGGTGGCGCGGTTTTTACTGCTCGGACACACGCGAGCATACGCCCCCGGTGAGCGACTGCTCTCCGAGCTAAAAAAATACCGTGCGACGGGAATCCTTCTTATCATAATGAACGTCGCCCTCTCGGGAGTGGTGACGCTGACGGTGCTGTCCTACAAGGTGACGCAGCATCACGAGATCACCGTCATTGCAATGGCGGCGTATACCTTCACCTCGCTGACGCTGGCGATAATCAGCATCGTGAAATTCCGCAAATACGGCAGTCCCGTGTTCATGGCGGTAAAGGCGATTGCACTCATCACCGCGACGGTGTCGCTCCTCTCGCTCGAGAGCAGTATGCTCACCACCTTCGGCGGCGAGGACCCCCTGTTTAACCGCATTATGCTGGCGGCGACGGGCGCGGCGGTGATGCTCGGCGCGATATTCGTTTCGGTATATATCACCGTCACGGCAAGCAGGCGGATTCGGTCAATAAAAGGCGGCGACGATAAGGCGGCCGTCATGGGCGAATAGCCCGCAGGGACAACCGCAAAAGCGAACGAAACCAAAAAAACAAAGCAAAACGTAAAAGTAAAGAAAATAAAAGAAAAGAAAAAGGCCCCGAAGGGGCAAAGGAGTGCCAAGTGGCAACAGAAAACAAGGATAAATTCAGCTACTCCTACTCGGCGAGCGAGCAGGACGAGCTTAGAAAAATCAGGGCGCGCTATGCGGAGGACAAGGCATCCGACCCGCTAGAGCGCGTAAGACGGCTTGACGAAAGCGTAACGAGGATTCCGACGGTTATCGCCCTCATTCTCGGCGTGGTTGGCACGCTCATTCTCGGCGCGGGGATGAGTCTTATTATGACCGACCTCGGCGCGAACCTGTCGCTCGGGTATGCGGCGTGCTGGGGAATTGGCCTGTCGCTCGGTCTTGTCGGGATCGCAACCGCCGCGGCGGCATATCCCATATACTCTGCCGTCCTCAGAAGAAGAAAGCGCAAGGTCGGCCCCGAGATCCTCGCCCTGCTCGACGGGATGATGGACTAAGCCGCACGACGGGATGATGGACTAGGCCGCGCGACGGGTGCAAAACGCAACCCTCGGTTTACATTTACGCGCATTATTCAGCCCGCGTAACAAGCGAGATCACCCACCCGATCCCGTCAATAATTTAACACGGGGCGGGGGTAATGGTGAAATTCAGTCTTATATAGAAAGAAGAACGAAGGGACAAACCCCTTCGTTCTTCTTATAATTATTTATGGTGTTTATAGGTTATGAAATCCTGATTGAATTTGAAAATTGTGTCGCCCTTTCTGTTGGTGGTCTTCTCTAGTATTCCACACCCAACCAGATTGTTCAGAATTTTCAGCGCGCCCTGCCTTGACATGCTAGCCCCGATATAGGACATAAACATTTTGTAATTGAAGAAGTCCTCGGGATTATGGACAAGAATCTTCTTCACATAGACCCACTCATTTGAGGTAAGCGTGTCACCCGTTTTTGCAAGCATTTTCTTCATTTGCTCGAGGTTTTTGTAAACGAAGCTGAATTTTATCGAGGTTTCGAGAATGTAACCAAGGAAATAGGTCAGGTCGTTATTCGTCATTCTGGTATCAACGATCGCGCGATAATAATCGTTCTTGCTCTCGTTGATTGCCTCGCTCATAAAGTACGGGGCAGCGCCGACGTTATTGATATAGTTCAACCAGAAGGACACCATTCTCGCCGTTCTCCCGTTATAATCGAAATAAGGATGAACGTATAAAATATAGTAATGACAGACGTAGGGTAGAAGATGCGTGTGTTCCTTGATACACGCGAGATCGTTTGCAAAGGTAAATAGGGAATCCATGCACTCCCCTATCATCTCGGTCGGCGCACCGTCGAATGCACCGATATAGACGCTGTCGTTTCTGTAATATTCGCCATCCTTAATACGGAGATCAGGTGGCAGGCAATCCTTGCTCAAAATGCAATAAAGGCGGCGGAGATTTTCCTTATTGAATTCAGGCTTTTCGGATATAATAAAACGGATTGCCTCAATCATATTTTTGATTATTATATCGTTTTTTTCAACCGGCGATTCGTTTTTACTGACCTGTTGGATATGCTTGTGCGTTGTCGGGATGCTCTCGATGTTAAGAGTTCCCTCAATTTCGGAAAAAAGTCGGGAGATGATCATATCCTCCGCATTTCTTTCAAACAATGACGCTTGATTAAGCTCATAGTCGGACGCACAAATACGCAGGTATTCATTCTGCGTTTTTAGCAAATAAAGTCCGTCAACGTAAAAACAGAATTTTGAATTAAATGTTTTCAAGGGCAACCGTTTGATATGCTCAAAATTCTCGGAGACCAAGGCGTCCTTACAATCAAGAAAATCCTCAAATTCATCCTTCGACAGCAAAATGCCTATCTTCTTATTATATCTGAGGTCATCAATCGAGTAATATTTATCACCAAGAATCAGCGCTGTTGCGTAATTTCTTTCCATTTTGTACCTCCTTGTTTAACTGTACTCTTATTGTAACCTATTTTGAGCAGTTTGTCAACCGTTTGGTAAACCAAATTGTAAACATTTTTGTAATCTATTATAAAAATAAAGAGGGAGAGCGCGCTCTCCCTCGGTAAAGCACCGTAGAAAAGAAAGAAAACTACGGTGTTTTTTGTTTGTGGTTGGGGTGATTTTTTTGGGGTTTGGCCACGGCACAGACCCGAAATCGGGCTAAAATTGAGATTCACCCGTGACGTCGGAGATGGCACCCACCCGTTAGTTGATTGTCGCGCCGAGGTCCGACAGGCCGGCTATATCGCGGCTCGGATCGAAGCCGTCCGGCGGCGGGTAGCCGTAGGCGCGCTCGTAGGCGGCGAGCTTTGCCGCGCGGTCGGCCTTTCGCATTTTGTCGCGGCGCGCCCTTTTGTCGAGGGTCGCGTCGGGGTATATCGGCGGCATTAGATGGAGGGTGTAAATGAGGTTACGAACACCGCCCTTGTCATACCCCTCCCCCTCACGGAAGGTGGTGAAGCAGGGGATGATCGGCTTATCAAACTCGACCGCGTAGTAATACGCGCCGTCCATATATTCGCGCGGCTTTTTATAGTTGAACCACATCTCCGCCTCGGGGTAGATGAGGATAAGCTCGCCGCGGGCGAGCAGCTCGCCTATCGCGGGCTTGAGGTTGCGCGCCATGTAGGAGAGATTTTTCGACACGGGCAGGGTGTCCGCATTTCGCATAAGGAAGCCGAAGAAGCCCGTCATGAAGATATTGCCCTCCTGCACGACGACGTTCATTCGCCGCCTGCCCGAGCGGAGGACGGCGAGCCGCGGCGGGAGGCTGTCCACGGGGGCGTAGTGATTCGAGGTCATGATGACGCCACCCTTCACCGCGGCGAGGTTTTCGAGGCCGACGAGCTCCACGCGCCCCGCCATTTTACGGGCGGCGACGTTTGCAATCAGGCGGGCTATCGCGGCGCGGAGCCTTGCGCCCATGCGGCGGCGCAGATTGTCAAACGGCAGGATAACGCGGCGGATATCCTCGTCGGTCGGGCGCGGGTCGCCAAGCTCCACCTTACGAAAAAGGTCGCCTTCCGCGACGGCGCGGGATATGTTCCCGACGACCGCCATTCTGCCCTCGTCGAGGGGCGGGCGAATTATATTATCTGTATTATTTGTATTTTCGGTTTGTTTTTTCTCGCCCGTTTCGCAGTCGGTTACCCCATCGGTCGGGGTAGCACCGTCAACGGATGGGTTGACGGGTTCGGCAGTAACGGTCACGCTCTTGGCGGATGCGAGCCTGTCACTCATACCGCACCCCCGAATTTCAGACGGACGATTTGCGCGCGGGGAGCGAACATCCCGTAGCCAAGCGAGGCGAGCTCCGCCGCCTTTTCAAGAAGACGGATGCCGCCCGCCGCATCCGCGGCGCGTGCCTCGTCGGTATAGGTGTCGAAGCCGTCCTTGATTTGCGAGCAGTAGGGCGTTTCGCGGGCGACCGACCAGAAAACCTCCTCGTAAAGCACGCCCGAGAAGTGCCACGGCTTTTCAAAGAGATTATAGTGAATCAGCCTGTTTTGCGACACGGGGGTGGGGTTATCCCGCTTTGGCTGCTTGTTCCACGAGGCGGGGAGATAGTGGATTCGCCCGCGGCAGAGGTAGTTAAGATAGTCCTGGTCGGGGGCAACCGTTTCGGGATTCGCGGTGGAAATTATCTCGGCAAAGCGGCGGAAAATATGCTCGCGGCGGAAGGCGGCGAGATTCATAACGAGCACGCCCGAGTTGATGTATTGATGCACGGGCACGCCCACCCAATTTTCCACGTAGTCACAAAACTCCGGCACGGCGGGAATGCTCTCATCCGCGACGGCGGCGAGGATGTCGTTGCCCATTTCGGTATTATACAGCTCGGCAATGTCCGACACGAGCACCGTATCACAGTCGATGTAGATCGCACGGTCGAGATGCGGAAACATATCCGCGATAAAGAGGCGGTAAAAAATGCTCTCCGAATAATAGTCGCGCAGGTGGCGGGTCAGAAGCGAGCGCATGCCACCGACGGCGGCGCTGACGTTGACGACCGTAATTTTCGTGTTGCGAAGTGAGAGGTCGGAAAGCTTCTCGAGCCCCGCGTCCGAGATGCCGCCAGAGAGGATAAATACGTCGTAAACATTTGCGTCACAGGAGCACATATCAATTGATTTCACCGTGACCGCGAGGTAGGGTAGGTAATTTTCATCGGATGCAAGAAATATCGGGATTCTCGGTTTCATATTAACTCCTTTTGCTAACTTTGCTTTACATTTGATAAAATTCAAATGCGGGTGTATCGTTGCTGTCAGCCCGTGATAATTTGACACGGGTGTGGGTTTATTCGGGTTTTGGGATGTATTTATACCCCGCGGCGCGCATACTCTCCCATCTGGATATATAGCCATCGAGGTAATGGACGCCGAGCCGCTCGCGCAGACGCTCGGGCTGCCAGGGCTTGACGTTTTCGGTGCGGAAGGGGATCCATTTTATACGCATTGAAAAATGTTGGATCACGGTGTCCCTTCGGCGGTCGCCCTGCTCGTTAAAGGCGCGGGGGAGAATCCGCTTTGCTCGGGCACAGCGGTTGAGCGCGGTCTGGTCGCATAGGAGCATTTTGCGCTCGCGGCACATTTTTCGCGCACGGGGCAAAAGCCCGCTCTCACGCATTTTTTTGAGATTCCAGAGCATCACGCCCGAGTTGATATATCGCGGCGAGATAAACCACCTGCCGTATCTGTCCTTCACGGCGGCGTATTCGTATTCGGAAATATCGACGTCATAGAGCGCACCGATATCGCCAAGCGCCACCACGTCGGTGTCGAGGTAGAGCAGTCGCTCGGGCAGGGGGTACTCGTCCGCGCAGAGGCGTAGCATCGCATACGGGGTGTAACGCGTTTGCATATTTGCCCCGCCCGTCAGCTCGCGACGGAAGGTCGCACCCATATCAAAGAGGATAGCGCGGCTATTTTTATTACCCTCGGTGAGGATGCGCTCGACAAGCTCGCGCGTCCCCTCGTCAATCGGGGTGTTCGCAGGGTCAAGGTCGGACAGGTCCATCGTGCCTATATACAGGCAGATCTCCCGCCGCGTGGTCGCCGCAATCGACAGAGCACAGAGGACGAGCCCGTCACGCACGCCCGCGTTTCCGCACATGAGTATTGAGATTCGTTCGTCCATTCGGCTCTCCTTCGTTGGTTTTTTGTGGATTAGCTCGCGTGTTTTCTTCTTTTCGGGGTTATCGCCGCGGGGTCACCATTTCGAGGTTTCTCCGGGGTTTTTCGGGTTTGTCGCCACGGGGCGTTTTTACTCCCCCACGGGTGTCTTGTTCACTGCTTTCTCGGGGCTTCTCTTCCCCTCGCGGTTTTATTTCTTTTGGGCGTCACTCTGCGGTGCCCTGCCCCTCGGGGTTTTCTTCCTTAATATATTTAATAACCTCGACGTTGCTTTCCTTGGCGCGCTCCAGCATTTTTGCGCGCACCCGAGCCGCGAGGTCGCGACAGGCGGCCGAGCGGGAGAGGGCTTGATCGGGATAAAACGGGCCGTCGATATACAGGCGGGTAACGTAGCCGACGACGGGTCGGCGAAGATAGACGCGCGTGCAGGCAAAGACGGGCGCGCCGCACCGCACCGCGGGGTCAAGCGCCGAGTCGGCAAACGGTCGGATGGCGGTGTATTTTTCCCAGAGGTGTGCCTCGGGATAGATTGCGACGGCGTGTCCGCGGCAAAGCTTGTCACAGAGCGAGCGGGAGAAATCACGCGCCGAGCGAATATCCCGCGGCACGGGGATGGCACCGAGCATGGCGGTCAGCCGACCGAGCACGGGCAGGGTCAGATTATCAGGGTGGACCACGACGTGCGTGCGCCGCGGAAAGGCAACGACCGACGGGGTGAAGGCGTCACCCACCCGCTCAGAGTGGTTGCACACGAGGAGGGTGCCCGTAGCACCGATGCAAGGATCACCCGCGGGGAGGCTACCACTTTTCGCCCGTTTGACCGAGCGGCAGTAGGCACGGAGCCTGTCACGTCCGACGACGCGCTGACGAAGAAAGAGCGCCGAGTGAATAAAGGCAATAGGCGTTGCGATAAGGCGGTAGAGGATGAAGGAGCCGATGCGAAATCCCGCGCGGCGGTCGCGTCCGTAGTCGAATTTAAGCTCGCACCGCTCGCCCGAGCCGAGAAAATCGTCGGTATATTCGCGGTAGTATCTAACACTTTTCGGATATCTCGCCACAGGTGCACCCCCTTCACAACAATTGTTCATTTTAATACTAGCACGGTTCGGAAAATAATGGAAGGACATTTCCCGAGAGTCGGGTAAACCGTTTGTAGAATTCCACTCTCGCGAGAGTTCGGGGTTTTCGGGACTCCACAAAACTGAGAATTTCTCAAATCTATTGACTTGTGATGTCCAAAATGGTATAATTGAACCGAAGTGCAATGACAAATGTAATCAATTGTTGACATTCGCGGCACGGTGGTAATTCGCGCCGTGTGCGGCACCGATAAAGGAGGAAAAATGTATAGCGTTAAGGAAACAATTGCAAAGAACCTCGCCATCCTCAGAAAAAAGAACAAAATGACCCAACAACAGGTCGCCGAGCGACTGAATTATTCGGACAAGGCGATATCCCGTTGGGAGCACGCAGAGACGCTGCCCGACGTTGACACGCTCTGCAAGCTGTGCGAGCTGTACGGCGTTACCTTCGAGTACCTGTTACAGACCGAGCAGCCCGAGGATTCCAAAAATCCGTACATAATAGCCGACGACGAGCGCCCAAGGCAGATCATCATCGCGCTCATTGCGGTGTGCGTCGTGTGGCTTCTTGCAACGGTGATCTTCGTTTACCGTCAATGGCTGTTCAGCGACAACTCGATGTGGACCCTCTTCATCTGGGCAATGCCCACCTCGAGCGTTGTGGTCGCCGTGTGCAACAAGCTATGGGGCAATCGCATCATCGGTGCGATCAACACCTCCTTCTTCTTCTGGACGGCGATACTGTCGATATATTTACAGATGATCGAATACAACCTGTGGATGCTGTTCATCCTCGGTGTTCCTATTCAGGTTATTATCATCCTCTCCGCGACCCTCAAGGCGCAGAAGGCGAGGCATAAATGAACGGCGGACAGATTTTTCTCGTAGTTGCGGGCGCGCTCGTCCTGCTTCTTGCAATCTTCTTAATTATATTATGGTGGATATATTCCTTCGCATTCAAGCGCGCGAGGGCGCAATGCGACCCGTTCGACGGCCTTGACAGCGAGGCGATGAAGCCGTTTGCCGAGGCAAACCGCGAGCGTATACGCCGCCTCATTTCCCTGCCCTTCGAGGACGCGTATATTATCTCGCCCGTCGACGGAATCCGCCTGCACGCGCGGATATACCTCGGTCACCCCGACGCACCCGTACAGATCATGTGCCACGGGTATCGGTCAACCCCGTTCCGTGATTTCTCGGGCGGCGCGCTCGAGGCGATTGACCGCGGGCACAACGTCATCCTTATCGACCAGCGCGCACACGGCGAGAGCGAGGGCAGACATATCACCTACGGCATTTGTGAGCGGCAGGATCTCGTCGCATGGGCAAATTACGCCGCCGAGAGATTCCGCGACCGACCGATAATCCTGCTCGGTATTTCTATGGGCGGCGCGACCGTGGTTGCGGCATCCGACCTCGAGATGCCCGAGGCGGTCAGATGCATCGTATCCGACTGTCCGTACGCCGTGCTCCGCGACGTTCTCATCTCGACGGCGAGGAAGATGGGCTTCCCCGGCTGGGTCTACCCGCTCATCAGCCTGTCGGCGCGGATGTTCGGCGGGATAAATATCCCCGACGGCAACTTCGTCGAGTGCGCGCGTAGAGCGCGCCTGCCCATCCTCATCATCCACGGTGAGGACGACGGCCTCGTGCCCGCAGAGATGAGTGCGGCGCTCTACGAGGCGAACCCCGAAATGATAAAAAGGATCACCTTCCCGGGTGCGCACCACGGCACCTCCTACCTCACCGACCGCGACCGCTATATGAGCGAGCTTGACGCCTTCGTCGGCGAGCATATCGGGTAAACCGCGGATGGACCCATGCAACGCCAAAAGAGCAACACGCCCCGACGGGCGGCAAAGCAGAGGCTACCTTCGCGCCAAAAACCGGCCATGGTGACGCAACACGCCCGACGTGCAAGCAAAGCAGAGGTTACCTTCGCGCCAAAAACGGCTATGGTGACGCAACACGCCCCGACGGGCGAAAAACGGCGGAGAACCGTCGTCACAACGAAACAAAAGGACGACCAAATGAAAGAATACACAAGCCAACACGGATTTGAATTTATCCGCGCACGCGAGTGCCCCGAGCAGGCGGCAACCCTCGTCGAATTCAGGCACATAGGGACGCACGCGCCCCTCTACTTCTTCGACCGCGCGGACGCGAATATGACCTTTGCCATCGGTTTTCGCACCCTGCCGACGGATGACACGGGCGTATTCCATATTCTCGAGCACTCGGTGCTCTGCGGGTCGGAGAAATACCCCGTCAAGGACCCCTTCTCCGAGCTTCTCAAGGGCTCGATAAGCACCTATCTTAACGCATTTACCTACGGTGAAAAGACGGTTTATCCCGTATCGAGCATGAACAAGCGCGCATTTTTAGACCTCGTGAGCGTTTATCTCGACGCGGTTTTGCACCCGCTGGCAACCAAGAACGAATTTATCTTCCGCCAGGAGGGGCACCGCCTCGAGCTGAGTGAGGACGGGACCCGCCTTGAGCGCAACGGTATCGTCTACAACGAGATGAAGGGCGCGTATTCCTCGCCCGACGAGCTGATGGCCTACTACGAGGGCCTGCTGCTATACGAGGGCGGCTGCTACGGCTTCGACAGCGGGGGCAAGCCCGACGCGATACCGAGCCTCACCTACGAGCAGTTTTGCAAGGCACACGCGCGCTACTATCACCCCACGAACTCGGTGCTCTTCCTCGACGGCGAGGTCGAGCTCGACGAAGTGCTCGCGCTCATTGACTCCTACCTTTCGGGGTACGGGGTTGGCGAGTGCTTCACCGAGATACCCGGGGGCAGGATGATGAGTAATCGGACGCTCGAGGTCGGGTATCCCGTGAGTAGCGAGGATGAGGAAAAGGACGAGGCAAGGATCTGCCTTCTCTGGCAGATCGGCACACACGAGAGCAAGGCAGAGATGCAGGCACTCTCGCTCGTTATCGAGGCGCTGACTGACGGAAACGGCGCGCCATTAAAGAAGCGGATTATCGACAGCGGCCTATGCAAGAATTTCCACCTCGGGTTATCGACGGGGATGAAATATACCTCGCTTAACGCGAAGTTCACAGGGGTGAAGGACGGTTGCGAGGAGGAGCTTGTCGCCCTGTTCAAGAGGGCGGTCGGCGAGGTGATAGCCGAGGGTATCGACCGTGAGGCCATACTTGCCGCACTCAACGCGACCGAATTTGCGACGCGCGAGGCGGACTTCGGCAGCTATCCCTGCGGTATGGTTTATATGGGCTCGATCATCGAGGACGCGGTGTTTGGTGAGGACCCGATAACCTCGCTTAGATACAACGAATTGTTTACATTTTTACGCGAGAAAATTGACACGCCCTACTACATAGAGCTTCTTCGGGGTGTTTTGTCGAGGGAGCCCGACGCCACCCTCATCCTTCATCCCGATGCGACGCTGACCGAGAGGACGGAGGCGGGCGAGCGCGCCGAGCTTGACGCCCTGTTTGAGAGATTGACGGACGAGGAAAAGTGCGAAATTGCGACACAGGGTCGGGCCTTTGCCGAGTGGCAGGCGTCCGAGGAGAGCGAGGAGGCACTCGCAAGCATACCCACCCTGTCGCTTAGCGACCTTGCAGACCCGACCGACCCCGTAAAGACGGTGGAGTCGGAGCGCGAGGTGGTACGCATCCTTCGCCACGATATTGACACGCGCGGAATAACCTACCTCGACCTTTTGTTCGAGATTACCGACGCCGACCCCGAGATGCTCACGCTAATTTCCTTCCTGCCCGCGATGATCATCGACCTTGACACCGAGGAGCACACCGCGATGCAGATGCGACAGATCATCAAGGCAAGGCTCGGCTCCTTTACCTGTACGATGCTTCACGCGAAGAAGGACGGCGAGCCGCATATTTATTTCGAGATCTGTGCCTCCCTGCTCGATAGCGAGAAGGCGGGCAGAATGAAGTTGATCGAGGAGTGCATCTACAAGCGCAAGTTCGAGGACGCCGAGATCGTCAAGCTGCGCGCAAGCCAGCTTTACACCCGACTTCGTGACGGTCTGACGGGGGGTGCGGTAAACGCCTGCATCCAGCGGGGCGCGGCGGCGTTTGACAGATTCGAGGCGTCGAAGAACATCATCTCTCCCCTCACGCGCTACGCCTTCCTGAAGGGGTTGTTCGAGAGCGGAGATTATGCGGGAATGCTCACCGCCTTCGCCGGCTTCGTCAAGGGGTACCTCACCCGCGAGAGGCTGACCGTCGTTCTGACGGGCAAGGAGGACGACGCGCTCATCGACGAGGCAATCGCCATCACCCCGACGGGCGGCAGTAAGGTCGGCGAGTGCAAGATTCCCCTCGGCGGGCGGGAGCCGCTCGGCATTGCGATAACGTCGGGCGTGTCCTACGCGACGGCGATAACCAACCTGCAGACCGAGGCGGGATGCGAATCGGACGGTAGCTTCAACACGCTTGGCACCCTGCTCGATTACGAGCTGTTGTGGAACGAAATTCGCGTCAAGGGCGGCGCGTACGGCACGGGCTTCATCTGCCGCGGGAACAGCGGCACGCTCGGCTACTACTCCTACCGCGATCCTAGTCCCGAGAGGAGCGTTGAGGTCTATCGCGGGATGACGGGGATAGTCAGGGATTTCCTGAACGAGGAGGCCGACCTGACGAAATATATCATCGGCACGGTGGGCGGAATGGACTCGGTATCCACGCCGCGCCTGAACGGAAGCACGGCAACGCTCAGCATCCTGTCGGGCAAGACGCAGGAGGACCTGAACCGAATCCGCCGCGAGTGCATTGCTACGTCGCGCGAGGACCTCGAGCGCGATTGCGACCTTATCGACAAGGCGATGGAAAGCGCGGTTATCACCGTCGCAGGACCGAAGGACCGCCTCGTCGCGATGGGAATTGCGGATATCGTTGAGATTTGACAACCGACCCTCAACGCAGTATTTGTCCAAGCCCCCCGCGGGGGAGGTGGCGGCTTCGCCGACGGAGAGGGGGGCGGCTAGCTCACCCTCACGGTCAGCCCACCGACGACTCGGTGATGCTTGCACCCCATTCGTAACAGATTAGAAAATTTATAAAAAGGCAAGGGCGACCCTCTCGGGGTCGCCCTTTGTAAATATATGTTGTCATTTTGGCGGGATTGGATAATTGGCCCGCTTAGGCAAAAAGCGCGGGATAATTTGACACGGGTAGGGTGATGGATGCCGCGCGGGGCGCGGATTACATGCCATCGCGAGCGATGGATTACATGCCGTCACACGGTGACGGATTACATGCTGCCTTTCGGCAGATTACATGCCGCTGACGCGGATTTAAAGTAGTTGGCATCTGGCGCAAAGGTTGCTACGCAACTGAGACGGTCCGAGCCAAGCGGAGGCAAAACCAATACCGTCGCGCGTGCTTTTCTGCGTTGGGGGCTTTGCAATCCCTCAGTCATACGCCAAAGGCGTCTGCCAGCTCCCTTTGACAAGGGAGCCTATTGGGCGCGGATTACACAATTCGCTTTTACACGCCGATGAAGCCCTGCGCCTTGGCGTGGGAGGGCGGGTAGCCGAAGCGATTGCTGTACGCGCGGCTAAGTGTATAGGGTGAGGAGTAGCCGAGGCGAGACGCGACCTCGGTCACGCTGACCCCCGAGCGAAGGAGAGCGTCGGCGGTAGCCAGCCGCCGCTCGGTATAATATTCCATCAGCGTCCTGCCCGTCGTGCGCTTGAACACGAGGGAAAGGTAGGAGTAGTTGTAGGACAGCGCCTGTGCCACCTCTCTGAGGCTTCGTATGGCGTAGATATTCCTGTCGATGTAGCTCATTGCGCCGTAGCAGAGGCTTTCCGCCTCGCCCGCCGCGGTCATCTCGCGCTCGCCGTCGGCGCGGACGGTGCGACACAGATAAGCAAAAATCAGGCCGAGGATATGCTCAATGACTTCGGTATCACCGTCGCCCTCCTGCATCACCTCGTCAATTGCGTAGGTAACGAGGCGGGATATGCGCCCGTCGCGCACCAGCCGCACGCCCGCGCGGCAACAATAATCTACCGCGGCGGAAATCTCGCCATCCTCCCCCGCCGCCCAGAACGTGAGGAAATCGTAGCGAAGCGGCTCCCCCTCATCCGAGGAGATCGCGTGGACGTCGCCCGGGAAGGACAGGTGCACGTCGCCCGCCGTGAGGGCCACCTCAACACCTGCGGAGGTGGCGGTACCCCTGCCACCCGTCACAACCGTCAGCTCAAAAAACCTACCGTGCCCGTGCTCGGGTACGCCAGAGCCCGCGGCGCAATACCTGCGTCCTATCTGGTAGAGGAGCCACTTCCCTACCCGTCGCGCCTCGTTTACAATATAATTCCGCGCGATAATGTATTTGACGCCTTCCATTCACGCGCCCCCCTTTCCCGTCCGTGAAAACACGACGTTTTTTCTTCTATATCATTGTAGCACCGCGGGGGTCGATTGTCAATAAAATGCAATGCGATTTTGTCTTTTACCCCGTGAATCTAAGAAAAATGCAATGTTTTTGCAATACTGCGGCAATTTACACACGCGTGCACGGGTGATACAATAAGAGTGATAGAGCACCGCCGATGGAGAGAGGTGACACCGCGGCGGGGCAATGAAAACCAAGTCAAGGGGGAAGGATATGAAAAAAATAAGCAATATCGCAGTTATCGGGTGCGGAAGGATAGCGCAAAACGCGCATTTCCCCGCCCTTAGCGAGATTGACGGGGTGCGGGTCAAGTATGCCTGCGACATCATCCCCGAGAAGGCACGGGCAATGAAGGAGAAATATCCCGCGCTCGTCGGGGAGGCAATCACCGATTACCGCGTCGCGCTCGCCGACCCGGAGGTGGAGGCGGTATTCGTCCTCACACCCAATCACGCACACTACACCGTGACGATGGACGCGCTCCGCGCGGGCAAGCACGTTATGTGCGAAAAGCCCGTCACCGTGAGCTACGAGCTGTCGGTCGAGATGCAAAAAGAGGCAGACAGGCAGGGCAGGATTCTCAACATCGGGGTATGCAACCGCTACCAATCCTCGGTCGAGAGGCTGGCAGAGATGAACCGTGCGGGCGAGCTCGGCAAGGTTTATCACGCGGTGTGCAGCTTCCGTGCGTTTCGCTCGATACCCGGGCTCGGCGGTCCGTTCACCACGAGGGCGGAGTCGGGCGGCGGCGTGCTCATCGACTGGGGCGTGCATTTCGTTGACCTCATTCTCTACATCCTCGGGGATGCGCGGGTCATCAGCGCGAGCGCGGCGACCTACTCGGAGATGGCAAAGGATATGAAAAAATACCGCCACCACGGAATGTGGGCGGAGGACACCTCGGACGTTGAGGGCGGCACCAACGACGTTGACGATTTCGTAACGGGATTCGTCCGCACCGACAAGGGCACGATCTCCATCAACGGCGCGTGGGCGCAGAATATCGACAGGGTCGAGATGTTCGTCGACCTGCTCGGTGACAGGCGGGGTGTTCGGCTCGATTACTGCGGGCAGTTCCACCTGACCGACGGGGAGACGCTTGAAACGGTGACGAGCGAGCACGAGCTGTGCAACATGTATCTCGCGGAGGACGAGGCGTTTCTCGTCGCGGCGGCAAATGGCGAAAAGACCCGAAGTAATATTGACAGGGTGATCGAGAGCATGCGGCTGCTCGATGCTCTCTACCGCTCGGCAGAGTGTGGCGAGGAGGTGCGGCTATGATTAGAATAGGCTTCGTTGATTATTACTTAGACGAGTGGCACGCGACGAATTATCCCGCGTTTTTCGTTCCCGCCGCGGCGGCGGTGGGCGTGGAGTGCGAGGTGGTCGGCGCGCTGGCAACCTGTGAGAGGGCGCCGTTTGACGGCGGACTAACCACCGACGAGTGGTGCGAGAAGACGGGGATAAAGAGGTATGACGACATCAGAGAGCTCGCCGCGGCGTGCGACGCGTTCATCATTTTCGCGCCCGACAGTCCCGAGGAGCACCCCGCGCTCGCGCGGATGGTTTTGCCGTTTGGCAAGCCGACCTTCATCGACAAGACCTTCGCCGAGGGGGAGAGTGACGCACGGGAAATGATAGCCCTGGCGAAGGAGTACGGCACGCCGATGTATTCGACCTCATCGCTTCGCTACGCGAGCGAGGTTGAAGAAAGGAGGGGTGCGCGCAGGGCAAGTGTGTGCGGAAATTACGCGCACATGAAGGATTACCTCGTGCACACGGGCGAAATGGTTGTGACCGTGCTCGGCACAGGGATAAGGGCGGTCGAATGTCGCAAGGAGGGCGCGACCTATCATTTTGAGGTCGAGTACACGGATGACCGCCGCGCGACGGTAGAGATGGCGCCCGACATGCCGTTTGCCATCGACGGCGTTACGGTAAAGAGCAACTTCTTCGGCAGGCAGATAGAGAATATCCTCCGCTTCTTCGCGGGCGAGGAGCCGACGGTGACCGAGAGCGAAATGCTCGAGGTTGCGCGGTTTATCGACATGGCAAAGTGCGCCATGGAGCGTGCAGGAGAATAAATCGGGCACCCGGTCCGCCCAGGCGGCAGAAAAAACAAGGCAAAACAAAGCAAGGAAAGGCAACGCAAGAAAAACAAAAGCAAAACCAAGAAAAAAAGGCAAGGGCGACCCTATCGGGGTCGCCCTTTGTAAATATATGTTGTCATTTTGGTGGGGTTGGATAATTGCCCGCTTAGGCGAAAAAAGCGGGATAATTTGACACGGGTAGGGGGGAAAATGCCGCGCGGGGCGCGGCGTGATATTCTCGCTTGCGCGAGAGTGATATGCTCACCTTGTGAGCGTGATATTTCGCCTCACGGCGAAGTGATATGTTCGCTTGCGCGAACGTGAAATTTAACACGGAGTAGGGGAATGCCGCGCGGGGCGCGGCGTGATATTCTCGCTCTCGCGAGAGCGAGAGTGATATTTCGTCCTCGGACGAAGTGATATGTTCGCTTTCGCGAACGTGAAATTTAACACGGAGTAAGGGCATGCCGCGCGGGGCGCGGATTACATGCCATCGCGGGGCGATGGATTCCATACCGTCACACGGTGACGGATTACATACTGCCTTTCGGCAGATTACATGCCGCGCGTGGCGCGGATTACATACCATCGCGAGCGATGGATTACATACCGCTGACGCGGATTTGAGATGTAGGGACCTGGCGCAAAAGTTGGCTCTTACAATTTCAGTACGGAGGGGATGTCCGGCTCGAAGGCGGGCATCAGCTTCAGCTTGAAGAGGTTCATCTCGTGGAGGCGGTCGATATGCGCCTTTTTGCGGGGGTCATCGATCTTTCCCGTGCGGATATACCTATCCAGCTCGGCGTAGGTGAAGCCGAGGTTATCCTCGTCGGTCTTGCCGCAGAGGCCGTCGATCGGCACCTTGTCAACCAGCTCGGGCGGGAGGCCGAGCGTGCGACCAACCTCCTTTACCTCGTGGACGGTCAGGCGGGACAGGGGGCTGAAATCGCCGACCGAGTCGCCGTAGCGGGTGGAATAGCCGACCCAATCCTCGCTGAGGTTGCAGGTGTTGGCAACCCTGCCGTTACAGCACTGTGACAGGGCGTAGAGCGTGGTCATCCTGATACGGGCGGGCAGATTAATACGCGCCTGCTCGGATAGGGGCATCGGGAGCGCGGACTTCACCCCCTCGACCGCATCGTGGATATTGACGACGTAGTGGCGGATTCCGAGGTGGTTTACAAGCAGGTAGGCCATGTTGATGTCCGCCTGCTCACCGTTGGGCATAAGCACGCCGATTACGCGGTCACGGCCGAGCGCCTCGACACAGAGGGCGGCGACGATGGAGCTGTCCTTGCCACCCGAGACGCCGAGCACGGCGTTGCAATCCTTGCCGTTCTTCTCGAAAAACTCCCTGATCCAATTTACACACTCGTTTTTAATTTTCAATGCGTCAAACATATTTTCCTCCTCACCTCATACGAAGGTAGTAGTAATCGTAAAACGAAATCGACTGATCGGGTCCCGTCGGCATCTCACCAAGGTATTTCTCCCGATAGTGGGTCGAGGTATCGTAGATCATGAACAGTAGCCCCTCGTGATACACGCCAATGCAGATCTCATCGTCGTTGAAGACGAGCTCGTCAAAGGGGATGGCCTGCTCCTCTATCCGATAATCGTAGTAGGGGCGCGGGCGGTCGGGGGTGCTGACCTGCGTTTTATACTTGCGCTCGATATATAGCACGTCGAGGCAGATTTTCCCGTTGCTCAGCATAAGGGCGGTTGGGGTGGCACGGGTAAAGACCCCGTCGCCGATTTTCAGCACCTCGCCCTCGGTCGCGGACGGGTCGGCGGACTTCCAGCAAACGTAGTTTTCCATTTGTTCCCTCTCCTTCGTGATTTGTGGGTACGGTAAAGCGGGGGTGATTACGGCGTTTTCGTTACGCCTTGACCTCCATTTTCGGCAGGACGGCGACGTCGGCCGAGATGCGGACGAGCAGGTCGGTGATGCGGTCCATTGCCTCAACCGAGGTGAACTCGAAGCGGGAGTGGAAATTCATACCGCCCGTGCAGAGGTTAGGACACGGCAGACCCATGAAGGACAGGCGTGCGCCGTCGGTGCCGCCGCGGATGGGATTGACGCTCGGCTCGATGTCGAGGGCGCGCATTGCCGAAATGGCGCGGTCAACCGTGAAGGGATTGGGGGTAATCTTCTCCTTCATATTATAGTAGCTGTCGGTGAGGGTGAGCTCGAGGGTGCCCTCGCCGTATTTTTCGTTAATTTTTGCCGCGGCGGCGGTGAAGGTCTGCTTTTTCTGCTCAAATTTCGCCATATCGTGGTCGCGGATGATGTAGGCGAGGGTTGCAAGCTCGGTACCCCCTTCAATGCCGAGGAGGTGGTGGAAGCCCTCGTAGCCGCTCGTCTTCTCGGGAATCTCGTCCGCGGGGAGAAGGGCGTCAAACTCGCAGGCGATGCGCGCGGCGTTCTTCATTCTGTCCTTCGCGCTACCCGGGTGGATGGACACGCCGTTTACGCGGATGCGGGCGGAGGCGGCGTTGAAATTCTCATACTCTACCTCGCCAAGTGCGCCACCGTCAACCGTGTAGGCGTAATCGGCGGCGAATTTCGCCACGTCGAAGTGGTCCGCGCCCTCGCCGATCTCCTCGTCGGGGGTGAAGGCAATGGAGATGTCGCCGTGGGGGAGGTCCTCGTTTATCATTCGCTCGATGGCGGTCATGATCTCGGCGATGCCCGCCTTGTCATCCGCGCCGAGGAGGGTCGTGCCGTCGGTTACGATGAGGCTCTGTCCCGCGAAATCCGCGAGGTAGGGGTAGTCGCGCACGGTCATGTAGATGCCCCTCTCCTCGTTTAAGAGGATGTCGCCGCCCTCGTATTTTACGACACGGGGTCGGATGTTTTCGTCGGATGCCTCGCTCGAGGTGTCCATGTGCGCGATGAAGCCGATGCGGTTGTGCTCGCCCGTGACGTTTGCCGCGAGGTGTGCGTAAACGTAGCCGTACTCGTCAACGTGTGCGTCGGAAAGACCGAGGTCGCGAAGCTCGTCGCGCAGGTGGCGCGCAAGACACAGCTGCTTTGCGGTCGAGGGGGTCGCGCCCGTGGTTTCGTCGGACATGGTGGGATATTTCACATAGGTTAAAAAGCGTTCGTATGCTCTCATTATTCGTTACCTTTCGTGGGTTGAAGCGTTCTTTACTCTATCATACCACACCCCGCGCCGAAAATCAACAATTCACGGGAAAAAGTGTGACGGGTTATTGAATGGGGTAAGCCTTCCCTAGTGAGGGAAGGGGGACCGCGAAGCGGTGGATGAGTTGTCTACAAACGACCCTACCGTCTTTCAATTTGCTCGCAAATTGAAATCCACCTCCCCTTACGCAGGGGAGGCTTTGGTTACCTTGCGCAGGGGAGGCTTTACTGTCCGCCCACTATTGA
>JAZODF010000081.1:0-14599 GCA_045596865.1 Eubacteriales bacterium
CCCATCGACGTCTGGATGAAGCGGGCTATCGACACCTACTTTGACGGGCACCTCGACCCCACCACACTCGGCAGGTTTGCAGGCGTGGCGCAACAGTACATCTTCCACTACATACGCAACGTCGAGGGTTAACCCCGCCACGGTTATCTGACACAAGTGCCTGCCCCTCCGTCGCGAAACGGCGTGGGTATAAAGTAAAGCAGGTGCCTGCCCCCCCCATCGCGAAACGGCACTCCCGCCGTTAATATCCCTCTGTTTTGTCAATCATAATTTACATTTTGCATAACAAATGCCACCCCGTGTCAATTTTCGGGGTGGCATACTTTTTATTTGGTTTTGCCTCGCGGAGGGTCTTCCCCGCGGGGGTTGGTGAGGTTTTTGAGATTATCTTGCGACCTCTTCCATGATGAACGCCTCGAGTGCGTCGCCCTCACGGATGTCGTTGAACTTCTCGATACCTACGCCACACTCGTAGCCCGCGTTGACCTCCTTGACGTCGTCCTTGAAACGACGGAGAGATGCGATCTTATCCTCGAGGAGGATGACGCCGTCACGCATGATACGGATGGAGGCGTTTCTCGTGATCTTGCCGTCCTGGACGTAGCAGCCCGCGATGATACCGACGCCGGGCACCTTGATGCACTGGCGGACCTCGGCGTGTCCGAGGATGACCTCGCGGAACTCGGGAGCGAGCATACCCTTCATTGCCGCCTCGATCTCGTCGATGATCTCGTAGATGATGCGGTGTGTACGGATATCAACGCCGTTGCGCTCGGCAGATTCGAGTGCGTTTCTGTCGGGACGGACGTTGAAGCCGACGATGATAGCGTCGGACGCGCTTGCGAGCATTACGTCGTTTTCGGTGATACCACCAACGGCGGTGTGGATGATGTTGACCTTAACCTCGTCGTTGGAGAGCTTAAGGAGGGATGCCTTGACGGCCTCGCAGGAGCCCGCGACGTCTGCCTTAACGATGATGTTAAGCGTCTGGGTGCCCTCGGAGATGCGGGAGAACAGGTCGTCGAGGTTCATTCTCGAGTTAGCCGAGAGGATCTCCTGACGCTGCTTCTCGCGGCGCTGATCGGCAAGGCTTCTTGCCATCTTCTCGTCCTCAACCGCGTTGAGCTCGTCGCCCGCCTGCGGAACGTCGTCAAGACCGATGATCTCAACGGGAACGGAGGGGCCGGCCGACTTTACGGTCTTGCCCTTATCGTCGACCATTGCTCTTACTCTACCCGTCGAGGTACCGACGATTACGTAGTCGCCCTGGTGGAGGGTTCCGTTCTGTACGAGGATGGTGGCAACGGGACCGCGGCCCTTATCGAGCTTCGACTCGATTACGATACCCTTCGCACGCTTGGTGGGGTTGGCACGGAGTTCCTTCACCTCTGCGACGAGGAGCACGCTTTCAAGCAGGTCCTCAATACCCATTTTGGTGTGTGCCGAGCAGGGCACGGTAATTACGTCACCGCCCCACGCCTCGGGAACGAGCTCGTAGGTGGTGAGCTGATTAAGAACGTTATCGGGGTTAGCGGTGGGCTTATCCATCTTGTTGATGGCGACGATGATGTCGATTCCCGCCGCCTTTGCATGGTTGATCGCCTCAACCGTCTGGGGCATTACGCCGTCGTCCGCGGCAACGACGAGGATCGCGATATCGGTGGACTGTGCCCCTCTCATGCGCATCGGGGTGAACGCCTTGTGATTGGGGGTTTCAAGGAAGGTGATATCCTTGCCGTTGATCTTGACGCGGTACGCACCGATAGCCTGCGTGATACCGCCCGCCTCGCCACGGGTGACGTTGGTGTGACGGATCGCGTCAAGGATGGAGGTCTTACCGTGGTCAACGTGACCCATTACGCAGACGACGGGAGCCCTCTCAACGAGGTCCTCCTCCTTATCCTCTGCCTCGGTGAAGAGCTTCTCCTCTATGGTAACGACGACCTCCTTGGTCACCTTTACGCCGAACTCGTCGGCGATAACCTCGGCGGTACCGAAGTCGATGACGTCGTTCATGCCCTTCATCTCGCCCATCATCATGAGCTTCTTGATAACCTCGCCCGAGCTCTTCTTGATTCTCGCGGCGAAGTCGGATACGGTGATCTCCTCGGGGATGGTGACCTCGAGCTGCTTTGCCCTTGCGCGCTCTGCCTCGAGGCGCTTCATCTTCTCCTGTGCGGCTCTTTCCTTATCCTTTGCGCCCTTCTGATTCTGTCCTCTGTTGTCCTGCTTTTTCAGCTTGGTCTTGGAGGTGGCGGTGTCGGTACCCCTTGCGATACCCATGTACTTGTCGTTGTAGCGATCGTCATACTTGGAGAGATCGACGTCGGAGGAACGCATATCAACAACCCTCTTACCGGGTGCGGTGGAGGGTGCCGCCTCAGCGCCGATATTTACGCCGCCCTTGACGCTGCTTCTGTCAACTGCGGGGGTGATGGTCTTGTACTGCTGCTTCTGTGCCTGCTTCTTCTCCTCCTTCTTGGGGGTGGAGGGAGTAGCCTTTGCCGCGTTCTCCTGCGCCTTCTGCTTCTTCTCGAGGGCGGCCTGCTGTGCCATCTGTGCGGGTCTTGCAGTGTTCGCGCTCGCCGCGGGTGCCGCGGGTGCTACGGGTGCGGGAGTGGTTGCGGGACGGTTATCGGGTCTGCCCTGGCCCTGTGCGGGGCGGTTGTCAGGCCTGCCCTGACCCTGTGCGGGACGGTTGCCATCGGGGCGCTGACCCTGTGCGGGGCGACCGTCGGGTCTGCCCTGTCCGTCGGGCTTGCGATAGCCCTGCGCGCTTCTGTTCATATCCTCGCGACGCTTTGCAAACGGGTCGGAGGAGGGAGCGGCGGAGTACTTGCTCTGTCCCTGGTAGCCGCGGTTGTCGCGGTTATCCCTGCCGCGGTTGTCGGGGCGCTGACCCTGTGCGGGGCGACCGTCGGGTCTGCCCTGACCCTGTGCGGGGCGGTTATCGGGTCTTGCCTGACCGTCGGGACGCTGATTCTGTGCGGGGCGGCCGTCGGGTCTGCCCTGACCCTGTGCGGGACGGGACTCGGGTCTTGCCGCGGGGCGCTCTGCGGGCTTTGCCTCGGGCTTGGGTGCGACCTTCGCCTCAGGCTTCTCCTCCGCCTTGGGGGCGGGCTTAGCCTCCGCCTTCACCTCGGGCTTCGGCTCTGCCTTCGCGGCGGGCTTCTCCTCCTTCTTCGGGCGGACCGAGCGGATGGAGACCTTGCCGTCCATATATGCGTCGATGTCCCCGATCTGGTGGGTCGAGGTCATATGCTGCATAAAGCTTTCAAATTCGCCGTCGGATACGGAGCCGCCGCTGTTCTTATCAACGCCGATCTCGCGGAAGGCGTCGCAAACGTCCTTGGACTTCATTGCAAAATCCTTGGAAAGCTCCGTAATCTTCATATTTTTTGCCATATATGCCACCGTTTCTTTTGGGAAAGAAACTTCCTTTCGTTGTTATTTTGACGCGAGGGCAATCTCGTTTGCGAACCCCTCGTCGGTAATTCCCACCACCGCAGGGGCGTAGGTCTTGCCGAGCAGGTCGCCGAGCGACCCCGTGTCAAGCTGTATTTCCACTAGAGGTGTGCCGTAAAATTCACATTTCGCGGCAATTTTCTTCTTCGTCGCGGCGGAAGCGTCGGTTGCAACGAGCACGAGCCGTATCCGTCCCTTCTTCTTCAAGGAGAGGATGACCTGCTCACAACCAATCACGACCCTGCCCGCTCTCATAGCAAGGCCGAGCATTCCGCGCACCCGTGTACCGTTATACGCCACGGGATATTTCCTCCTCCAGCCGCTCGTACACACCGTCGTCGATCCTGCAGTCGAGAGAGGCGTCGATCCTCCTCGATTTGCGCGCCTTTTTGAGGCAGGCGGCGCTTTTACACAGGTACGCCCCGCGACCCGAGCGCTTGCCAACGAGGTCGAGGACGATCTCGCCCTCGGGCGTTCTGACAACGCGGATAAGCGAGGATTTCGGGAGGTGCTCACCGCAGCCGCTGCAGCGTCTGACGGGTATCTTACGGGTGGAGGTGCTTTGCTCGCTCATCAGGCCTTGATGTCGATCTTGCAGCCGGTGAGTCTGGCAACGAGCTTTGCGTTCTCGCCCGCCTTACCGATGGCAAGAGAGAGCTGATCGGGGGAAACGGTGACCCTGCAGGAGCGCTCGCCGTCCATGACGACCGAGATTACCTTCGCAGGAGAGAGTGCCTCAGCAACGTATTCCTCAATGCTCTCGCTGTATCTGATGACGTCGATCCTCTCGCCCGAGAGCTCGTCGAGGATGGCGCCGATTCTCATACCGTTTCGACCGATGCAGGAGCCGACGGGATCAACGTTCTCATCGGTGGACCATACGGCGATCTTGGTTCTGCTGCCCGCCTCGCGTGCGACACCCTTGATCTCAATGGTGCCGTCCTGGATCTCGGGGATCTCGAGCTCGAACAGACGCTTAACGAAATTGGGATGTGTGCGGGAGAGGGTGACGATGGGTCCGCGGGTCTCGCCCGTCTTGACCTCGGAGATGAATACCTTGATCCTGTCGCCGACGTCGTGGCTCTCACCGGGGATCTGCTCCGCCTTGAGAAGGGTGGCATAGCCCGTACCCGTGTCAAGAATAAGGTTACCGGTGATCATATCAACCTTGTCAACGACGGCGGTGATGATCTCCTCTCTCTTATCCTCGTATTCCTTGGTCTGGCGCTCTCTTTCCGCGGTGCGGATCGCCTGAATGATCATCTGGCTACCCGTCTGGGCGGAGAAGCGGCGGAAGTTCTTGGTCTTCAGCTCGGTCTCAACGACACCGCCGAGCTTGTGGCGGCGGCTGATAGCCTTCGCATCCGAGTAGCCGATCTCGCAGATGGGGTCGATGACCTCACCATCGGGAACGACCGTCCTCTGCTGATAGACCTTCATGTCGCACTTAACGGGGTCGAGGTGAACGCGGATAACCGCGGTCGGGCCGATTTCCTTTCTGCACGCGTTTGCGACCGCCTCCTCGATCTTGGCAAGCATGTACTCCTTCGGAATACCGTTTTCTTTTTCAAGGAAGTCTAGGGCGTTGAACAACTCTGCATTCATTTTTCCATTGTACCGTAGCCTTACGCGACCGTGGCCGCCTGGGGCTATTCCTTTCTATATTATTATATTATTAACAAATTGATTCATCCCGCCGCGGGCGGGCAGGTGCGGCGGCGTGATAACAAAGAGCACGCGCGTGGCGTGCGCCTTTTTTACGGATGCTCGCCGTTTTTGGGGGTGTCGCCGTCGGGCGCGTCGTCGATAGTGCGCCGCGGGTGGGTGCACCGCGGGTGGGTGCGCCGCGGGTGGGTGCGCCGCCTTTTTGCGTGTGTACCGACGTGCGGCTTTTACGCACCGTGTGTCGGTCGCACTCCATAGGAGTGGGGAAAATTAATCCTCGACGTAAACGGTTGCGAGCTTCGAGATATCGGTGCGGGCGAGGCGTACCTCGGTGCCCTCCTCGTCGATCACTACCACGCCGTCCTCGTAGGCGACAAGCGCGCCCATGACGCTCTTCTTACCGTTTTGCGCGGCGAACAGCTTTGCCTCGACGAACTCGCCGATGCAGGCGGTGATATGCTCCTCGGTGCGGAGCTCGCGCTCGAGGCCGGGAGAGGAAACCTCAAGGTAATAGAAGCCCTCGATAGGGTCGCACTCGTCGAGGATGGGGTCGATGGCGCGATGGACGCGCTCGCAATCGTCGATTGAGATGCCCTCGTCGTTGTCAATGGTGATCTCAAGGTGGTAATCCGCGCCGATCTTCGAATAGGTGACGTCCCAGATGCGGTATCCGAGCTCGGTCACGGTGGGCAGGATCGCCTCCCTTACGGTTTCTCTTACGTTTTTCTTCATTACTGTCCTCCTTGTCTGTCGGTCCGAGCGCGGCGGTCTGCCACGCCTTCGGATTTTGCTTTACAATAACAGAGAGTGGCCCTCTCGGGTCACTCTCCTTCTTTTCACTATTTAATTCATCGTACCTATTATAACATATATTTTTAAAAAATCAAGTATTTATTAAAAATTTCTAAAAATATTTGTGAAAATGTACGAAAATCACAGCCTGCGGTCGTTCGGCGATTTGCCGTGCTTGTACCTGCGGCGGGTGAGCGAGCGGCGGCGCATAGCCTTCGCGGCGGTTTTCAAGAGGTCCTCTATCTCAAGGATGACGGCGTCCCGCCTGTCCTCAAGGCTGTCGATCTTATCGCGGCGCTGTGCCTCGGTGAGCGAGGAGAGGCTATATTTCGATTCGCGTGCTTCCTTCTTTTTTCTCATAAGTCCTCCCTTCTCACGCCTCGGGCGTGCTCGCACCGCCACCCGAGGTGACGGCCTGCATTATCATTGAAAGCCACTCCTCTAACCGTGGCAGGACTGTGGTGTTGAACCACTCGTAAATATCCGCCCAGAATACCACGGCGAGCACCGCGGCAACCGCAAGAATGCCGAGGAGGACCCATCCGATGATGCCCGCGCGCTTTTGCTCCCGCCTCGAGGAGGCGAGGCGCAGAGCCTTCTTTTCATAATTTTCTATCGCGCGCCGATTCTCCTTCAGCTTGCGCTTGATTCCGCGGCGCTCACGCTTCAGCTGGCGCTTTGCCGCGCCGCGTGCGCGCTCCTTGCCGAGCATGTATGCGATTCTTGCAAGGTCGCCGTAGAGCTCGGTCCGCTCGTCCATAAGCGGATAGATCTTCTCCTTGTCGGCGAGGGAGATCTGCATATTCTCGTATTTTCTGTATGCGGGGAGCTGCTGCTTAAACGCCCTTTTGCGCCCCTTCATCTCGGCGTTGTACCTGCCGTCGGCAAGTCCGCCCTTACCGCCCGAGGAGAGCGAATAAAGGTCAACGAGCTCGACGTTCAACTCGTCACGCTTGCGTAAAAGCTCGATCAGCCGCTCACGCAGGGCGCGCATCTCGTCGCGGCTCGTCTTGCGGGGTAGCCTCACGCGGTCCATATCGGTGAGCACGAGGTTGTAGTAGCGGTTGTTGTCGGCGTTTTCATACTTTTTGGCGGCCTTCAGACGCTCCTTCGCGCTCATGAGCTCGCCGCGGCGCTTTCCGCGTGCGCGCTTGTCACGGCCGGATTCTATCTTCGCGGTGAAGGAGATGTCGCCCGTGCGGGTATCCATCTCAAGGCGGCGTATCTCGTCGCGCATCCTGTGCTCAACGAGGGCGAGATCGTTCTTGCACTGACGCTTTTTCGTCTTGGCAAGCTCGCTTTTTCTGAACACGGGGGTGGGGGTAACCTCTTCTTCGGCGGTTTTTTCGGTCACAGAGATCGCCGCGGCGGCCGCGCTCGCGGTGGTAACGGCGGCACCCGAGATTTCCCGTGTGCCAACGCCGCGCTCGTCGTCCCGCTTTGCAAGGCGGTGCGCCTCCGTCGCGCTCTCCATCTCCTCTATTTCCCGCTCCTCGCGGGTACGGGCGGTCATCATTCCGCTCTTTTTGGATAGGCGTTCAAATTCAAGAAGCTCGCGCTCCTCCTCGGCCTTCGCCTGCTTTTTACGCCATTTCAGCTCCTTTTTCGTGGGGCGTGCCTCGCCCGTCGGGTCGGGGTATTTCGGCGTGACGTTGTAGTAGCCGCCCCTCTGTACCATAACGTACGGGGTGCGCTCGCCCTCCGTGGCGTGGTGCAAAAGCTCGCGCGACTCCTCAATCTCTCGGGTCGCGCCCGTGGCGAGCGGCATCTCCGCGCGGGGGATATCCTCGCGCTTAACCGTACTGACGAGCGAGTCGACCCGCTCCATCTCCGTGACGGCGTGGCGGTCGGCCTTGGTATGTGCGGTGTAGGGTCCGTCCGCAGGGTCGGCGGCACGCATCCCGCCAAAGGTAGGTCGACGGACGGGCGCGCCCCCGCTGACGGGGGCAGGTGCGGGCGCAGGTGCGCCGTCACCCGAATATGTACCGGCACCAACCGCAGAAGCGGCGGCACCCGCGGTAGCAGGGCGTGCGGCAGTCGAGGCGGGCGTAGCAGTCGACGCGGGCACGGGGTCAACCGCGACCGC
Organism: Eubacteriales bacterium; assembly: GCA_045596865.1. GTDB lineage: Bacteria > Bacillota > Clostridia > Oscillospirales > CAG-272 > UBA1740. Next base: position 8,009 of record JAZODF010000081.1, read on the forward strand.
AATCTCGCAGGCGGTGACGCCGTCGATATATAGGATTTCCTTTTCGCTCGAATCGGGGGTCACGGTGATGACGTAGCCGTCGTCCCGCTTCGCCGTCGGCGACTCGCTTGCCGGGGCGGGGACAGCCTCGGGTGCGGGCGCAGGCGCGGCTTCGGTCACGGGGACGCCTTCCGTCTCGGGCAGGCTTGCCGCCACGGATGCGGGGGTCGAATCGGTTACGGTTATCGCCTCCACGGCGACCTTCTCCTCCCGCACGGTCACGACCTCTCTTTCGGCTTCGGTCGCGGGATCGGGCACGGAGGGCACTTTACCCTCGGTCAGAGGCTCGGTTTCCCCGTCAAAACGCGACACAGGGTCGGGTGTATCGGCGGAATCGCCCGCAGCTGCGGCGTCAAAATCCGCCCAAAAGTCGGGCGCGGGCACATCCCCGCCCTCGCTCACGCTCTCGCCTGCCCCGTCGGCGGGTGTTTCACCCCCAAAACGCGACACAGGGTCGGCCCTATCCCCACTCGGGTCGGTGCCGACGCGGGCGCTATCCGCGCCATCGCTCGTTTCTGCTATATACGATATAGGAACGTCGCTTTCAACCACCTCGTCAATCGACATCATAATGTCGGTGGCGATCATATCCTTTTCTTCCATACTGTCTCCCTGCGGTCGGTTACCCGCCGCATTGAATTTACTTTTTACTCGTTTTTCTGCGGACGCGTTATCCGCGATTGATTATATCATTTATCACGCGGAAATGCTTTCCGCGCTTGTCGTTATTTATTCTCTACGCTTTTTTGATATTTGCCCCAGAGGTAATTCATCACCTCACGGCGGAGGACGATGCCGATAAAGCATCCGCGATCGTCAACGACGGGAACGAAGTTATGCTCCCTCACCCTCTCGAAAAGCTCGGCAAAGGTGGCGCTATGCAACAGGGGCTTATCCCTCGTGTCCGCGACGGTCATAACCGACATTCGCTCAAGCTCGCGGCGCGGGCGGTCACGGTTGGTGAGCAGGTAGTCAAGGATATCGTCGTTACGGAGCGTGCCGACGTATCTGCCCTCACCGTCGAGGATGGGTATCGCGACGTAACGGTGGTATCGCATCTTCTCGGTGCCCTGACGAATCGTGCTGTCCTGCTCAATATAGACCGCTAGGCTCTTCGGGATCATAAAGCGTAAAATGTTCATTCTCTTTCCTCACTTTGATTATTTGTGGGGTGCGGAAATCTGTATTTTGCGGGTATGCCTCGGTGATGCAATTTTGCTTATACCGCCGAGGAAATGACAATTATTGTTTACATTTTATCTACCCTCGAGGGCACAGCCGATGACCGTCGAATACTGCGACATACGGGGAATTTCAAAATCCACGCCGTAGCCCATACCGTTGATTTCGGCAAATTTTTCGGCGCAATAGCCGAGGCGTGTCAAATTTCCGGTCAAAACGATGCGTTTCACACCGACGTGGCGAGCGGCAAAGACCGACACCATTGCGACCGTTTCAAACACCATATTCATAATACCGAGGGAGATATCGCCCTTCCCTGCCAGCTCGGACACGTTTCCGAAGTTTGCGGCGGTCATATCGCCCGGCAGACTGCCGAGGGCCTCCTTGGCGGTCATGTCCTTGATGCGCAGGTCGATATTGGCAAGGTCGCCGCCTTCGGCAAGCTCGACGATGTGGTCGATGCTCTCCGCGCCGCACATCAGCTTCGAGAGGCCAACCAGCGTTCCGCCGCCGACACCCGTACCGCCGAGATACTTGAAGCCCGCCGCGGATGCGTGGACGAGCGCGGTGCCCGTGCCCATGCTGACAACCAGCGCGTCGTCAAGCCCAGAGAGGTAGAGCCCGCCCCTGCCGATGCAGGTAAACTCGGGCACCCTGATACAGTCTATGCCGTAGAGGTTGCGCTTGATGTAGGAGGAGCCGACGCCCGTCATAAACACGCGGTCGATGTCGCCGATGGCGACGCCGTTTTCGTCGGTGAATTTACCGAACGCGCCGTACGTCGCGGTGAGCGGATCGTTTGCCGAAATGAACTGCGGCTCTATGATCTTTCGCACGCCCGCCTCCTCGCGGAAGCCGACGATCTTCGTGGTGCTGCCACCAACGTCAATACCGATTACAATGCTCATTTGCTTTTCCTTTCGATAAGGCTGTCAAAGGACAGGCCGTACTTGTCCGCGATGTCGCGGGCGTAGGATTTTCCGTCGGGCTTCGCGCGATGGATGCGGAAGGAGCGCTTGCCCTCCTCGATTCCCGCGACGAGGGTGTCGATCGGGACACCGCCCTCGGCTGATGCGCGCTCGTTGATCGAGGGGATCGCCGCGGCGAGCTCGTGCAGGTGGGTGGAGAATATTCCGCGACAGCCCATCACGGCAAACGCGGTCAGAATTTCGGATGCGATGTAGGAGGCCTCGTACGCGCCCGTGGAGGACAGCGACTCGTCGAGTAAGAACACGCCGTCGGGGTCGATTGCGTCGAAGATCTCGCGCAGGCGGGCGCACTCCTCACCGAGGCGGCCCTTGTCGATGGTATCGTCCGCGCCCTCGGGGAAATGGGTGAAGATGCCCGTGGCAACAGAGATCTCCGCACGGGCGGCAGGGACGGGGAGGCCGAGCTGGCACATTGCCTGTGCCGCGCCGAGGGCAACGGTGATGACCGATTTTCCGCCGCGGTTGGGTCCCGAGAGGACGTAGATGCGGGCATTCTCGTCAAAGACGAGGTCGTTTGCGACGATCTCATCCTCGATGGCGAGCGCGACGCGGGGGTTATAGAGGCCGTCGGCCGAGAACGCCTTCTCCTCGGCAGGGAGCACCGTCGGGAAAGTCACGGGCAGGCCGCGGTCACGGAGCGCGCGCACGAGCTCGGCAGAGCGGGAGAGAAACTCGATCTCGGGTAGCAGGCGTAAAAGGAAGTCGGTGTTTTCGATAACGTAGTCGGCGACGATAGACCGCCAGCCGCGCACAGAGGAGCGGAAGACGTCCTCGATCGCCGAGTTGAACGCGCCGTTGAGCGCCTCCTGCTTGTTTTCACTCTGACCCTTGCCAAACGGGGAGAGCTCGGCAATGGCGGTGAAGGCGTCGTTCTTGAAGGAGAGGCGGAGTATCTTGTCAAGGACCTTGCCGGATTTGAACCGCTCGGAGTTTAAGGAGATGACCGCGGCGCTCTCGGGGCGAAATTCGCGGTCGAGGTTGACGCCGACGGTGATGCTGCGCACCTCGTTGACGCGGGAGGTGAGCGCGGTGAGCTTCTTGTTAAGCTCGACGTAATATTCGGATTCGCAAAGCTCGGTGACGAAGTCGCAAAGGCCGGTGAACGCGGGGCCGGATAGACCGCCGCGCACCGAGGATAGCCCGCGGTGAAGCGTATCCAGACAGGAAACGTATAACTCGATCTCGGTGATGCTATACAGATAGGATTCCGCCGAGGAAACATTCTCACTGTCGAGGCGGCGAAGCTCGCGGATATCGTCGAGAATGGGGTGGATCGCCGAGAGCGAATCGAGCAGGTCGGGATTCGCAAGCAGGTCGGTTAGCGTGCCCTGACGGTAGCGGATGACCTCAGGATCCGTGGTGAAGAAGTCGGACAGAGGTCGGCTCTTCAGGGCGAGTATTTCGTTAAGGCCGAGCTCGTCGCAAACCGCCTCCGAAATGTTCGGTCGGTTTTCCGCGGTTTCGTGATAGGACTTGGAATCGAGGCTCGGGTAAAGAAGGCTGAAATTAAGGCTGGTCATATTTGCTCCATTTCCTGCGCCACGGGCGCAAGTGGGATTTATATCGGTATGGGTGGCGATTCGCGGCAATAACGCGTGCACAGGGCGCGCTCGCATACCCTTACAACCTAATTATAGCATATTTAAAATAATATTACAAGGGCGCGAGGGCGAATTTTTGTATATTTTGCCCGAGCAGGCAAATTGACCGATCGCGGTGGCGAGCGCAAAGGCGGGCGCACAAGGAGAGAGCACTCCCCTCACGTCGCGAAAAATATCAAGATTTATGACAATAGTTGTTTACATTTTCGCAAACCGAAAGGATGTAAAATTTAACACGGGGTGGGGGTAATGACGTTTTGACGATAATTTTTAGTGTTATTCCCCGCAATGCAGAAATCCGGTGCACGGAGAAGGAAACGATGGGGCAATTACGCAAGAAAAAAGCACACGCAAAAGAAATGCCGAGACGCACAAAAGAGCGAGAACGTTTGACCGACGGGAACAACCGAGGTGGGTTATGTCAAGAGGCGCCCCCTGTAACGGGGAGGATGGAGGATAGACAAAAGGCAAAACGGCGAGAGGTATTTCGCAGGATGATGTTGCATTTTTGACGCCAATCGTGTATAATGGAAATGATAGACCGAAAGGAGATTATTATGGAAAACGAAAGGACATACAAGGTACTCATACTCTCGGGCAGTCCGCACAAGGACGGCACCACCGTCCGCGCCATCGAGGAGGTGGCGGGCGTGCTCACCGAGGAGGGCATCGAGGTTGAGATAATGAAGGTTGGACACCTCGACGTGCGGGGATGCAAGGGCTGCTACGCCTGCTCGAAGCTGAAGAGGTGCGTCATCGGCGACGAGGTTAACGTCATTGCCGAGAAGCTGCGCGAGGCGGACGGTCTGCTCCTTGCCTCCCCCGTCTACTACGCGTCGCCAAACGGCGGCTTCCTCGCCCTGCTTGACCGACTGTTTTATTCATCCCGCTTTGACAAGTCGATGAAGGTCGGCGCGTCGCTCGTCGTCGCGAGAAGGGGCGGATGCACCGCGAGCTTCGACGTTCTTAACAAATACTTCGCCATCAGCGGCATGCCCATCGCCTCCTCCTATTATTGGAATCAGGTACACGGCGGCTGTGCCGAGGATGCCGAGTGCGACCTTGAGGGCATGCGGACGATGCGCATGCTCGGCAAGAATATGGCCTTCCTCATCAAGTCGATTGCCCTTGGCAAGGCGGAGCTTGGCCTGCCCGAGCGTGAGAAGAACGTTTACACCAACTTCATCCGCCGCGGGGAATAACGTTTGGCGGACTCTAGCCTCACCTCGCTTGAATTTATCCGATAAATCCGCCACGAAAAATGGTAAAAAACAAAGACCGTGACGGAACAATCCCGCGTTTTTCGGTAGTTTTTGTAAAAATTGCAGACTTGGCGAGCAAGATTCAACAGTAAGCAAAGGAAAGATATAGCAAAGAGAAAAGGCGGCGCAATGCGCCGCCTTTATATATTCGGGATTGTTAGATTACGCCCTCTTTTTCCTGCGGGTTAGGATGCCCGTGACGATAAGCGCAACGCAGATAAGTATGATCGAGGACACGATAAGGATGGCGCAGTTCATAAAGAATTCCTGCGGCATCACGTTGATAATCTCGTCGGTGCGGGGATTAAAGAGCCAATTGTCCTTGCCGGGGAAGAAGATGGTGTGGAACACCTCGAACGCCTTGTCAAAGTCGATTGCCGCAACACCCGCAATGAGAGCGAAGATGCCGAGCGTCGACACACCCGACCAGAAGGTAACGCCATACCCCGCCCCGTCCGTCAGCTCGACAAGACCGCGACGGCGAAGAAGCATAATGACGATGAGCACCGCGGAGGAAATGAAGAACGCAACCGTATCAAGGATGAACAACCCCTTGCAATCGGCGAAGTGGGATGCGCCCTCCTCGCTGAATTTCAGGTCGCCCGTGCCAAATTCCCTGCCGGGCTTCGTCAGGTAGTCGAGCACCTCGTCGTACGCCTCCTTGATCTGCTCCTTCGTAAAGCCCGTGTCCTCGGGCATATCGAGCGCGTCAATGTGCGCGTAGTAAAACGGGCGGACGTATATCGGCAGTCCGATGGAAAAGGACACCGTGGCAATTATTATCGCGATGGCGAGCAGGACGGTCACCAGGCGGTTTTTTATCTCTGTTTTCATATATCCTCCGTGTGCGCGCCCCGCATTACCCGCCCTCGAGGGCGAGATCACCGCAAAATCGGTGCCACGGTGCGCCAAAGTGTATATGAATTATACATCAATTTGCCGCCGTTGTCAACGGGGGGAGCCCGCGCGGGTGTATTTTCGCGGCGATTTTCCGCCAAGGCGAATTATCCGCCCTATTTCGCAAAAAATATTCAAAAAAGGTATTGACATTTGCGGCACATTGTGTTATAATGTTCGAGCAATGAAGCAAGGTATATGGCGATATAGCTCAGCTGGCTAGAGCGTCCGGTTCATACCCGGCAGGTCGTTGGTTCAAATCCGACTATCGCTACCAATACGAAGCACATCCAAATCGCTCCACCGCGAGTGGTTTGGATTGTTTTGTAAAATGGCTCGTTGGTCAAGCGGTTAAGACACGGCCCTTTCACGGCTGTAACAGCGGTTCGATTCCGCTACGAGTCACCAATAAAAAAGCACCCCTGAGACGGGGTGCTTTTTTATTGCTTACTCTCGCGGTCGACCGCCTCACGCGCACTTCGTGCCGCGTGAATGCGGTTCGCATACGCCGCGCAGAGCGCGTCGAGCTCGCTCGTAAGCGGCAAGCGTGCGTATCTTCGCCCTCGGCGAAATTCTGCCTCACCACCCAAATACCGGTGTCCTTTTTTCTTTCCTTTGGTG
>JAZODF010000082.1:0-28416 GCA_045596865.1 Eubacteriales bacterium
GTTGAAATTGCATCCTCTATACTTGCCGCATCTCTCGGAATAAGCTTTGCTACCGTATCAACCTTGCCATAAGGCATTCCAATAGCTCGTCCTACGTCGCGAATTGGCGCTCTTGGCGCAAGTGTTCCGAAGGTCACGATCTGAGCAACCTTATCATCTCCATACTTTGATTTTACGTAATCTATTACTTCTTCTCGTCTGTTATAGCAAAAATCAATATCAAAGTCGGGCATGGAAACTCTCTCGGGATTTAAAAATCTCTCAAAGAGAAGGTCGAAGGAAATAGGATCAACGTCTGTAATTCCAACGAGAAAGGCTACCAAACTTCCGGCTCCCGAACCTCTTCCGGGGCCTACAGGAATTCCTTTATTTTTAGCATAAGTTACAAAGTCGCTAACGATAAGGAAATAGGCGTTAAAGCCCATTTTATCAATGACGGACAGCTCGTATTCAAGGCGGTTTATATAGACCTCGCGGTCATTTTGGGAAAAGTCAAACCTTCCCTTCCTCGCCCGCTCCTCAAAGCCCGCGTAGGTATCCTTGCGAAGCTTTTCCGCATGGGTGAGGTTGTCCTCCGGCTCGAAGGTCGGGAGGTGAAGCTTATTAAATTCAAAGTCAAAATTGCACTTCTCGGCGATTTTTACGGTGTTTTCGATTGCACCCGGGAAGGATGCGAAGAGTGCGCGCATCTCGTCGGCGGTCTTGAAATAGAATTCGTCGGTGGCAAAGCCCTCTGGCCTGCCGTCGGTGATGACGCTGTTGGTCTGGATGCACATAAGGGTTGCCTGCGTGTCCGCATCGCTCTTATTAAGGTAGTGGACGTCGTTGGTCGCGACGAGCGGGATTCCCTGCCTGTCGGCAATCTGCCGAAGGCCGAAGGCGACGCGGTTTTCCTCGCTGATGCCGTGATTTTGCACCTCGAGGTAAAAGTCCTCGCCAAATATTTCGCGCATTTCGATGGAGGCATTCTCCGCCTCGGTCATACTACCCGCGAGGATGAGCTGCGGGATTTTGCCGCCGATACAGCCCGAAAGGGCAACGAGCCCCTCGTGATACTCGCGAAGGAGGGACATATCCACCCTTGGGCGCGAATAGAAGCCGTTAATAAAGCTCTCGGAGACCATATAACAAAGGTTTTTGTATCCGACGGCGTTTTTGCAAAGGAGGACCAGATGGTGGCCGGAGCTATCCTGCTTGCCCTCCTTCATAAGTCTGCCGCGAGGTGCGACGTAGACCTCACAGCCAATGATAGGCTTAACGCCCTTTTTCTTCAGTGAATTATAGAATTCGACCGCACCGTACATTACGCCGTGATCGGTAATTGCAACCGCGGTCTGTCCGTCGGAGAGCGCCTTGTCGGCGATGTCACGGATTCTTGTTGCCCCGTCAAGCAGGCTATATTCTGTATGTAAATGAAGATGAACGAATTCGCCCATACGCTACTCCTTTCGCTGTGTTTTTGTCAAATATAGCTAAATATGCAAATAGTTGTTGTCAATCCTCGATTCCGAGCAGCTCGCGAGCAAGCTCGGTGATTCTTTTGAGGCGGTGGGATAGTCCCGGCTTGGATATCTTCGGGGTTATGATTGCGGCAAGCTGGGACAGGGACATATCACGGTGCTCAAGGCGGAGGCGTGCCGTTGCCTCAAGCTCCTCGGGCAGCTTCGAGATAAGTCCGCGTTCTATCAATAGCTCGATAAGCTCGATTTGTTGGAGAGAGGCGGAGACCGCCTTTCCAATATTGCTCGTCGTGCAGTTAATGATTCTGTTAACGTTATTGCGGATTTCGCCGTTGATCTTTGCATTCATTACGGCGAAGGCGGTGTTATTCATCGCCGCGAGGGCGAAGAAATCCTCCATATCCGTTGATTTGCGGAAATAAATGAGTATTTCGTTCTTTTTTTTCGATATACGCGGCGTTAGGCCGAGCTCGACGAGGTAATCGAAGACCCGCTCACGCGAGTACGGGATCAAAAATTCGAGCGAATACTGCTTTGCGGGGTCGGAAACCCTGCCCGCGGCGAGGAAAATTCCGCGCAGAAATGCGGATTGACACACCGCACAGCGGTGGCGAAAGGGCTCGCCTCCCGAGGCAAACTCCTCGAGATATTTTACTGCGGCGGGAGAGGCAAAGCTTATCAGTCTTCGTCTGCCACCGCTTTTTGACGTGGAAATCTCGGCCTGCTTCGAAAAGCAGTCGAGGATGAGAGAACGGATAAACTCGGCGGTGGTCTGCCCCTCGACCGAGAGGATGACCTTCCCTTCGGCGAGCTCTGCCTTCGCGGCAAGGATGCCGCGTATCATTGCCGCCTTGCAGCACGGAGCGTGAGGGGCGGCTTCAATTATTTCTATCTTTTGATCGGATGAGAAGGACATTGTTACTCCGTTGTTTTATCGTTGCATTAACGGGGCGGGATTGCTTTTTTCGCTTTGGGTGAAAAAAGATCACGATTTTGCAACAAATTGTTTACATAATTTGCATTTAGGGGTTAGAGGAAGCAAATTTCCTCCTCAAGGGTGATACCGAATTCTAATTGCACGCGCGTTTTCACAAGCGCGATCAGGTCAATGACGTCGCGGTAGGTTGCCCCGCCACGGTTGATAATAAACCCCGCGTGAACGTCCGAGACCGCGGCACCGCCGACGGATGCGCCCTTAAGGCCCACTCGGTCGATATAGTAACCCGCGCTGACACCGTTAACCCGCTTAAAGGTGCTTCCAAGCGTTTTGACGCCGCGCGGTTGGTTTTCGCGCAGTATTCGTAGCCGCTCAATTTCCCCGTTGATTTGCTCGGGTGTGCGCGAATCTGCCGCGAGAGTTGCGCCAATAAGGATAAGCGGCTCGCTTTTCAGGCGGGAGGTGCGGTAAGAAAACCGTAATTCGGCGCGTGGGATAATCGACACCTGCCGCGTACTTTTCGAGTAGCAGGTGGCATCGACGAGGACGTCGGAGATTTCGAGACCGTGAGCACCGGCATTGCCGTAAATCGCGCCGCCGAGTGTGCCGGGGATATGGTATAGCGGCTCGAGCCCGCCGAGAGAATGACGGGCAAGCTCGCGCACAATCGAGGTGAGCGTCGCACCGCATTCGGCGGTTATCTTGTTTTCTGCCACGGTTTTTCTGTTTACTTTGCGTGTATTCACAATCACGCCGTCATAATTATCCGTCGACGGCATGGTGTTGGACATTCCACCGATTACACGGTAGCGCACCCCATTGCCGTCGAGCAATATAAGAAGCGACGTAAGCGATGCGGTGTCCGCGGGAAACGCCATCAACGCGGCGGTCGAGTGAATACCAAAAGTGGAATAGCCCGCAAGGTCAACCCCACGGGAATAGGTTACGCCCGTGGATTTTAATATTTCCTCCGCCCTGCCCGTCAATCGGGCACGTCGAGGCTCTCGCGCTCGTTGAGCATATCGATTGCCGCCTCGCGCTGGGATGCGGTGACGTTAATTCCGCCGAGAATACGCGACAGCTCGCTAACGCGGCCTTCGTAATCAAGCGGGGTGACCGACGTTTCGGTGGCACCGTTGACGTCGGATTTGCGGATAAGGAAATGAATATCGGCGAGCGAGGCAATCTGCGCGCTGTGGGTGACGGCGAATACCTGCGAATTTTTCGCAAGCTCGCGCATCTTGATACCGATCTTCCGTGCGGTTTTACCGGATACGCCCGCGTCAATCTCATCAAAGATGAGAGTAGATATTCCGTCCTTGTCGGCGATAACGCTCTTGAGGGCGAGCATGATTCGCGCCAGCTCACCGCCCGAGGCGATTTTTGATATTGGCTGAGGGTCGGCTCCGCGGTTGGCGCTAATATAAAACTCGATGCCGTCGATGCCCGTCTGATTGAGGAGCTTGCGCTCGCCGTCGGTTGCGACGCTTATACGGGCGAAGAAAACGACCTTTGGCATATCGAGAAATTCGAGGGTGGCCTTTACCCTTTCCTCAAGCTCGGCGGCGGCGCTGACGCGCACCTCGTGCAGTCGCTCGGCAATTGAGAGTGCCTCGCGGTAGAGCTTTTCTTCCTTCTTCGTGAGCTCGGCAAGGAGCTCCTCGGAGTTTTCGAGGGTGTCAAGCTCGGCCCTCGCATTATCGCGAAATTCAAGGATGTCCTTGACTGTCAGGCCGTATTTTCTTTTCAGCTTGGTTATCTTATCGAGGCGCTCCTCAATTTCATTAAGGGTGGTCTCGGGGTCCGAGTCCATTTTATCAAGCTGTGCATACACGCCCTCGGCTACGTCCTCAACCTGATAGAGCATTTCGGAGAGGCGCTCGGAGCTTTCCGAAAACTCGGGAAGGACGCCCGCAAGCTGATTGAGTGCGGTCACGCTACGCGACAAAAGATAGACAACGCTTCCCTTTTCCGCGCCGCGGAGCGCTTTATATACGAACTCACAGTTCTTTGTGATCTTTTCGCTGTTTTTGATTCTGACCTTCTTGTCGACGAGCTCCTCCTCCTCGCCGTCGTGAAGGGCGGCCGCATCGATGTCGGCAATCTGGTACGCGAGCATTTCTTTAAGGCGCTCGCGCTCCGCCTCCTTTTTCGTGAGGCTCTGCATATCCCGTCTGACCGCCTCGAGACGGTCGAAAACAGCGCGATATTCGGCGATCAGCGCCTCGTTACCCGCATAGGTGTCGACGAGCGAGAGATGATGCGCGCTATCAAGCAGCGCACCCGTGTCACTCTGACCGTGGATGCTGACGAGAGCGCGGGAGACGGAGCGAAGCAGAGTGAGGTTAACCGCTCTGCCGTTTATACGAATTGAGGATTTGCCGTCGGCGCTGACGGTGCGCTGAATGGAGACGAGGCCGTCCTCATCGGCAGATAAGCCTGCATCGACCAAATCTGCGAGCGCGCGCTCGCTAAGGTTGCCGAAGAGGCCGTGGACGGTAGCCTGCGATTCGCCGTGACGGATAAGCTCCTTATCCGCCTTGTTTCCAAGGAGCAGACCGAGAGAATCGAGGATAATCGACTTTCCCGCGCCCGTCTCGCCCGTCATGACCATAAAGCCGGGAGTGAAATCGATATTGACCGACCTGATGACGGCAACGTTTTCAATGTGTAGAGAAAGAAGCATAAATACTCCGTATAGTCTGCGTTATTTTTCAAATGCGGTCATAAGATCGCCTGCGACATCCGCGGCGACGTCGCAATCGCGAGCGACGATAATGACCGTGTCATCCCCCGCAACGGTGCCGAGGATGCCCGAAAGGTTCAGCGATTCGATGCAGACGGCGATGGCATTTGCCATACCCGAATGTGTCTTGACAACGATTATATTCTGCGCGTTGTCGATGGACAGGATAGAATCGGTGAGGACCGAGTTATGTATGGGCGCGACGGTCGAGTGCTCACGCTTGGGCGCGACGTACTTATAGGTGCCCATTCCCGTCGGGCCCTTGATAAGCTTCAGCTGGCGGATATCGCGGGATATGGTGGTCTGGGTCGTTTTGATGCCGTATTCGGCGAGCTTGTCGATCAAGCCCTCCTGCGTGCCGATCTCAAACTCCTCGATTATTTCGAGAATTTTTGCGTGTCTTGCGTTTTTCATCAGTCTATATCCTCCAGGATTCTCATTTTCTTAAAGAGATTTCGGAACATGCTGTTTTCCGACAGGGTTATCATATCAAAGGTCTTCTCCGCTACGAGCACCTCGCAGGATTCGCCCGATGCGAGGGTGGCGGTGCATCTTCCGTCGATGCTGATATTAAGCTCGCCCTCACCAACGTTGGTGACGCCGAGATGTTCGTCCGCTGCGAAGATGACCGAGCGATTAAAGAAGGAATGCGGGCACACGGGAGAAAGTACGAGTCCATCCACCCTGTGAGATAGGATAGGACCGCCCGCGGACAAGGAATATGCGGTCGAGCCCTGCGGCGTAGAGATAATTACACCGTCCGAGCGGTAGCCGAGGGTGTTACCGTGGCTATCCGATACGCGGATTTGGGCAATGCCGAGATGACCGCCGTGTGAGATGACCACGTCATTTACCGCAAGCGGCTCGAGGCTGACACCATCCTTTCTCACGGTTAGCAGCATTTTGTGCTCGATGGAATATTCGTCATTCGCAAGTCGGTCGAGCGGCGATAGGTCGGACGGCTCTATTTCGGCGAGGTAACCGACCTTGCCGAGATTTACCGCGATCAGCGGGATACCATGCTCTATTGCGAGCGCGGACGCATCAATGACCGAGCCGTCACCTCCGACAACGAGGATAGCCTCGGCATCCGCGGGAAATGCGGAATACGTGAGCACCCCGTCGGGAAGGCGGGCATCGTCAAGAGCACAGTACGGTGTGATTCCGACCGACAGCAGGCGTGCGGCAACCGATGAGGTGACCGAAATCCCGTTGTCCTTATGTAGATTCGTGATGATAACCACCCTTTTCAATGGTTCATCCTCCGTTATTGGTTAGTTGGGGGCGGCGGGAAATTCGCCGCGTTATTTTTTGAAATGTGCGAGAAATTCGATATTTCCGTCACCGCCCTTGATAGGCGAGCGCATAATACCGATGGTAGTAAAGCCAACCGACTCTGCAAAGGCGACAACCTCCCTGACGGCGGCGTCGCGCAGCTTATCATCCTTTACGATTCCGCCCTTTCCTATTCCTGCACGGCCGACCTCAAACTGCGGCTTGATAAGACAGATAAAATCCGCCCCGTCGCAAAGGCAGGGGTAAAGCGGCTCGATAATCAGCTTTGCTGAAATAAAAGAAACGTCCATTACGGCAAGCTCGATGGGCTCGCCAAAATCGGCGGGGGTCATATAGCGTGCGTTATAGCCCTCAATCGAGCGGACGCGCGGGTCGCGGCGAATTACCTCGACAAGCTGACCCGTGCCCGAGTCAACGGCAATGACGGCGCGTGCCCCGTTTTTGAGCAGGCAGTCGGTAAAGCCGCCGCTGGATGCACCGACGTCGAGGCAGAGTCTGCCCGTCGGGTCGACCCCAAACTCGGTGAGCGCACCCGCGAGCTTCAGTCCGCCGCGGCTGACGTACTGCTTTACCGAGTGATCGACGAAAACCTTATCCTCGAGCCCGTCGATATCGAAGGAGGGGCGGAGGACCTGCTTACCGTCGACGTAGACCGCACCGAGGGAGATCATATTCTTTGCCTCGGTCCTGCTTGAAAGGATGCCCGAGGAGGCAAGCCAGACGTCAATCCTCATTGATATCGGCAAAGGGGAGGTCGCTGACGCTACCGTCGGCAGATTCGGTGAGCAGACGGACGCGCTGGGTAGCGGCGTCGATACGCTCGTTGCAAATTCTGATAAGTCCGACCGCGCGCTCATACTCAGCGATAGCCTCGTCAAGACCGAGGCTGCCGCTCTCGAGGCGGGCGACTATCTGCTCAAGGAGGGTGATTGCCTCCTCAAATTTCATTTTATTCTCCATAACAATCTCCGTGAATACTAGTTCTTTCGGGTGACGGTGGCGTCAAGGCTACCGTCGGCGAGTCTTATGCGAATTCCGTCGCCGACCTCGACGTCGGCGGTAGAGGAAATAGCGGAATCGCCCTTTATGGCGACGGAATATCCGCGAGACAAAACGGAAAGGGGGTTAAGTCCCTCGAGCCGACCGCAAATGCCCGCCATAAGAAGGCGGGATGCGCCAACCGTGTCGCCAAGCGCGACCGAGAGTGCGCGAACCGCATCGGAGAGGCGCTCACGCTGGGGATCATAGAGCGAGGTGGGGTCGGCGAATATCGGTTTATTCGTGACGCGTTCCAACCGCTCGCGCATACGCTCGGCGGTGCGGAAGAGGGCGCGATCGACCCTTCCCTGCATTTCATCGACGCGAACGGTCAGCTCACGAAGGTCGGGAGATGCAAGCTCGGCCGCGGCGGAGGGTGTGGGTGCGCGCAAATCGGCGACAAAGTCACAAATCGTAAAATCGGTTTCGTGCCCAACGGCGGAAATTACAGGCACGCGTGCCTCATATATGCGGCGTGCGAGCCGCTCGCCGTTGAACGCCCAAAGATCCTCGATCGAGCCGCCGCCGCGACCGATGATGACCGTATCGGCAAGGCCGCTTTTATCAAAGAAATCGATACCGTTAATAAGCGTTTGCTCGGCACCGTCGCCCTGAACAAGGGCGGGATAAAGATACACGGTAGCGAGCGGATAGCGTCGGCGAAGCACGTTGATGATATCACGCACCGCGGCGCCCGTCGGCGAGGTGATAACGCCGATTCGCTCGGGATATTTCGGGATTGGCCGCTTGTGTGCGGGGTCAAACAGCCCCTCGTCGGCGAGGCGGGATTTCAGCTGCTCGTACGCGAGGTAGAGCGCACCGACGCCGTCGGGCTGCATCGAGGTGACGTAGAGCTGATAGCTGCCGCCGCGGACGTAGACGCTGACCGAGCCGCGAAGGATGACCCGCATACCGTTTTCCGGCAGGAATTTTAACCCCATCGCGTGACCGCGGAACATTACCGCGCTGATCTGCGACTCGCTGTCCTTGATTGAAAAATAAAGATGACCGGAGCGGTGTGCGGTGAAATTGGATATCTCACCCGTGACGGACACACCCGACAACAGTCGGTTTCCGTCGAACATATTTTTAACGAAGCCGTTCAGCTCGGAGACGGTCATGGGTCCCGAGCCGCTACGGTCGCGAAGTGCGGAAATGTCCATTACCGCTCCTTTCGTTGTATTTATTCTTCCCCGCTCTCCTTTATGTGGCGCGCTCTTGTCAGAACGGCAATGCCCACGGCGTTATCGGCGCTCATCGACGGCTCGGCAAAATAAGCCTGACCGAAGGCGGACGCAAGGCGGGATTTGATTATCGAATTGCACATTACGCCGCCGGCAAACACGAAGGGTGTATCACCGTATTTTTCGACGTATGCGCGGCAAATGCCCTCAACTGCCGCGCCGATATAGTCGAAGACGAAGGCGGCAACCGCGGATTTGTCCGCGGTATCGTTATAGAGGCGGTTTGCTATATTTTCGGCGCCCGAGAGGCTCATATAGGTGCCGTCGGTGCTGGGGTGTTTCTTCAAAATTTTGCCGCGATAATCGCGTGCAAGCGCCTCGAGGTGCGGTCCCGCGGGAAAAGGCAGGCCGAGACTGACACCGACGCGGTCAATGACCTGGCCCGCGTTGAGGTCGCGCGTGCCGCCGACGAGCTCGCAATCGAAGCCGCTGTCCGAGCGGGTGACGCGCAAAAGCTCGCTCGTGCCACCCGAGAGATGAAGCGCGGCAAACGGCACGCCGTCGGGTAAAGATGCACCCGAGGAGTAGATCGCCGCCATAACGTGGCCGCACTGGTGCGAGAAGCCGTAGAGCGGCACACCTAGCGGTGCGACAAGGCTACGCGCCGCGGCTACACCCGCGAGGAAGCAAGGCATATACGAGCCCTCGACATTCCTCGGCCGCTCGCTGACACCGACCGCGACGATCTCGCAATCGGCGAGTATTTCGCCGGCCTCGTCCATAAGGGACGGCAGATTCTTTATATGGGCAAAAACGGCGTCCGATTGACGGAGGCCGCGCTCGCCCGCCTTGACGGGGAGCGGACGCTTAAGGTTAGCGACAAGCCCGCCGTCCGCGCCGACGATGGCAACGGAGGTGGTATAATTGCTCGTATCTATTCCGAGATAGACCCGTTTTTTCATTTGCGTCCAAGAAGCTCGGCGACCTTGTTGAGCACGCCGTTGATGAAGACGTAGGATTTCTCGTCATCGTATTTCTTCGAAAGCTCGATAGCCTCGTTTATAGACACCTTGACGGGAATGTCGGTAAGGAACATCAGCTCGTAGGTGGAGAGCGCAAGGATAGCGCGGGAGACGTGGGAAACGCGCTCCTTCTTCCAACCGACGAGGCACTCCTCGACCGTGCTGTCAATAACGGTTGCGTTTGCGACGTAACCGAAGAATACGCCCTTCACATAATCGTCATATTCGAGTCCGCGGATAGCGGTTGCCTTCTCAAAAATCTCCTCGGCGGTTTCGCCCGACTTGATGGAATTCTCGAAAAGGAGGATAAATGCATTTTCTCTGGCTGTCTTTCTATTCATAAAAACCTCGCCTGCGTGTTAATAATTACATTTTATTATACATATATTTTAGGCGTTTGTCAACAGATTTGAATAATTATTCATCAAAAAGAAACTTTTCGCCGAATTGGTCAATACCGCTTGAAATTCTTCACCGATTATGGTAAAATTGATTATCCAAACAAACGGGAGCAAGCAATGAACAAAATAGAAAAGCTACTGCTTCGAGGTGCGGGATACGGGATTTTGTTTATCCTCATTTACTTCGCACTCGCGGCAATGATGGGGTTTGAGGGGATACACATAACCGCGGGGCGGTTCTTCCTCATTCTTCTGTTCGCATATATTCTCGCTATGGCGGATTTTCTCTTTGAATCGGTAGAGCGAATGAATTTGTGGTTAAAGCGGCTATGCGTTTACGCGATCTCGCTTCTTGCATTCCTCTTCATCTTCGTCCTAGGCGAGGGGATGCGTAAGGGTGCGGCGGCAATATTCGCGGCGCTCATCATCTTTACCGCCGTTTACGCCGTCCTGCTCGGTGTAATCCTGCTCATCAAGGCAACCGTCAAGGGCGGAGCGAGCAAGCCGACGAAAAAGGCAAAGCCCGAAAAAAGGAAGAAAAGAAACCATACAAATCACTCTACGAGGACTAACGCATGAACAAGCATGACATCAAACCGTTTGGCGCAACGCCGACGTACAGACAAATTCAGCATTTCAAAATAGGTAAAAAGGCATTCTTCCATTTCGGTGTCAACACCTTCTCCGGCAAGGAGTGGGGTGACGGACAGGAGCCCGAAAAGAGCTTCAACCCGACCGACATGGACGTGCGCGGGTGGATCCGTGATATAAAGGCGGCAGGCTTCAAGCTCGCTATAATCACGGCGAAGCATCACGACGGATTTTGCCTCTGGCCCTCGAAATACACCGAGCATTCGGTGAAAAACAGTCCGTACAAGGGGGGCAAGGGGGACGTTATCCGTGAATTTACCGATGCCTGCCACGAGTACAACATCAAGGTTGGTATTTACGTTTCCCCCTGGGACCGTCACTCGGAGTTTTGGGGGACGCCGGAGTATTCCGATTTTTACGCAAACCAGCTCGAGGAGATCGTAACGCAGTACGGTAAGATCGACGAGATCTGGTGGGACTGTGCGGGCAGCACCGAGGCAAAGTATGACTGGGGTCACTGGGCGTACATTGTCAGAAAGCATCAGCCTGACGCGGTCATTTTCGGCTCGATGGGCGCGATGCCCTACGTCGAGATGCGATGGGTCGGCAACGAAGCGGGCTATGCAGGCTCGACACACTACGCCTCCATCAACCGCGACATGCTGTTCAAGGAGACCGTTGAGGACATGAATCGCGGAATTATCGGCGGCGAGCTGTACGTCCCCGCCGAGGTTGACGTTTCCATCCGTCCCGGTTGGTTCTATCACAAGGATCAGGACGGCTTCGTAAAGTCACCCCGAGTGCTCGACGATATTTGGTTCCGCTCGGTCGGTAACAACGCAATAATGCTACTCAATTTCCCGCCCGACACGACGGGAAACATCGTCCGCACGGACGTCGAAAACGCAATAGAATCGAATCAAAGAATAGAAAAAATGCTCGCGGTCAATATGCTTGACGGGGCGCATCTCAACGCAGACAGCACGCACTCGTCGGACTGCGAAATCGACCTCGCGCTCTTTGACGACGACGATCTGTTTTATGCAAGTGCACCCGACAGGAACGTCGCTGTGATCGAGATCGACGTGCCCGAAAATGCGGGTGAATTCAACACCGTAATTCTCGGCGAAAAGATCGAGCTCGGTGAGAGAATAACCGAATTTCTGCTCGAGGATATCTCCGATAATCAAGAAAAAGTATTGTATTCCGGCGCATCGGTCGGTTATCTTCGCGCAGTGAGGTTCAAGGGCGGAAGGTACCGCAAGCTGCGCCTCACGCTGACGGGAATTTGTGCACCCGTTACACTGCGCACTCTGTCACTTCACTACTATCCCGAGGACGAGTCCGACCCGATCGCAAGCGGCAAGGCAATCAACATCGCCACGCTTCCGACGGCGGAAATTATCCGCCCCGACAAATTCACGGCACAGGTAATGTTCGGCGGTATTTACCCCTTCGACACGGTATCATTTATGATGGGTCTGTGGGGCAATTACAGGATATACGCCTTTGACGGCTCGAAGTACTATCTCATTGCCGAGGGGTATAGCAAGGATTACCGCGTGACGGTAAAGCTGGATAAGCCAATCATCTCCTCCTATCAGCTCAAAATCGAGCTCGACAACCCGCGCGGCTTTGCTATGGAGCCGGATATCAGGATTTGCTGACGGGCTTACCTTCACCGCTTTTCAATGGCGGATATACGTAGGCGCCGACTTATAAAAAATCCCCTCGAAAGTTCGGGGGGATTTTCATTTTCGCACTTTACAAGTGGAAAAAAATATGTTATACTGTATTAGTATGTGCATTCGGGGCAAGTACGGGTACGTTCTTATGCCCCGAAAGAAGAAAAAGCAACGAGGTAAAGATGTTTTATTATTTAAACGGCGAGCTTACCGTTCGCGATACGAATATGTGCGTTATTGACTGTGGCGGGGTTGGCTATCAGCTCACCATCAGCCTCATCACCTCCGAGTCGATGGCATCCAAGATGAACCAGAAGGTGCGCCTCTACACCTATCTCGCCGTGCGCGAGGACGGCGTCGAGCTGTTTGGATTCGGCACGAATGAGGAGAGAAAGACCTTTAATCTCTTGACCTCGGTCAGCGGTGTCGGTCCGAAGGCGGCGCTCAGCATCCTTTCAATAATGTCGCCCGACAGGCTCGCGATGGCTATCATTAACGACGAGACCAAGGCAATTGCCAAGGCACCTAATATCGGCCCGAAGACCGCGGCGAGGATCATCCTCGAGCTGAAGGACAAGATGGCGAAGGACATGATCTACTCCGGTGGGTCGGACACGCTCGGCAGCGCGGGGGCAATTCCCCACATCTCCGTCGGTGGCAACCTCGGCGAGGCGGCGGAGGCGCTTATGGCACTCGGCTACGACAAGGCGACGGTCAACACCGCGCTTAAGGGCATTGACCCGAAGCTCTCCTCAGGCGAGATAATCCGTCTTGCGCTTAAGAAGCTGGCAAGATAAGAAAGGAGCACCAAATGATCGAAGAAGCAAGCGAATTTGACTTTGAAAACCGAATAGTTTCCAACGAATACGACTCGATGCAGGATGCCGAGGTCGAAAACGACCTTCGCCCGAAGGTGCTCGACGAATATATCGGACAGGAGAAGGCAAAATCCAATCTGAAGGTGTATATCGAGAGTGCGAAGCTCCGCGGCGAGCCGCTCGACCACGTGCTCCTCTACGGCCCTCCCGGTCTCGGTAAGACCACCCTGTCGGGCATTATTGCAAACGAGATGGGCGTAAATATCCGTACCACCTCGGGCCCTGCCATTGAAAAGCAGGGCGATCTTGCCGCCATTCTCACCAACCTCAACGAGGGTGACGTGCTCTTCATCGACGAGATTCACCGCCTGTCGCGTGCGGTTGAGGAGATTCTCTACCCCGCGATGGAGGATTATGCCCTTGATATCATAATCGGCAAGGGGCCGAGTGCGCGATCCATCCGCCTTCCCATCCCGAGATTTACACTCATTGGCGCGACGACCCGCGCAGGACAGCTTACCACTCCCCTTCGCGACCGATTCGGCGTGCTTTTGAAGCTGGAATTATACACCCCCGACGAGCTGGCAACGATCGTAAAGCGCTCGGCAAAGATTCTCGAGATCGCTATCACCGACGACGGTGCGCACGGAATTGCATCCCGCTCCCGCGGCACTCCGCGTATTGCGAACAGGCTATTAAAGCGCGTTCGTGACTTCGCGCTCGTTATCGGTAACGGCACGATCACCTCGGATATTGCAAAAACCGCGCTCGAGGCACTTGAGATCGACGAGCTCGGTCTTGATAACGTTGACCGCAGAATGCTTGAAGCGATCATAAAATTCTACGGTGGCGGTCCCGTCGGCCTTGACACCCTTGCCGCGACTATCGGCGAGGAGGCAATCACCATCGAGGACGTTTACGAGCCGTATCTTATGCAGATCGGTTTCCTTGCACGCACCCCGCGCGGACGCTGTGCAACGCGCCTGGCGTACGATCACCTCGGTATTTCCTATACCAGCCACACAGGAAACGGAAAGCAGATCGCAGGTCAGACGAATATCGATATTGACGACAATTAGTTGTCATATCGATGTAAAATTTCACACTATGATAAACAAAAACGCCCGTGAGATTAGCTCAACAGGGCGTTTTTCTTTTTCTCGAGGCGGGAGCGTGCTGGCTTTTCTGCCTCGTTTTATTTACATTATTTTGATTATTATTACTGATTTTGCTGTGCGCGATTTCAAATAGACTTGATCGCCTTGATTGCGGCGGCACGGTCAGGTGCGCCGAATATCGCACTACCCGCAACGAGGACGTTAGCGCCTGCCTCCACGGCGAGGTGGGCGTTTTGTGCGTTAATTCCACCGTCGACCTGTATATCGATATCGAGGCCGCGTCCGGTGCTCTCGTCACGGATCTCTCTGACCTTATCGAGGCACTCGGGTATGAGGGACTGTCCGCCGTATCCCGGCTCAACCGTCATGACAAGGACCATATCGCAAAGGGGGAGATATTCGTAGACGGCGGATGCGGGGGTGGCGGGCTTTATGGAGATTGCGGCGCGGCAACCGCGTGCACGAATGGCTTCGAGCGCGGATTTAGGGTCTGCACATGCTTCAAAATGAAAGGTGAGGATGTCGGCACCCGCGTCAATAAAGCGGTCGAGATACCGCTCGGGCTCGTTGATCATAAGATGCACGTCAAAGGTGATATCCGTGGTTTTGCGAAGACAGGACACCACGGGCAAGCCAAACGTGATGTTGGTAACGAACATTCCGTCCATTACGTCAAGATGGACCATATCGGCGCCTGCCGCCTCGATATCACGCACCTCGTCTGCGAGGCGGGAGAGGTCAGCGGCAAGTACGGAGGGGGAAATTTTAATCATATTTACCTCTTTGGTTAATTCTGAATTGTGTTTTCTGCCCTATTATTTGTTTTGTTTTTAAATATTCGTATTGGATATTAGGCTATGAAAGTTCAATCAGCGCAACGGCGTGTGCACTGACGCCCTCGCCGCTTCCCGTGAAGCCGAGGCCCTCCTCGGTGGTAGCCTTAACGTTGACTCGGTCGCTCGGGATCCCGAGTGCAAAGGCGATATTTTCCACCATTTTGGGGACGTATGCGGCGACCTTAGGCCGCTGGAGGATAAGGGTTGCATCAACGTTGACGACGGTTGCGCCGCGCGAGGCAAGAAGCCCGACGACGTGGGTAAGCAGATTCATGCTCGATGCGCCCTTGTATGCAGGATCGGTATCGGGAAAATGTCGACCGATATCCCCGAGGGCGACGGCGCCGAGGAGAGCGTCCATAATTGCGTGTAAAAGCACGTCGGCATCAGAGTGACCGAGGCATCCGCGCTCGTATTCGATTTCAACTCCGCCGAGGATTAGCTTGCGCCCCTCGACAAGACGGTGGACGTCGTATCCGTGTCCGATTCTGTAATTACACATCAGGCTGTTCCCTTTCTTTCAGGAGATATTCGGCGTAGCCTATATCGCTGCGGGTGGTTATTTTGGGGTTTGGTTCGTCGGATTTTACCGCATAAACGGATACTCCGATGGCCTCAACGATAGAGTTATCGTCGGTCATACCGACGCCGTTGCCCGCGTGCGCGAGAGCGCGGGCGTACATGCCGGACTCAAACACCTGCGGCGTTCTTGCACGAACGAGGGTGTTGCGGTCAACGGTTCCTGCGATCATGCCACAGTTATCAATCCGCTTTACGGTATCAAACACGGGTTCCGCATCGGTTGCGGCGCCATGAAGGAATGCCGCCTCAATTACGGAGGTAATAACCCTTTGGGTTATTAAAGGGCGCGCGCCGTCGTGAATTGCCACGAAATCCGCGCCCGCAGGAGCGGCGTAAAAGCCAAGGCGCGCCGAGTCAAATCTTGTGTCACCGCCAGCGACGATTGCGGTGATTTTGGACGAAAAATCCGCGAGCTCGGAGCGAAGATAATCAAGCTCATCGGCGCGTCCGACGATGATAATACCGTCAACGAGAGAGTTATCGTAAAACGCGCAAACGGAGCGATATATGATCGATTTGCCGCAGATCAGCATTTTTTGCTTAGTGACGTCCGCCTGCATTCGTGTGCCCGAGCCTGCGGCGAGAATAATGGCGTAAACGGTCTTTTTTTTCATTTTCATCCTACTTTCTATGGTAAACGAAATGAACGGTGAGGGTGCGCGTACGCCCGCCCTCGAGCATATTCGGACCACTGATGATAACGCCGTTTCCGCTCATCAGCCAGCTGGTATCGAGATTCTTAATCTCGGTGACGAAAAGTCGGTCGCCCGAGGTATCAATGATGAAGGTATCGCCGTGGATCGCGAGCGAGCCGCCCTTGCCAACGACGTCCTCGTTACCGTCGATGCGCTCGGTAACGTACTGTATTCCCTGACCGTGCAGCTCCCTTGCTCGCTCTAAACGGTAGGCGTATGTGCCCGGCTTCTTGCCGATGCCGAACAGCTTTTTAAAGAAGGACATATCCCCTCCGCTGACATTCGCCGCTATGCACGGCGAGTTTTTCTACCCTATTGTAGCACAAAACGGGGGATTTGTGAAGGGCTTTTTGCCACTTTTTCGACGGGGATTTTTAATTTTTAATAAATTGTGAAAAATTTTTCGATTTTTTCAAAAAAACTATTGCAATTTTAGAATAAATGTATTATAATAGTAGCAAAGTGGGGCAAAGTGGATGAAAGTGTTTCGTTTTCCCTCGATTTTCCCACTCAAAGCGCCACCTTCACAAAAAAGTGGTAATCCAAAGCGAAAGGAGAAGGCAGGATGTCGTTCGTTGGCTCTTTCAAGCATTCACTCGATGCAAAGAAGCGCGTATTCATTCCGTCCAAGTTCCGTGAAGATCTCGGCGACGAGTTCTACATTACAAGAAAATTTGACACCTACCTCTCTATCTACACGGCTGAGGATTGGGCGGCGTACGTTGAAAAGATCGAGCGCCTCCCCGAATCTGAGGCGGTTGAGATACAGGACTTCCTGCTCGGTGCGGCGCAGAAATGCGTTCCCGACGCGAGCGGAAGAATCATCCTTGATGACAGGCTTGCTTTACACGCCGGCATCGTTAAGAACATCGTGTTCGTCGGTGCGGGACGCCAGATCCGTATCTGGGCAGAGGAGACGTGGAACGACAGAGAGTCGACACGCGACCTTGCAAAGATGCGCGAGCTGATGAAGCAGTACGGTCTGTAAGATGCGGGGTGACGTATGAGCAAGCTTCCCTTCTCACACACCTCCGTCTTGCTTTTCGAATGTATCGAGGCACTCAATATTCGTGACGGATATACCTACGTTGACTGCACTGCAGGTGGCGGCGGCCACTCGCTTGAAATAGCCAAGCGGCTTGGTCCCAATTCCCGCCTCATTTGCTTTGACCGTGATAAAAACGCGATTGCGGCGGCAACCGAAAGGCTTTCCGATTATCTCGACCGTGTTACCTTCGTTAACGACAACTTCTCCTCCCTTGGTGAGGTTATCCGCGATATGGGTATCGACAACCTCGGCGGCGTGCTTGCCGACCTTGGATGCTCCTCACATCAATTCGACGTTGCAGAGCGTGGATTCAGCTATATGCAGGATGCACCGCTTGATATGAGGATGGATACGGATTCACCCGTTTCCGCCTATAATATAATTAATGAATATTCCGAGGACGAGCTCCGCAGAATAATATACGAGTACGGCGAGGAAAGATTCGCAGGACGAATCGCCGCCAACATCGTACGGGCGCGCTCGGAGAAGCCAATCGAAACAACCACACAGCTCGCCGAGCTTATCAAGGCCGCGATTCCCGCCAAGATGCGTGTTGACGGCCCCCACCCGGCGAAAAGAACCTTCCAGGCTATCAGAATTGAGGTAAACCGTGAGTTGGATGCAATTCGCCCGCTTATCGAGGCGGCGGCGCGCAACCTCCTCCCCGGTGGAAGAATCGCGATAATTTCCTTCCACTCCCTCGAGGACAGGCCCGTTAAGCAGGCGTTCAAGGACCTTGCAAGCGGTTGCACCTGCCCGCGCGACTTCCCCGTCTGTGTCTGCGGGAAAAAGCCCGTAGTCAAGGAGATCACGAGAAAACCCATTCTCCCCTCCGAGGACGAGCTCCGAGAGAATCCGCGCTCCCGAAGTGCTAAATTACGTGTTGCGGAAAAGCTATAATAATAATTAAGGAGAACAAAAATGACCACAGTATCGAATCCCTACGACGCATTATATACAAATCTCAAGAACAGATTCACTGTTATCCACGATGGCAAAGAGTGTACTGTCGGTGATTTTATGCTTATGAAGGCAGGCAAGGCGGCGGCAAGCTCCAACCTTCCCGTAGTTACCGTTGCCGATCGCACGGGCACTACCCTTGCAACCATTGCACACTTCGTCGAGGACAAGCTAACCGTAAAGAATCCCCCCGCAAAGGACAGGACGATCAGACGCTTCCCTCTTAAGACCTCCGCGTCTGCACTTCTCTCCTCTGTTGCGGCATGCGCCCTTGTTATGTCCTGCGGTATCTTCGCTCTTTCGGGCGGCGATGAGGTTGCCAACCTCTCCGCACAGCGCGAGGAGTCATCGTACAACCAGACGGTTGAGGAAATTCCCACCGTTGAGGACCTCGAGGACGAGGAATAATTCATTCATAAAACCGAATAATGCGCATATAGTATAGCGATAGCTCACGGGCTGTCGCTATACTTTTTTTATTTTGGAGAAAAAATGACGGACGGCTTATTTTCGGTGATAAAAAGCAGGACGGGACGCAGGGCGCGGCGCATACTCGTCGCCCTTTTATTATTCGCCGCGCTGCTTATAGTAAATATTTTTCGGCTTGATTTCGTTCTGTACGGCTACTATAAGGATAAAACCGAGCAGCAGATCACAACGACCTCCGCCCTAAAGGCGGAGCGCGGTAGGATCTACGATGCGAATATGAATCTGCTCGCCGGCTCGCGCACGGGCTGGCGCATTTTCGTTTCCACGCGTGAGATACGTCGGTACAAAAGAGAGAGCGGAAAGGATTACGACAGAATAATTGCAGAGGGCGTCGCGAAGATATTCGGTCTTGATTCCGAAGAGATTTATAAAAAGGTCACCAACACCGCGATGCTTGACGTGACGCTATACCGAAATGCAAACGAGGAGCAGTATTCCCGAGTGCTTGATTTGATACGCGAGGAGGGGCTGGAGGACCTGTTGCTAACCGAGGCGCAATCGGTCAGATATTACCCCGAGGGGACACTCGCCGCGCACGTCATCGGCTTTGCGGGGAGCGACGGCGTCGGGCTTTATGGGCTGGAATATCAATACAACTCCCTGCTAACGGGAACGGACGGCTACTATATGTACGCGCGTGACGCAAACGGCAATGCCCTGCCCGGGGAGTACACGGCATACGTGCCCGCGACCGACGGGTACAGCATAGTCACAACCATTGACGGGTATATCCAATCGGCGCTGGAGAGCGAGCTCGAGCGGATACGCGTCAACCATTCGGTGGAAAATCGCGTATCGGGTATCGTTATGGACGTCAGGACGGGTGCGATCCTCGGGATGGCGACCTCCTCGCCGTTTGACCCGAACGAGCCGTTCGTGCTTGATGCACAGTCAACGGAAAGACTGGCAAGCAGCGGTTACGCCGATGGGAGTGCGGAGTATTCCGCGCTAAAAACCGAGCTGATGCAAAAAATGTGGGCGAACAAGGCGGTCAGCGAGGCGTACGAGCCCGGGTCCACCTTCAAGATAGTCACGGTAGCGGCAGCGCTTGATTCTGGGGCGGCGAGCATAAACGACCGTTTTTCCTGTCCCGGGTATTTACAGGTCGGCGGGTGGCGGATAAAATGCCATAAGGCAGGCGGTCACGGATCGGGCTTCACACTCGGGTACGGGCTGCAGATGTCCTGCAACCCGACGATGATGACGGTGGCATCGCGAATCGGCGCAGAGAGATTTTACGGCTACGTTGAGGGGTTCGGCTACTTTGAAAAAAGCGGCATCGATCTGCCCGGTGAGGCGACGACGGTATTTCACGATAAGGATGCACTCGGCACAACCGAGCTTGCAACTGCGTCCTTCGGTCAGCGGTTCAAGGTGAGTATGATATCGCACCTCACGGCGATTGCCGCGGTGGCAAACGGCGGTGTGCTCGTGACGCCGTACGTTGTTGAGCGGGTCATCGATTCAAACGGGGCGGTCATAAGCGAGCACGAGGTCGAGGAAAGGCAGCGCGTTATCAGCGCGGAGGTGGCAAGCACGCTTGCCGCCGTGCTCGAGGAGGGTGTCAGTGGTGAGGGCGGCGCGAAAAACGCCTACGTTGACGGGTACAAGGTTGCGGCAAAGACGGGCACGTCGGAGAAGTTCGACGTTCTTGACGAAAACGGGCGATCCTATCTCCGTATCGGGTCGACGGTGGCGTTTGCCCCGTCCGACGAGGGCGGAATCGCGGTCATTATCGTGGTTGACGAGCCGACGTGTCAGGTAAAATACGGCTCACAGGTGGCGGCACCGTACGTCTCCTCGCTGCTCTCGCGGGTTCTTCCCTACCTCGAATACGAATCGTCAAAGCTGCCGAACACGGTTATGACCGAGGATTACGTCGGTCAGGATTGCGATACGGTCACAAGCGTGCTTAAGGAGCGCGGTATCGGCCACGTGGTTGTCGGCGAGGGAAAAACGGTTATTTCACAATCGCCGAGCGCGGGTGTCGCGCTGACCGAAGGGATTTCGACGGTGTATTTATACACCGAGGGCGGAGCCGAGCTAAGCGCACGGGTGCCCGATTTTGTAGGAATGACGCTCGCCGAGGCGAATCACGCGGCGGTAGATGCGGGAATCAACCTGATCATACGCGGCGGAGTGAAGGATGGACGCGAGGCGATATTCAAGGTAACGGCACAAACAATACCCGCGGCGGAGGTGGTAAAGCGCGGAAGCGTTAT
This sequence comes from Eubacteriales bacterium, assembly GCA_045596865.1. GTDB lineage: Bacteria > Bacillota > Clostridia > Oscillospirales > CAG-272 > UBA1740. The sequence continues at coordinate 21,129 of JAZODF010000082.1, forward strand.
GGAAATCTACGTTGCAGCGGAGGAAAACGAGGGTAACTGAATGGAAATATTAAGAGCACGGGTCGGTAGCGCCCTCACGGGGACGGATGCGGTAACACCGACCGAGATAGATATAAATAAAGAAATACTGATAACCGACAAGGCCGAGGAGTGCCGCGGGGACGCTCTGTTCTTCCTCACGCGGCGTGCAAACGGAGAGAAACGCGAGGTTAATCTCCCCTGTCACCCATACGCAGTTGTGTGTGACGGCGAGGATGCGCGGCGGATGTCTGGCGAGCGTGTAATCACGGTGGAGAACGCGCGACGCGCGCTGGCACAGGCGTGCTTCAATGCGTGCGGCCTCGCAGACAGTAGGATGCAGCTAATCGCCGTGACGGGAACAAACGGGAAGACAACGGTAGCGGAAATGATAGTGCATATCCTTCGATACACGGGGTCGGACGTTGGGTACATCGGAACTGGTGCAATTCGGATAAACGACACCGCGCTATGCGACGCGACGTATTCGATGACGACACCCGATCCCGTAAGGCTATACAGCGCGCTACGGGAAATGGACAGATTCGGCTGTCGGTATGCGGTCATCGAGGCATCCAGCCACGCGATCGCATTATCCAAGCTTGCTCCGCTGAGCTTCGAGGTCGGTCTGTTCACCAACCTCTCGAGCGAGCACAGGGATTTTCATCCGACGATGGAGGATTACTTTGCGACGAAGCTATCCCTGTTTGACTCCTGCGGGATCGGTATTTTCAACCTCGACTGTCCGTACTCCTCGCGCGCGTACTCGCTCGCGAAATGTAATAAGGAAAGCATCGGGATTATTAACCGAGCGAACGTATATGCGACCGACGTTGAAATGCGCGGTCTGCGCGGGTCATCCTTCTTCTACCGCGAGGAGGGGCTGATATTCGGCGTCGACCTTCAGCTCGCGGGTGCGTTCAACGTGTATAATGCGCTGATGGCGATTCGCTGTTCTATCTCCTTGGGTGTCAAGCCCTGCGAGGCAAAGCGGGCGATAAATTCGCTCGAGGGAATTGGCGGCAGGATGGAGCGCATTGAGGACGGGGTCAACGTTATCATCGATTATGCCCACACCCCATTTGCGGTTGAAAACATATTAAAAACTCTATATTCGAGTAAAAGAACGCGGCAGAGTTTGTACGTTGTGATTGGATGCGGTGGCGAGCGCGACAGGTCAAAGCGCGCACAGATAGGCAGGATCGCTGAAAAATACGCACGAAAAATCTACCTTACCGAGGACAACAGTCGCTCGGAGCCGACGGAGAAAATCATTAACGATATTCTCTCGGGCATCAGCGACACGGATGCGGCGGTCATTGTTCCCTCGCGCGCCGAGGCGATCTGTGCGGCGATAATGCACGCAGAGCGCGGGGATACCGTTGCCATCCTCGGTAAGGGGCGCGAGGGATACATAATCCGCAAGGACGGCATTCACCCGTTTTCGGATAAAGCGGAGGCAATCTCCGCACTGCGTTTAAGAAGGCAAAAAAATGAGAATAATTCTTGACATACCGATAATGACGTCCAAGCTTCTGCGAGCGGTAGACGGCGACCCCTCCTCCATTGCTATTGCCGAGATAGGCGCTATCGTCACCGACAGCCGAGAGGCGCGGGCGGGCGATCTGTTTTTCGCACTTGCCGTCGGTGTCGAGGATAGGGCGCGGCATATACGCGATGCCGCCGCACGCGGAGCGGTTACGGTCGGGGATGTGGACGGGGCGAGCCTGCGCGTGGCGGATGCGCGGCGGGTGTTGCTCGAAGCGGCGCGAATATACAAGGAGGGCCTTCACCGTCTCTGCCACACGGTTGGCGTCACGGGAAGTGCGGGCAAGACAACGGCGACACGGTTTATCAGCCGCCTCTTATCCGACGGACACCGAGTACATTCGACCGTCGGCAATTACAATAACATAATCGGCTTATCGATCAGCGTGCTATGCGCCCCAAGGGATACCGAGATTCTCGTCCTCGAGATGGGGATGAACGCCGAGGGGGAGATACGCGAGCTTGCCGAGGCGATGTGCCCCGACGTTTGCCTGATCACGAATATCGGCACGGCGCATATCGGCAGACTCGGCTCACGCGAGGCAATAGCGCGCGCAAAGCGCGAAATCGTTACCGAGGCGTGTCGGGTGGTTGTTTGCCCCGCGGGGGAGTTGCTGCTTGATGACATACCCTGCAAGCAGACCTACGCGATTGATGACAAGGCGGATTATTCGCTGATAGGGCGCAACTTTATCTGCCGCGAGAAAATCGTGGGCGCCCCGCCGCTCGCTGAGCATTTGCGACCCGCTCTGTGCGCCGCGATGGCAATTGCCACGCTGATTGATGGCGAGGTGGGCGATTGCACGGGCAAAATCAGCGACGCCGACGGGCGAACAAGTACGCACCGCATCCGAGGGATTACGGTTATCGACGACAGCTACAATTCCTCGGCGGAGGCGGTTCTGATGATGCTCGACCACCTTGCGGGGCTTGCACCGCCGCGAGCGGTGCTGCTGTCCGATATGCTTGAGCTTGGCGAAATGGCGCCCGCCCTGCATTTTCGTGTGGGCGAGGCAGTTTCGGAGGCGGGGGTTGACCGTCTGTTCGTCATAGGAGATTACGCCGAGGAGGTTGCACGCGGTGCAATCTTTCGCGGATTTCGCGGCGAGATACGAATATACCCGAGGGGCGTATCACTACGAGAGGTGGCGGAGGACCTGCTCGATGGAGTCGACGGCGGGCACCTGCTGATAAAGGGATCGCACGCCACGGGGTTATACGGAATTATCGAAATATTAAAGGAGTTGGAAAATGACTGGCTATGAATCGCTAATCTATCTTGCCGGGTTTATTATCAGCCTCGGGCTGACCGTGGTGATTGAGAGGATAATGCTACCGAAGCTACGCGCGGTTGCAAAGCAACCGATATACACCGACGGTCCAAAATGGCACGAATCCAAGAGCGGCACACCCACGATGGGCGGTGTCGCCTTTGCCGTTGGTATAGACGTTGCACTACTACTGTTTGCCCTATTGCTTATCGGGCGCGGCGAGAGGATGCGCGGACTACTGCTTATCGCCACGATATGCTATGCTACGCTTAACGGCGCGGTTGGGGTTATTGACGACATCAAAAAGCTGAAGCGGAAGCAAAACGCGGGTCTGTCCCCGATACAAAAGCTACTGCTGCAGGCGTTAATCGCCGCGGGGTATATGCTCGCGGTGTCGGCAATCGGATTGCGGGCGCAGATATTTGATTTCGCCTTCGGTGATATTGATTTCGGGATACTGTACTACCCGATTGCAATGCTCATTCTGCTTGGAATAACGAACTGCGCCAACCTGACAGACGGAGTTGACGGTCTTGCCTCCTGCACCTCGTTTGGAATCGGCGCGGTACTGCTTCTCATATCATTTGCCACCTATCCCGACGTTGCGCTGACGGGCGCGGCGCTGATGGGCGGTGCGTGCGGGTTTCTGTTCTTCAACCTCAATCCCGCACGGGTGTTTATGGGTGACACGGGGTCGCTGTTTCTCGGCGCTATGCTGGCGGCGGGCTCCTTTGCGCTCGGCAATCCTGCGGCGGCTATAGTTATTGGCGGAATCTACGTTATCGAGGGGGTGAGCGTAATTTTACAGGTGCTGGTTTACAAAACCTGCGGCAGGCGGTTATTCAAGATGGCACCGGTTCACCATCATTTAGAAAAATGCGGTTGGAGCGAAAACAGAATATGCATCGCGGCGCTGCTCTTGACGCTGGTTATGGCGATTCCCGCACTACTGCTGTTCGGTGGTCCCGGATGAGGCGAGTGAAAAAGGGGCGTAAGAGCGGTCGCATTCTCGATACGCGGGCCGCCTTTCGCGGCGAGCTACCCCTCATGCTCTGCGTGATATGCCTCGCAATATACGGAACCGTGATGGTGGCGAGCGCGGGCGCTCCTTATGCCGAGGCGAGGTACGGCGACGGTGCGTATTTCATCAAGCGGCAGATCGCGTGGGTGATTATCGGATTTGCGGTGATGCTCGGTGCGTCGCGCCTGCCTATCCGAGCGGTGGAGAAATACAGCGTCTTTGCATACGCACTGACGCTCGGTCTGCTTGGGCTAACGCTGGTTATCGGTACCGTTGGGAACGGTGCACAACGGTGGATTGCGATAGGCCCGATTACGATTCAGCCGTCGGAGATCGCAAAGCTGACGCTCATACTGATGCTGGCTCGGTATTTTTCGTCGCAGGGTGAGCGGGCGACACTCACGAGAAACAAGCGGGAGAGCTTCGTTTACGGGACGCTGTTTCCCTGTCTCATTCTGGTTGCGCCAATACTACTCGTTATGCTTCAGCACCACCTGTCCTGCATAATCATTCTCGGTCTGCTCGGTCTGTTAATCATCGTTTGCGCCGGAATCCGTCTTGGCTACATACTCGGGTTTATCGGCGCGGGGGCGGTCTCTGTTACCTGCTTCGCCCTGTTCACGGATTACACGAAGGACAGGATCACCGTCTGGCGAGATCCCGAGGCGTATAAGCTTACGGGCGGATGGCAGACCCTACAGGGATTGATGGCAATAGGCTCGGGCGGGATATTCGGCAAGGGGCTCGGAAGCGGTGAATTAAAGCATTGTTACGTTTCAGAGCCTGCAAACGATATGATCTTCGCAATTCTTTGCGAGGAGCTCGGACTTATCGGAGCGATTTGCGCTCTACTGCTTTTTGGTGCGTTGGTGCTTCGCGGGTACAAAATCGCAATGAGGTCGGAGGGGATATTCCCACGGCTGGTCGCACTTGGAATCAGCTTCAAGATGGCAATACAGGTCCTACTAAACGTTGCGGTCGTTACAAACACTATACCGAACACGGGCATTTCATTACCGTTGTTCAGCTACGGTGGCTCGTCGCTCATAATGATATTTTTCGAAATGGGCATACTACTTTCAATATCTCGCGAATCGCGGCTTGGAGGAAGGTGAAATGAAAATTGTTTTTTGCGGTGGCGGAACGGGCGGACACGTGACTCCCGCGCTGGCAATGGCAGATATTTTGCGGCAGAAATACAAAAATGCGAATTTTGCCTTCGTTGGGCGCGAGGGCGGCGCGGAAAACAAGGCGATTGAGCGCGATGGATACAGGCTGTATTTATTAAGAATACGCGGCCTTAAGCGAACGCTGTCGCCGAGAAATATCGTCGCGATCCTCCTTGCTCTTCGGGCGAGGCGGGAGGCGAGACGAATCCTGTGCGAGGAATCCCCGGACGCGGTGATCGGTACGGGTGGCTACGTCAGCTGGCCTGTCCTGTCTGCGGCGCGGCGGCTCGGCATACCGACGGCGATACACGAATCAAACGCCTACCCCGGCGTTGTCACGCGGATGATGGCGCCGCGGTGCGACCTGGTTATGCTCGGGTATTCCGAGGCACGGGATGCGCTACCGCGAGGGTGTAACGCCGTCGTGACGGGAAATCCCGTGCGAGGTCGGGTCGGGCGAATCCCGCGCGCCTATGCCCGCAGCCGATTAGGGATTTCGGATGAGGTCTTCGTTGTGCTTTCATTCGGCGGGAGCCTTGGTGCGGCGAGGATTAACGAAGCTATGCTGAGCACCGCCGAGGAAATGAGGAAGGAGCGAGGCATCCTGTTCATTCATGCGACGGGGCGAGCGGAGTATGATGGCCTTGTCGGACGGGGTGAGAGGTTGGACAATTGCCGTCTGCTACCCTATATCGAGGATATGCCCCTGTACCTAGCAGCCGCGGACGCGGCGGTTACCCGATGCGGTGCTATGACGCTGGCGGAGATCTGCGCGGCGGGCGTTCCTGCAATCCTTGTGCCCTCGCCGAACGTAACGGCGGATCATCAAACAAAAAACGCCGAGGCGCTTGCTCACACGGGTGGTGCCGTGTTAATTCCCGAGGGCGAATTAAGTGCCGAAAGGCTCAAAAAGGAGATACTCAACCTGCGTGATCGTGCGCCTCTTCGGGCAAAGATGCGACGTCGGCTGAGAGCGCGCGGAGGCGAGAGGATAGCGGCGGGCGTGCTCGGTGCAATCGAGCGGTTGACCGAGCGATAACGATTCTGCCGCGGTTTATCATTCTGCCACGGATTAAATATTTAAAAATATATTAAATTGTAAATAAAAATATATTTAAAAATATTCTATTGTTTTTACGCGAAAATAATGTATAATTATTATGTAAATATTTTTATACATTCGCGGCATTCCGCATTCTATACAAGAAAAACACGGAGGATAAAACAATGGACAGCAAAATGGAATTCAATTTCGAACAGCCCTACGACAGCAAGGTCAGCATCAAGGTTATCGGTGTTGGCGGCGGCGGATGCAACGCCGTAAACCGCATGATCTCCACCAATATTCGCGGTGTGGAGTTCGTTGCAATCAATACCGACGCGCAGGTTCTTGAATCCTCCTGTGCATCGCGCAAGCTCGTTATCGGTGACAAGATCACCCGCGGCCTTGGTGCCGGTGCAAACCCTGACGTTGGTAAGCGCAGCGCCGAGGAATCCATCGACGATATCCGCGAGGTCCTTGAGGGCGCGGATATGGTATTCATTACCGCCGGTATGGGCGGTGGTACCGGTACCGGTGCCGCTCCCGTTATTGCCAAGGCGGCTAAGGAAATGGGCATTCTCACCGTTGGTATCGTTACCAAGCCCTTCGGCTTCGAGGGAAGAAAGAGATACAACCAGGCAGAGATCGGTATCGCCGAGCTCTCAAAGTACGTTGACTCGCTCATCGTTATCCCCAACGAGAGACTGAAGCAGGTTGAGGATACCCACATCACCCTCGCAAACGCATTTGAGATCGCAGACGACGTTCTTCGCCGCGGTGTTCAGTCGGTTTCCGAGCTTATTAACGTTCCCGGCTTCGTCAACCTTGACTTCGCCGACGTTACCACCATCATGAAGAATGCGGGCTACGCTCACATGGGCGTTGGTGCCGCTAAGGGCGCGGACAAGGCTCAGCTTGCCGCTATGGCAGCCATCTCCTCTCCCCTTCTTGAGACCAGCATTGCCGGCGCTACCGGCGTTCTCGTAAGCATCACCGCATCCGAGAACATCCAGCTCGAGGAGGTTGAGACCGCATCCCGCATGATCTACGAGGAGGCTCATCCCGATGCAACCATCATCTGGGGTGCCGCATTCTCCCCTGAGCTTCAGGACGAGATGCGCGTAACCATCATCGCGACCGGCTTCATTGACACCGCCTACGAGGATACATCTGCCAAGGCTGTGCCGACTCCTGCACCTGCTCCGGCTCCCGCACCCGC
>JAZODF010000083.1:0-1973 GCA_045596865.1 Eubacteriales bacterium
GGAGGGTAAATCCTGACCGATCTTTGCCTTATACCCTGCCTTGAACTGCTTTGCAAGCTCCTTGAGGTCCTCGGCGGTAAGCTCGATGTCCTGAGTTACGCCCTTTTCTTCCTTCATCTTGTCGATGAGCTCCTCAAAGTACTTCTTACCAACCTCCATAACGACGTCGGAATACATCTGAATGAATCTTCTGTAGCAGTCCCAAGCCCATCTGGGGTTACCCGAGCTCTCTGCCATGTACTCAACAACGTCCTCGTTGATACCGAGGTTAAGAATGGTGTCCATCATACCGGGCATGGATGCACGCGCGCCGGAACGAACGGAAACGAGAAGGGGGTTCTTCTTATCACCGAACTTCTTACCGGTGACCTCCTCCATCTTCACGATGTACTCGTTGATCTCTGCCTGAATAGCGGGGTTGATCTGTCTGCCGTCCTCATAATACTGAGTGCAGGCCTCGGTGGTGATGGTAAAGCCCTGGGGTACGGGAAGACCGATGTGGGTCATCTCCGCAAGGTTTGCACCCTTACCGCCAAGGAGGTTACGCATGTCCTTGTTGCCTTCAGAGAAGAGATAAACATACTTCTTGCTCATTGTTTTTTCCTCCAATATTGAAATTTTTTATAAAGCATTTTTAACGCCGAGCCGCCCGAAAAACCGTGAGAAATCGTTTCCATAACGGCACAGCAAGGGCTATTATAACATAACGCGCGCGTTTTTTCCATACCCATCGTGCAAAAAGGTTAAAATAAACAAAAAGTTTACAAATTGTTAACAAATTATGACTAACCAAAAACGGGGTAGGAAAAACGATTTCGTGCAAATCCGCCAAAAAGCGGGGGCACACCCTCACTCGGCGAGGGGTAAAAAAAGAAAACCGCGCCCTCACGGCGCGGCTGTTCCGTTATTATTTGGTAGCAAACCAGATGAAAATGTACGCGAGAATAAGGAAGGGGGATGCCATAAGGAAAATGAGCAGACCGGTGGTAATTTTATCCCAGACTGCGAGCAGCTTCGCCTTCTTCGCCTTCTTGATTTCCTCTTCCGTCATTTCGAGCTCAACCTTGTTTTCGTCCATAGGAGCCTCCCTTTGCTTCGTTCTTCGTATATTGTAGCATAAATCGCGGTCTAAGTCAATAGTAAAGGCGAGAAAATTTCCGCGCGGGCGCGCTTGACATTCCCGCGACGCGGTGATACAATTATGGTAGAAAACCGAAGGGAGAGGGAAGCGTGAAGGATATCCCACTTGAAATCGAGCGAAAGTATATCATAAAAATGCCCGCACTCGACCTGCTTGCGGCGAAGGAGGGCGGCACGCACAGCAGGATCACCCAGACCTATCTATCCTCCCCGTCGGGCATAACCCACCGCGTGCGCCGCCGAGAGTACGACGACCGCATAGACTACACCGAAACGAAGAAGGTGCGCATCGACCGCATCTCGGTTTACGAGGACGAGCGGGAGCTCAGCGCCGAGGAATACGACGCCCTCCTTGCGAGCGCCGACCCCGCGCGCACACCGATAATCAAGGAGAGGTACACCATTCCCGCGGGCGGTCTGACCGTCGAGATCGACGTCTATCCGCAGTGGAGGCGCACCGCGATAATGGAGATCGAGCTGCCGAGTCGCGAGACCGAGCCGCCTATCCCCCCGTTTCTCACCGTCATTCGTGAGGTGACGGGCGTGCGCGAGTATTCAAACGCCGCAATGTCGCTCTCCTTCCCGAAGGAAATAGTGTAGTGGTATTCTCGCTGACGCGAGAGTGGGAGTGATATTCGCTTGCGCGAGTGATATTTGTGCGTGACACGCACAAGTGATATGCTCACGATGTGAGCGTGATATACTTGCTGACGCAAGTGTGATATATTGCCTTTGGCAATGTGATATGTCATCTCCGATGACGTGATATGTTCGCTCGTGCGAACGTGATATGCCGCCCGTCGGGCGGCGTTGATTTGATACGGCAGGCACGG
>JAZODF010000084.1:0-4956 GCA_045596865.1 Eubacteriales bacterium
CATCGCATCATTGCGACCAAAGGGAGCAACATCATATTTGCGAAGCAAATGCATCATATCGCCGCAAGGCGATGCATCATTTTTAAAGTGCAAGGCTATGCCTTGATTTATTTACAAAATTATGGTATAATAATTTCAACAACATTAAATTTGACAAAGGAGTGCAATTGTATGAAATACATTTCTGTTAATAAACTCTCTGATTTCGAATTTCATGATGCAGAATTTGCTCTTGAGATCTTTGACAACAAATGCTTAAGAGTTAAGGCAATTTACTTAAATATTCATAAAGACGCAGAGCAAAACCAACATGCAACCGATATGGAAATTAACCTTGCCTACATTACCTTTGAAGAGTTCAATTTGTTGTCCTATGAACCAGGGGTAGCCTGGAAACATGACGAACACGGCGAGCTTCATCCTACCGAACCACAGATTATTTTAACCGACGAGTATGCACGTGCTCGTTTTTTAGAACAATTGAAAAACGGTCTAACAATATTTGATTTGGGTGAAAAAGAGCCAAATACCTATTTTATTGATGCAATGTCAAAAGATCCATTTTTTACAGTTTGCTTTAACTTTAAAAATGCAAGCATAGAATGGGATGAATATAATAAACAAGCGTGGTATGTATCGAAATAATCATCTAATTTGTGGTTTATCTCACCGACTTACACACCTTTTTACTGCTCTTTCGCAAAGATACCGAGCGTCCATTCGGACTCTCGGTATCTTTCTTTTTGGCGGAGCTGAAGCGTGAATGAACTCCGCACCGCAAGGTGCAGAGTTCACATACGCCATCAGGCGTATCCTGCCTCGCAGAGGCAGTACCTCTTCATCGACAAATAAAAACCGCAATTCCGATACAAAGGGCTGCGGTTTTTGTTTTTTTGCGGTATAATAGAATTGATAGGGAGATAAAAAGATATGTTTGATTTTGCCGCCTTGACAAACGAGAAGTTTATCTATTACTTCAACAACAATACCGTATTTTCTATCGAGGATAGCGAGATGAATGATTTTTTATGCGTTATGAGCTCCATATCGGAATCTGTGCAATTTCCCACATCTCCGATGGAAATAGCAAGAGCCATATTTGAAAAAGCTTCGCTCAGCGGAAATTTCAATGAAAATATCGTATCTGTCGTTCACAGCGATAAGATTGACGCATTGAATTCCTTGGAGGTGTTTACTCTTCTTTGGTTTTCTTCCTGCCGTAACATTTTCACATATACCGACGTAAACTACTTAACATCTGCGGAAAACGGTACTATAGGACGTCTTTTAATTCGCCTTAAAGAAACCGAAGCTGATTTGTAGCAAAATTACAGCCATTAGCAAAAAATGCAGTCGAAATGCAGTAAAACGGGGTAAAAAAGGGGCAAGGCGGTTTTTCTATTGTATTCTTCCTTATTTTGTGATACAATGTTTTTACTGTTCCACCTCGTTTTATGCTACAACAACTTCACACCACCACGGAGGCTATTATGAAAAGACACGACATACATATTCTGGTTGCGATGATGGCGACGCTTGTGTCGATGTTCACCGTTTTTGCCATTTTGGCGATTCGGTTTTTCGGATAAGGGGGCGCTATGGATAAGAAAACCAAGACGTTTTTCTGGGTTGTTTGCGTGATTGCCGTTATCGGTGCCTGCCTTTGGTCGGTGAGTGCATATATCAGCCGACCCGTGCCGCTTTATCTTGCATTTACCGTTATCAATGCGGTGTCGCTCGTGACGGTTGGCACCTGCCTTATCATCGACCTTATCAAAGACAAAAGGAATAAAGACTAACGCAAATTATACCATGGGGGGAGCGCCGCGGGCGCTCCCCCCTTTTTTTCTTATTACAGGGAAAATAACCAATTTTCGCATAGAAAGTTAGTAAAGGTTGCCCTGTTGATTTGGCACGGATAAATAAGGTATAATATATATGACGAACTATGCCCGCGCGGGCGGGCCCCCTCGAAAGGAGAGCACCTTGAGCATTCTTGGCGATTTCGTAAAAAGGCAGGACTACCTCGTTTGTGTGGACAGCGACGGTTGTGCGATGGACACGATGGATATTAAGCATTTTCGCTGCTTCGGGCCGTGTATGGTCGCGGAATGGGGGCTTGCCGAATGGGGCGAGGACATCCTTGCGCGGTGGAATGACATCAACCTTTACACGATGACGAGGGGGATCAACCGTTTCCGCGGTCTGGCGATCGCCCTTACCGAAATTGACGAAAAATATGCGCGTATCGACGGTGCACGCGAGCTTGCCGAATGGGCGGAAAATGCGCCCGAGCTGTCAAACGGCGCGCTCGAGCGGCTTGTCGCGGGGGGAGCGCACCCCGTATTTGCGAAGGCCCTCGCCTGGAGCCGCGCGGTGAACAAGGCGATAACCGAGCTGCCGCCCGAGGAGGTAAGGCCCTTCCCTCTCGCACGCGAGGCGCTCGAGATGGCGCACGGGTGCGCTGACGTGGCAATCGTATCGAGTGCCAACCTCGACGCGGTGATGGAGGAGTGGGAGAAGCACGGCCTGCTCCCGCACACGGACGTCGTGCTCGCACAGAATGCGGGTAGCAAGGCGGCCTGCATTGCCGCCCTTCTCGAAAAGGGGTATGCCCCCGACCGCGTGCTGATGTGCGGGGATGCGCCCGGTGACCTCGCCGCGGCGGAGAAAAACGGCGTTTTGTTCTTCCCGATTCTCGTGAGGCGCGAGGGGGAGAGCTGGGGCGAGTTTATGTCGGAGGGGCTTCACCGCCTTACCGCAGACGGGTATGCGGGCGAATATGCCGCGAGAAAAATAGAGGAGTTCCGCGATAATTTATCGCACTAATTCCCAAAAAGGAGCGCGAAGAAGCGCACCATCGGACAACCATAAATGATAATTAAAACAGATTGGAGATAGGCACAATGGTTAATTTAAAGACAAGACCCTACTACCTCACCGACGAGGATATCAAGTGGGTAGAGGACACCATCGCGGCAATGACCGACGAGGAGAAGGTCGGTCAGCTGTTCTTCCAGCTGACGGCAGGGATGGACGAGGAATACCTGCGCACCCTTATGGAGAAGTACCACCTCGGCGGCTGTCGCTACAACAACATGCCCGGTGCGGCGGTAAAGATGCAGAACGCGACCCTGCAGAAATATGCGAAGGTGCCCGTGTTCATTGCCTGCAACACCGAGGGCGGCGGTAACGGCTGCTGCTCCGACGGAACCTACATCGGCAGCGGTATCAAGATCGGTGCGACGAACAACCCCGAGTATGCACGCAAGCTCGGCCTCTATGCCAACGAGGAGGCGGCGTCCATCGGATGCAATATGGCCTTCTCGCCCGTTTGCGACATTCATTACAACTGGGAGAATACCGAGGTGGTTTCGCGTGCCTTCGGTAACGATCACGAGAGAGTCGCACTTATGAGCCGCGAGTACCTGCTCGGTGCACACGAGGCGGGCGTAGCCTGCGCGGCGAAGCACTTCCCCGGTAACGGACAGGATTTCCGTGACGCACATATTTCCAACAACCTCAACTCCTTCGGCGAGGAGGAGTGGATGCGCACCTACGGTCAGGTTTACAAGACGCTGATCGACGCCGACCTCGACGCGGTTATGGGCGGTCACATTATGATGCGCGAGTATATGAGAGAGATCAAGCCCGACGTCAAGGACGAGGAGCTGCTCCCCGCTACCCTCTGCCCCGAGATCATGACCGGCCTGCTTCGTGACAAGCTCGGCTTCAACGGAATGGTGGTTACCGACGCGAGCCACATGGTCGGTATGACCGACAGAATGACGAGAAAGGAAATGCTCCCCGCCAGCATCAACGCGGGATGCGACATGTTCCTGTTCTTCAACGATCCCGACGAGGACTTTGCCACGATGCTCGACGCGTACAAGAGCGGAATTATCTCCGAGGAGAGGATGACCGAGGCGCTGACGAGAATCCTCGGTCTGAAGGCGCACATGGGCCTTCACAAAAAGGCGAAGGAGGAGCTTGTGCCCGCGGGTATGCCCGTCCTCGGCAAGGAGGAGTACAAGGCGACCGAGGCGGCAATCAGCCGTGACGCGATCACCCTCGTTAAGTACAAGGACGAGGGCGTGCTTCCCATCACCCCCGAGAGATACAAGAGAGTAATGATAGTTTACGTCAAGGGTGCGGCGGGTCCGATGGACGCGCTCGTGCAGATGGCGATGGGTGCCGCGGGCGGCAAGAAAAACCCCGCAGAGGACCTGCGCGACAGGCTGATCGAAAAGGGCTTCGACGCGTTTATCTACGAGAGCCCGCTTGACAAGATGAAGAAGCAGATCGCCGCGGGCGAGAAGCCGAACCTCAACCTCTACTTTGCAGGCAAGAATGCGATCAGCGAGTTCGTCGCGGGACAGGACCTCGTCATCACCCTTTGCGACGTTATGAACGGCAGACCCGCCTTCGGCCTCTCTAAGGGTGGCGGTGAGATTCCGTGGTACGTATTCGAGCTTCCCGTCGTGGCAATAAGCGTTAACGCGCCCACGATGCTTGCGGACATTCCGCAGGTGCGCACCTACGTCAACGCGTACGATTCCAAGCCGTCGACGATGGAGGCGCTCGTCGATAAGCTCATCGCGGGCAAGGATGCCTTCACGGGTATTGATCCCATCGACTCCTTCTGCGGTCTTTGGGATGCAAGGATCTGATACAATCACGACATAAACGAAGCAGCCGCGCATATGCGCGGTTGCTTCATAAAATACTGTTATGATCAAAAACAAAAAACTCTTACTTTGGCTCTCGGTTGCATTTCTGTGCATCATGGCGGTGCTTGGCGTGCTTCTGCAAACGGTGCAAGCAAGCATTCCCGTCAATTTGCGCTATACAGCCATTGTTCTTGCCTGCCTGTTCTGTATTCTGTTTGCCGAGACGTCGGATTCCTATCTCTTCACGCAGCTTGCACTGGTGTTCACGCTCATGGCGGATTACTTT
>JAZODF010000085.1:0-3666 GCA_045596865.1 Eubacteriales bacterium
TTTTTTGCGGTCTTCGCCGCCTCGATAAATTCTTCTCTTAATTTCTCCACAGTTTTGTCCTTCCAAGGCACAGCTTTTTCCTCCTTACACGGATTTTTCTGTACCTTTATTGTACCACAAAACTGTATACCATCCTGTTGCGCTACCTGTATACTATCTTGCTACACTGTACAGTCCTCGACGGTCCGTGACGAATTGACGTTACAAACAGATGCTATCGCGGTCGCGTGGATGGCTCGGTTGCCTCTTTTTATGCCCTGTGTATTTATCATACTCTCCACGGACCGTCGAGGACGCCGGTCCCTACGATTCTACATAAGGACGCCGGTCCCTACAATTCATCATTCCTTCATTCATCATTCCTTCATTCCTTCATTCCCTTCCCCGTGGATGCAACGCGATTTTGGAAGACATAACAAAAAGCCCCTCGGCGTGGTGCCGAGGGGCAAAAAACAATGAAGAATTATTCGAAGATCTTTTTAATGATTACTGCGATGATGGACTTGACGCCGCAGTTAGCGCGGACGGAGCCGACGGTAACGCCGACACCTGCGACCGCCTCGTTAACGGCGTTTGCGGATGCGTTGTACGCCTCGTACTCTCTGTTGAAGATCTCAAACGCGGAGGCAACACCGTCGTAGGTGATCTCGGCGTCGAGGCTATATACGTAGCAATCAACGAGTGCGGCATACTTTTCATCGGGGGTGGTTGCGCTCTCGAGCACCGCGACGGATGCGAGGAACAGCTTCGAGGCGGCGTCAACGTTCTCAAACCAGAGGGTGTGCTCGTCGTAGATCGCGATAGCGTCCAATGCGCCCTCAACGGTTGCGTCAAGTGCGAAGTAGTAGCCCGTTGCGAGGTCGTAGAGCTCCTTCTTCTCATTGAAGCCGTCGCTGATGCGCATCTTCTCAACGAGGGAGACGAAGTAGTTCGCATTCTGCTTCAGGACGGTTTCGTAATCCACCTCACGGAAGGAGAGCTCCTCAAGTGCGGTGTTGTAGTTGGCGACGATGGTCTGGATATCCTCGTTCGAGTAGTCGATATCGTTGTTCTCAAGATATCTGCCGATGTAGGAGAGGGTGCCCATCTTCTCGATGTAGGCGTCGTTGTTGTAGACGTACTCAAGACGGGCGGTAAGCTCGGCAATGTGGACCTCCTGGAGAAGGAGGTAGAAGTAATCGTCGATGGGTGCGAAGCGCTCGATAGCGACGTCAACGCCCTCGTAGTCGGGGTTGTAATATCCGCTCTGGATAACCGAACGGATCATAACGACGTATGCGTTGATCTCGTCGTATTTCTCCTCCCACAAGTCGGGTTCGTAATGCTCGACGATCTCAAGGCAGGAGATGATCTTCTTCGAGTTATCGTTGCGCTTCATAAGGTCGATGCGGTCTGCGGCGCCGAGGTAGGTATTATACGCCTTGGCAAACGCCTCAAAGCCCGGCTGACCTGCGAGGGTGGTATCGATGGGGTAGCTCTCGTCGTTGAGGTAGGACTCAGCCTTCTTGTAATATTTCTCAAGGGCGACGAGGGTGCTGACCATGTTATAGCGGTCCATCTGGTGGACGAAGTCAAGGATGTTCTCGTCGACGTAGCGCTGTGCATAGAGGACGGTATATCTTTCAACCGCGGCCTCGTAATCCTCGTTCTCGTCGATGACGCCCTCAATGCTGATGAGGAAGTCCTGAATCTTCAGGATAAGCGCATCACGCGCGGTTACGTTTGCGGTGGTTAGCTCGCGCTTCGTGTTGGCGAGCTGGTCAACGTAGGAGATGTAGGTGTCGCGGTTAACCTTGCCAACCTCAACCATGAAGGCGGACTGATCGAAGCTCTTGAGGGCGTTAACCGCCGACTCAACCTTGGCAAGGAGTGCCTGATACTCCGCCTCGGGGAGGTCGTGATCGTTCGGGAAGGGCTTGAAATTGCCCGCATCGTCGGTGTAGGTGGCGATATTCGCGTTCACGTACTTCTGCGAGGTGTATCTGCCCGCGGTGTCCGTGATGGTGTCGTCCATAAAGTAGTTCGCGTAGTATGCGAAGAGCTCGGGCTTCGACATCCTGTCGAACATGCCGATCTCACGAAGGGCGGTACCCTGATATGCCTGCACGTTGTCGCAGGACCAGTCGGACTTAGCCTTAGTCGATCCGGCAAAGCGGAGCGCGGAGAGGCTGTAGGTCAGACCACTTACCTTCGCGCTGAAGGTGGCGAGGTGCTCGTACTCAAGGTAGATGGAGAAGGTAAAATCATCTGCATTGTAGATGAGGGTGAAGTGGAGCCACTCACCGATTACGATTCCGTTCTGGATAAGTACCTTTCTGCCGTCGCCGTCACCCGTACAGATGTCACCGTTGTCAAGAATACGGAGGTAGGAGGGGTATACCTTCGGCTTGCCGTTAAGGGTCTCGGAGATCGATGAGGTGGGGGTACCCTCACCTGCATGGCCACCGCCCTCGACGTGGAAGCCCCCGGGAGGCATAATGCCAAGCACGGCGAAATCAAAGTCAACGACGACGCCCGTGCGGGAAAGCGAACCCTGTGTATCCGAGGGATAATTATACTGGAGGAAGGTGTTTTGGGTATCCTGTGCACCGTAGTGTACGGTGATGTAGCCGCCCGAGGTGGAAACAAGGTTGCTACCGGGGTTACCGATCGTCGGGAAGGGGTTAGAGTTACCGTCAGAGTTGATGAAGGTCTGCAGGCTATAGTCGGTTAGGGTGGACTTGGCAAGCATCTTTTGGCGGTTGGCCTCCTTTGCCTCCTCCTGAAGCGCGAGGCGCGCCTCGTAGTCGGCGATGAAGGCGGCGTAGCCGTTTACGGACTCGTCGATGAAGCCAAGCTCAACGATGCGGCGGACCTTGTTTATGGCGATCTGGTTGTTTGCCGTGCTCGTAACCGTATCGGCGGCAACGGCAGAGAGAAGCTCGGTCGCGTGGGCGAGCGTAGCCTCACCAAGGGTCGACATGAGGTCGGTGTAACCCGCCTCGGACGGATCAACGGGGGTCGCCTCGAGGTATTTGCCGACGGCAATGATAGCATTGTCGCGGGCGGTCGCATCCGAAGCGGAGGAAACCGAGTTAACAAGCGGGGTCAGCTCGGCAACCGTGCCCGTATACTCACCCTCTGCAAACGTGCTCACCGCGATAGCGGTCACAAGAGCGACGACGAGAAGGATGAGAAGCGCGATTTTCTTCAAATTCTTCATAAAATTCTCCTTGATGGAAATTTCCGTCCTCATTATAACATTTTATTTTACGCGATTCAATATCGCGTCCTTTATTTTGTTTATTTTGCCCGAAAAGTTCTATTTTTTTAACAAAGTGATTGAGGGGAGGTGAAAATTTGTAGGGACCTGGCTCAAAAGTTGCTGCGCAACTGAGACGGTCCGTAGAGAGTTGAGGAGATAACCGAGGAAGGAACAAAAGGCAACCACGCCCGATAACCACCTGCGACGGCATTGTTTTTTTGCCCCCGCTTAGCTCGGACCGTCAAGTTGCAACGCAACTTTCGGATGCACGGTCCCTACAAAACGATGCGATTTCGCACCTTAATTGTATATTGATTCTCTCCGCGTTCAACGCCTCCCGCAATCTCCTTCCGAGTTGCTTTGCAACTCTTCCTCCCTCTCGGAGGGAGGCTTTATGTTACCTCGCCCTTGCGCAGGGGAGG
>JAZODF010000086.1:0-25648 GCA_045596865.1 Eubacteriales bacterium
CCTTGCAAACCTGACATCATTATTATAGTAGGTGGATTGTTTGCTACTTCTAGTTTGTTGTGAGTGCTACCCATCAAGGCTATCAATTCTTCGTTTACTATCTTGATAATTTGTTGTTCAGGTAACAACGATTCCAAAACCTCAGAGCCAATAGCACGTTCGGTAACCTTTTTAACGAAATCCTTAACTACCTTAAAGTTAACGTCTGCTTCGAGCAACGCGAGCTTAACCTCTCGCATACCTGCCTTAACATCCGCTTCGGTGAGCTTACCCTTGTTTCTGAACTTCTTGAAGGCGTTAGACAGCTTTTCGGTAAGACCTCCGAACACGTTTACCTCCAATCTCGTAGTGCGGGATCATTTCCCCTCGCGGAGAATGCTCCTCACAAGCTCGATTTCCTTCGCAATCTCATCGGGGTTGGCGTCGGGCTCGTAAAGGAGCGCGATGACCGAATCAAGACGGTCCGCCATATCCGAGAGGGTGCGCTGATAGGCGGCGAGCCCGAGCTTCTCCTCAAGGAAAGCCAACTGCTCCTCGCCCTTTTTGATAATATGCCGTACACCCTGACGTGAAATGCCGACGAGCGATGCCACCTCGGAGAGTGAGAGGTCGTCGTCGTAATATGCACTCATGACCTCGTGCGTATGCTCGTCGAGCACGTCGCCGTAGAAGTCAAGAAGATAGGATATGCCAAGATTTTTCTCAAACATAACCCCTCCAAAGCTGCTGTAAAGCAAATTACTTTACAAGTATAGCAGATGCTTTGTTAAAAGTCAATAGTATTTTTAAAAAATTTTCGTCAACCTATCAAAATTTCCAAAAAAACTTCAAAAAAGTTGTGAAAAAATTTCAAAAAACTCTTGCATTTTTAGAAGAAAGGTGGTATAATTCTTTCTGTATGAAAAAGTCCTGTCGTAAATCCCGTCAGCAGACCCTCTCAGCTGCAGGTACGGCGAACCGCGACGGCGTTAAATTTTAAAGGAGAAAAAAATGGCTAACATTAAGTCCGCTAAGAAGCGTATTCTCGTAAACCACAACAAGGCTTTCAGAAACCAGATGCAGAAGAGCCAGCTTAAGACCGTCATCAAGAAGTTCAACGCTGCTGTTGAGTCGGGTGACAAGGCTCTCGCTACTGAGCTTTACAGACTTGCTGTTAAGAAGGTTGACCAGGCAGTTGCTCACGGCATCCTTCACAAGAACAACGCGGCTCACAAGAAGTCCGAGTTCGCACACAAGCTTAACAACATGGCGTAAT
This sequence comes from Eubacteriales bacterium, assembly GCA_045596865.1. Classification (GTDB taxonomy): domain Bacteria; phylum Bacillota; class Clostridia; order Oscillospirales; family CAG-272; genus UBA1740. Next base: position 1,256 of record JAZODF010000086.1, read on the forward strand.
GCCAATAACAGGATCCGCTCTTGACCCGGGGCGGATCTTTTTATTTTGATCTCTCGCCACGATTCGACCTTTTCTTCCCGAGCCCGCGCGAATCTTTTATTACTCGCGTAAATAATAGATATTGACAATGGCAAATGAATGTGCTATAATTTTTATAGAATGATTCTAATCTATCCCGATAAGGAGGAATTATGGCAAAAAATTATGAGAAGCTCTCGCCCGAGCTCACCGAGCGCATACGCGAGGATATACGAAATAACACCCGTCCCGCCTTCGCCGCGAAGGGAAGTGAGGCGGTCCGCCGCGACCCCACCTCCGACCGCGAGAGCGTGTGGCGCGGTGCCTACGTCCGCGACGTCGAGAAGATTATGTATAGCCCCTTCTATAACCGCTATACCGATAAAACGCAGGTGTTCTCCTTCTATAAGAACGACGATATTACCCGTCGTGCCCTCCACGTTCAGCTCGTGTCCCGTATCGCGCGCACCATCGGTGCGGCGCTTAACCTGAACCTCGATCTTATCGAGGCTATCTCCCTCGGCCACGATATTGGCCACACCCCCTTCGGTCACGCGGGTGAAAAATTCATCTCCGAGGTATATCACGCCGAAACGGGCAGATACTTTAACCACAACGTCCACTCGGTTCGCGTGCTCGACGGCATTTTCGATCACAATCTCACCCTCGACACCCTCAACGGTATCATTACCCACAACGGTGAGTTTGAGATGAACGCATACCACCCCGCACCCATGACCGACTTCGCCTCCTACGACAGAATGGTGGAGAGCTGCTACGTGCACGAGGCAAATATCCTCACCACCCTCCCCAACACCCTCGAGGGATGTGTCGTTCGTATCTGCGACATCATTGCCTACCTCGGCAAGGACCGCCAGGACGCCGAGTTTGCAAAGCTTATCGAGAACGATTCCGACCTCGGCGACGAGGGAATCGGTACCATCAACTCCGAGATCATCAATAACCTCGAGGTCAATATCATCGAGCACAGCTACGGCAAGCCGTATATCACCATGGACGAGGAGCACTTCCTCGGCATGCAGGCGGCAAAGCGCACCAATTACGATATGATCTACAAGGTCGACGAGGTACAGCGCGTCCTCGACGTGCAGGTCCGCCCCCTTATGCAGAAGATGTACTATAAGCTCCTCTCCGACCTCAAAAACGGTGTCAAGAGCTCGCCCATCTTCAAGCATCACGTCGATTTCGTCACGGGTCACCACTACAAGGGCAGGCTCCCGTATTTCGAGAATACCGAACTCAACCAGATCGTCGTTGACTATATGGCGTCGATGACCGATGACTATTGCATCGAGCTGTATCACTACCTCTTCCCGAGCGATAACGTCGATTTCAAATATCACGGCTATTTCGAGGACCTGTATCACTGATTGTTGTACCCCTTAGCCGTACCCACAAGGGGCTGTCGCATTAACGTCAACATAATATAACGGAGCTGACGCTCCGGATTTGTAATCCCCTTGGGGTAGATACTAAAAACCGATGGTTTTCAAGACTGCCTTAAGGGGATTTTTATATCAAAAACTGAAAATTACCCGTTTATTCCCGAATACTTGACATTATCGGACAAAAGTATTATAATGTATACATCAAGCACAGGGAGTGGTGAATATGTCTGATTTTTGGAGCATATTGAAGTCCTTTATTAAAAATCTGCTGTTTTCTTTTCCTTCCTGCCTGGTCTCCTACTTTTTGATCAAAATGGTTGCGGGCTGGTATAGAGATGAATTGACAACAACGGCAGGCCTCTTACTTTTGCTATTCGTGCCGGTAGGCTTTGCGGCCTTCGCGACCTCGGGTGACGGCTTCGCAAGCAAGCTGATAAGAATAGCGGGATTGCTGTTAATTCTTATTCCCACGCTCCTTCATCATCTTGATATGCTCGATATTAACGCGACCTACGTTCGCGTTGAGGCCGTGATTCTGCCGATTTCATGGATAGCATCCGCGATGACTTACATACAGATCGGATATGACATCTGGGGCGATTGGGCAAAATTCTCGCTCGCATACGTATTCGTGCTTTTCAATATTATTAATATTATGTTCTCGGGGCGCTGGGTTCTGTATATGTACTTAATTGCAGGATGCATCGCGCTGCTGTATCTTGGATACATAAGGATCAAAGAAGGCTCCGCCTTCGAATACTAGAAGGAGAATAACAATGGCTTTCAAAAGTACGTATAACGCCAAAAGAACTAAAACGACAGCATCCTCTTCAAGGCCAAGTCATTATGATGAAATGCAGAACAGCTGCTGCAAGGATTGCATCTATTTTCAGGTTCTTACCAACCGCTCCTACGGTACGTCTGATTATTATTGCAAGAACAATGACGTCAGCACCTCTCCGTACAGATCCGCTTGCTGGCATTTTCAGAAGCGTAGATAAGAATAAATAGAGTATAGTATAAGGCTGAGCCGCTAGCTTGATTTATAGCTTTCGACTCAGCCCTTTCCTTTTTGTGTGTATGTATTCGTATGTGCGCGTAATATATTAATAGTGTAAACAAAACTAAGCAAATCCTGCCGATTTCGCGGCGGGATTTGCCTTTTTCAGTTGTAAACCTCGCCACATTCGACGTAGCTTATCTTAACGTCGGGGTGCCTCTCGGACAGCAGCCTTGCAAGATAGCGCATACCCGCCCGCTCCGAGCCCTCGTGCCCGAGGACGACGATAGCCTTATTCAGCCCGAGCTCGGCGGCATCCCTTGCATATTCGCATTGACGGAACTCGCACGCCTCGCCAACGAGGACGATGTCCGTCCTCTCATCCCTCAGGATCTCGTAAACACCCCCGGGCATCCCGAGGCACATTCCGACCGTCCGCCCCTTGAAATCCCCGTTACCCGCAATCCTGATATGCCTGACACCAAGCCGTTCTCTGAACAGGTCGGCAATCTCGTTTGCGCTCATCGGCTCATCGAGCTCGAGGATGGAGGAGCCGAAATACTCGGTCGGCGTCAGCCTGCCCCCGATACCGAGAAAGTGCCTGGCACCCGCGGGTATCAGGTCGGGAACGAATTTGTGCATCATAGTGTGGTAACGGTAAATTACCACGCCGCTGTCCTCGATCAGCGCCAGCTTCGCGCGGTCGACTGGGTTGTCGCGCGGCGTGTCCGCATCCTCGTAGAAGGTCGGCTCGTGCGTGATGATGAGATTTGCCCCCATCCGCGCCGCCTCGCGAATGACGCTTGGCGTCGCCCACATCGTCACGACCACCCCCGTCAGCTCCTGCTCGGTGTTACCGAATTTCACCGTGTCACAGGAATTCGGCATCACGTCCATCCTTGAAATCAATTCACGAATCAGCATTTTCGCCCTCCTACGTCTTGATACCACCATTGTATCACAACCTTTCCTATATTGCAACGAAATCACCGAAAAACTTTTCGATATGAAAAAGCACCCCGCCGCTTTGGCGAGGTGCGTTAAACGTTAAATTAGTTGGAAACGTAGGGGAGAAGTGCCATCTGGCGAGCTCTCTTGATAGCTACGGTGAGCTGTCTCTGGTGGAGAGCGCAGTTGCCGCTAACACGTCTGGGGAGGATCTTTGCTCTCTCGGAAACGAACTTTCTGAGCTTAGCAACGTCCTTATAATCGATTCCGTTCACCTTGTCCTGGCAGAAGATACAAACCTTCTTCCTTCTGTGCATGGAACGGTAATTACGAGAAGAATTATCCATCGTTTGTTTCTTACCTTTCTAACTCACGATTTCTGTATTACACCCGCCATAGTGAGTCGCATAACGGGTGGACGATATTCCTTAGAAGGGAAGGCTCTCGTCGTTAGGAATTTCCTCAAAGCTGGACTCACCCGCATTGTTGTAGGAGGGAGCACCGTAAGCGTCGGGGGTATAGCCCGAATTGCCGCCCATTGTGGGGGCGTTGCCGCCCTGCGAAGCGTTGGATGCAAACGTAACCTCGTCTGCAACTACCTCAACGGAGTAGCGCTTCTGTCCCTGGTTGTCCGTCCAAGCCCTCTTCTGCAGCTGACCGCAGACGAGGATGGGGTTGCCCTTCTTAAAATAGCGGCTAACAAATTCGGCATTCTGTCTCCATGCAACGATGTCGATGAAATCGACAGTCTGCTGTCCCTGCGCCTCTGCGTTTCTAGAAACGCGACGGTTAACAGCGATAGCGAAGCTGCATACGGAAAGACCGCTTGCGGTCTGTTTAAGCTCGGGGTCAGCCGTCATGTTACCCATAAGGATAACCTTGTTGAAACTTGCCATGTTTCCGCCTCCAATTCAAAAATTAATTATTCCTCGGGCTTAGCCTCGGTGGTCTCCTCAACTGCCTCGACAACTTCTTCAGTGGTCTCAACAGCCTCGGGAGCAGCCTTCTCCTCAACAGCGAGCGTCATGTAGCGAATGATACCTTCGGTGATACCAAACACACGGTTGAGCTCGAGAGGGAAGGTGGGTTCGCTCTTAAAGGTCAAGAGTACGTAGTAGCCCTCGGTGATGTAGTCAATAGCATACGCGAGCTTTCTCTTGCCCCACTCGTTAACAGTAACATCGGTAGCGTTGTCGTTAACGAGGTTTACGAACTTCTCGCAAAGAGCCTTGTAATCCTCCTCAGAGTAATTACCGCTGATTGCAAAGAGGGTTTCGTAAGAACAAATCTTCTTTTCCATCTTTCTTATACCTCCTTATGGTCTTTGTGGTCACCCCGTAGGTGACAAGGAGTCGGGCTTTCACCCGAACTACCAAGGCATTATAACATTTTTACCAAAGCTTGTCAAGTGCTTTTGAACATTTTTTCTAAATAATTTTACTATAAATACTATATATAGGACCCGTATACTCGCGGCGGGCGATGGTATGGCGGACTTTTGGCCCGTTTTTTAATTACCCACTTGCAAATGCACGCGTTTTGTAGTAAAATGTAGTAAAGAAATCAGGGAGGGTGCGTTATGGCATTTATCGGAATTGATATCGGCGGCACCAAATGCGCCGTGGTTAAGGGTGACCTTAACGGCATTACCGACAAAATATCCTTCGCCACCGAGGGGTGCGAGGGCACGCTTGCCCGCATTTTCGACGCGGTCGAATCCCTTCTGCCTGCCACGGCGATCGGCATCTCCTGCGGCGGCCCGCTCGATGACCGACGCGGCGTTATTCTCTCGCCGCCCAACCTTCCGGGCTGGGACGAGGTGTATATCACCGATATGCTACGCGATCGTTTTTTGATACCCGCATTTCTTTGCAACGATGCAAACGCCTGCGCCCTTGCCGAGTGGAAATTCGGTGCAGGGCGGGGAAGCCGTAATATGATCTTTCTCACCTTTGGCACGGGGCTTGGTGCGGGGCTCATCCTCGACGGTCGGCTGTATAGCGGCACCTCGGGCATGGCAGGCGAGGTCGGACACGTCCGCCTCGATGATGACGGACCCGTCGGATTTGGCAAGCGCGGCTCCTTTGAGGGCTTTTGCTCGGGTGGCGGAATCGCCCGTCTTGCACGCCGCCGCGCCCTCGAGCGATACGATGAGGGCAATCCTATACCGTGGGCGGATAACAAGGATAAAATTCTTGATTTGAACACAAAAACCTTGGCAGAATTAGCAAATGCGGGCGACCCCGACGCGCTCGAAATCTTCGATACCAGCGCCGAAATGCTCGGTCGCGGCCTCGCAATTCTTATAGATATTCTCAATCCCGAGCGCATCGTAATCGGTAGCGTGTTCGCCCGCGCCGAGGGGCTCTTCCGCGACAGAATGCAGGAGGTGCTCGAGCGCGAGGCGCTCTCCGTCAGCCTTGCCGATTGCGAAATTCTACCCGCCGCCCTTGGCGAGGGGATCGGTGATTACGCCGCCCTCACCGTGGCTATTGAAGGAGGTAAACAATGAATTACATAGAGGAATTGATCGCCCGTTACCCCGAGCTTGATTATCTCGCCGACAGCCTTGACTCGGCGGTCGGTGCGATCCTCTTTACCCACACGTATAACGGTAAGCTGCTCCTCGTCGGCAACGGCGGCAGTGCCGCCGACTGCGAGCATATCGCGGGCGAGCTTATGAAGGGCTTTCTTGAGCCCCGCTTCACCGATGGCGAGGACCGCGAGGCGCTCGTTGCCGAGCTCGGCGAGAAGGGCGCACTCCTTCAGCGCGGTCTGTGCGCTATCCCCCTGCCGTCCCTGTCATCGGTACTGACCGCCTATGCAAATGACGTCGAGCCCTCGCTCGTCTATGCCCAGCTCGTCTATGCCGCGGGCAAGCGCGGCGACACCCTTATCGCAATTTCCACCTCGGGCAACTCGGAAAACGTCGTTAACGCCGTCCGCGCCGCCCGCGCACTCGGCATCACGGTCATCGCCCTGACGGGAAAGGGCGGGGGACAGCTCGCCTCGCTCGCCGATATTCTTATCGATGCACCCGCGACCGAAACCTACCTCGTCCAGGAATATCACCTGCCTATCTACCACGCCATCTGTGCAGAGGCGGAGCGGCGGCTGTTTAAGTGAGGTGCCATGCAATCTGTTAAGGAAATGGCATACGCCAAAATTAATCTGTATCTGAACGTGCTCGACCGCCGTCCCGACGGCTTCCACGGAATCGAAACGGTTATGCACACCCTCTCGCTCGCCGACGAGGTCACCGTGACCGTTACGGGCAGGTCGAAGCGCTCCGTCCGACTCACGGTGGATAACCTTCGCTGGTTGCCCACCGATGCGAAGAATATCGCCTACGCCGCGGCAATGCTCTATATGGAGCGCGCGGGCATCACCGCCGAAATATCCATCCGCCTTGTGAAGCGGATTCCCGTTGCCGCGGGTCTTGCGGGTGGCTCCGCCGATGCGGCGGCGGTCCTCCGTGCCATGAACCGTCTTTTCGGTCGCCTTATGACCGATAAAATGCTCCTTTCCCTCGCCGCCGAGCTGGGAAGCGACGTGCCGTACTGCCTTATCGGCGGCACCGCCCTCTGTCATGGTCGTGGCGAGAGCATAACACGCCTGCCCGACCGACTGTCCCTCTACGCGGTTATCGCCGTCGCGGGCGAGCATATCTCCACCCCCGCCGCTTATGCGGCGCTCGACCGCCTCTACTCGAACTTCGACGGCACGGTCCCGACGGGCTCGGACGGTGCGCTTGACGCACTCCTGTCCTCCATTGACCACGGCGTCCTCGACCCCGATCGCCTGTTCAACATCTTTGAGGCGGCGGTCCTACCGGATTGCCCGGGTGCCACCGCGCTTAAATCCCGCCTTGCCGACCTCGGCGCGACATACGTCCTTATGAGCGGTAGCGGACCGAGCGTCTACGGTATCTTTGATACGGCCGCCGCGGCATCATCCGCCGCCGAGGCACTCCGTGCGGAGGGCATCAACGCCTTCGCCGCCTCCAGCGTGCGTAAATAACCGAACCGCAATCGACGCCGCCCGCGTTGATACGGGCGAATCGATCCTTATCAGATCGCCATTTACCGCGCGTCGCATATTTATACCAATTATCACATCAAAAACGCCGAGCATTTCGGCGTTTTTCTTATTGACATCCGCCGTCAAATAGGATATAATGTTCGGGAATGTTAAGAAAAAGGATAATACTATGAAATCATCCAAGCTTTTTACTAACCCAATCCTTGTATCGCTCGCCGCGATATTCTGCTGTGCGCTTTGGGGAAGCGCGACCCCCTTTATCAAAACGGGCTATCGCTTGATGTTCGAGGGCGGCAAGCCCGACCTCCCGTCAACCATCCTCTTCGCGGGCATCCGCTTCGCCCTCGCGGGACTTCTCACAATCATCATATATTCCATCGCGCGCCGCCGCGTCCTCCTTCCAAAGAAGGAGAGCCTCGGTATCATCGGCATCGTCTCGGTCTTTCAGACCATGGTGCAGTATTTCTTCTTCTACGTCGGCCTTGCTAACACTACGGGCGCGAAGGGTACCATCCTCTCGGGCTCGTCGAGCTTCTTTGCAATCCTCATCTCCTGCCTCGTTTTCAGGCAGGAAAAGCTCACGGTGAAGAAGATCGTCGCCTGCCTCATCGGCTTTGCGGGCATTATCGCGGTCAACCTCAACGGCCTTGACTTCAATATGAATTTTGGCGATCTGTTCGTCCTTCTCTCTGGCGTGTCGCTCGGCATCTCCTCCGTGCTTATCAAGAAATTCTCGAGCCGCGAGGACCCCGTCGTCATCTCGGGCTATCAGTTTATCCTCGGCGGCACGGTGATGGCGCTCGTCGGACTTGCCTTCGGCGGCAGTATCGACCTCTCCAACCCCGTCGGCGTGCTCGTTCTCTTATATCTTGCCGCACTCTCGGCGGTTGCCTATGCACTCTGGGGCGTCCTGCTCAAGCATAACCCCGTCTCGAAGGTCACCATCTTCTCCTTCATGACTCCCGTATTCGGCGTAATCCTCACGAAGCTGATGCTCCCCGACGAGAGCGACGTGCATATCCTATCTCTTCTCGTGTCCCTCGTCCTGGTTGCCCTCGGCGTCTTCCTCCTCAACTACGTCAAGCAGGTGAAGTCAACCGCCACCACTGCAGTGACCGAGCCCGCCACTCCCGCGTCGACCGACCCCGCCACCCCCGTGGCACCCACTGCGGAATCCGACGGAACCCCGAGCTCCGACACTCAATAACCAATCATAATGCGTCAGGCAGGAAATCCTGCCCGACGCTTTTTTTATCACCGTGCGAAAAAAGGCGAATAAATCGGTTGACAATCTACGGTGAATATGATAAAATATTTATTTGGTAACACCTCGCGCGCGATGAGTATACGCACGCGAAAAATACGGTTTTTCACCCCGCGTGGCTGCACACGCCGCGGGACAACGGAAGGAGGTAGCAATGGCATACGACGGTAAAAACGACAGGGACGATTTCTGGGACCTTGATAAGCTCGTGCCGAGAAAGCGCGGCACCCTCTCGACCTTTGCGTCCTCCGACCCCATTCGCGAGGAGAAAATACCCGCCGTTCCCGATAAGGGGAGCACAACACCGCCCCCGCCCGAGCGCGACCCCGCCGAGCGCAAGATCACCTCTGCCGACCGCGGCGTTAAATCCTCCACGGAGGAGGAGTATATTCCCGAGGGGGACAGCCTTATCAAGCGCGTCGTTATCCGCCACTTCGTCGATAAGTACGACTTTTACGATAATTTCCGCAAAACCGCGCTGATATATTACGATTACCGCCCGACCGCCCGCGCCGAGTTCGTGCAGTTCTATTCCTATATGCCCCAGTATTCTCAGCTCACCCCGGGGCAGAAGGCGTATTACTTCTTCTGGCGTGGCGAGATGCAGCGCGGACGGTTTATCAAAACCGACTATTCCTACGTCTATCTCTACGTTTACGAGATACTCAACCTGCCTGACAAAATACCGCCGAGCGAGGGAATAATGCTCCTTTGCCGCCTCTGGCGCGAATACCGCAAATCGCTCCCCCGTCTTGATATGTATTTCTCTATATGGGTGCAGGACTATTGCCTCGTGCATAAGATTCCTTGTCCGATGGATGAGATAAACGATTTTATCTTCGACGTTATCTCCGCATCCACCTTCAAGGAGTTTTATCTCTCCGACATCAACCGCGCGGGCGGCGCGGGTACTGCGGCAATGCTCGCATACCTCTCCGACTACGATTGGCGTCGCGGCAAGTACGCCGCGGGCGACCCCGATAAGGACGCGGAAACCAAGGAAAAGCAGGCAAAGCTCTACCGCGCCTATATGGAGGGATCGATGACCCTCCTGCTTCGCGACCTGTGGAGCGAGTGCATCAGCGCGGGCAGAGAAGGGCAGACGGTCACCGTCCGCAGGGATGCATTCCCCAACTCGCTTTGCACCCATATGGTCAAGCGCAAGCTGGAGATCGAGTATTACCCGATTGCCGATGCCGACGGACTCCGTCGCGGTGTCACAGCCGCGGTAAAATACGCGGAGAACAAGATCCGTGCCGTGATGGGCATTAAGAGCCGCCTGTCCGTCAAGGACCTGCCTAACGATTACCGCAGGATAATCGACTACTACTTCGAGGCTATCCTCGAGGGCGAGAAAAAGCGCCGCGAGAGGGAAAACGCCCCCGAATATTTGCGCCTTTACGACGCACCGTCGGAGAAAATGTCCAGTGCGGGCGCCGATGAGATCGAGCGCGCCTCCTGGGACACCACGATGCGCCTTGTTGACGGCACCGAGAGCGGGGAATATGACCCCGAGCCGTCGGTGATCAGCGCGGCTGTACCCGCAACACCCGAGGGTGTGCGCGCTACTGTCGCGGACAATCCCGCATCGAGCGCATCCGACAGCGCACCCGCGTGCGACGATATTCTCGCACCCGCGCCGGCAAGCGCACCCGCGTGCGATGCCGACACCTACGGTCTTGGCAAACCCGAAATTGCATACATCGCCACCCTTGCGGGTGTTCCGCTCGCAAATGGCTACGAACCCGATCTCGCCGACACCCCCGACACCATCGCGGAAATCGTTAACGAGGCGTTCGCGGACGGCTTTGGCGACGTTATTTTAGAGCCCTCGGACGACGGCTACGCCGTAATCGAGGATTACAGAGAGGATATTATAGAATGGCTTTACAAGGTAATGAAGTAAAAATTCCGCGCCGTATACTGAACACGCTTTTGAACTCGCTGACCGCGGGCGTCGTTCCCCGTAGCGGTGCACCCTATATCGCAATCGGTAGGCGCGAGGAGATAAACTCCCTGCTTGATAATCTTGATGACGTCGCCGATGGCGGCGCCGCCTGCCGATTCCTTATCGGTAGGTACGGAAGCGGTAAGAGCTTCTTGATCCAGCTCATCCGCGGTTACGCGCTTGAGCGCGGCTTCGTCTGCGCCGATGCCGACCTTTCCCCCGAGCGCAGGCTCACGGGCGGAAACGGGGCAGGCCTCGCAACCTATCGCGAGCTTATTATTAACCTCGCGGTGAAGGCATCCCCCGAGGGCGGTGCACTCCCCACCGTGCTCTCCCGCTATTTCACGGGCATTCGTACCGAGCTTGTTTCGGCGGGAATTATGCCCGACACTCCCGAGTTTGAAACCGAGCTGAAAAAGCGCGTTTTCCTCACCCTCTCCGAGCTCGAGGGGGACGTCGGCGGATTCGACTTTGCTCGCGTGCTCTCTGAGTACTATATGGCCTGCATCTCCGACGATAACGATAAGAAATCGAACTGCCTTCGTTGGCTCCGTGGCGAGTTTTCCACCAAAACCGAGGCAAAGAGCGCCCTCGGCTTCTCGGTCAGCACGGTTATCAACGATGACAATTGGTATGACTATATCAAGCTTCTCGCATCCCTCTGTGTCCGTCTTGGCTACAAGGGCCTTATCGTCTTTATCGACGAGTGCGTAAACCTCTACAAGATTCCCAACCGTATCTCCCGCGAGGCAAATTACGAGAAAATTCTCGCCATCTTCAACGACACCCTGCAGGGTAAGGCAAAGAATCTCGGCGTGATCTTCGGCGGCACACCGCAGTTCCTCGAGGACAACCGTCGCGGTCTTTTCAGCTACGATGCGCTTCGCTCCCGCCTTGCCGATTCCAAGTATTCGGATATGGGCTATCAGAATCTTTCGAGCCCGGTTATCAGGCTTCGCCGACTCTCGGATAACGAGCTGCTCGCCCTTGTAAAAAGGCTCACTCGCCTCTACGCCGAACGCGAGGGAATGAGCGAGCTGCCCCTCACCGACGAGCAGGTCGAGGCGTTTATGAATCACGCGCTATCCCGCGCGGGCGCCGAAGAGCTCATCACTCCCCGTGAGATCATCAGGGATTTCTTGACCCTGCTCAACATTCTGCGCGATAACCCCGGGGCAAAGTTTGAGGTGCTTATCAAGGACGTCACCTTCCGCACCGTGAAGGATGATGCCGATGCCACCGTGGATGATGACGGAACGCCGCCTCCTCCCGAAACCATCGCGCCTCCCAAACGCATAGGATTATTTGATATTGATATTTAAATCGAGGCAGAAATATGACAGAAGCAGAAAGACTGTTTTCCCGATTTCCCGATTTTATAAAAGAATACATCTACAACCACGGCTGGAGCGAGCTTCGCGACATCCAGCTTGACGCCGCGCACGTTATCTTTGATACCGATGCGAATCTCCTTCTTTCCTCCTCCACCGCGTCGGGAAAGACGGAGGCGGCGTTCTTCCCGATACTCACCGACGTGCTCGACGACCCCGAGTATCATTCCTCGATCTCGGTGCTCTATATTGCACCGCTCAAATCGCTTATCAACGACCAGTTCTACCGCCTTGACGAGCTGCTCGATATGACGGGCGTGCGCGTCACGCATTGGCACGGCGACGTCGGCGCATCGCATAAGTCGAAGCTGCTGAAGAACCCCGAGGGCATCCTCCAGATCACCCCCGAGTCGCTCGAGTCTATGATCATCAACCGCGCAAACGACATCCCACGCCTTTTCAGCAGTCTGCGTTACATCGTCATCGACGAGATACACGCCCTCATCGGTCAGGACAGGGGTAACCAGGTTATTTGCCTGCTTTCCCGCCTCGCGCGGCTCATCGGCTATTCGCCGCGCCGCGTCGGTCTTTCCGCAACGATTGGCGACCTGAAGGTCGCCGCCGATTGGCTCGGCGCAGGTAGCGGAAGGGAAACGATAGCCCCCATCCCGCCGAAAACGGCGCTGAAATGGCGCCTCGGCCTCGAGCACTTTTATATACAGAATCCGAACGAAAACCAGACCTCGAAGCCCGACGTTGCTACCGCCGATGGGTCGAAGAAGGGCTCGTATGCGAAGCTTGACCCCGGGTTTGAATTCCTCTACGATACCCTCTATGGTAAGAAGGCGCTGGTTTTCTCCAATTCGCGCGAGGAAACCGAGTACGTCACCGCCACCCTCCTTCAGATTGCGAGGGCAAGGGGGGACAAGGACGTCTTCTATATCCACCACGGAAACCTCTCCGCCTCGCTTCGCGAGGATGCAGAGGCGACGATGAAGGATGAGTCGGTCACCCGCGCGGTAACCTGTGCCACCGTCACCCTTGAATTGGGTATCGACATCGGTCGCCTTGACCGTGTCGGACAGGTCGGCGCGCCCACCACCGTGTCGGGATTTTTACAGCGCCTCGGCCGCTCGGGCAGGCGCGGCACGCCGCCCGAAATGATAATGGTCTACCGCGAGGAAACGCCCCTGCCAAACGCACCCCTGCCGGAAATCATTCCGTGGGAGCTGCTCCGCGGCATCGGTATCGTTGAGCTCTATTCCTCCGAGCGGTTTATCGAGCCCCCGAGAGTGAAGAAAATGCCCCTCTCGCTCGCCTTCCATCAAACGCTATCCACGGTTGCCTCGCTCGGTGAGCTCACGCCGAAGCAGCTGGCAGATCGCGTCTTATCGCTCCCCCCTCTTGCCGAGCTGGGACGGGAGAATTACCGCGAGCTGCTCGTTTCCATGATAAACGACGAGTATCTCGAAATGACCGAAACCAAGGGGCTGATCATCGGCCTCAAGGGTGAAAGAATCACCAACTCCTTCAAATTCTACGCCGTCTTCAAGGATAGTGAGGATTATACCGTCAGATGCGACAGCGAGGAGATCGGCACCATAACCACCCCGCCGCCCGTTGGCGATCGCTTTGCCCTCGCGGGCAGAGTATGGGAGGTCAAGGAGGTCGATATGCCCCGCCGCCTCATCTTCGTAAAGTCGGTTGAGGGGAAGATGCAGGTCTCCTGGCCGGGTGACGGCGGTGAGATACACACCAAGCTCGTACTCGCAATGCGCGACGTGCTCTTCAACGGCAAGGATTACGGCTTCCTCGGCGATAACGCGCGCGAAAGGCTGGAAAATGCCCGCCGCGTAGCGAAAAATGCGGGAATGGACAAGAATATGCTCGTATTCCTCGGCGGACAGAGCTACGTTTTGTTCCCCTGGCTAGGTACACGCTCCTTCCGCACGCTTCGCCGCTTCCTGCAGAAAAACGCAACACGCCTCGGCATCTCCGACGTGCAGAGCGAGGGCTGCTCCTACATCACCCTCAAGGCAAAGGGCGATGCGGGCAACAACCTTCTTTTCAATATCCGCAACATCCTTGAAACCGAGGGGCTCGACCTTAACGAGCTTGTAAACGGCGGCGAATGTCCCGTGTTCGATAAATTCGATGAGTTCATCCCGCCCGAGCTTCTTCGCCGCGCCTACGCAGTCGACCGCCTCCGGGCGGACGAGGTCCTCGAGCGCTTTCTTTAAGGAGAAAATATGATCTACGATCTTATTGCACCCATATACGATGAAATAAACGGCGAGCTGGATTATGCCGCCTGGGCAGACTTTTTCGAGCGGATCCTGCGCGAAAATGCCGAATCCCACCCCTCGCTCGTCCTCGACCTCGGTTGCGGAACGGGCAAAATGACCCTCGAGCTTGCCCGGCGCGGCTACGATATGACGGGCGTCGATTACTCTGAGGAGATGCTCTCCGTCGCTCGCACGCGTGCGGAGGCAGAGGGGCTCACCGACATCCTCTGGCTCTCGCAGGATTTTACCGAGCTCGATTTGTACGGCACGGTTGACCTCGCGGTGTCCTGCCTTGACTGCCTGAATCACATCACCGACCCGTCCGACCTCGACCGCATGCTCGCCCTCGTGCACAATTTTCTGGTGCCAGACGGACTGTTCATCTTCGATATCAACGGGAGGCACAAGTTCGAAACCGTCTATGCCGACCGCTCCTACGTCTTCGAGGGCGAGGGCGGTGTCTGCGTGTGGCAGAACGATTATAACGAAAAAACGCACCTGTGCGACTTCTATATCACCCTCTTTGAGGAGGTCGAGGACGGCAGGTACGAAAGATACGATGAAATCCAGACCGAGCGGATGTATACACTCCGCAGTATGAAGAATCGGCTCACCAAGGCGGGATTCGAGCTTGTTGGCGCGTATTCCGACTACGCACTCACCCCGGCGACCGACGAATCGGACAGGATCTACATCGTTGCAAAATGTAAAAAATGAGAGGTAATAATGGCTAACGGAAAATCTAAGATGCTTCGCGCAATGACGCGCGATGGCTCTGCAAGGCTTATGGTACTCAATTCGCGCGAGATCGTGAACGGAATGCGTGGGGCACACCTCACCTCTCCCACCGCGACCGCCGCGCTCGGACGCACCCTCACCGCCGCTTCAATGATCGGCACGATGCTCCCCGAGGAGGGGGATACCGTCACCATCACCTTTTCGGGTGACGGCGAGGCGGGCAAGATCATTGCCGTCGGCGACTATTACGGCAACGTGAAGGGATATATCCAGAATCCGCTCGCAAACCCGCCGAAGAAGCCGAACGGCAAGCTCGATGTCGGTGCCGCGGTCGGGCAGGGAACACTCTCCTTCGTCAAGGCCGTCGGCGACGGCGACCTCCAGACGGGAATGACCGAGATCGTCACGGGCGAGATTGCCGAGGATATCGCAACCTACTTCGCCCTCAGTGAGCAGATTCCCACCGTCCTCTCGCTCGGTGTCCGCGTGGACAAGGACTATACCTGCCTTGCCGCAGGTGGTGTGCTGATTCAGCTGATGCCGTTCCCCGATGAGGCAACGGTTGACCTCATCGAGCGCAACGCAAGGAATCTTTCTAACATATCGCAGTATTTCGAGATGGGCATGACTAACGAGCAGATTGCCGAAATGGCAATGAAGGACATCCCCTTCGACGTCTTTGATAACCTCGTGGTCGAGTACAAGTGCGATTGCTCCCGCGAGCGTATGTGTAAAAAGATACTCTCCCTCGGGCAGAAGGAGATCGTCGGAATGCTCAACGATCAGGAGGCGGAGGGCAAGCCCCGCGAGCTGACCGCTATCTGCCGCTTCTGTAACACCGAATACACCTTCACCGAAAAAGAGCTTGTTAAGTAATTTGATACGGCACCGCCATGCGTATGCGTGGCGGTGCTTTTTTTATCCTCTGCCACACGGTGCAATAACCCCCTTGGCGTGTAGGTCATATATTGTAATGAGAAAGGAGCGAGGGGGGGAATATGACGGAGTTTTTGAGTGAAACGGCGTTACTTAGGCTGCGTGAGCACCTGAATGGTCTACGGTTGAAATTGTCAATACTGCAAAAGAGCGTAAGCGGCATAAAAATTGATAATATCAATGATATAATGCGGCAGAACATACCGCGCGACATCAAGCGCGAGGCGATCGATCTGCTAGTGCGTATTCAAATGGAGGCGCTTTTTCTCGACTCCTTCGCTCCCGTGCGCTTTCAATCGTCAACCGCGGTGCTCACTCGGTTTGGCTCGACGGGGGCCCTCCTTAACCGCATCTTCGCCGTGGCAATGGATAATCCTCACGGCTACGTAACCGTCGCTGGGAGGTGGGGAAAAATCGAGGTTAAGCATTATGAATACCCGCACTTGCTCGGCGCCAACTTTTTCGGTTTGGGTGCCTCCGTCCTCGCTGTTGATATATGCGAGCACGCATACTATTTGGATTACGGCTTCGACAAGCGCGCCTATCTCCTCGCCGCGTTGCCGTATCTTGCCCTCTCTCGTCTTGACGGGGGATAGCCGCGCCACGTCTTTTTCACCCTCATATTTCGTTAAAACCGCTTGCAAAAATACGGAGGCTATGGTACAATAAAGAAAAAACCATAAGGAGATAATTATGGCGCTACTCTACGGCAATGCGGTCGTCGGTCAGTCGGGCGGCCCCACCGCGGCAATCAATGCAACTCTCGCGGGTGTCATCCGCGGTGCTCTTAAGGCACACGGTGCGGAAATCATCGGCACCCTGTACGGTATGAAAAACGGCATCGAGGGCTTTCTCAAGGAGGATCTCGTCGACCTCTTCGAGCTTTTCCCCGACGGGGAGGGGCTTGACGTCCTCGCCGCTACACCTGCCGCCGCGCTCGGCTCCTGCAGAAAAAGACTGAAGGACCACAAAACCGACGCCGAAACCTATGAGAAGATCCTTGGTATCCTCGAAAAATACAACATCCGCTATTTCTTCTACATCGGCGGAAACGACTCGATGGACACCGTCTTGAAGCTATCTGATTACGCAAACGACCACGGATATCCCCTCCGCGTTGTCGGCGTGCCGAAAACGATTGATAACGACCTTGCCGCCACCGACCACACACCGGGATTTGGCTCCGCGGCAAAATTCGTCGCAACCACGGTAAAGGAGATTTTACGCGACGTGTCGGTTTACACTCTTGACGCCGTCACAATCGTTGAGGTGATGGGCAGGGATGCGGGCTGGCTTACCGCCGCCTCCGCGCTTCCCGTTATCTCGGGCGGCGTTGGACCCGACCTCGTCTATCTTCCCGAGCGCGTCTTTGACGCAGATAAATTTATCGCGGATGTACGCGCCGCGCTCACTCGCCATCCCGCCGTGCTCGTCTGCGCATCCGAGGGCATCCGCTTCGCTAACGGTCACTACGTTGGCGAGGGCACCGATTCCCGCGCCGTCGATGCATTTGGCCATACCGCACTCTCGGGGACGGGCAGGGTGCTTGAGCAGCTTGTGAAGGAGAACATCGGCTGCAAGGTCCGCTCGATCGAGCTCAGCCTTCCTCAGCGTTGCTCCGCGCACATCGCCTCGCTCACCGATATCAACGAATCCATCTACATCGGCACGGGCGCCGTGCTCACCGCCATCTCGGGCGAAACGGGGATCATGATGACCTTCGTCCGTGAGGAGGGGCCGGATTATTCTATCCACCTCGGCACCGCCGACATCGGGGGCATCGCAAACGCGATCCGCACCGTCCCCGACGAGTACATTAATGACGAGGGCAACGGGATCACCGACGCGGGCATTGCCTATCTCGCACCGCTCATCCGCGGTACCCTCCCGTATGAGGAGGAGAACGGGCTCCCCCGCCACGTTGTCATCGACTGATATAGCACGATTGTTATAGCACAATGGGACCGATTTTTCCCGCGTCGGTCCCTTTTTTATATTTTTCGATAAAGCTATTGACAAATTTCCCGTGCGTATGCTATAATTATCCCGCTAAAATAAATATCGCTTATCAAGAGTGGTGGAGGGACCGGCCCTGTGAAACCCGGCAACCTGTTAATTCAAGGTGCCAATTCCTGACAGATGAGTTTTTCGGTCGGGAGTCGCCCTCAGGTGATTTCCGCTTTTTCTTTTGATAGGCTGTAAGGAGAAAAAATGAAAAGAGTATTATTCACGTCCGAGTCGGTGACCGAAGGTCATCCTGACAAAATCTGCGACAAAATTTCCGATGCTATCCTCGACGCCATCATTGCCGAGGATCCCGAGAGCCGCGTTGCCTGCGAGACGTTTGCAACCACGGGTATCATCACCGTAATGGGTGAGATCACCACGAACGCCAAGTTCGACGTGCAGAAGATCGTCCGCGACACCGTCTGCGAGATCGGCTACGATAGGGCAAAGTACGGCTTCGACGGTAGAACCTGCGCTGTTCTCAGTTCCATCCACGAGCAGTCTGAGGACATCGCCCTCGGCGTTGACAAGTGCCTCGAGGCGAAGGAGGGAACCGCCACCGACGCGCTCAACACCGGTGCGGGTGACCAGGGCCTTATGTTCGGATATGCCTGCGACGAAACCCCCGAGCTTATGCCGCTTCCCATCTCTCTCGCTCACAAGCTTGCCAAGCGCCTCACCGAGGTCAGAAAGAACGGCAAGCTCAACTACCTCCGTCCCGACGGAAAGACGCAGGTAACCGTTGAGTACGTAGACGGCGTGCCCACCCGCGTTGATACCATCGTCGTTTCCTCTCAGCACTCTGCAGAGATCGACAACGCCACCATCCGCAAGGACATCATCGAGCAGGTCATCCTTCCCGTTGTTCCTTCCTCGCTCCTTGACGGCAAGGTAAATATCTACGTCAACCCCACCGGCCGCTTCGTTATCGGCGGACCTCAGGGCGATACCGGTCTGACGGGCAGAAAGATCATCGTTGATACCTACGGCGGTTATTCCCGTCACGGTGGCGGTGCCTTCTCGGGCAAGGACCCGACAAAGGTTGACCGTAGCGCATCCTACGCCGCAAGATACGTTGCAAAGAATATCGTAAAGGCAGGCCTCGCAAAGAAGTGCGAGGTGCAGATTGCATACGCGATCGGTATTGCAAAGCCCGTTTCGGTAATGATCGATACCTTCGGCACCGCGGTATGCGACGAGGAGGCTATCAGCGCCGCCGTGGACAAGCTCGTTGACCTTCGTCCCGCCGCTATTATCGAGAAGCTCGACCTTCGCAAGCCCATCTACAAGGAGCTTGCCGCCTACGGTCACATGGGCCGCGAGGACCTCGGTGTCAAGTGGGAGATCTGCGACATCGCAGACGAGCTTCGCACCCTCTGCCTCGGTTGATTCAGTACATAAAAGGCTCCGTCATCCGACAGGGCCTTTTTCTTTTCCCGCGTTCGGTTGATACGGTTTGCTCCCAAACAAAATTCAGCGAAAAAATATTTGTTTTCACTTGCATACGCGCGGAAAAAATGCTATACTTGAATACGGTGAAATTTCAATTCTTACGGGAGGTGCTTATGGACGGCATAAAAACGCTTGAAACCATCAAGGGCGTTGTCGAGGACGTGGTGTATCATAACGACGTCAACGATTATACGGTCTTGGAGCTCAATTGCGACGATCTGCTTGTTACTGCCGTCGGTGAGATTCCCGCCGTCCAGGAGGGCGAAATTCTCACTCTCAGCGGCAATTGGACCTTCCATAAGGAATTTGGTAAGCAGTTTGCCTTCGTCTCCTACGAGCGAAGCCTGCCCACCGAGATTGAGGGCATCATCCGCTATCTCTCGGGACGTACGGTGAAGGGCATCGGCCCCGTCACCGCGCTGAAAATCGTAAACAAGTTCGGCACCGACACCTTTGACGTGCTTGAAAACCACCCTGAGTGGCTGACCGACATCCCCGGCATCACAATGAAAAAGGCGGCAACCATCAACCAATCCTTCCGTGAGCAGAGCGAGCTTCGCAACGTCATCATGCTCTTCGGCGACAGGGTTGAGCCCGCCAAGATTACAAAAATCTACAAAAAGCTTGGCAATGGCACCGTCGGCATCCTTCAATCGAATCCCTACATACTCTGCGGCGGTGACTACGGCCTGCCGTTCGATACCGTTGACGGCATTGCCGCGTCGCTCGGATTTTCCTTCAACGCGCCCGAGCGAATCCTCTCGGGTATCATTTATACTCTGGATTACAACGCGGGCTCTAACGGCCACACCTGCCTGCCCAAGGAGAAGCTCATCCTCGCCGCCGCCGACGTACTCGGTGTTGAGAGTGGCAGGGTCGCCGATATGCTTGAGGCATTCATCGACGGTGAGCAGCTGTCGCAGTATTCCGACGGCAAGAGCGTTTACGTCATGACCCCCGAGGTTGAGGAGGACGAGCGCACCATCGTTCGCCGCTTCGCTGAGCTGAGCCGCGAGATCGTCACCGTGTCCAAGCGCGACGTTGCCTATATGATCGAATCGCTCGAGGGCACGCAGGGCATCAAATACGCCGACCTCCAGCGCAAGGCAATCTATCGCGCCGTTGACTCCGCCGTCACGGTCATCACGGGCGGACCGGGTACGGGTAAAACCACCATTGTCAAAACGCTTATCAGAATATACAAGGAGCTCGGGCTCAAAACCGTCCTCGCCGCACCCACGGGTCGCGCGGCAAAGCGCCTTAGCGAGGCGACGGGCGAGGAGGCAAAGACCATCCACCGTATGCTCGAAATGGAGCGCGGCGAGGTAGAGCGCACCGTATTCAACCGCAATCAACGCAATCCCCTTGATGAAAGCGCAGTTATTATCGACGAGGCGTCGATGATTGATCTGTCGCTCATGGCGGCGCTTATGCGCGCGCTTCGCAGGGGCACCAGGCTCGTCCTCATCGGCGACTCCGACCAGCTTCCCTCGGTCGGCGCGGGCAACGTCCTCGACGATATCATTGCCTCGGGCGCGGTAGAGACCGTCTGCCTCACCGAAATATTCCGCCAGGCGAAGGACAGCCTCATCGTCACCAACGCCCACCGTATCAACTCGGGTACGCCCCCCGTATTGAACGTCACGAACAGCGACTTCTTCTTCGTCGGGCGCGACGAGCATAGCATCGCTAGCACCGTCTCCGAGCTTATTATGCGCCGCCTTCCAAGGGCGTACGGCGAATACCTGCGCGATCAGATACAGGTCATCACCCCCTCGAAAAAGGGCGCAGGCGGCGTCGAGGTGCTCAACGCGGAGTTACAGGCGCGCATGAACCCGAAGCAGGACGGCAAGAAGGAAAAGGCCGCCCACGGCAGTATATTCCGCGTCGGTGACAGGGTAATGCAGACCACCAACAACTACGAGCTCGAATGGGAGAAAAACGGCCTCACGGGCGCGGGCATCTTCAACGGCGATATCGGCACCGTTCTGGATATTGATTTCCGCGAGTCCAATCTTCTCATCCGCTTTGACGACCGCACGGTCGAATACCCCTTCGATAACCTCGACGAGCTGGAGCTCGCCTACGCCATCACAGTCCATAAGAGTCAGGGAAGTGAATACCCCGTGGTTATCATCCCGATGTATTACTGCGCCCCTATGCTTATGACGCGAAATCTGCTCTATACCGCGGTGACGCGTGCACGCAAGATGGTCATTCTCGTCGGACGAAGCGATATTCCCGCAAAAATGGTGGAGAACAACAGGGAGATTCTGCGTTATACAACCCTGTGCTCCCGCCTTATGCGATAATTATTTGCGAAAACACTTGCATTTCTTTTTTAAATACTGTATAATAGTTTTAATATGGCGAATTGTCGGGTTTTCCCGATTCGCCCACTGATTCCCGAAAGGAGGAGAATACGGTATGGTAACCAAGATCGGACTTGACCTCGGGTATGCCAATATCACTTTAAGCGACGTCACCGCCGAGATCTACCGTGAGCCGTCGGTCGCACTTATACATAAAACGCCGAAGGCAGGCCAGCGCCGTATTATCGCGGTTGGCAACGCCGCCGTTACATACGACGGTGACGTGACCGATGCGATGCTCGTCCGTCCTTTTAAGAACGGTATGTTCTTTGACCACCAGATAACGCAGGAGATCATTTACCACGCCGTCTCTGCCGTCAAGCCTGCCGATCGTATTCGCGTCGTCGTCGGCGTTCCGTCCGACATCCTCCCTAAGCAGGAGCGCGAGCTGTTCGCCATGCTCTCCGACGCGGGAATCGACGCGGCCTATTCGGTCACGCGGTCTGTTGCCGCGGTAATCGGCGCGGGCTACTCTCCGTCTATCAGCGCGGTCTCCGTCAACGTCGGTGCAATGTCAACCGAGGTGGCGGTCCTCCATAACGGTAATATCCTCTACACGAACCGTGCGGTCATCGGCGGTGAGGATTTTGATAAGGCGGTCAAGCAGTACGTCCTCGACCAGGGTGACGTAAACATCTCCCTCCTCGTTGCACGCGCAATCAAGGAGCGCCTCGGCGCCGTTTGGAAGGGAAGACCCAACGATAGCATCGATATCGAGGGCACGCTCGCCCTCACGGGTAACCGCCTCAAAATGAACGTGTCGACCGAGGATATCGTCGGCGTGTTTGAAAAGCCGATTCAGCAGCTCATCAACGTTATCGTCGATGCACTTAAGCGCGTTCCGCAGGATGCGGTCGAGGCTGTGCTCGAGAACGGCATTATTTTGACCGGTGGCGGCGCGGAGCTATACGGTATGGAGATTCTCCTCTCCAAGGTGCTTGGCATCAACGTGAGCAAGCCTGCGGGCGCTATCGACGCGGTTGGCAAGGGGCTTGCACGCATCAACGGCTTCATTCCCACGAAGAGCAGGGGATATGGCAAGAACGTCACCTCCCAGCTTGCTAAGATCTATAACGACAGCAAAAAATAAAAAGAGGAAGTATATATGAACAGAAATAAAAAGGAAACCTCGGGACCCTCCCGTAATGCAAGACTGCTTGCCTTCATCCTTGCGGGACTGATGATCTTCGGCGTTGTTGCCGGTCTCATCGTCGCCCTTATTTAAGACCCCGAAACGGTCGCGGTGTATAAACGCCGCGACCGTTTTCTTTTGCTCGCTTTTTGAAGAAATGTTAGTGCGCCGATATCACCGTTTCGGGTATCGAACCTTTTTGATTTTTGGCAAAAGATTCGCGTTGGGGCGGTGGCGTCCTTGTTGGAAAATTCGTCGGTTTTTCAAGGTCTAAATAATGCACCAATGTGCGTGGGAATTGTCGGCCTTTTGTGTCTGAAATCCGTTGTGTTTACGCGGTTACATTTGCTTTGCTTTTTGGCGTGATATGGACCGACGAATCCGCAACGCTGAGATAGAAAGAAAGGAGCAGTAACGACGGGTGAGGGGAAGGGAAACTGACCGCGTGAGATAGGGGCGCAATTCTGCTGCAACGGGTAAGCGCAATCGGTCTTGCCGATAGCCTGTGCGCTACTGTGCGGTTGGGATTTTCGCGGGGGCGTGTTGACGCGTCCGGCGGGCTTAATTACCCAATATATATTCCCGAAAATTCCAAAAAACACTTTTCCGCAAAACCCGTTTTCAAATGTCGGTTGGTGTTGAGAAGTCAAAAATATCGAAAACCGATGTTCAAAACCGTGACGGTTATTTCTACACAATTCCGTGATTTACACCCCCAAACCGACCCCAAGTCCTCAAAAAAGGGCTTTTTGCCCCTGCTTTTCAACAACGGAAAAATGTAGATGCCGAAAAATCGTCAAAACGGAAAAGTGTATAACGCAAAAATGTTGACATTTCGGAAAAGCGTAATTTTGTTTTTTTTGTGAGCGGAAAAGTGCAACTCGCCTTATCCGCATCGGTTCACGGCGCAAACGGCAAGGGACTGCGCTACGTCACTCGGTGGACAACCACTTTGGTCCTACGCAATTCTCGGTCGCCGTGTGAGTTAGGCCGCGTGCATGATGAAGTCGCTCTCGATAAGCGGTTGCGGTGAGCATCAGCGCTATGTATCGTGGCGGTAACCCGCGTCGCCAAGGCGCGCTTAAATCGCTCTTCCGCGCGAAGAAAAACACGCGCATTTCCACCCCCGAAAGCGTTATGGCTTTTACTCCCAATACGCCCGTTCATAATTCCTCAAAATACCTACCCGAGATACCCATTTCGGGCATTGGTTATTGACTCCTCGTTTTACCATATTTCAACCGATTTTCGCCTGACGAAATATAAAAAACGACCGCCCCGAAAGGCGGTCGTTTTGCGTATACGAATTACTTCTTGATCTTCTTAATGAAGGTGATTACCTCGTCATACTCGTCAATGATGTCGCGCTCGGCAGGAGCGGGTGCGGGAGCCGGAGCGGGTGCAGGAGCCGGAGCAGGTGCGGGAGCCGGAGCGGGTGCGGGAGCCGGAGCGGGTGCGGGAGCCGGAGCGGGTGCGGGAGCCGGAGCGGGTGCGGGAGCCGGAGCGGGTGCG
>JAZODF010000087.1:0-4524 GCA_045596865.1 Eubacteriales bacterium
CACTACGAGATTGGAGGTAAACGTGTTCGGAGGTCTTACCGAAAAGCTGTCTAACGCCTTCAAGAAGTTCAGAAACAAGGGTAAGCTCACCGAGGCGGACGTCCGCGAGGGCATGCGCGAGGTCAAGCTGGCTTTGCTTGAGGCTGACGTAAACTTCAAGGTCGTTAAGGATTTTGTCAAAGCGGTTACCGAACGGGCGGTCGGTGCCGAGGTTCTTGAGAGCCTTCTTCCCGCTCAGCAAATTGTTAAGATCGTTAACGAGGAGCTCATCAAGCTTATGGGCGGTGAGACTCCCAAAATCAATATCAGCCCCAAGCCCCCCACGGTAATTATGATGGTCGGTCTTCAGGGTGCGGGTAAAACCACCCACTCTGCGAAGATTGCCTCCTATTACAAGAAAAAGGGCAAGAATCCCCTGCTCGTTGCGTGTGACGTTTACCGTCCCGCCGCCGTTGATCAGCTGAAGATCGTCGGTGAGGCAGTTTCGGTTCCCGTTTTCTCGATGGGAACGAAGATCTCGCCCGTCGAGATCGCGAAGGCAGGCGTCGAATACGCGAAGAAGAACGGTCACGATATGGT
Organism: Eubacteriales bacterium; assembly: GCA_045596865.1. Lineage (GTDB taxonomy): Bacteria > Bacillota > Clostridia > Oscillospirales > CAG-272 > UBA1740. The sequence goes on from JAZODF010000087.1 coordinate 580, forward strand.
ATTCATCGATACCGCCGGCCGACTTCACATCGATGAGGAGCTGATGGCGGAGCTCGTTAAGATACAGGATTGCACATCGCCGTCCGAGATCCTTCTCACGGTTGATGCAATGCTCGGTCAGGATGCGGTAAACGTTGCAAAGACGTTCAACGACCTGCTCGACATCACGGGTGTCGTCCTCACCAAGATGGACGGCGACACGCGTGGCGGTGCCGCCCTGTCGGTCAAGTATATCACCGGCAAGCCGATCAAGTTCGTCGGCACGGGTGAGAAGCTCGATGCACTTGAGCTCTTCCACCCCGACAGAATGGCATCCCGTATTCTCGGAATGGGCGACGTTCTCTCGCTTATCGAGAAGGCGGAGGAGGCGTACGATAAGAAGAACGCCGAGGAGCTCGAGCGGAAGATGCGCGAGCAGACCTTCACCCTCGAGGACTTCCTCGATCAGCTTCACCAGCTGAAAAAGATGGGTAACCTCGACCAACTTATCGGAATGATCCCAGGTGCGGGATCACTCAAGGACGTGCAGGTGGATGAAAAGCAGATGCAGCGCATCGAGGCGATCATCCTCTCCATGACGAAGAAGGAGCGCACCTACCCCGACATTATCAACGGCTCGCGCAGGAAGCGCATTGCCAAGGGCTCAGGTACCTCGGTCGAGGATGTTAACAAGCTACTCAAGCAGTTTGATCAGATGAAGAAGATGATGAAGCAGCTCACGGGTGGCAAGGGCAAGCGCAAGGGTAAAATGCGCTTCCCGTTCTAAGGTTTATTCAAAAAAATAAAAATAAAGCAACATTTTTGGAGGAAAAGAAAAATGGCAGTTAAAATCAGACTAAAGAGACTTGGTGCAAAGAAGGCACCCTTCTACCGCGTTATCGTAGCAGACGAGAGAGCTCCCCGTGACGGTAAGTTCATCGATCAGATCGGCTACTACAACCCCCTCACCGATCCCGCTGAGATCAAGATCGACGCTGAGAAGGCTACCAAGTGGATCGCTAACGGCGCACAGCCCACTGATACCGTCAGAGCTCTTCTTAAGAAGGCCGACATTATCAAGTAATCCGTATCGGAAGGATTTAATCAATGGATCTTGCACAGGTACTCACCAACATTGCCCGTGCCATCGTTGACAATCCCGACGCAGTAAACGTTGTTGAAACCGTAAACGGCGACAACGTTGAGCTCGTGCTCACTGTTGCTGAGGGCGACACCGGCATGGTTATCGGTAGACACGGCAGAATTGCTAAGGCGATCCGCCAGGTTATGAAGGCGGCAGCCAACACCTGCGGTAAGCACGTTACCGTAGAAATTCAGTAAAAGACACCTCGGGGTATTTATGCCCCGAGGTTCTTTTTTGGTAGGTTAGCACAATTTTGGGGGCTAAAACGGGGAGGATGTGCCCTGCCCTTTGTGCAAATGGATAACGAACAAAATGAGGACAGTATGAAAAAATATATAATGGCGCTCGATCAGGGGACGACGAGCTCGCGGTGTATTTTGTTTGAGCGGGACGGTCGTATTGCATCGGTGGCGCAAAAGGAATTTCCGCAGATATTCCCAAAAGAGAGCTGGGTCGAGCATGACCCGCTCGTAATATGGTCGACGCAGATTGCGGTGGCGACCGAGGCGCTTTTCAAAATCGGCGAGAGCTGGTCGAGCGTGTACGGAATCGGTATTACCAATCAGCGCGAGACCACCGTCGTGTGGGATAAGAAAACGGGCGTGCCGATATACAACGCAATCGTATGGCAATGCCGCAGGACCGCCGAGAAATGCGACGAGCTACGCGCGGCTGGATACACCGAAATGATAAGAGAAAAGACGGGACTGCTTATTGACCCGTACTTTTCTGCCACGAAATTAGCGTGGATTTTAGAGAATATCGATGGAGCGAGAGAGAAAGCCGAGGCAGGAGAGCTGGCGTTTGGAACGATTGACTCCTGGCTCATTTACAAGCTGACGGGCGGGCGTGTTCACGCGACGGATCCGTCGAATGCGTCGCGCACGATGCTCTTCAATATCCACGATATGGCGTGGGACAAGGAGCTGCTCGACCTGTTCGGTATCCCCTGCTCCATGCTCCCCGAGGTCAAGGATTCGTCGGGTATATTCGGATATACCGACCCGTCGATACTCGGTGCCGAGCTGCCCATCGCGGGCGTTGCGGGCGACCAGCAGGCGGCGCTGTTTGGACAGTGCTGCTTCAATCCCGGTGAGGTCAAGTGTACCTACGGCACCGGCGCGTTTATGCTGATGAATACGGGTGATGTGCCGAACATACAAAATGACGGCTTGGTAACCACGGTGGCGTGGTCGATGGGCGGCAAGGCGACCTATGCCCTCGAGGGCTCGATATTCACCTGCGGTGCGGCGGTGCAATGGCTTCGCGACGGGCTGAAGGTTATTGAGAGCTCGGCTGACAGCGAGTATTATGCACGCAAGGTGCCAGACTCGGGCGGGGTGATGGTTGTGCCCGCGTTTTCGGGGCTTGGTGCACCCTATTGGGATGCGTACGCACGCGGAATGATCATCGGAATCACCCGCGGAACAACGAAAAACCATATCATTCGTGCGACGCTCGAATCGATGGCGTATCAGGTTGCCGACGTAATGCACCTCATGGAGGGGACGTCGGGGCTATCGGTGCCCGCGCTCAAGGTGGACGGCGGCGCAAGTGCGAACAACCTGCTACTCTCGACACAGGCGGACGTGATCGGCATCCCGCTCGACAGACCGACGTGTATCGAAACAACCGCACTCGGAGCGGCGTATCTTGCGGGTCTGGCGCTCGGTGTATATTCCTCGCTTGACGAGATTCGCGAGAATAACGGAATCGAACGCAGATTCACACCCGAGCAGGACGACGCATGGCGCGAGGAGCGCATGGCGAGATGGCACAGGGCGGTTCAAAGATCGCTTGCCTGGGTTGAATAATGTCGCGATTTCCCGGCACATCCACCGCGGATGATATCACTTTGCTATTGATTTTTTGCGCGGTTTATGCTAGAATATAGACAAAAGTAAAAGACAGGCCTCGCAGTCTGTCTTTTACATTGGTATTTAGCTGTTTTTTCTCCAAAGGTAATTAATCAACTCATCATCCCGTGACACGGCAACGAATCCCATTTTTTCGAACAACCGTCTTGACGGTAGATTGGATTCGTCAATCGATATTTCGATTTCGTCAAAATCGATACCAACTTTTCCGCATTGGATGTCTTCGAGGATTTGCGTTCCGATTCCCTGACGCTGATGCGTCGGAAAAATAACGATATCCATATATAGCGTTTTGCTGCTCAATTCGAGATGTGTCGTCCCGACGAGCTCCCCGTCGCGGAAGACCTTGAAGAAAAACACGTTCTCGTTTTCAGTAACGTATTTGAAGTAATTCTGCTTCTCTATGCTGATATATCGAAGGATGTCCGGATGCCCGTACCACGCGAGTATGTTAGCGGCATCCACATCATTCTCTGATAAAAGGCGCACATATTTCAACATTTCTTATTTCCTTTACATACAGCGATTGGGTTTGTGTAATATATTTGAACCTACGGCCTATTGCAACATTTACTCGTTTCTGTATAAACAAAACCGTGGCAGCATCGGGTAACGCTCTTTATTTGAACCCACGGCCTATTGCAACATTGGTGCGTAGCACCAAATTACGAATCGTATTGCGTAGCAATACATGATTTCGTAAGAAAAGGCCCGTGGTTTCAAATCCCATCGAGCCTTTACTTATTTTCCTGTTGGAGCTGGAGATGGGATGTTGATTCATTGCCTATTCGCGCACTAAACGGCCTATTGCAACATTGGCGCAGAGCGCCAAATTACGAATCGTATTGCGTAGCAATACATGATTTCGTAAGAAAAGGCCCGTGGTTTCAAATCCCATCGAGCCTTTACTTATTTTCCTGTTGGAGCTGGAGATGGGATGTTGAT
>JAZODF010000088.1:0-27219 GCA_045596865.1 Eubacteriales bacterium
TGGCTCACAGAACGACATGGCTACGATCCGACTTACAACGCGTTTTTTCGCGCCGCGCGCGTTTTTTCCCGTCCTGCGCCGCGCTTGCTTTTCTAAGCGTAACGCACGGTTTTCTGCGCGTCGCGTACTGCGCCGTATCTCCTCGCACCTTCGCGCGCAGATACTTTTACATATTAATAATAACACACAAAAATAAAAAGTGCAATATCATTTTTTAAAAACCGTTAACCGTCCCAAACAAAAACCGAGCAAAATCCCCGTCCGCCGAAAGAAAAACCGAGCGAGGCCATAACCGTCGCTCGGTTTCGTATATTTATATTTATGGGTGCGCTATCAATGCGCAAATTGGCTGTTATACAGCTCGTAGTAGAAGCCGCGCCGCTCGATAAGCTCGCGGTGGTTGCCCATTTCGACGATATTGCCGTCCCGCATCACGAGGATGACGTCCGCGTCCATAACCGTGGACAGGCGGTGCGCCACCACGAAGCTCGTGCGCCCCTTCATCATCTCGCCAAAGGCGCGCTGAATACGCATCTCGGTGCGCGTGTCGATGGAGGAGGTCGCCTCGTCGAGTATGAGCATCGGCGGCAGGCAGAGCATAACGCGGGTTATACAAATCAGCTGCTTTTGCCCCTGGGACAGCTCCTCGCCGCCCTCGCCGACCGGGGTATCGTACCCGTTTTTCAGCCTCTTGATGAAGCTATGCGCGTGCGTTGCCTTCGCCGCGGCGATGATCTGTTCGTCGGTGGCGTCGGGCTTGCCCATTCTTATATTGTCCCGCACGCTCGCGGGCGCGAGCCAGGTGTCCTGAAGCACCATTCCGTAGTTCTTCCTGAGCGAATGGCGCGTAATATCGCGTATATCCGTTCCGTCAACCGAAATGCCGCCGCCCGTCACGTCGTAAAACCGCATAAGCAGGTTGATGAGCGTCGTCTTGCCGCATCCCGTCGGACCGACGATGGCGATTCTTTGACCCGCCTTGACCGAGAGGGACAGCCCCTCGATGAGCGGCCGCTCGGGAACGTAGGAGAAGCGCACGCCCGAAAGCTCAACCACGCCCGTCGCCGTGTCGAGCACGCGCGCATCGGGTGCATCCGCCACCTCGGGCTCCGCGTCGACCAGCTCAAGTATCCTCTCCGCGCAGGCGAGCGCGTTCTGAAACTCGGTCACAACGCCGGAGATCTCGTTAAATGGCTTGGTGTACTGATTCGCGTAGGAGAGCAGGGCGCTGAGCTCGCCGACCGTGATTGCCGCAACACCCGCGACGCTCATAATCGGGTTGCCCTCGGGTATCGCCATCAGCGCGCCAACAAGCGCAACCGCCGCGTAAACGATGCTGTTGACGAATCTCGTCGTCGGGTTGGTGAGCGAGGAGAAGAATATCGCACGGAGCGACGCCTTGTTTAATTCGCCGTTCAGCTCGTCGAACCGCTCGGTTGCCCGTCGCTCGTAGGAGAACGCCTTGACCGTCTTCTGGTTTCCGAGCATCTCGCCAATGTGACCGGTTGCGCTCGCCTCGCACTCGGCGCGCTTTTTGAACATATTGTAGGTGCGCGATGAGATAAACCGCGCCATAAGCAGCGACAGCGGCGTCAGCACGAACACGACGACCGCAACCACCCAGTTGAGGTAAACCATTATCCCGAGGGTGAGTACGATTGACAAAACACCCGTCAGAAGCTGCGTAAACCCGAGCAAAAGTCCGTCGGAGAACTGCTCGGCGTCGCTGATGATCCTGTTAACCACCTCGCCGCTCGATCGCCCGTCAAGGTAGGAGAGAGGGAGCCGCTCGAGCCGTGCAAACGCATCGTTTCGTATATCCCTGACGACGTGGTAGGCAATACGGTTATTCAGCGTGGAGAGCAGCCATTGCGCCAGCGCCGTCACACCGACGAGCACCGCCGCGGAAAGAAGTATTGAAATAATCTCGGCCATATTATCGTGACCGATACCCGTGATGAGGTCGATTGCCCGACCGACGAGCACGGGAATATATAGCGTTGTCAGCACCGTCACCACCGCAAGCAGTGCGGAGAAGGGCAGAAGGAGCTTGTAGCGTCCAATGTATCGAAGCGCGCGGCGAAGCGTGCCGCGTGATGCCTTTTTCTTATTCACCGTCGCTACCCCCCTTCTCAAATTGGGTGTAGTATATCTCGCGGTAAAGCTCGCACCCCGCCATCAGCTCGTCGTGCGTGCCGACGCCGACCGCCCGCCCGTCGTCGAGGACGAGGATACGGTCCGCCCCCATTACCGAGGAGGCGCGCTGTGACACGATGACCGCTGTGGTGTGGCCCTTGATCTGCGAGAGGGCAGAGCGCAGGCGCGCATCGGTAGCAAAATCAAGCGCGGATGCCGAGTCGTCGAGAATAAGAATACGCGGCGAGCCAACGAGGGCGCGCGCAATGGTCAGACGCTGGCGCTGACCGCCCGAGAGGTTTCTGCCCCCCTCCTCGATCACGGCGTCAAGCCCGCCCTTCGCGTCGACGACGTCCTCCGCCTGTGCTATCCGCACCGCCTCTCTTAGCTCCGCGTCGGTTGCCTCGGGATCACGGAAGCGAAGGTTGTCGCGTATCGTCCCGCGGAAGAGCACCGCCCGCTGTGGGCAAACGCCGATCATCCCGCGCAGGGCCTCGGGCGAATATTCGCTGACCTCTCGCCCGTCGACGAGCACCTCACCCGCCTCCGCCTTGTAAAAAGCGGGGATAAGCCCGACGAGCGAGCTCTTGCCCGAGCCCGTGCCGCCGATAATGCCCACCGTCTCGCCCCACCTCGCCGAGAGGGTAATGCCCTCGAGCGCACACTCGGGCGAGCCCTCGTAGCGAAGCGACGCGCCGCGAAGCTCGAATGCAAATTCGCTGTCGCAACCTTCGGTTGCGGTACCCATATTCTCGCTCGAATTGAGGTCGAGCACGTCGGCAATCCTCGTCGCCGAGGCAAGTGCCTTTGAAATGCTGATAATGAGATTCGCCAGCTTGATAAGCTCGACGAGAATCTGTGACATGTAGTTGTAAAGGGCAATGACCTCGCCCTGCGTCAGCTCGCCTGCCTGTACCTCGATGGCACCGGTGTAAATGAGCACCAGCACCGCCGCGTTAATGAGAATGTAGGTCAGGGGATTCATCAGAGCGGAAACCCGTCCGACCCGCTTTTGCACACGGGTGAGGATATCGTTCTCCTCGCGGAATTCGGCGATCTCGTCCTCCTCCTTGCCAAACGCGCGGATAACGCGCACGCCCTCGAGGTTCTCGCGGGTGGTGGAAAGAAGGGTGTCGGTCGCCCCCTGCGTCCTCTTATACATCGGCATGGTGATGAGCATGATGCCAAATACCACGAGCGAGAGCAGGGGTATCACCGCGACGAAGGTCAGCGCCGCCTCCGCATCCACCGTGAACGCCATTATCATCGCGCCAAACACGACGAAGGGCGAGCGCAAAAGCAGACGGAGCGTGAGGTTGAGGCCGTTTTGCACCTTTGCCGCGTCGGCGGTCATCCTCGTTATCATCGTCGAGGTGCCGATACGGTCAATATCGGTGTACGAGAGAGTCTGCATCTTCGCAAACATCTCGTGGCGAAGGCGGGTGACGAACCCAACCGCCGCACGGGCAGAGAAGTATTGCGCCGTCACCGAGAAGGCAAGGCCCACCGCCCCCATAAGCACGAGCAACAGTGCCATCTTAACGATATACGGGGTGTCCCCCTCGGCAATTCCGCGGTCAACGATTGCCGCGATTATCAGGGGCACGATAAGCTCGAGGGTCGCCTCGCACAGCTTGAACAGCGGTCCGAGCACCGACTCCTTCACATACCCCCGCAAATATTTTGCAAGTCGTTTCATCATTTCTCCATGGTGATTTTTCTTTATCCCAAGTATTATATCACACCCGCGCGCCTTTTTCAATAGTAAGTGTGAAAAGAATTGTAGGCGGCGGGATACGCACCTGCGAAAACGCCGTCCGCCTTGCCCACGGCCCCACCGCGCACGAAAAAGACCGCCCACCCAAAATTTAACACGGGTAGGCGGTTATGCGTAAAAATGCAAACTAATATTTACTTATTTTGTGAAAACGACGGTGTAGGAATATACCGCGCTTTCACCCGCCGACAGGCGGTCCATCGGCTTTTCGTCGAAATTCTCCGCCTCCTCACCGCAGGAGGGAACACCGCTCCACGGCTCGATGCAGAGGTAGCGCGCCGCGCTGTCGGGCCATTTCCAGATGCAAAGGTAGGGCAGGTTTTCGCTCCACTTTACCTCGACCTCGTGAATATCGCCCGCGCCGTAAAGGCGCACCTCGCCGGGCGTGCCCGTGAGGATAAGCGTGTCGTTTTCGTATATCTGCCTCTCGTCAAGGCGGTAAAGCCCGCCCTCCAGCGGGAACTCAACCTCCTCGCCCGTGAGGAAGGGCAGGCCGCTCTTCAGCGGGTGCATAACGAAGGGGCCGTCACACCCGAAATCGAGCATGAACCCACCGATATCCCCCTCACCTCCGAGGGTGAAGGCGGGATGCCACCCGAAGAGATACGGCATCACCTTTTCGTCCCTGTTCTCTACGGTGAAATCGGCACTCAGGCACTCACCGTCTACCCGATACTCCGCCGACAGGCGGAACTCGAACGGATAGCAGGCAAGCGTCTTATCACTCACAGCGAGGGTCATCTTGACGTAATCCTCGCCTGCCTCGACCACCTCGAACTCGCTACGGCGGGCAAAGCCGTGCTTTGCAAGGCTGTATTCAACCCCGCCCGTGGTGTATTTTCCGTCAAGGAGGCTGCCGCACACGGGGAACAGGAGCGGCGCGTGACCGCCCCAATGCGTTCCCGAATAAATATATTCGTGCCCGTCCGTGCCAATCACGGAGCACAGCTCCGCGCCGAGCGTGTCGACCCGCGCGGTAATCTTGTCACTCTTGATGGTAATCTGCATATCAGTGCTTCTTCGTTTCGATCTCGTGGATCAGCTTTGCAAGGAACTCGTCAACCGAGAACTTGCCACCCTCGCCCTCGGTGCGTGCGCGGACGGTTACGCCGTTCGAGTTCATCTCGTCCTCGCCGACGACGACCATGTAGGGCACCTTCGACAGCTGCGCCTCGCGGATACGGTAGCCGAGCTTCTCGTTACGGTCGTCGAGCTCCGCACGGATTCCGTGCGCCTTCAGCTTGTTAACGACCTCAGCGCCGTAGTCTGCGAAATCACCCACGACGGGGATAACCGTGACCTGCGTCGGAGAGAGCCAGAGGGGAAGTGCACCCGCATACTTCTCGAGAATGAGGGCGAGCGTGCGCTCGTAGCAGCCCATCGAGGTACGGTGGATGATGTAGGGGGTCTTCTGGGTGTTATCTCTGTCGGTGTATTCCATACCGAACTTCTTTGCAAGGAGCATGTCGACCTGAATGGTTACGATGGTGTCCTCCTTGCCGAAAACGTTCTTATACTGGATATCGAGCTTCGGGCCGTAGAACGCCGCCTCGTCAATACCGATAACGTAGTTCTCGCGTCCGAGATAGGTGTCAAGCAGCTCGCCCATAATGGACTGTGCCTCGTTCCACTGCTCGGGCGTGCCCTCGTACTTGTCGGTGCGCTTGGGGTCCCACTGCGAGAAGCGGAAGGTACATCCCTCCCAAAGACCGAGAGTGTCAAGGCAGTATTTCGCCAGGTCAAGACAGCCCTTGAACTCCTCTGCCAGCTGATCGGGACGGAGCACGAGGTGACCCTCGGAAATGGTGAACTGACGAACGCGGATAAGGCCGTGCATCTCGCCCGAATCCTCGTTTCTGAATAGGGTCGAGGTCTCGCCGAGGCGCATGGGAAGCTCGCGGTAGGAGCGCTTCTTGTTGAGGTAGACCTGATACTGGAAGGGACAGGTCATCGGACGGAGTGCAAAGCACTCCTTGGTGTAATCGTTCGGGTCGCCCATGACGAACATTCCGTCAAGGTAGTGGTCCCAGTGACCCGAGATCTGGTAAAGCTCGCGCTTCGCCATCAGCGGGGTCTTCGTGAGAAGGTAGCCGCGCTTCTGCTCCTCGTCCTCGATCCATCTCTGCATAAGCTGGATGACCCTTGCACCCTTCGGCAGAAGGATGGGCAGGCCCTGACCGATGGAGTCAACGGTGGTGAAGTACTCGAGCTCGCGGCCAACCTTGTTGTGGTCGCGCTTCAGCGCCTCCTCCTGTGCGGTGACGTATGCGTTCAGCTCGTCCTTGGAGGGGAAGGCAATGCCGTAAACTCTCTGGAGCATCTTGTTGTTCTGGTCGCCCTTGTAGTATGCGCCCGTGCACTGCGTGAGCTTGAAGGCCTTGATCATACCCGTGGAGCGAAGGTGCGGACCTGCGCAGAGGTCGACGTACTCGCCCTGACGGTAGAAGGAGATAACCTCGCCTTCGGCGAGCTCCTCGATCCTCTCAACCTTGTACGGCTCGTCGAGCTTCTTCATAAGCTCGATCGCCTCCTCCTTCGGCAGGGTGAATCTCTCGATAAGGAGGTTCTCCTTGACGATCTTCTTCATCTCGCCCTCGATCGCCTTGAGAATGTCGGGGGTGAAGGAAATCTCGGAGTCGAAATCCTGGAAATATCCGTTGTCGGTGGCGGGACCGATGGTCTGCTTGGTCGCGGGATAAAGGCGCTTGACCGCCTGTGCCATAACGTGTGCCGCGGTGTGACGGAAGATGCGCGCGCCCTCCTCGTCACGGAAGGTGAGCAGCTTTACCTCGCTCTCCCCCTCGATAACGTGAGAAAGCTCGGTTGCCACGCCGTCAACGACGCATGCAAGCACCTCGCGCGAAATGATCTCGAGCGCCTTCGCCGCCTCGTAGACGGTGACCGCGCCCTCGCAGTCGTAAATATGACCGCTTGTGAATTTAACCTTTGCCATAATATTCTCCTTTTGCCATATCGGCAATTTTAATAATGAAATAAAAAAAGCCCACTCCAAAAGACAGTCCGTCTTTCGGGGTGAGGGCAACGCAAAAATATACCCGCACGGTTCCACCCGAGCGTTTTACTCTTCTATTCATTCTGTGATACCCGTGGGCATCGGCGGCTGGTACCGTGACGGCATCCTCGACTGCGCTCTCACCTTGCCGCAGCTCTCTGTGCGCGATCGTCCGAAACGACGTGGTCCGCTACAAGAATATTATCACAAAGGGAAATCTTTGTCAAGATAAAAAGAAAAATTAATCCCCGAAAACATTGACAAAAGGGTCCGATAATGCTAAAATATACCTGTAAATAAAAAATTGGAGGCAATTATGCAGGAAACCAAGATCATTCTTCGTGATATCGACTCTATTCGCAGCTTCGTGCGCCAGGTAATCCAGGTTGAGTTTGAGGTTGACCTCGTCCAGGGCAGATACATCATCGATGCTAAGTCGATTATGGGTATCTTCGCACTCGACACCCTTAGCCCCATTACCGTCGTTGCCCACACCGACAACGCCGCCGACTTCTTTGCAAAGATCGATAAGTTTATCGTGAAGTAATAGCCGAGAGGGAATACCTACGGCAATGGCCTTCGGGTCAACAGGGCGTTCCCATCTCGGGTGCGCCCCTTTAAATTTTATGAAGGAGAATGAACAATGTCGGATAAAAGATCGACCGCCCACGCCCACCTCTCGATGGGCGGCACCTACCATTATAACCACCGCACCGAGGACGCAATACGCGAATACGCCACCGCCCTCACCCTCTTTACCGAGCTGGAGAGGGAGGCACCCACCCCCGATGCCAAGCGCGACCTCGCCGTCGCGAATAACTGCATGGTCATCGCCTACTGCCAGCTGATGGATTACGAAACTGCGGGCAGATACGCCTCGCAGGGACTGAAATACCGCATCGAGGTGGAGGCCATGACCCACTCGGTCGACGACCGCCGCGAGCTTGGCCACGCGTACCAGACGATGGGCGATATTGCCATCTGGTGCAGCAACGATACCCTCGGTGAGCGGTATTACAAGAACGCCCTCGAGGTCAAGGAGGAGCTTCTCGCCGTTGAGCGCAGCGACCTGAATATCGATAGCGCCGCCGATTCCTGCGGACGCCTCGGCCTCGTGCTTCTGCGTCGGGGCGATAATCCGGGTGCGCGCCACTATTACCTGCGCGGCATCGAGCTGTTTTCCGCCCTCTCCCCCGCGAATGAATACAAACGCCGTAACGGTATGGCATGGATGTATATGGGCATCCGCAATACCTATATGAACGAGGGCAATTACCCCGAGGCGGAGAAGGCTAACCTCGAGGCCATCCGCCTGCGCCGCCTGCTTGCCGAGGCCGACTACTCGGTGCGCAACCGCATCGACCTCGCCATCGCCCTGCGCGAAATGGGCGTCATCGGCTACCACGAGTGCAACGAGGCAAAGGCTATGCCTTACTACGAGGAGAGCCTCGAGGTCATCGAGACCCTCGCCGACGAGAACGACGGCCACGAGGTGATGAACGAGCTTGCCGTCACCTATAACGCCTACGCGGGCGCGCTTGAGCGCTTTGGCGCGCGTGAGGTCGCCATCGAATACCTCGCAAAGTGCATCGAGATCCGCCGCGACCTGCTTGTGAAGCAGGATTCGCCCAACTTCCGCCACGAGCTCGCCTACGCCTACTACCGAATGGCGGAAACCGAACGCGCAAACGAGGCCCGCGCCGTCCTCCCCCTCGCCATCGAGATCTGGACCGACCTCGTCCGTCAGTATCCCTATTACGGCGGCTGGCTCACGGCGGCGAAAAACCTCCTCGCAACCCTTTAACCACCAAATAAAAAGAGCAGACGGATAGCGTGTTATCCTTAACGGAGAACACGCAATGAATTGCAACCTTGCGGTCGCGTGAATTGAAAGCCATGCTTTCATGAATTGCCTGCGGCATGAATTGTGCCTATCGGCACATTTGTTGCAATTCAATTCATGGAGGAGGCGGCACGCCGACGAGAAATCATGGCGAAGCCAATTCATGATGCGTTAGCATCAATTCATCTATAAAAACGAACAGAGCAAGAATATAAGGATTTTCTCCTTGTACTCTTGCTCTTTCTGCTTGTTTAGGGGTTCCCCGAAGCGAAGTATGAGCTTTGGGGGTTCACGTATTTGGGTTTTGGCTTAGCCCGTTTGCATTTGACTGGTCAAATGCGATGCTCGCACTTTTGACAAAGTGATAATTCTCCGTTAAGACGGGCAGGCTTTTGTCTGCTCTTTTTATTTCGGTGAAGTTTTCGCTGTCGCGAAAGTGAAGAGTGAAGTTGCTCGCAAATGCTCGCAGTGAAGTTTTCGCTGACGCGAAAGTGAACCTCACTATCGAAGATAACTTCACTTTGCCGCAGGCAAAACTTCACTTACGAAGTAAACTTCACTCACGAAGTAAACTTCACTCACGAAGTGAACTTCACTTGCCCGAAAAGTTCGTGGAGCGAACTTCGGGCAAACTCTTAAATATCCCAGTTAAACTTGCTCTTCTTTGCCGCGAGCGGGTCGGGCTCGGGCGCGGCGGTCTTAACCGGCGGATACTTGTACTTATCGTGCGAGATAGGCTCGGTGTTGTAGGGTGCGAGCACCTTGAGACCGTTTGCCTCCTTGTAGGGGAAATCGCCGTTCGCCGTCATGATGTAGCTACGGATATACTGTGCCATGATGACGGGGGTGTAAATACGCTTGATATACATCTCACCGGGCTTGATAATATCCAGCACGGTCGGCGGCACGAGGGGCACGTCGATAATATCGTTCACCTCGTTGTCGAGCTCGGCACGGAGGGTCGGAACGTAAATGCGTCCGCACTCGGTGGAGAAGGTCTCGCGCGTCTTGATGTTCTGCGAGCCGAGGAAGATCTGCGCGTTACAGTTGTCGCGGATGATGACCGCGGTGTCGGGATTGTAAACGAGGTCAAGCTGTGCATAGGACTGCAAAACGAGGTGGAACCAGATGTTCCTCGAGCGCGAGGTCGCGATCTTGTTCTCGAAATCCTTGATCCTCGGCACGTTACCGAACTCGTCGAGCATGAAGTGCATCGGGCGCTTTGCCTCGCCGCGCTCCGCCTTCTCAAGCATTGCCTTGTAGACCCAGTCGATGAAAAGACCCGCGATCTTGAAATCGCTCTTCTCGTAATCTCTCGTGATAACGAAGATGGCAAACGGCTTCTCACCGTTATCAATATCGAGGTTGACGGTGTTGCCCGTCGTCATGGAGAGGATGTGGCTCTGGAACCAGTCGGAGATAGCGCCGTCGAAAACGCCGCAGTAGGACTTCATCGTGTTGGACGCGTTTGCAAGCGCGGTGCACATAAGGCGAAGGGTGTTCTCGCTTCTGCCCTTGGTCATCGGATGGTCGTAGAGCGTCTCGTCACCCGCAAGAATCGGGGTCTTCAGCGCCATATACATATCCCTGATGGTCTTGAAGGTCATGTGATCCGCGGTGAAGCCCATCGTCGGATTCATCGCATCCTCGAGCATCATGTGCATAAGACCGCGAAGCAGGTCCTGCGCACCGTACTCCCAGGAGGGGTCCTTGGTCGACTGAACCTGGATCATCATGTTGGTGAACTGGTTGATGAGGTCGTCAACGCGTGCCGCGATCGCGTCCTTCTCACCCTGAACGTACACGTTCACGCTCTCACGGGTGGGGAAGGCCATGTTGCGGTAGCTGTAATAACCGATCCTTCCGAACTCGGCAGGGGGAGCCATCATATCCATGGTGTCGGGTACGGTGCCTTCGACCTTTTCAATGCCCTGACCGACGGTCTTGAGCTTGACCTGCTCGTTATAAAGCTCGACGAGCGGATTCCACTTGTCCGAGCGGGTGATATTCTTGAAATTGAGGACGAAAAGGCGATAGCCCTGGTCTGCGAGGTGCTGTGCATTCCTCTCGAACAGCTCGCCCTTCGGGTCGGTGAGGAACAGGTTCGGCTTGTTCTTCTGCTTGGAGATCGCGCGGAGCTGGGGCTCAACGCATCCCGTGGTCTTACCCGAGCCCGTACCGCCGATATAGAGCTCGTGCGAGTAGGGAAGGTAGTAGAAGCGAAGGCGCGCGCCCCGCTTCTCCTCGTCGGTGAGGGTCGCGTATCTCTCCTGCGAGCAGGAGCTGCCGTCCGCGAGAAGGTAGTCGGAGGAGTA
The DNA here is from genome assembly GCA_045596865.1 of Eubacteriales bacterium. Classification (GTDB taxonomy): domain Bacteria; phylum Bacillota; class Clostridia; order Oscillospirales; family CAG-272; genus UBA1740. The sequence goes on from JAZODF010000088.1 coordinate 11,085, forward strand.
GGGGAAGCCGTTTATCTCCAGCCCCTCGAGCTCGTCGTAAAAATACGCCTGTGCGCGGTAGTCCGCGCCAACCTCGTCGAAGCGGAGCTTGCCCGTGCCGCCGTAGGTCTTGTCAATGTAATTCTGGATCCGCTGATCGCGGTAGGATAATCTCTTCATCATCTTCTCCTTTCTCACGCGCCAAAGCCGATCTTAGCCGACTTTACCGCATCGTTGACGCTGTTGGTGCGCTTCTTCCATACCTTGCGGTCGTATTCGTCTATGTAGGTCATCTTCTCCGCAAACGGGATATCCGACATAATTACCTCAAGGAAGGAGAAGTCGATCTTCGGTGTGCCGAGCGAGTAAACGACGTCGTACTTGATGGAGGAGGTGTAAACGTAGAGCAGGCACGCCTCGGAGGAATATCTCTCCTTCGCCTCGTCGGGAAGGACGGTGATACCGCCTGCAAGATAGGTGTTGAGAAGCTCGGAATACTCTGCAAGATATCCGCGGCGGGGATCGCCCGAGATCATCGCGGTGTATGCAAGATACCTCGCCGAGGGGAGGTCACCCCACAGCGCGCACTGAAGGAGCTTTCTCTGCGCGGCGGGAATATCCCGCTCGCAACCGATACCGAGGGACAGAAGGATTGCCGTCGTCCTCGTTGAAATGAGGTCGCCCGTGATCGAATGCTCGGACAGGCGGCGGAATCTCATCTCCGACTGATAAACGCAGTAGTGCGAGTAGTTGACCCAACCGGGATTTTCAAGATAGGAATGCTTGCGCAGGTTTTCAAGAGAGAGGACGATATCGTTCTTCACCTCTGCGTACCGCTCGAAATCGCTGTAATCCCTGTCACAGCACTTTGCCGCATCAAACGCGGTGAAATCCTGCACCGTGCTGACGCATGCAAGCTCGTCGAGGATGACCCTCTTTGCCTCGTCGATGAACTCGACCGACGCGCCGTACGCCTCGCCAATGAAGGCGATGACCTGCTCACAATCGGCGACGGCATCGGGTGAGAAGGTGTTCGTCATCACCGACGTCGCCTCGAGCATGTTGTAAAATACCTCGTAATTTTCAAAAAGTCTGCTCATATATATCTCCTTAATTTATCATTTTCTACCCAAATTCGACGAAATCACCCGTTGCCGTGCAACAGCTTATACAGCTCGGATTTCGTCATCCCGCGGTCCTTCGCGGCGAGCTTGATGGCGTCCATTCTGCCATGCCCCTCGCGCTCGTAGTGTGCGACGTGCTCCTCGGGGGTAAACTCGGAGAGCGGGTTATCCTTCACCGCGACGCCCCCCTCGAGCACCAGCACGTATTCACCGCGTGGCTCGACCGCCTCGTAATGGCTGACCGCCCCGCCGAGGGTGGTGCGGTGCGCCTGTTCGTTCAGCTTCGTCAGCTCGCGGCACAGGGCGACCCGTCGCCCCTCGCCAAACGCCGCCGCCATATCTGCGAGCGTCGCACGCAGCTTGTGCGGTGCCTCGTAAAATATCATCGTCCGCTCCTCGCCGACGAGCGACGCGAGCCTTGCCCGCCGCTCTCCCGCCTTCGCGGGCAGGAAGCCCTCGAAGCAGAATCTCGCCGTCGGTAGCCCCGACAGCGCAAGCGCGCTCACCGCCGCACAGCAGCCGGGAATTATCCGCACGGGCACCCCCGCCTCGGCGCACAGAGCCACGAGATCCTCGCCGGGATCGCTTATCGCGGGCATGCCCGCATCGGTAACGAGGGCACAGCTCTCACCCGCCAGAAGGCGTGCAAGGATCCGCCCACCGCTCTCACGGCGGTTATGCTCGTGATAGCTGACAAGCTCGGCGTGAATACCGTATGCCGCAAGCAGGCGTGCCGAGTTGCGCGTGTCCTCCGCCGCGACGAAATCCGCCTCGGCGAGCACCTTCTTCGCCCTCTCCGATATGTCTGCAAGGTTGCCTATCGGCGTCGCCACAAGGTACAGCGTGCCGCCCTCAACCCTGTTCTTTTCGTTCTCACTCATTTTATCTACCTCCGCCGCGGGCAGGCCCGCGGGGTGTTATCCGTTTTTGCCAAACCCGTCGGGGAAGGCACCGTTTTCCATAACGTAATTCATATCCGCGGTGTAGGATTTTCCGTCGCCCTCGTAAATGATGAGCGGGCGGGTCACCCTCATACCGCTTTTTCCGCCGCGCTTGCCCTCAAGAAGGAGCATCGACGGCGCGCTTGTCGCACTCGCATGGACGAAGGTCATCCTCTTCGGCTCGACACCCGCCGCACGGTAGGCGTCGATAAGGTCGGCGAGGCGGTCGGGACGGTAAACCGTCACCATATCCCCACCGTATTTGAGCATTCGTGCACCCGCCGCGATAAGCTCGCGTATATCGCCGTTTACCTCGTGGCGTGCGATCTGCTTTTTGTCGCTTGCACAGGCGCGACCGCTGTCCACCCGCATGTACGGCGGGTTGGAGAATACCAGCGCGCATTCGCCCTCGGGCCTATATTCCCGTGCATCCGCGTGCACCGCCGTCAGTCGGTCGGCAAGGTTGTTAAGCGCAGCATTCCTCTTTATAAGCTCGGCGTATTCCGCCTGTACCTCGAGTGCGGTTATCCGTTCGACCTTCCCGCGGGTCAGAAGGAGCATTGAAATTATCCCGCTGCCCCCGCCGATCTCGACGGCGCTGTCGTATTTTCCCTGAATATACCCTGCAAGGAGCAGGGCGTCCGTCCCGAAGGTCAACCCCTCGGAATTTTGTATGAGCGACAGGTCGTCGTTAACGTAGTCGAGCCTCTCGCCGTCCTTAATCACCATAATCTCTCCAAAATCTACAAGAAGAAACCGCGCCTTCGTCTGCCACGGGGTGGTGCGAAAGCGCGGTATCGCATAAAGCGAAGTGAAAATTATTCCTCAGCAGGCGCACCTACGGGGCAAGCATCAGCGCAGGAACCGCAGGAAATGCACTCATCGGAATTGATAACGAACTTGCCGTCGCCCTCGGAGATGCAGCCGGTGGGGCAAGCGTCAGCACATGCACCGCAGGAGATGCACTCGTCAGAAATCTTGTATGCCATTGTAAATACCTCCTAGTATTTTTGGATATTTATATTGTATCATATCGTGGAAAAAAATCAAGGGGGTTTTTCAAATTCGTCACAAAAAACAGAATAATTTGTTTATTTTGTGATAATAATACCCGTTTGCGGTAAAAACAAGGGTGATTTAGTCCGCGATCGCGTCGTCATCCTCGTCGGCGACGACCTCCTTCTTCCCGCGGCGAAGCACCTTGACGTCCGCCACCTTGTAAAGGTGGAGCGCATCCTTGTCCGCACCGTTCAGGCGCACCTTGATCTCGGCCGCAAGCGGCTTGGTCTCGGCAACCGTGCCCTCGCCGTCGGGCGTCGAAACGATGGAGCCGACGGGCGGTGTGTGGCGAATCGCCTCCTCGTAGGTCTCATGCTCGTATCTAAGACAGCACATAAGCCTGCCGCACGCACCCGACACCTTCGCCGAGTTGAGCGAGAAATTCTGCTCCTTCGCCATCTTTATTGACACCTGCACGAAATCGGTTAAGAAGCCCGAGCAGCAGTATTTACGGCCGCAAACGGCGAGGCCGCCCATCATCTTCGCCTCGTCGCGAATACCGATCTGGCGAAGCTCGATACGGGTGTGGAAGGTGGAGGCAAGGTCCTTTACCAGCTCTCTGAAATCCACCCTCGACTCGCAGGTGAAGTAGAATATCAGCTTCGAGTTATCAAAGGTATATTCAACGGCAACGAGGCTCATCTCAAGCCCGTGTGCCGCGATCTTCTTCTTGCAGATCACCGCCGCATCCATCTCGAGCTGGCGGTTTGCCTCGTCTCTTTCAAGGTCGTCCGCGTTTGCGATACGGATGATCTTCTTGAGCGGAGGTATGATCTCCGACGGGTCAACCGTCTTGTTGGGTATCTTGACCGTGCCGATCTCCACGCCGCGCGAGGTATCGACGATCACCCGCTGACCGAGCGTCAGCGTCGCCCCATTCGGGGAAAAGTAGTATATCTTGCCCGCCTCGCGGAAGTTGATGCCAACCACCTCGACGGGTACCCCCTCAACGAGCTCAACGATGCTCTCGGGGGAAACGGGGCGCTCCTGCTCCCTCGGTGTCCTGAATTCCTTTTTTGCCATTTTTCTATCCTTTTCGGGCGCGCCCTGCGGCGCGCATTGTTTTTGTGTTTTTCGCCCGTGTCCTGATCCTCGCCTGCGGCGAAATCAGATCCTGAGCTGGTGTATCCCCGCCGCCAGCAGGGTCAATAGTGCCGTCACGTTCGCATTGCGCGTGCAGTCGGTGTGCGCACGGTTTATTATGTCGAATATAGCGGTCAGTCGCGCGAGCTTGAACGGCCGCGCCGCCTCCTTCGCCTCCTCTGCACTCGTGAAGAACAGAGTCGGGGGATCGTCCGCCCGCTTCGCCGCGATCATGTCGCGCAGGGCGTCGAATATTGATTCAAACTGCTCGCACAGCTCGGCGCGCTTGCTTGGAAACGCCTCGATCGCATCCGCCACCGTCTTGTACGGCACCCGCGGTGCCGCGGCGCGAATGAACTCGAGCGTGCGCGTCCTCACCGCGCTTGCCGCGGCGGCGCTCGTCGCACCCGTCAGCTCGATTGCCCGACCGATGCATCCGTCCGCCCCCATCACCGCCGCCGTGAATGCGTCGGGGTCGGTGCTCCGCAGCGTCCGTGCCGCGGGGGACAGGCGGGTTATCGCCTCCGCGATCTCGTCGGGGGCAAACCGCGACGTTGCAATATATTGCGTCCTGCTCTTAATGGTGGTGAGGATGCTGTCCGTCCCCGCCGCAAGAAGGATGATGACCACGTTTTTTGGCGGCTCCTCAAGCACGATGAGCAGGGCGTTCTGTGCCTCTGGGGTCATGCGCTCGGCGTCGTCGATGATATATACCTTGTACTCTGCCTCGGTTGCCGAGAGGAACATGTCCTCGCGAAACTCCTTGATCTCCGCAACGCCGAGGGTGGCGCGGTCCTGACTCTTGCGAAGGGTGCGCACGTCAACGTGACCCTCGCCGAAGATCTTCTGACAGCTGTTGCACTTACCGCAGGGCAGGGGAGAGTAGCCGTCCCGCGTGCGCTCGCAGTTGAGCGCCGCCGCGATATTCGTAGCCAGCGTCCGCTTGCCCGAGCCGCGCGGCCCGTCGATGAGAAAGGCGTGGGGCACCCGAGCGCCGAGGATGGCGTTACCTATTCTGTTTTTCGTGCCCTCGTTACCTATAACGAGCGGGAAAAGCTCCTTCATACGACCTCCGCCAAACATTTTGCCAAAATACATTCTATCATCTTTCGGGCAAAAAGTCAACCGCCAAACCGTCGGAAATTTTATATATTTGAATAAATTAAATAAAATTATTGCATTTTGGTTTTGATTGTGCTAAAATACTATAATGTAATAAAATGCGTAATTTTGCGTGCGGGGCTCATTTGCCCGTCGGTGCGCGGATTATGACGGAGGTATAATTATGGAAAAATTTTATCTGACCACGGCGATCGCCTACGCATCGCGCAAGCCCCATTTCGGAAACACCTACGAGATCATTATGACCGACGCCTTCGCCCGCTTCCAGAAGCGGATGGGCAAGGACGTGTTCCTCTGCACCGGCACCGACGAGCATGGACAGAAGATCGAAAACCTCGCCAAGGAGGCGGGCATCACCCCGAAGCAGTACGTCGATAACGTTGCGGGCGAGATCCGCGGCATTTGGGACCTTATGGGCGTTGAGTACGATCACTTCATCCGCACCACCGACGATTATCACGAGCGCGTGGTACAGAAAATATTCAAAAAATTCTACGATAAGGGCGATATTTACAAGGGCTTCTACGAGGGCTGGTATTGCACCCCCTGCGAGTCCTTCTTCACCGCGACCCAGGTTGAGGGCGGCAAGTGCCCCGACTGCGGCAGAGAGGTTGCACAGGCACGCGAGGAGGCGTACTTCTTCCGTATGAGCGCATACGCCGACCGCCTTATCAAGCATATTGAGGATAACCCCGAGTTTATCGAGCCCGAGAGCCGTAAAAAGGAGATGGTCAACAACTTCCTTAAGGCAGGCCTGCAGGACCTCTGCGTCTCCCGCACCTCCTTCAAGTGGGGCATCCCCGTTGACTTCGATGACAAGCACGTCGTCTACGTCTGGCTCGACGCGCTCACTAACTATATCACCGCTATCGGCTACGATCCCGACAAGTCCTACGAGGAGCAGAGCGAGAAGTTCCGCCACTATTGGCCCGCCGACGTCCACATCATCGGCAAGGACATCCTCCGCTTCCACACCATCTATTGGCCCATCTTCCTGATGGCGCTCGATCTGCCCCTGCCGAAGAAGGTATTCGGCCACCCCTGGTTCAACTTCGGCAACGATAAGATGTCGAAATCCAAGGGCAACGTCGTCTACGCGGACGAGCTCGCCGAGATTTTCGGCGTCGACGCGGTCAGATACTACGCCCTGTCCGAGATGCCCTACGCCACCGACGGATCCGTAACCTACGAGAGCGTTATTGCACGCTACAACAACGACCTCGCCAACAACCTCGGCAACCTCGTCAGCCGCACACACGCAATGACGAAGAAGTATTTTGGCGGCACCGTCCCCACCCCCGACGTGCGTGAGCCCATCGATGACGAGCTTTACGCCGCCGTCCGCGCGGGCATCGCCAACTCCATTGCCGAGATGGGCGCATACCACGTCGCCGACTCGCTCGAGAGCATCTTCGCAATGCTCAGACGCGCGAATAAGTATATTGATGAAACCATGCCTTGGGTCCTCGCGAAGAGCGAGGAAACGCGCGGCAGGCTCGCAACCGTTATCTATAACCTCCTTGAGGTGATCCGCATTGCCGCCGTCCTGCTCCTGCCCTATATCCCCACCACCGCGGCTAATATCTTCTCTCAGCTCGGCACGGATAAGACCGACCTTGCAAGCATTACCACCTTCGGTGGTCTTGAGGCAGAGAAGCCGCTCGGCGAGGCATTCACCCTCTTCGCAAGAATCGATGAGAAGAAGTTCCTCGAGGAAATGGAGGCAAAAAGACTTGCCGCCATCGAGGCAAATAAGCCCGTCGAGGAGCCCGAGCACGAGGCAGAGATCGGCATCGACGCCTTCGCCGCGGTTGAGCTCCGCGTGGCTGAGATCATCGCCTGCGAGCCCATCCCGAAGGCAAAGAAGCTCTTAAAGCTGCAGGTTGACCTCGGCTACGAGAAGCGACAGGTCGTGTCGGGCATCGCGAAATTCTACACCCCCGATCAGCTCGTCGGCAAGAAGGTCGCCCTCGTCACTAACCTGAAGCCCGCCAAGCTCTGCGGAGTTGACAGCTTCGGCATGATCCTCGCATCCGGCGAGGAGGACGTAAAGGTCGTATTCCTCGACCCCACCGCGAAAAACGGAGACAGAATCCACTAATGAAATACTTCGACACACACGCTCATTACTACGATGAGAGGTTTGCCGAGGATAACGGGAGCGTCGATGACCTTATCGACGCTCTTCTGTCTGAATCCCTCGTTGCCGTCGTTAACGTCGGCACCTCTCCCGACACCTGCCGCGCCGCGGTGGAGCAGGCGAAAAAGCATGAAAATATGTTTACCGCCCTCGGCATCCACCCCTCGGACACCCGTTTCCTCTCGGATATGGACCGCGAGCTTGCCGAGGTTGAGGCAATGCTCCTCGACCCCGACTGCCGTGCCGTAGCCCTCGGTGAGATAGGGCTTGATTACCACTATCCCGACACCGATAAGGAGCGGCAGATGCGCTACTTCGTCGCACAAATGGAGCTGGCAGAGCGGCTCTCGCTCCCCGTCGTCATCCACGACCGCGACGCCCACGGTGACGTGATGGACGTCATCCGCAAATTTCCGCGCGTGACGGGCATTCTCCATAGCTTTTCGGGCAGCGTCGAGATGGCGCGCGAGCTCGTCGAGCGGGGGTATTATATCTCCTTCTCGGGCACGCTGACCTTCACCAACGCCAAAAAGCCGCGTGAGGTCGCCGCATCCGTCCCCCGCGACCGCATCCTCATCGAAACCGATTGCCCCTACCTCGCACCGCATCCGAAGCGGGGCACCCTCAACCACTCGGGCAACCTCGTCTATACCAACGCGACCCTCGCGTCCGTCCTCGGGATTACCGAGGAGGAGGCCGCCGCCCTCACCGAAAATAACGCAAGGAGGGTATTCGGCCTGTGACACGCTCAATGACGATAACCTACGAGGTTGACGGCGCGCTCTACGTCAATATGACCAATAGGTGCAACAACAACTGCAATTTCTGCATCCGCCGTAACGGCGAGGGTGCATACGGCTCCGACAGCCTCTGGCTCGAGCGCGAGCCCACCGTCGACGAGGCGGTTGCCTCCGTCCTATCCCGCGACCTCACAAAATATAGCGAGCTCGTTTTCTGCGGATACGGCGAGCCATCCATTCGCCTCGACGATTGCGTGGCGGTCGCCCGTCGGGTAAGGGAAGTGGCACCGAGCCTTAAAATCCGCATTAACACAAACGGCTTGTCCGACCTTTATTTCGGGTGCGACACGTCGGAAAAATACCGCGGCGCCTTCGACACCGTGTCGATCAGCCTCAACGCCCCGAATCCGTCAAAATATGACGATATATGCCACCCCGTGTATCATTTATCGGCATTTCCCGCCATTTTGCGCTTTGCCGTAAATGTAAACAAATGTGTGCAAAATACGGTATTCACCCTCGTTGACGAGTTCCTTTCCCGTGAGGAGATCGAGGAGTGCAAGACCCTTGCCGCATCCCTCGGCATACCTCTGCGCATCCGCGCATACATATCCTGATCTATAATCGCAAAATCCTTATAAACGCAAGGTATCGCCCATCTGCCATAGCGCAGATGGGCGATACCGTTTTCTTATTTTCTCTGTTCTCCCCGACAGTCAAGGGTTGGCTCGCACCGCACGAAATTACACGGCGTGCTCGCCATCGCCCCCGTCATATAAACCTCGGAAAAGGGCAGCCGCGAAACGTCGAAGGATACCCCGAGCATGCCGTACTCTGCCGCCATCCTGATGCGCGCCTCGACGTTCTCCGTATTCTCGCATAGCAGGCTCTCGCGCCCCCTCGAAACCCGCATATACCCGCCGCCGTCCGCGTGCTCGAATTTGCCGCCACGCCTGTCACCGACGGCTATCGCCCGCTCGCGCGATACGTACCCGCCACGGGATATTGCAAACGCGGGCAGATCTATCATAGCCCCGAGGATCTCGTATTTTTCCGCATGCCGCTCGAGCGCCGCCCGCTCCCCGTCCGCGAGGCTCGGTATTCTGTCGAGATGTAGCTTGTCGTAGGTCAGTATGCAAAAGTCCGCATACTCGGTGTACTCACCCTCACCGCTGAGCTCGCCCTCAACCCCGAGGGTCAGCCCATCCTCCATCGTCCGCCGCCGCGCCTCCACCGTCAGCTCGCACGCCGCCCGTCCAAGGCGGGAAAGTCCGCCGAGCACGACCCCGTCAAACCCGTGTGTCCGCGCCATCATCACGCACCCGATCGCCAGCTCCGCGGCGCTATCCGTCCCACCGTCAAGGTATATCCGCAAATAGGGGCTCACCCCCGCACTCCGCGCGATACGCGCCGCCTCGACCATCCCGCCGTCGATCCGTATATCCTTGCCCGTTGCCCGCGCCGCCGCCACCGTCAGCGTGTTGAGATAGGGTAGCACCGCCCGCAACCTTGCCCCCGTGCACCCGCGGTACATATATCCGTTCACCGCCAGCGCGCCGACCTTCCCCTCGCATAATCCGAGGGCGAGGTACTGCCCGCGATAAAGCCGCCCGTCCGCCAGCTCGGGGTTCAGCCGCACGACCTCCCGCTCCCTGACACCGAACCGCTCGCATATTGAATAGAGGCTGTCACCCGTTCGCACGACGTAGGAGCGCGACGGAGTGTACGCCCCGATCTCCCGCCCCTCGTTGACCGTCCGCCCGTCGACCCCCGCAATCTCCTTTAACAGCTGGGGCGCAATGCCGCATTCCGCCGCAATCGCGTAAATGCTCTCGCCCTCTCTTGCCCGAATAATTCTCATATATCTCCCTCCGTTTTCCGTCATCCATATAATATGCGCCACGGCAAAAACCGTACCGCACCAAGGGCAGAGTATAGCACACCCCCGCCGAAAATCCCGTCGAAGCGCGCGGGAAACGCAAAATTTCGGGCGTATAGCCTCGTTGCCCGTGAACGCGGCGTAAATAATTTGCGCGCCCACTTGCATTACGCGCGAAAGTATGTTAAAATAATAGAAAACAACGAACCGTGAGGTGTAAAATGAAAATAAAGAACGGATTCGTCCTCGAGCCTGTCGGCGGCGCGTATATCGCCGTTGCCGTGGGTAGCGAGGCGGCTGAAACCAACGCGATAATCAGAATGAACGGCACGGGTGCCTTCCTTTGGAGCCTGCTTGAGAGCGAGCAGACCCGCGAGACCCTCCTTGCCGCAATGCGCGCCGAGTACGACGTCAGCGAGGAGATCGCCCTTCGCGACATCGACGCCTTCGTGAATAAGCTCGCCTCCGCGGGCATCCTTGCCTGATGATAGCCTCAACCACTATCGCCGAGGAGCTTGCCACCCACGGCTCCTGCGCCTCGACCACCCGCGGCCCGTCGATGCGCCCGCTGCTCAAAACGGGCAGGGACGTCGTCGTTATCGAGGTGCCGAAGGGCGACCTTCGCCGCTTTGACGTCGCGCTCTACCGCTACCCGTCGGGCAAATACGTTCTCCACCGCGTCATCCGCGTGCGCGAGGACGAATACCTCATCCGCGGCGACAACACCTTTCAGATGGAGCATATACCGAAGGAGTGGGTCATCGGCGTGCTCGTCCGCTTTAACAGGAAGGGAAGGAGCCACTCGGTCACCGAGCGCCCGTATCGCGCCTACGTCGCCTTTTGGAATTTCATCTATCCCGTCCGCCACGTGCTCCACGCACTCCGCCGCCTCGCGGGGCGCGCCTACCATAAGCTCATCAAGCGGGATAAATAACTTCCCGCCGCGCGTACCGCAGGCCGATTAAACGGGATAAATAACCTCCCGCCGCGCGTACCGCAGGCTGATTAAGCGGGAAAATAACCTCCCGCCGCGCGTACCGCAGGCCGATTAAGCGGGATAAACATATCCGTGCACCGCGCACGTCACAACGAAAATTAACCTACATAAATGTAGGTTAGAAGGAAATAATAAATGCAGGATTTCACAAAATTCACCCTCGCCATGCGCTATATCGGCAGGGTATTGCCCGTCCTTCGCTACGGCGGTGAGATGCCGCCCCTGCCCGCGGGCACCGATTTTGAGACGGTCTACCACGTCGCGAAGAAGCACTCGCTCGCGAGCAGTGTATGGTACGTCGTCGAGCCCGCCGTCCGTGCCGAGGGCAATACCGCCCTTATCGAAAAATGGGAGGCGGCGCGCTCCATGGGCTTCGCCCAGAATATGATCCAGACCCGCGAGTTTGCCGCCCTGACCGCCCTCTTTACCTCGGAGAAAATCAAATTTCTCCCGATGAAGGGCTTCCTCTTTAAGGAGCTTTGGGCACGGCCCGAGCACCGCACCATGGCGGATATGGACTTCCTCTTCGAGGAGGCCGACCTCCCTCGCGTTACCGCGCTGCTCACCGCGCGTGGCTACCGCCTCGAGATCGAGGAGGGCGAGGTCCACGATACCTTCGACAAGCCCCCCTACCTCCACGTTGAGGCGCACCGCTCGCTCTTCTCGGGCGACACCGACGGCTTTGATAAATGGGTCGCGCGCGAGGATAACCCCTATTGGTACTATATGCGCCCCGAGGATTTCCTCACCTTCAACGTCGGCCATATTCATAAGCATTACGTCATGGGCGGCTGCGGCGCACGCTCGCTCTTCGACGTCTATCTCTACCTCCGCGAGCGCGGCGATACCCTCGACACCGCCGCCCTTGACGCCGCCCTCCGTGCGCGTGGCCTCGCCGATTTCTACCACATGCTCCTGCACCTCGTTTACTTCTGGTATGCGGGGGGCGAATATCCCTTCACCCCCGACCCGAGGTATATTAAGGACGGCGCACCCACCGACGCCCTCCTTGAAATGGAGCACTTTATCATCACGGGCGGTGCCTACGGCTCGACCAAAAACCGCGTCGACTACAACGTCCAACGGCGTGGTAAGCTCGGCTACGTAATCCGCCTTGCGTTCCCCCCGTATCGCACTATGTGCGGCCTTTACCGCGCGGTGCGTAAATGCCCCATCCTCCTGCCGTTTGCCTACCCATTCCGCTGGGTGCAATATCTCTTCAACGGCAAGGTTAAACAGTTCTGCAAGCTAATCTTCGGAAAGGAAAAGAAATGAAACGTCTTATTGCCCTCGTCATCCTCGTTGCCGTCGTCTGCTCCTTGACGTCCTGTATCTCGGTCTCGATCGGCGACCTCCTGAATAACGGTGTCGACGCGGGCAAATCCACGGTCAACCTCTCCGAGCTCACCGATGCGGTAATGAACGCCCAGCGCTCCGCCGTCCGCATCATCTCCCGCTTCGTCAGCTTCTCGGGCGTCGCATCCTCGCAGGGAAGCGGCATCATCTTCCTCGAGAGCGAGAAATACTACTACCTCTTAACGAATTACCACGTCCTCGTGGATGACACGGGCTCGACCGCCGACTCCTACCGCATCCTCGACGCCTACGGTGATGAGCATTCGGCAATTATCATCGCATTCTCTGCCGAGCTTGACCTCGGCGTCCTCCGCTTCTATAAGAGCGCGGGGATAAAGGAGCTGACCCCCGTCCCCCTCGCGGCAGAAAATGCAGGGAAGGGTGAGGTCGTCTTTGCCATCGGCACGCCCGAGGGACTGATAAACGCGGTCACCTACGGCAAGACACTCGAAACCGAGGATATTGGCAAGGATGACCTCGATATCGCCGTCCTCGCCCATACCTGCTTCGTCGACCACGGCTCGTCGGGCGGCGGACTCTTTAACTCGGACGGTGAGCTCGTCGGCATCAACTACGCCTACGGCGAGAATACCGAAACGGGCACGCGCTACTCCTTCTCGGTACCTATCGAGGCGGTGATCGAATTCCTCACCGCAAAGCATCTCCTGCCCGAAACCGCTTAATACCTCGCCTGAACGAAAACACCGTTACCTACCGCGAAACGGTAACCGTTAATCACACCTGCCAAACCTACAAAACCGCCCCGTGGGCGGTTTTTTTCTTTCTTCTCGAGCGGCCTTCTGATTGCTTTTGACGCCTCCCTTTTTGGAAAACCGAGAAATCCGTGTAAACAATTGTGCTCATTTCTCGCAATTTTTCTCGATTATTATCCCCCTGAATTATCCCTCGAAGGCCAAACCGAAAAAATAGCGAAATCCCCTTGACAAATACGCGTGAAGGGTATATAATGTAATAAACGGTTGAACAACCGTTCAACCGTTATGGAGGAAAAATGAAGAATATTGATAACAACGTCCCCGCCTGCGAATGTGAGGAGGTGCACGCCACCGCCGTCAACCGCACCCGCGAGGCAATGCCCGACACGACAACGCTCTACGATCTGTCCGACTTTTTCAAGATTCTCGGTGACAGCACGCGTATGGGCATCCTCTTTGCCATCGACCGTGAGCCGATGTGCGTGTGCGATATTGCCGCCGTGCTTGGTATGACGAAATCCGCCGTATCCCATCAGCTAAAGCAGCTTCGCGCCGCCGACCTCGTCCGCTACCGCAAATCGGGCAAAAACGTCTTTTACGAGCTCGCCGACGAGCACGTCCGCGACATAATCGAGAAGGCGCTCGAGCATATCAAGGAGCCTTGATAGGCAAAGAAGGGTAGAGAACTGCCTCAAAATAACTTACGATAATTAATAATACATAGGAGATATACTTATGAAAGCAAAATTCACCATCACCGGACTTGATTGCCCCAACTGTGCCGCGAAGCTCGCGGGCCTTATGGAAAAGCTCGACGGCGTCGACAGCGCAAAAATCAACTTTTTGACCGAGAAATTGACCGTCGAATCCGACCTTTCCCGCGATGAGCTCCTCCCCCGCCTGCAGGCATGCGCCGACGGCTTCGAGGACGGAATCGAAATCGAATAACCCATAAAAATTATCACCCAATTTAGTAGGGATATGCGGGCGTTACGCCCGCGAATAACGTAAATGAAGCTTAACAAAAAACTTAAGAAGATAATTAAAAACGAGCCCCTGCGAATCATCGTCGGGCTCGCCATATTCCTGCCTGCTTTGCTTCTCGAGCATCTTGGATTTACGGGCGTCGCGCTTGGTATGTATATTACCGCGCTCGTCCTCTCGGGGGCGGAGGTGTTTATCGGCGCCATCCGCGGCATCATCCGCGGTGACCTGCTTGACGAGCGGTTTCTGATGTCCGCCGCCGCAATCGGCGCAATGATCATCGGTGAGAGCGAGGAGGGCGTCGCCGTCATGCTCTTCTACCTCGTCGGCGAGTATTTTCAGCACCTCGCCGTCCGCCGCTCCCGCACCTCTATCCGTAGCCTTATGCAGATTCGCCCCGACACCGCCACCGTCCTCTTGGACGACGGGACCGAGAGCGAGGAGGATGCCGAGGACGTCGAGGTCGGCACAACCGTCATCGTCCGCTCGGGCGAGCGTATCCCCATCGACGCCACCGTCACGGAGGGCGCGTGCGACGTCGACAACTCTGCATTAACGGGTGAATCCGTCCCCGTCGCCGTAAACGTCGGCGATACCGTCCTCTCGGGCGGCGTTGTCCTTGGCGGCGTTATCAAGTGCGTCACCGTCCGCTCCGCGGACAGCTCCGCCGCCGCACGCATACTCGAGCTCGTCGAATCCGCCTCCGAGCGAAAGAGCCGCACCGAGGCGTTCATCACCCGCTTCTCCCGCGTCTACACCCCCATCGTCTTCGGCCTCGCCGTCCTGATGGGAATTATCCCGTCTGTCTTCGGCTGGCTTACCCCCGCCGACGCCATCTACCGCGCGCTGTCCTTCCTCGTCGTTTCCTGCCCCTGCGCCCTCGTCATCTCGGTGCCGATGGCATTCTTCGGCGGCATCGGCGGTGCGGCATCTCGCGGCATCCTCTATAAGGGCGGTAGCATCTTCTCCCCCCTCTCCCGCGCGGGCGTCGTCGCCTTTGATAAAACGGGCACCCTCACCGAGGGCAGGCTCACCGTGGCAAGCGTCAATTCTCAAACCCTCCCAGAGGGCGAGCTTTTGACCCTCGCCGCCTCCGCCGAATATCATTCGAATCACCCGGTTGCCGAGGCACTCAAATCCTCCGCACCCGAAATCCTACCCGCTAAGGACCTCTCCGAGCTGTCGGGCAGGGGTGTCACCGCCACCGTCGGCACGCATACCGTCGCGGTCGGAAACGCCCGCCTCCTTGACGAGCTCGGAATAGACCACCCCTCCGCCGAAGGCGTCCTCGTTGCCGTCGACGGCAAATTTGCAGGCTCGGTATCCTTCCGCGATACCGTGAAGCCGGAGGCACGCGAGGCTATCGCCGCCCTCCGCTCGCTCGGTGTTGAGCGGGTCGTAATGATCTCGGGTGACCGCCGCGAGAGCGCGGAGGCCGTCGCGACCGAGCTTGGCCTCGACGCCGCCTATGCCGAGCTGCTTCCCGAAGGGAAGCTCGACCGCCTCGAGCGCCTCACCGCCGAGCATCGCGCCCCCGTCGTCTACGTTGGCGACGGCATCAACGACGCGCCCTGTCTTGCCCGCGCCGACGTCGGCGTCGCAATGGGCACCCTCGGCACCGACAGCGCCATCGAGGCGGCGGACGCCGTCATAATGTCGGATAACCTCACCCGCCTCCCGACCGCTATCAAAATTGCCAGAAAGACCGAGCGCATCGCCCGACAGAACATCGTCTTCGCCCTCGCGGTGAAGCTCGCCGTCCTCGCCCTCGTGTCGGTCGGCATCTCGGGAATGTGGATGGCTGTCTTTGCAGACGTCGGCGTCGCCGTCCTCGCTATCCTCAATTCCTTCCGCACCCTCCTCGGCTCGCGAAGGAAGGATTAACCAAAGCAAAAAGGAGCTGAGTCATTAGGAATGCAGCAAAATCAAGGCATTCAAGCATAAAATAGCTGTAAATGCTGAATTCTTAGTGCGAAGCAACTTTTGGGGCTCGCTTGATTTAGAGCAGAAATCGC
>JAZODF010000089.1:0-19457 GCA_045596865.1 Eubacteriales bacterium
GCCAATGTTATAGTTATATTTCTTTTAAATCCCATTTTTATATCTCCTTTCTTTTATTGTATTTCCGCCAATTTCTAATTTAGTAAACAAGTCAATTGTTGCTTATGATTATTAATATTTTATTATTTTCTTTTGAGAATAGGCTTCAATTGCTTTAATAATTTTTTCCTTTTGTCTAAATGAATTTCGGTACCATTAAATGCTTTGATTCTTATTGCCGGATTTTTCATTATATTTGCTTCTTCAATAATATCTATTTCTTCCCATTTAAGGTGTTTAATAACTCTATTCATAAAATATATTTTAATTCCACCTTCATCAATAGATACCCTTTGGAAAATCCAATAAAAGCCTATTAAGAAGTATAAAATATATAAACTTAATGGAGCAACTAACAGTATCCATCCCAAATCACCTTCATATTTAAAGCTTTCAATATATCCGAATATGCATGGTATGTATACTATTGATATTCCTCCAAGTACTGATAATGATTGAAATAGATTTTTATAAAATTTGTATTTTAACATATTTTTCCTCATACTTAATGAAACCATCCTACTACCTATATTTTACCACAGGGATATGAACAAATCAATGTTTGAGTTGCGTTTTTCTTTTCTCTTTTCGGTTTTCGGTTGCAATGGGCGGGGATTTGTGATACAATAGGCGTGAGGCGGGCGTTTTCGGCGCTCGGGCATATTTAAATACGAGATTTCATTAAGAAAGTTCAACGCAGGACGTCAATGAAGGATTCGGTTTAGATAATTCAATACGAGATCGGGAGGGCAAATGAAAAGCCTGAAAATCAGGGAGATACCCCTCAAAA
This sequence comes from Eubacteriales bacterium, assembly GCA_045596865.1. Classification (GTDB taxonomy): domain Bacteria; phylum Bacillota; class Clostridia; order Oscillospirales; family CAG-272; genus UBA1740. The sequence continues at coordinate 830 of JAZODF010000089.1, forward strand.
ACGGGTACAAATACATAGGTCACGCGAGAGTGAGCGTGAAAAACGGATACGAGGACGTCACCCCCGTCGGTCCCGGTGTTGTTTACAACGAGGACGGGTTTATCCTCGCGGAGAAGTTCGACTGGGACGGTAGCGCGCACGGCGTGTACCTGCTTGTAAACAGGCGGCAGGGCTACCGCGAGGTTGGCTGTGCCGAGAGGAATTACCGCCACGGTGCGGTGCTACGCACCGGGGTGAACGAGCGCGGGATAGAATACGGCCACTTCTCCATCTACAACTCCGGTGATCCGAACGGATATTTCCTCGCCGAGAGTGGCAAGCGCGCGAGGATCGACTACTACAACAACGGATGCCTGCACGGGCGGTGCCTGCTCTTTGACGGGAGCGAGCTTCGGCTCGGTATAAACACCTCGGACGGCACGAAGAAGATCGAATCCTCGCGTGCGATGGCGGAGGGTGTCCTGCCCGAGGGGATTTTCTCCAGGATGAGGCTGGGCGAATTTGATTTTGACGGCAGGCTCGGCTGTCTGATGGACGAGAGCTCGCGCGAGAAGAAGGACGGATTCGGCATTGACGTATCTAAATCGGGTGTCACCCTGCTCGGACAGTTCACCGACGGCAAGCTGAACGGCGTCGGCGTAATGAGGACGAAGGACGGCGTTACCCTCGGCAATTTCCGTGACGGTGTTGCGCACGGAACGCAGGTGAAATTCAGCCTCGGCGGCCCTGCCACCATGGTTTGCGAGGGTGCGGACGGCAAGAGCCTGTCGGTCGTGCTTCCCGTTCCGCGCGCGAGCGCGTCCGTATCAATAAGACACGGAGAAACGGTGATAAGCACCGACTTCGTATCCACGGTGGACTTCCTCAAGGACGGGGACAGATGCAGGCTCGACTACGATCAGAACACGGGCACCCTTGCGACCAAGAGGCTGCCCGAGGCACAGCTTAACAACGTAATACGGCCGTTTACCGCCGAGTTTACCGACAGTCGCGCCGCCCTCGAATCGACCGAGGACATGGCGGCGTTCGTCCGCACGAAGCCTAAGACGTATATCGACCTGACCAAAAAGGCGGAAGAAAAGCCGTCGAAAAAGACGGACGACGAGCCGCTCGACGGAATGAGCGGCGCGGAGGAATCGCGCCCCACGAAAAAGCGTAGCACGAGAGCACCCCGCCCCGAAAAGGCGCGCCCCGAGAGGGAGCGCACCACGCGCAGCGCGTCCTCCGGCGGTGAGTTCAGGGTGAGCGCGGTGGAGATCGTGTGCACGGTGGCGATGCTGCTGCTCGTTGTGCTCGCGCTGTCGGGTGTGACGAACACGCTGGTCGCGGCGATCGAGGATTTCGTATTCTCGACCTATCCCGAATATTATGAATTCAGCCTCATAAAAATGGCGACCGAGTGGTTGCAGGAGGACCCCGACGTATCCGCGCTTGCGGCACCGTTCGTCTGGCTGTTCAGGATCATTTGCGCGATACTTGCCATCCCCGCCCAGCTGATAATTTACGTCCTTCTTTCGGTCGGATTCGTTATCGTATTCCTCCTCGGAATGAGCTTTAACCTCCTTATTATCTATATCGCCGCGCCCGCGATAACTATCTTCCTCATCATCCGCGCGGTGAGAAACAAGGACGTTTTACCCCTTTGGTTCATCCTTTCAATCATAATGACCATCCTTTATTACCTGTTCTCAATGGTAACGCTCAGGTAAGGATAATTATTCAGGGAGCATAGGCTTCACGAAAAAACAAGAGCAAGAATAGAAGGAAATTTCTCCTTTTACTCTTGCTCTTTCTGTTTTCTGTGAATGAATTGATGCTGACGCATCATGAATTGGCTTCGCCATGAATTCTCGCTTCACTCCATGAATTGAATTGCAACCAATGTGCCGCATGGCACAATTCATGCCGCAGGCAATTCATGAAAGCTTGTCTTTCAATTCACGCAACCGCGAGGTTGCAATTCACCCGCGTGTTCTCCGTTAAGGATAACACGCATTGCAGCGTCCTTGATTTTTATTTGGTTTTATAGGGTCGTTACCCGCCGTGGGTGTGCCTTAGACGGCCTCGCCCTCGGTGTCGTCGGTGTAGACGGTGGCAACGGGCTCCTCCTTAACGTCGAGGGCCTCGATATTCACCTCGCGATACGCGCCGATGCCCGTACCTGCGGGGATGAGCTTACCGATGATGACGTTCTCCTTGAGGCCGAGGAGGTTATCACGCTTGCCCTTGATTGCGGACTCGGTGAGGACCTTGGTGGTCTCCTGGAAGGAGGCGGCGGAAAGGAAGGACTCGGTCATGAGGGCGGCCTTCGTGATACCGAGGAGCAGGGGTGCACCCTCAGCAAGGCGGAGGTCGATCTCGCCCGCGTCGATTCTTGCCTGAATCTTCTCGTTTTCCTCACGGAACTCGAGGATATCGACCTTGGTACCGACGAGAAGGTCGGTGTCACCCGATTTCTCGATCTCGATCTTTCTGGTCATCTGGCGAGTGATACACTCGACGTGCTTATCGTTGATTTCAACGTCCTCACCGCGGTACACCTTCTGTACCTCGCGGATGATGTAATCGTAAACGGCGTCAATACCGCTCATACGAAGGACGTCGGCGGGGTTAAGGAAGCCCTCGGTGAGAGCCTGACCCCTCTTGAGCTGCTGACCGTCCTCGATGGAGAGGCGCATACCAAACGGGATCTCGTAAACGGTATCCTCGCCGGTCTCGGCGCTCTTTACGTGGACCTTGGTGAGCTTCTTATCCGACTCGATACGTGCGGTACCGGTGACCTCGGTAACGATGGCGGTCTTCTTCGGCTTTCTCGCCTCGAAGAGTTCCTCGACCCTCGGCAGACCCTGAGTAATATCCGAGCCCGCGACACCACCGGTGTGGAAGGTTCTCATCGTCAGCTGGGTACCGGGCTCACCGATAGACTGTGCGGCGATAACGCCGACGGCCTCACCGATGGCAACGGGGGTACCGTGTGCAAGGTCGGCACCGTAGCAATGTACGCATACGCCGCGCTTTGCAAGGCAGCGAAGAATGGTACGGACCTCAACCTGGGTGATACCTGCGGCAACGATCTCTGCCGCCTTCTCCTCGGAGATCATGGTGTTTGCGGGAACGATAAGCTCGCCGGTCTCCTCGTTTACGATATCGTCGACGGTGTATCTGCCGACGAGACGGTCATACAGCTTCTCAACCGCGACCGAGCCGGAGATAATGTCGGAGACGACGATACCCGAGGTAGCGCCGCAGTCCTCCTCACGGACGATGATGTCCTGAGAAACGTCGACAAGACGACGGGTCAGATAACCCGAGTCAGCGGTACGGAGTGCGGTATCCGACAGCGACTTACGCGAGCCCTTAGCACCCATGAAGTACTCGAGCATGGTAAGACCCTCACGGAAGTTAGACTTGATGGGAATCTCGATGGTTTTACCGCTCGTTGCGAACATAAGACCACGCATACCTGCGAGCTGACGCATCTGCTTGGTCGAGCCACGCGCACCCGAGGTAGCGATCATGTTGAGCGAGTTGTAGGTATCAAGGTTCTTAATAAGTGCGTTGGTAACTTCGTCGGTGGTTCTGTCCCAGACGGCGATAACCGACTTGTATCTCTCCTCCTCGGAAAGCTCGCCCCATGCGAAGCGCTCGGTGATCTCGTCGACCTCGGCGGATGCCTTGGCAAGGAGCTCCTTCTTCTGCGGGGGGATGGTCATATCGTAGACCGAGATGGAAAGAGAGGATCTGGTGGAATACTTGTAGCCCATTTCCTTGATGTTATCAAGGACGGCGGCAGCCTCGGCAAAGCCGTGGAGTCTGATGGTACGGTCAACGATCTCCTTGAGCTTCTTGGAGGTGGTGGCGAAATTGATTTCGAGCGAGAAGGGATCAACGCTTCTGTCAACGTAGCCGAGGTCCTGGGGAACACGCTGGTTGAAGATAAGTCGACCGTAGGTCGCGGGGATGATCGCGCTTCTCTCAACGCCGTCGATAACCTTGGTCACGCGGACCTTGATTGCGGCGTGGATACCAATCTCCTTGTTCTCATACGCCATTTCAACCTCGTTGAAATCGCGGAAGATCTTGCCCTCACCCTTCTCGCCGGGGTGGTCGATGGTGAGGTAGTAGGAGCCGAGGACCATGTCCTGCGAGGGAACGGTAACCGCCTTACCCGAAACGGGCTTCAAGAGGTTATTCGCAGAGAGCATAAGGAATCTTGCCTCCGCCTGTGCCTCTGCGGAGAGGGGAACGTGAACGGGCATCTGGTCACCGTCGAAGTCGGCGTTGAACGCGGGACATACGAGGGGGTGAAGTTTGATTGCCCTACCCTCAACGAGGACGGGCTCGAACGCCTGAATGGACAGGCGGTGAAGTGTGGGTGCACGGTTAAGGAGAACGGGATGCTCCTTGATAACGTACTCGAGTGCGTCCCAGACCTCGGGCGCGATTGCGCGGTCGGCCTTCTTCTTCGCGTCCTTGATGGAGCTTGCCTTCTGGGTTTCGATGAGGCGCTTCATAACGAAGGGCTTGAACAGCTCGAGTGCCATTTCCTTCGGCAGACCGCACTGATAGATCTTCAGCTGAGGTCCGACGACGATAACCGAACGGCCGGAGTAGTCAACGCGCTTACCAAGCAGGTTCTGACGGAAGCGTCCCTGCTTACCGCGAAGGATCTCGGAGAGGGACTTGAGCGGGCGGTTGGATGCACCGGTGACCGCCTTACCCTTCTTACCGTTATCGATAAGGGCGTCGACGAATTCCTGAAGCATACGCTTCTCGTTACGGATGATGATCTCGGGGGCGCCCATCTTGATGAAGCCCTTGAGACGGTTGTTTCTGTTAATAACGCGGCGGTAAAGCTCGTTAATATCGGATGCGGCGAAGCGGCCGCCGTCGAGCTGTACCATGGGGCGGATGTCGGCGGGGAGAACGGGGAGCGCCTCAAGGATCATCCACTCGGGACGGTTGCCCGACTTTCTGAACGCCTCGACGACCTCGAGTCTCTTGATGATCTTCGCCTTCTTCTGTCCCGAGGACTCGGCGAGCTTCTTGCGAAGGTCGGTGGCAAGCTCGTCAAGGTCGATGGCGGCGAGGATCTCTCTTACCGCCTCGGCACCCATGCCTGCCTTGAACTCGTCGCCGTACATCTCGCGTGCGCTCTTGTACTCTGCGTCGGTCATCAGCGACTTCGGCTCAAGCGGGGTCGAGCCGGGATCGATGACGATATATCTGCCGAAGTAGAGCACGCGCTCAAGAAGTCTCGGGGTGATGTCGAGCATCAGACCGATTCTCGAGGGCAGCGCCTTGAAATACCAGATGTGGGATACGGGAGTCGCGAGCTCGATGTGGCCCATACGCTCTCTGCGCACCTTCTTGGTGGTTACCTCAACTCCGCACTTCTCGCAGACCTTGCCCTTGAAGCGTACTCTCTTGTACTTACCGCAATGGCACTCCCAGTCCTTCGTCGGGCCAAAGATCTTTTCGCAGAAAAGACCGTCCGCCTCGGCTTTAAGAGTACGGTAATTGATGGTTTCGGCCTTGGTGACCTCGCCGTGAGACCAGGAACGGATCATCTCGGGAGAGGCAAGACCAATCTTTATCGAATCAAACGTATTTCTTTCCATTTATTTATGTGACTCCGTGGGAGTCATCCTTCCCTTCTCTAAAAATTAATCCTCGTCGCCGTAATCGTCAGCGTCGTCGTAATCGACGTCCTCGTAGTCCTCATCGGAATACTCGTCGTCGTAGTCAACGTCCTCGTAATCCTCGGCATCGACGTCCTCGTCGGCATCTGCCTCCTCGGTTTCGGGCTTATCTGCGGCGCGCTCTACTTCCTCAATGCTGTTGTAGCGAGGAGTAGTATCATCGTCGTACAGACCGGATATATCGATATCCTTGCCCTCGGCGTCGAGCACGCGGACGTCAAGGCAGAGAGCCTGAAGCTCCTTAACCATAACCTTGAACGATTCGGGAACACCGGGTGTGGGAATATTCTGACCCTTGACGATAGCCTCGTAGGTCTTGGTACGACCGACGATATCGTCCGACTTAACGGTGAGGATCTCCTGAAGAGTGTAGGCGGCGCCGTACGCCTCAAGAGCCCATACCTCCATCTCTCCGAATCTCTGACCGCCGAACTGCGCCTTACCGCCGAGGGGCTGCTGAGTAACGAGAGAGTAGGAGCCGATGGATCTTGCGTGGATCTTATCGTCAACGAGGTGGTGCAGCTTGAGATAGTACATCACGCCGACGGTAACCGGGTTGTCGAAGGGATCACCGGTACGTCCGTCGTAGAGGGTAACCTTACCGTCGATAACCTTAAGGCTCTCGGTCTTCATAAGGCTACGAAGCTTCTCATCGTCGTCAACGATGGACTGATCAACGCGCTGAAGGTCCATCTTGCCGTCCTCGCGGACGACCTCCATGAACACCGCCTTACCGCGGACGGACTCGTCCGGGCGGATGTCACGTGTATAATTTGCCTCGCGAAGGAGCTCGAGAATGTCGGTCTCCTTTGCACCGTCGAATACGGGGGTCATGATCTTGATGCCGAGCCTTCTGCACGCGATACCGAGGTGTACCTCGAGCACCTGACCGATGTTCATACGGGAGGGAACGCCCAGAGGGTTAAGCACGATATCGAGAGGAGTACCGTCGGCAAGGAAGGGCATATCCTCGGGGGGAAGAATCCTCGAAACGACACCCTTGTTACCGTGGCGGCCCGCCATCTTATCTCCTACGGAGATCTTTCTCTTCTGAGCAACGTAGACGTGAACGACCTTGTTTACGCCGGGGGCGAGCTCATCCGAGTTGGAACGGTCATAGATCTTAACGTCAACGACGACACCGTATTCGCCGTGGCGCATTTTGAGCGAGGAGTCCTTGACCTCTCTTGCCTTCTCACCGAAGATTGCGCGAAGAAGTCGCTCCTCGGGGGTGAGCTCGGTCTCGCCCTTGGGCGTAACCATACCGACGAGGATGTCGCCGGGGCGCACCTCGGTACCGATACGGATGATACCGTCGGCGTCAAGGTTCTTGAGTGCCTCCTCGGACACGTTAGGAACCTCACGGGTGATCTCCTGCGCACCGAGCTTGGTATCGCGGGCCTCCTTCGTGAACTTCTCAATGTGGATAGAGGTATACATATCCTCACGGACGAGCTTCTCGTTAAGGAGAACCGCGTCCTCGTAGTTGTAGCCCTCCCAGGTCATGAAGCCGATGAGCGCGTTCTTACCGAGCGAGATCTCACCGTTGGAGGTAGCGGGACCGTCGGCGATAACCTGTCCCTTCTCTACTCTCTGGCCCTCCTTGACGATGGGGCGCTGGTTTACACAAGTGCCCTGGTTGGAGCGCTTGAACTTAATGAGGTAATAGGTGTCCTTGCGGCCCTCGGCGTTAAGGATAACGATCTCGGAGCCTGCGGCGTATTCAACGATACCGCCCTCGCGTGCAACGACGACCGCGCCGGAATCGACGGCGGCCTTGTACTCCATACCCGTTGCAACGATGGGGGAGTCGGTAACCATAAGCGGAACGGCCTGCTTCTGCATGTTCGAGCCCATGAGTGCACGGGTGTTATCGTCGTTCTCGAGGAAGGGGATACAGCCCGCGGCAACCGATACTGCCATCTGGGGGCATGCGTCCATGAGGTCGACCTCGGTGGGCGAAACCTCGATGAACTCGGTCTTATATCTTGCGATAACCTTCTTGTTGACGAAGTAGCCGTTCTCGTCGAGCATCTCGTTCGCCTTTGCTACTACGTTGTTGTCCTCCTCGTTCGCGGTGAGGTAGAGAACCTCGTCGGTTACGCGGCCGGTGGTCTTGTCAACCACGCGGTAGGGCGCCTTGAGGAAGCCGTACTCGCTGATCTTCGCATAGGATGCGAGGTAGGAGATAAGACCGATGTTCGGTCCCTCGGGGGTCTCGACGGGACAGATTCTGCCGTAGTGGGTGTAGTGAACGTCACGAACCTCGAACGAAGCCCTGTCACGCGACAGACCGCCGGGACCGAGCGCGGAAAGACGGCGCTTGTGGGTCAGCTCGGCAAGGGGGTTGTTCTGGTCCATGAACTGCGAGAGGGGGGAGGAGCCGAAGAACTCACGGATCGCCGTCGCAACCGGACGGGTGTTGATGAGTGCCTCGGGGCGAAGGTCGTCACTGTCGTGGGTCGACATTCTCTCCTTGATGTTCTTATCCATTCTCGACATACCGATGCGGAGCTGGTTCTGGAGCAGCTCGCCGACGCAGCGAAGGCGTCTGTTGCCGAGGTGGTCGATATCGTCGGTGGTTCCGACACCGTGTGCAAGTGCGATCATGTAGTTGATCGATGCGAAGATATCGTCCTTGGTGATATGCTTGGGAGAGAGCTCAGCCGCTCTTTCCTTAGCCTGCTTTTTGATGAAATAGACTCTTGCGTCGCCGGTATGTCCCTCCTCGTCAGCGGCGGCGAGGATCTCCTTAAGGACGGAGAAGCGAACCTTCTCTCCCACCTTAACGCCACAGTCGGAGAGATCGTAGCCGAGCACGAGCTCAGGGCGAACGGTATCGTTGCCGAACACCTTAACCACTCTGCCCGTGTCGATAGCGACGGAGACCTCGTTGACGAGGCTGTTCTCGATGGCCTCGGCAAGCTCGCGGGTGATCTTCTCGCCCTCCTCGGCGACGATCTCGCCGGTCAGGGGGTTGACGACCGTGGATGCAAGGGTGAAGCCGATGATACGGGATGCAAGAGCGGCCTTGCGGTTATATTTATATCTGCCGACCGCGCCGAGATCGTATCTCTTGGGGTCGAAGAAGAGGTTGTTTACGAGAATCTCGGCGGATTCAACGAGGGGCGGCTCACCGGGACGGATCTTCTTGTAGATCTCCTTGAGGGCCTCGTCACGCAGAGAGGTACCGTTCTCCTCGGCGAACTTTCTGCACTCATCCTTCGCCATGGTGATGCGCAGAAGCTCCTCATCGCCGAACATAGCGAGAAGGTCGTCATCCGAATCCTGTCCTGCGGGAAGAAGCGCACGGATGAGGACGGTGACGGGGAGCTTACGGTTTTTATCTATCTTAACGTAGAAGACGCCTGCGGCATCGGTCTCATACTCGAGCCACGCGCCTCTGTAAGGAATAACGGTCGCGGAATAATTGTGCTTGCCCGACTTGTCAACGGCGTCGGCGTAGTACATACCGGGAGAGCGTACGAGCTGAGATACGATAACGCGCTCCGCACCGTTGATGACGAAGGTGCCGTTTTCGGTCATGAGGGGGAAGTCGCCGAGGAAGATCTGGGCGGTTTTGATCTCGCCCGTCTGCTTGTTGAGAAGACGGACGCCCACCTTCATATGTGCGTCGTAGGTGACCGAGCGGTCCTTGCACTCCTCTACCGAATATCTCGGATTGGGATCAAGGGTGTAATCGGTAAATTCGATAGACAGATTTCCGGTGAAATCAACTATCGGCGAGACGTCGCGGAGAACCTCGTCAAGACCTTCACGAAGGAACCATTCGTAAGAGTCCTTCTGCACCTCGATAAGATTGGGCATTTCGGTTGCGGCCTCAATCTTCGAGAAGCTCATCCTCACGTTACTGCCAAGCGTTTGGGGTTTTAACTTCATAAATAGAAACACTCCATTCCTGAATTTTTACAAGTCGCACTGAAGCATTGCTTGTTTTCCCGTCGGTGAATTTGCCTTTATTACGCTCGCGTGAGCAAATTGGCGATTTTTCACAAACGAAGTATGTAGATTTTGTGCGTTTTAACGGTGGCGTCCTGAAAAAAGCGCAAAAAATCCCCTTTTATATGCGATTATATTGCATTATAATATTTTAGCACAAAAAAATCAAATGTCAATACCTTTTTGAAAAAAATTCCAAAAAAATTTCGACAAACTTTTTTGTGTCGATTTAACATAAAAAGCCGTTCTGCCCGAAATTAACTCATCACAAATTTTGTCAAATTTCTCCAAAAATTCACAAAAAAATTTTTCTTGCGGGCGTTTTTCGGCAGCCGCGATCACCCGTTTTGTAGGGACCGGCGTCCTCGACGGTCCGAGGAGAGCACGGCAAAAAACGAGGCATAATTATCGGCAACCGAGCCATATACGCAACCGTGACGGCAACCGATTGTAACCTCAATTGGCCTCGGACCGTCGAGGACGCCGGTCCCTACAATATACATCATTTTTCCTCCCCACAAAAATACAAAAACGACCCGTGGGTAGGGTCGCTTTTGCGCGGTTTTTGATATTTCAATTTAACATTTCAAACGGTGTCAGGCGGCATTTCGGTCGACCGTCGCGTTATTTCCTTTCCGCGAGGATCATCTCCACACCGCGGCGCAGGCGGTCAAGCCCGTCGAGCACGCGGGTGCGCTGGGTAGCGAGGTTCATGCGGACGAAGGTCCTGCCGCACTCGCCGTATTCCCTACCCTCCGAGAGGTAGAGGCCCGTGAGCTCACGCAGGCGCTCGGTAAAGGCGACCGAGTCCTCGCACACGGCCGACACGTCGATCCAAAGGAGGTAGGTCGCCTCGCCGCGCACGGCACAGAGCGCGGGGATATTTTCCGCGATATATTCCTGCGCAAGGGCGCGATTTTCAAAAATGTAGTCAACGAGTCCGTCGAGCCAGCCGTCCGAGTCGCGGTACGCCGCGATACCCGCGCACATTGCGAAGGCGTTCGGCTCTCCAAGCTCCTCGGTATTGATGCCACGCCAGACCCTGTGTCGCATTTTCGGGTCGGGGATGATGACGGTTGCCGATTGCAGACCCGCGAGATTGAAGCTCTTCGACGGGGAGACGCAAGAAACCGAGATTTCACGCAGCTCGGGGATGGAGCAAAACGGGGTGTAAGTCCAACCCTGTGTCACAAAATCGCAGTGAATCTCGTCCGAAAGGACGACGACGCCGTGCCTTTTACACAGCTCGCCAATGCGGCAAAGTTCCTCGCGCGACCAGAGCAGTCCGACGGGGTTGTGCGGGTTGCAAAGGATCATCAGGGAGGTTTGCGGGAGGGCAAGCTTCGCCTCGAGGTCGGTATAATCGACGGTGTATTTTTCCCCGTCGTAAAGAAGGTCGGAGGAGATCACGTTACGCCCGTTATTGAGAATGGAGTTGTAGAAAATGTTGTAGACGGGTGCCTGGATGAGCACGTTTTCACCGGGGTGGGTCAGGCGGCGGATAACCGAGCCTATCGCGGCAACGATGCCGTTTGAATAGACCATCCACTCGGTCGGCGGGGCAAAGCCGTGACGCCGCCCGAAGAAGGCGGAAACCGCCTCGAAATACTCGTCGGGGGTGGCGCTGTAACCGAAGATACCGTGCTCGGCGCGTTTTAGGATCGAGTCGAGGACCGCGGGTGCGGTGACGAAGTCCATATCCGCGACCCACATCGGCAATTCACCCTCGGCGACGTCCCACTTGTAGGAGTAGGTGCCGCGGCGGTCGGTCAGTCTGTCAAAATCGTAGGCGGGGCTATTCTTTTCGGATTCACGCATTTCCCTGCCCTCTTTTCTTTCATCCTTCATTACTTATTCCTCGCTTCTATCTTGGTTTTCGAGGTATCGACGCGGTCCTGCTCGTGGATGACCTCACCAATGGAGTCGGCAACGATCCTGCCCGAGGTGGGGTTTTTCACCGAGTCGATATGCGAGCGGATATCCGCGTCGACACTCGAGTATTCAAAGGCAAGGTCGGTATTGACTAGACGGCAATTCTCCATCGTCACGCCGTCCATATAGCAGAGGCCCTGATTCGATTCGATGTCGCAGTTGACGAAGCGGACGTTCTTCGAATTCCAGCCGAGGTATTCGCCGACGATGACCGAGTCGATGACCGTCACGTTCTCACAGTTCCAGAAGGCGTCCTTGGAGTAGAGGACGGAGTTTTTCACAATAATATCACGGCCGCCGTCGAAGGCGTAGTTGCCCGAGAGGCGAAGGCCGTCGGCCGAGACCGAGGCGCATCCCATACCGAGATAGTCACCGCGGGCGGACACATTATCAAGCAGTACGTCGGAGCAATTCCAGAGGGTTTCCTGCGCGTTAAGAATCGACACCCGAGAGAGGCGGATGCCCTTACCGCGACGGAAGGTTTTCGGCGCGTCGATGACGCAGTCGGTCATTTCGATATTATCGGTGTACCAGATGCCGGAGCGGGCGGTGGGGGCAAGGTAGGTGTCACGGACGCGGACGTCCTTGCAGTACCAGAGGGGGTATTTCCACTCGAATTTACAGCCGTCGATATTCAGGTCGCGACTCTCCTTCAGGGGGGATTCGCCGTCGTGGAAGGTACAGGCGGATATATCGGCGCACAAGGTCGCAAAGAGGGCGCGCTCGCCGACGAAGTCGCCGTTTTTGATCGTTTTTCTTGACATTTTCGTTACCTTTATGTATTAATGCAAATAATTGTTTACTTTTTGAACCCACGCGAAACGCGTGGAAAAATCGAGATAATTTAACACGGGGTGGCACTTATTGTGTTATGTCAGAACATTTCCGCGATGTGCGGGTGGGGTCCGTCTTTTCTCCGAGGGGTGAAAACAATCAGCCGAAAACGAGGTGAAGGAGCCACTCAAAGAGGATGGGCAGGAACATTGCGGGGATCATATTCGCGGTTTTGACCTTGGTTATGCCGATGACGTTCGTGCCGAGCAGGACGATGATAAGCGAGCCCGTGACCGACATATAGGTGAGGGTTGCCGCGGAGAGCACCTCAACGAGGGCGAATGCCGCGAGGGTGATCGCTCCTTGATACGCGAGGACGAAAAAGGCGGAGAAGGCACAGCCGATTCCCATCGTGCCCGCCATAATGAACACCGAAATGCCGTCGATGACGCTCTTTGCAAGGAGGAGCGAGGGGTCGCCCTGTGCATCCGCGATAGCGCCGTTTACCGTCATTGCACCGACGCAAAATAACAGTGAGCAGGCAACGAAGCCGTTTGCGAAGCTGTCGCCCTTCCCTATTTTTGCGAAGCGATGCTCAATCGTCGAGCCGAGGCGGTTTATCCATTTATCGATGTCGATAAGCTCACCGATAAGCGTGCCGACCGCCATCGAGAGGATCATTACCAGCACCTTGAAAAGACCCGCAGGGAGCAAGCAGTCGGAGGTGACGGGCGGTGCCGACTCGAGGATGCCGTCGATACCGATATAGACGACGCAGATGCCGACGGCGGACATTATTGCTTCGGAGATGCGCTTCGGCACGCCACGCTTCACGAGCGAGCCAAGCAGTCCAAGCACGAGCACAACGGCGAAATTCACCATCGTGCCAAGAAAGTGATCGGTCAGAAATTTCATTTATTTCTCCTTATTAATCATGAAAGGGGGTGGAGCAAAAGACGGGTCAGAGGAATACGAGAGCGGACCGCGCGTCGCCGTAGCGCGGCGGTAGATCCACGGGTGAATGAAGCAAGGGGAGTCAATCCGCAAATGGCACCGAGGCGACAAGGCAATCGGTGACGGGTTGTGGCAGGTCAATCCGTAAAGGGCACCGAGGCGATCGAGCGACCCGCGACGACGTAATGTGCACGGAGGGTCACGCCCGCGGAGCGGAAAACACCCGCGAGAATTTTGGTCGCGGCAACGTCCTCGGCCGAGGAGGAGCAGCTCGCGCGGGGGTGGTTATGCACGAGGATCGCGGAGGTTGCGCGGTGCTTCACGGCGTGCTCGAGCAGGCGGCGCGGATAGATGTCCGAGCCGTTTACCGTACCCTCGCCCATGTTTTCGCAGGCGATGAGCTCACCACCCTCGTCAAAGAGGAGGATGTGGACAACCTCGGCAGGGGTGCCGACGTAAAGCGCGATGAGGTAATTGTATAGCTCCTCCTCGGTCGGTACGGATCCGAATTTCAGCCTGTCGGTAACGCGACGGGAGGACAGCGCCGCACCAAGGTGCAAAAGGATGGCGGCGTTTTCGGTCATATAAGGAAGGCCCGCGAGCTCGGAGACGGAGGTCGCGACGATGCGGTCAAGCGTGCCGTAGCGGTCGACGAGCTCACGCGCGGCATCCCCCGCCCCGCGGCGAAGCGCAAAGGAGAGAAGTCCGGTAAGGTAGTCAACAGTGCGAGAGTCGGCGTTACATACGGGCGCATTCGACGGGGTCGTCGGGAGGGTGGCGCCGTGGTCTATTCTTCGGATCATTTTCGTGCCTCCTCTCTCGAATTAAGGAAGCGCACCAGCTCGGGCATATCGTTTGCAAGACGGAGGGCGTACTTTTCGGTTATTCCGACGTACTCGGTCTCGCTGATGACGTAGTGCTCGACTATCCTGATGCCGACCGCGGAGAGGTCGGTGGCGAGCAAGTGCGAGGTCGCGCGGTCGGATTGCATTGGAAAGAGCGCGGAGTGAGGTCGCTTGTGTGCGAGGATAACCACCATGGCGCCCGAGCGGAGAGCCTCGTCGATAAACCGCTTCGAGCGGATGGCGGCAGAGCCGAAATCGACGTCAAAGAAGTTGACCCGACCGACAAGTCGCATCCCGCCGTCGAGCAGCATTGCAGACACGGTCAGCCCCTCGTGCGAGTTGAAGTAGCCGAGAATATGCTCGCCCGTGCGATCGTAGTTGTCGAACACCTCGTCCTCGTGGGTGAGGGCGGAAATCTCGCCCTCGTGGAGCATTGCGCCCGCGGTGAGGATAAGGTCGGCGGCGCGCTCACCGATACCGTTGACGGTGAGGAGCTCCTCGCGGGTGGCAGAAAACACGCCCTCGAGCGAGCCGAATTTGGCGAGCAGACGCTTCGCCACGGGATTGGTATCACGGTAGGGTATAACGTGGTATAGGAGCATTTCAAGGAGCTCGTAGGTGTCGAAGATTCGCTGACCGTGGTTGATCAGCTTGTCACGCATCCTTGCACGGTGACCGTCGTGGATGCCCTTTTCATCAAGGTTGCTTGTCATTGATCAATTCGGCTCGATGCCGTGCTCCTTTCATGGAATGTATAGTTTTGTTTACAGTCTTCGCTGTCCTTCTCACCGTCGTTCACCCCGATAAAACATGCAAAAAACGCAAAAACGCGACACAGGGTCGGGGATATGGGGATGATGAATGAAGGTATGACTGAATGAGGAACTAATGGACGTTGAAATGATCAGTGGTTCGCGGATATCGCTATCTACGGATGGTTAGTCCGCGGAGGATGCGGAGCCGCGGGGATAGATTTTTCGGCCGTTTACGAGGTCATCGGGGATTTCGAGGGTGAAGCCCGCGGGCTTTCTCACCTCGAGCATGTTGATCTTCACCCCCTGCGAGGAGAAGTTAGCCTCGTATTCGGTGACGACGTTGCCCACCATCCACTCGGACGCGTGGAGGTCACGGGTGACGATATGGGGTACAAGACCGACCGCCTCGAGCTCCTCGAGGGTGAAGTCAAAGAGGGCGACGTTATCCGTCTTGAAGCGGAGGGTGCCGCCGTCCTTCAGAAGCGCCATATAGACGGCCAGATAGCGACGGTGGGTGAGGCGGCGCTTGGCATACCCCTTCTTCGACCAGGGGTCGGAGAAATTAAGGTAGAGGTTGTCCACCGTGCCTCGCCCGAAGACGAGCATAAGGTTGTCGGCGGTATCGACGATGAAGCGCAGACGGTCGGCGACCCCCTCCTCCTTCGCAGATTCGGCACCGAGGACAACGCAGTCGCTGACCCGCTCCATTGCGAAGTAGCGGGCATCGGGATGCGCCTTTACCATTCCGACGGCAAAGCCGCCCTTTCCCGCACCGATTTCAAGATAGACGGGGGCACCCGCGCTTGCGAACACTTGTGCGGCGGGGTCGGTGAGGGGCGCGCCCTCGTGGGTGTAGACGTATTCATGGCAGGCGAGGAGTCTTTCCTCACCGTGCTTTTTCTTTCTCATTCTCATAATATACTCACTATGTAAAGTTTTGTTTGCGTTTTATAAGGGTTTCGTCGCGGAGCGAGGTAATATTCATTTGCCGCCGCTTTCACAACAAGTGCCACCCCGTGTTAAATTATCGGGGTGTTTCGGGTCGGACGTTGGGTCAATCACACCCGTCGGGATCGGGTCGCGCGGCGGGTCGGCGGCATATTACTTGTTGTCGCGCGGCGGGTCGGCGTCATATTACTTGTTGTCGCGCGGCGATCGGTGCCGTACGTTACGCCGTGTCAATCGCCCTCGCTCGCATCCGTGGGGATATAGGCAAACTGCTCAGGTCCCGTATCGCGCATGAGCGTGCGCGGATCGCGTAATTTGAAGGCAAACAGGAGCGCCATATACCCGTCACCGACACAGCCGCCGAGATGGCAGGCAAAGACCGAGATAAACGCGCCGACGAGCAGGACAAGCACCCCCTGTGCCGAAGAGACGGCGGGCAGACAAAGGCTGACGGTCGCGCATACAAGGCCACCAAGGAGGGTAAACGCGCTGATAAGAGTCATCGGTGCAAGGAGCGAATAGAGCGCGGTCGCGCGGTAGGTGTAGATGTTCGGCACACCGCAATACGCACAGCTCCAGCTGATGCCGAAGGTGAGCTTCTCCCCCGTTTTTTTCTTATACGCCCAGCCGTGGATAAGCTCGTGCAGCACGACGAAGGGCAAAAACGCGACGGCACCGATCAAAATACCGTAGACGAAGTCAAGTGCGACGTCGTTGTCCGCCGCGCTCAGGCGCGGGAGCAGGAGTGCAGAGGTAGGCAAAATCAAGATAAGGTAGGCGAGCGCGGTGACGGCAAGCGCGCCGAGATTCATAAGAATACCGACCTTCACGTCCTTCGCACTCAGGTGGAGGACCTGCTCGTATCCGTCGGGCAGGCTACGCTCAAAGTTGTTCGTTGTTTCCCGTTTCATATTTATCTCCTTTTGTCGGTGCGTATTTATCGCACGCTATGCTCGTGACCGTGCGCGGGATGCCCGTTAATCGTTATTCGAGAACTCGGCGAGGCGGAGGTCGGGGTTATCCTCCATCACCCAGCGGATCGCCCACTCGGAGGTGAAGATGAGGAGGTTCTTGCCACGGAAGTCCTGCACCCATTTGGTATCGTGGGAGAGCTTCAGGGTCTTCGGGTCGAGGTCCTCGTTCTCTATCCAGCGGATCTGCTGATAGTGGAGGTTAGTCCGACGGAGGTCGCATCCGTACTCGTTCTTCAGGCGGTTTTCGAGCACCTCGAACTGAAGGACGCCGACAACGCCGACGATGACGCGCTCAAGACCCGAGTTGGGCTCGAAGAATATCTGAATCGCACCCTCTTGCGCGATCTGGTTCATGCCCTTTGCGAACTGCTTACGCTTCATTGAATCGACCTGCTCGACCATTGCGAAATGCTCGGGCGCAAAGGTGGGGATACCAGCGAAGCGGAGCTTCATTCCCTTCTCACAGATAGTGTCGCCGATCGAGAAAATACCGGGGTCGAACACGCCGATAATATCACCCGCGTACGCCTCCTCGATGACCTCGCGGTCGGAAGCCATCATCTGCTGTGGCTGGGAGAGCCGGAACGCCTTGTTGCCCTGCACGTGGTAGTAATCCTTGCCGCGCTCGAACTTGCCCGAGCAGATGCGCATAAAGGCGATACGGTCGCGGTGCGCCTTGTTCATATTCGCCTGAATTTTGAACACGAAGGCGGTGAAGTTATCGTCGAAGGGGTCGATCTGTTTGCCCTCGGCAACGCGAGGAAGGGGGGAGGTCGTCATTCTGAGGAAGTGCTCGAGGAAGGGCTCAATACCGAAGTTGTTGAGCGCCGAGCCGAAGAACACGGGCGAGAGCTTGCCCGCGCGGACCGCGTCGAGGTCAAACTCGAAGCTCGCAACGTCGAGAAGTTCCACCTGCTCGACGAGCTCGGTACGCAGGTTCTCGCCAATGAGCTCGTCAAGCTTATCGACGTCGGTGATGTCGCACTCAATACCGTGGATGAGCTCCCTGCCGCGGTGGGCGTCGTCGAAGGAGAGGATCTGCCGCTTGTCGCGGTCGAACACGCCCTTGAAGCGCTGTCCGCAGCCGATCGGCCAGTTCATAGGATAGGTGCCGATGCCGAACTCGTTTTCAAGCTCGCCAAGGAGCTCGAAGGGGTCCTTTGCCTCGCGGTCCATCTTGTTGATGAAGGTGAAGATGGGGATGTTACGCATCGCGCAGACCTTGAACAGCTTTGACGTTCACGTCTCGATACCCTTTGCGGCGTCGATGACCATTACGGCGCTGTCCGCCGCCATGAGGGTACGGTAGGTGTCCTCCGAGAAGTCCTGGTGACCCGGGGTGTCAAGGAGGTTGATGCAATAGCCGTCATACTCAAACTGCAATACCGAGGAGGTGATGGAGATACCCCTCTGCTTTTCGAGGTCCATCCAGTCGGAGACGGCGTGCTTGTCCGACTGCTTGCCCTTTACCGAGCCCGCAGACTGGATCGCACCGCCGTAGAGGAGGAATTTCTCGGTTAAGGTGGTTTTACCCGCGTCGGGGTGGGATATGATGGCGAAGGTACGCCTTCTTTCAATTTCGCTTCTGTACTTTGACATAAATAATCCTTCGTTCTTGTTTTTGCGCGGACGTGCACATCACGCGGGCGTCATACGCGCATAATATTTCAATTATATATTGTAGCACCAAATCCCGATTTTGTCAACGGGTTGGGCGGTGGGTGTGCGGATTTTTCGGTAGAGGGGGCGCGAATATGGTCGAAAAGTGGCGTTTTTGCGACAGG
>JAZODF010000090.1:0-6004 GCA_045596865.1 Eubacteriales bacterium
TTTTCAAGTATGGAATCGATAATACTCTGCTCATGCATCACCCAACAAAAAATAATATTATCGTATGCAGAACATTTCAGAAAATTATTGAGTAAGTAACAAATATTATTCGTCACCATTGCTTTTGTTTCATCGTTTACTTGGAACGGACTTGCATCCCAACACCAATCTCCGTCAAGAAATACGCTATTCTGTAAATCTCGTTTTAGCTGTTGGCACACAGTTGTTTTGCCCACTCCCATCGTGCCGCCAATCATGAATAATGTTTTCATCATTCACACCCTCGTCAAATTCAAGTTTATCTATTAGTTGTATTCTACCATAAAAACGGCAAAAAGTAAATATGACGGCGAAAGAAAATGAATTGACGGCAAGCCGTCATGAATTGAAGCCTACAGCTTCATGATTTGAAATCTATGATTTCATGAATTGAATTGCCCTGTTTCTCTAATGCCGCAGGCAATTCATGCACTGTTGTGCAATTCATGGCGTCAGCCAATTCATGCCCGCAAGGGCAATTCATTGTTCTCGAGAGATAAAAAACAAAACCCACCTCGAAAGGCGGGTTTTGAAATTGTGCGAAGGCACAATGTTTTTTTATCTCTTCGAGAACTGAGGAGCACGACGTGCGGCCTTGAGACCGTACTTCTTTCTCTCCTTCATTCTGGGGTCACGAGTGAGGAAGCCTGCCTTCTTGAGGAGGGGCTTGTAGTTCTCGTCAGCGGTGAGAAGTGCGCGAGCAACGCCGTGGCGGATTGCGCCGGCCTGACCGGAGAAGCCGCCGCCCTTAACGTTAGCGACGATATCGAACTTACCGAGGGTCTCGGTAACACCGAAGGGCTGATTTACGATGAGCTTGAGGGTCTCAAGGCCAAAGTAATCATCAATATCTCTGCCGTTGATGGTGATTGCACCGGTACCGGGATAGAGACGAACTCTTGCAACGGACTTCTTTCTTCTGCCCGTGCCGTAGAAATAGGGTTTTGCACTAGTATACATTCTTCTTATCCTCCCTTATCAGTCAAGTACGATGGGCTTCTGTGCAGCCTGCTCGTGATTTTCGCCGGCATAAACGTGAAGGCGGGTGAACGCCTTAGCGCCGAGGGAGTTGTGGGGAAGCATTCCCTTAACAGCAAGCTCCATAGCCATCTCGGGGCGAGTAGCCATGAGGGTCTTGTACTGAACCTCCTTGAGGCCGCCGATGTAACCGGAGTGGTGACGGTAATACTTCTGCTCAAGCTTCTTACCGGTGAGAACCGCCTTGGAAGCGTTGATGATGATTACGAACTCACCGCAATCGGCGTGAGGGGTGAATTCAGGTCTGTGCTTGCCGCGAAGAATGTTAGCGGCCTTAACTGCGGTCTTGCCGAGAGGCTGACCGGCAGCGTCAATAACGAACCATCTGCGCTCGATGGTCTGTGCGTTAGCCATGTAAGTGGACATTTCTGTATTCCTCCATTTTTGATTTGCATACCTCGGGTACGCATTCTTTTTTTCAAGCCCGTTAATTATAACACAAGTGCCTATATTTGTCAATGCTTTTTTGAAAACTTTTTTCGCCCAAATCGATTTAGAATTTGAAAGCTCGCGTTTTCTCCCGTTTTCTCGCAAATGCTCGTGTTTTCTCAGATGCGAAAAACGAAAAATTTTTAAAAAATCCTGAAAATCCTCCGCGTTTTGCCCAAAAATCCCCCCACCGATATGGGAAATGTTCACAACGTAGCCCTCGCTCCACCGAGCGGAATCACCGCCCGAATCGTAGGGAACGGCGCCCGTTTTTCACATCTCGCCTGCCGCCTCAGCTCCGCAGTACCCCCCCGCGCCAAATCAACGAAGAAGGGCGCACCGCGTCGGCGGTGCGCCCCTAAATATTACCGTCAATCATCCACGAAGTGGTCGTAATAATCGCCCCAGGTGTAATGATTGTTAAACTCCTCCTTTTTCGTCGCGTGGATGCGTATCTCGTTCGGCGCGTCGACGAGGAATCCGTCGGGATTGCCGCCCTCCGTCCTCTCGGGGATAGACACGGCGCAATCGTTCGGCCCGAACTCGAGGTAAACGTCGGTCAGGCTCTCACACCCGCGGAAAACACCGTCGGCGATCGAGCTGATATTCTCGCCAAACCGCACGCCGACGAGGTTCGGAATCTCGCCGAGGACGTCCGCCTCGATGGAGATTATCATCTTCTCGCCGTTATGGTAGGGAAGGGTGATGACCGCGTCGGTATTCGCTCGCGCAAGCTCGGTCACGCCAACGATCTCCAGCCCGTCACCGAGCAGCGAATCACGGTAAACGAAATAATCGAAGTAGGTGTTGTCCCCCTCGACGAACTCGTTGCCCGACTCCTTGCCCGGTGCCTCGGGGTACTCGAGCACCAGCGGCCCGCGGACACCCTCCGCACGGCGGATATCCTCGATAAGCAGGTTGGTGCGCGCCCTGACGCCCGCGTCGTTTAGGTGCATGTTCGTATCGTAGAAATATCCCCAATCCATTATATAATCGTCAATGTCGGATATAACGGGACAGACGAGATTGTCCTCGAGGAACTGCTGAAACTCGGCAAGGGTCACCTCGTCAACCCCCTCCGCCAGCGCGAACTCGTTCACGGGGCAGAAGGAGAAATACACCGTCACACCCCGCTCGCCAAGGCGGGTCGCATAGGCGTTGAAATAATCGAGGAAATCACGGGAAATGATCCCCGTGTCGAAGCTGAAGAGCGTGTTTGAGTCATACCCCTTCGCCATTATATTATACGGGCGCGGGTAGGCAATGTCACCAAGTGCGTTGAAGCTCGCCCTGTTATACACCCCGGGCGGGTTAGGCTTCCCGTCGGCGAGGTATTCCGCCTTCTCTGCGCGGTAGTCCTCGAAGCTGTCGTACAGGTCGCGTCGGTTCTCCTTCGCCACCATTTTTATGAGGTCGGGCTCAACGTCAATCGCCTGCCATACCGCGTCTGCCCCGAAATAAAGGCTCATTGTCTCGGCATCCGGCTCGGGCGCGAACACGACGATATCCCCCGCGTTCATCGCCCCCTCGGACAGGTCGAGCATCACCTTCGACCCGAGCGTCGCGTAAAGGCCGAAATTCACCACCTCGCGCGAGGTGTAGCGCGACAGATGCGCGCTGTCAAGCCCGAACGCCACCGACGAGCCGCCAACAACGGCGATCTTCGGCTCCTTCACCGAGTAGAGGCGGTCACACTTGTCCCCGAGCGCCGCGACGAAAACGTGGTCGTACACACTCTCGGCACCGAGGGTCGCGTCATACGCCTGCTTTATCGGCAGGAGGATGATTATCGCCGCAATGAGCAGGGCAATTATGGGGTTAAAAACCGTGAAAAACAGAACGCCGAGCACGCGGCGCCACTCGCGCCGCCTCTCCTTTTTTTCGTTCATAAATTCTCCTTGAAATCAGATCTGCTTATTGACGCTCTTGTACTCGTCGTAGTATCTGTAATATTTGCATCCGCGGGTATTACCGCCGAGGAAATCGATCATCTCGTCCTCGTCGAGCGAGAGGGTGCAGGAGTATTCGCCCGTAAATTCATCGTAATCGTAGAATTCACAGCTCTCGCAAGTGGATCCCGTATTCTTCGTGTATTTGGAAAAATCAAGTGCCATATCAACCCGCGCTCAGCGTCGCCACAACGAACAGGATTATCACACCCAGGATAGCGAGGGTGAGTCCTATCGCCGACAGCATCCGCTGCTTCTTCTCGTCCTCGCGCAGCTTTGCGACGAGGGCCTCGTATTCCTTGCTTGCCTCGGCGGCAAGGGCGCTGACCCCCTCCGCCCGCGACTCGTACGCCCTAAGTCGGTCGATCGAATCGTCGACCATCCGCCCGTATTCGGTAATATCCTTCTCGAGCTGAGCGTCGTCAACCTTGCCGCCGCGCACCTCCGCCCCGAGGGAGAGGCAGTATTCCTCCCCCTTCGGCGTCTCCGCGGAGCTGATAACCACCGACACGGTGATGAATTTCGCCTTTTTCTCCGACTCAACCGTCTGCAAAAACGCGTTCATATAATCAACCTCAACGCTTGCAAGATAGCCGAGCGCGTTCAGTCTGTCTGCCGCCTCGGTCGCCACCGCGCGCATTCTCTCGATCGCAGTATTGACGAGCATCAGAACAGCACCCCGATCAGTATGCAGATCGCCGCAACCGCTACGAGCACGCCCGCCGCAGTCAGCGCAACGCGCAGGTTGGATTTCGTCGTCGCGTTCAGCCTGTCAAGCTCCGCCTGATACCGCTCGTCGAGCTCGCGGTCCATCTCCCCACCTATGGCAAGGATCTCGGCGCCCTTATCCTCCGCCGCGGCAAGGCGGGCACAAATGCCCTCAATCCTCTCGCGGAATGCGGTGGCGTCGGCGGCGAGCTTTTCCTCGTTCACCACGTCGTTGATGTCGATCTCCCCCTCGAGAGAGAGGTAAATTTTGTCACCGTCTGCCATCCCCTCGGTGCCGATCATCACCACGCCGAACATATACGCCGTGCGGTCGGTCTCCTCGAGGGTCGCGGAATACACGATCCCATCAATATTCCGAAGCAGCTCCTCCGCGTGGGAGAGCTCCTCCTTAATTTTGTTACGAAGTCCTTCGATAGTCATATTTTCTCCTATAAAAATTCGTTATGTATTAAAGCACCTTGGTATCTATCACGTATTTACCGTGGCGGCGCTTCGTGCCGTATTGACATTCGATTGCCATTTCAAATATCCGCTGTCCGTTCACCCCGACGCAGTTGTCGATGCTGTCGAGGAAGGCGAGGGCAGTGGGGTGGAAATCCGAGGTCGTCGCAAATACCCCGCGCGAGCCCTGTGCCGCGCAAACCGCGCCGTAAAAACCGCGCACCGTCGTCTCGACCGTGATCTCCACGCGGTTTTTCGCCTGCACCATTATCACCTCACGGAATCCGAGGGTGTCGACCGTCTTGATGATTCCGTCGATACCGCCGTCCGCCGCACCGCCGAGGGTGCGCGCCTCGGTGACCGTCTTGCCGCATTTTGCAAGATGCTTTGAGAGCAGGGTAATGATAAAATGCTCGAAAAATTCGCCACCCTTCGAGTGAAGGCGGGTGATAAATTCCGCCTTGAGCGCGAGCATCGCGGTGATGTCGTCAACCCGCGCCGCCTTCTCGGGTGTGATGGAGTACATCCCCCCGTCAAGGGTAATGACCCCGAGGGTCTGAAGCCGCTTTAACACCTGCCCGATAAGGCTGAACAGCGTTTGATCGTCCTTTTGCGTCGCCGTCTTGTCGGTGCCGAAGAAGTCGACCATCCTTGCACGGATCGTCGCGCGATTCATCGGCCTCTCGCGGAGCAGGGCAACGATCTCCCGCTCGCAATTCTCGGCGCGCAGGGCGACGGGCCGCGTGGTATTGAGGCGGAAGGAATCCTTCGCGGTCGTGATGATCCCCTTGTCCTCCATCTCGGTGATTACCGCGCCAACCTCCCCGCGAAGCAGCGAGCGGTCGGGAGGGCAGGCCCCATCGTTACAAAGCCGCTCAACCGTCCTCTCAATGAGCGCAGAGCGCTCGGTGTGCCCCTTCTCAATCTCATCAATAACCAGACGGTATATCTTGTTATGCTTGCTCGCCATAATAGCCCTCCTTCCGCACAACGCGGTTTTTCGCGCCGCGCTCACCGTTTTGTGTGCCGCGTTTGCTTTTCTTAGCGTAACGCACGGTTTTCTGCGCGTCGCGTACTGCGCCGTACCCCCGCGCAGCTTCGCGCGCAGGTACTTTTACATATTAATAATAACACACAAAAATAAAAAGTGCAATATCATTTTTAAAAAACCGCAAACCGACCCATACGAAAACCGAGCAACCCCCCGTCCGCCGAAAGAAAAACCGAGCGAGGCCATAACCGTCGCTCGGTTTCATATATTAATGGGTGCGCTATCAATGCGCAAATTGGCTGTTATACAGCTCGTAGTAGAAGCCGCGTCGCTCGATAAGCTCGCGGTGGTTGCCCATTTCGACGATATTGCCGTCCCGCATCACGAG